>NVTW01000011.1 GCA_002401725.1 Gammaproteobacteria bacterium
TCCCTTGATGGTAAAGCGCCTGATGCAGCACAAGTGCAAGGATTATAGGAGAAAATTTATGTCAAATTTAGATAATTTATTGTTTGGGGTTTATCCCTATATTGCCGTTGCTATTTTGTTTGTTGGTTCTTGGATCCGTTATGATCGTGAACCCTACTCATGGAAAGCAGATTCTAGCCAACTACTTGATCAAAAAGGTTTTCGCCTAGCAAGTAATTTGTTTCATATTGGTATTATTTTTGTACTTGCAGGTCATTTTGTTGGCTTGTTAACACCACATGCTATTTATGAAAATTTTATTAGCAGTGAGTCTAAACAGATGCTAGCTATGGTAAGTGGCGGGTTTTTTGGGTTTTTATGTTTAATCGGTTTAGTTATGTTAATTAATCGCCGTTTGAACAATCCCAGAGTACGTGCAGTATCAAAAACTTCAGATATTGTTATTCTATTTATGTTGTTGATCCAATTAGTATTAGGTTTATTTACTATTGTGGCATCAACACATCATTTAGATGGCAGTGTAATGATTTTGTTAGCGGATTGGGCGCAAAGTATTGTTACTTTACAACCTGTTGAAGCCGCAACAGCTATTGCATCAGTAGGCTTGGTATATAAACTTCATGTGTTCTTTGGTTTAACCTTATTAGTGGTTTTTCCATTCACCCGTTTAGTGCATATTATTAGCGTACCTGTGAAATACTTTGCACGTAACTATCAGTTAGTTAGAGAACGTTAAAAAGAATGTGCCTGCGCACTTTGTTTAAGATCGTCATTCCCGCAGTCTTTTAAGCGGACGCTGCATGGATGCAGCTTATTAAGACAATGCATGGAGCATATTGTCTTGGATCTACGTTAACAAGCATTAGATCTTCGATTAAAACGTTTCGAAGATGACGATCATAAAAAGCAGTTGACTCTTTGCATTGAAAGCGAAACCCAACATAAAAAAGTACAGCAATTCACCAAATCGAGACGTAATTATGAGTTCATGTGGTACCCAAGAATCAACAGCCCCATCTAAAGAAGCTTTACCGGTGATCACAGTAAATGGTGTCACTATTGCAGAGCAAGCATTAGCCAATGAATTACAATACCATAAAGGTAGTCAGTTTGAGCAAGTAGTGCAGCAAGCAGGGCAAGCATTAATTATTCGTCAATTGTTAATAAACCAAGCTAATAGCAAAGGCTTTGATGTTGAAGGCGATAATGAAGAAAATGCGGTACAACAATTATTAGCACAAGAGGTTAGTTATGACGATCCTAATGAAGATACCTGTTTACGTTATTTTGAACAAAATCGTAGCAAATTTACCACCATGCCATTAATGGAAGTGGATCATATTTTATTGGCTGCTGCCAAAGATGATATTGAAGGTCGTGACGCGGCTAAAAACAATGCTAATGTGATCATTAGTCAGTTAAAGCAAGAACAAGCAAATGGTGAAACACCAACCTTTGCTGCATTAGCAAAAGAATACTCTGCTTGTCCATCAAAAGAAACGGGTGGTTCATTAGGGCAAATTAGTAAAGGGCAAACAGTGCCTGAATTTGAACGCCAATTAATGAATATGCCTGAAGGTTTAGTAGATAAACCGCTTGAGTCTCGTTATGGATTTCATGTGGTTAATATTAGCCGTAAAATAGACGGTAAACCATTAGAATATGACATGGTGAGTGATAAAGTACGCGGTTATTTAATCCATCGTGCTTCTCATTTAGCTATTCAGGCATATATTCAAGGTTTAGTTGAACAAGCTGATATTAGTGGTATTAACGTTAAATTTAGCGATGAGAATGTTTATATATAGGTTTTGATTTTTTTACATGCTTATGCGCTTGGCTCAGGATCGTCATTCCCGTCTTTTAATCAGACGCTGCATGGAAGCAGTTTATTAAGACAATGCATGGAGCATATTGTCTTGGATCTACTATCAGAGGTCAAAAAATACGAGATCTTCGATAAAACGTCTCGAAGATGACGATTTTAATAAATGCCTGAGTGATCTGCAAAGGTATGCTTTTTTATGTTACTTCACCTAAATAGTTATAAACTAAGCCGAGGTTTTTTGATTTTCAGGCTCTGCATATTTTTGTTTTATTGCAATTATTTTGTCTAGATTTTTTTGTAAAATTTCTACAAGTTTTGGTTCAAAATGCTTGCCACTTTCTTGCTTGATCAAATCTAAAGTTTGGTTAACCGTCCATGCTTTTTTATAGGGACGCTCAGAGGTTAGTGCATCAAATACATCAGCTAAAGCACATATTCGCCCCGTAATTGGGATGTTTTCTCCTTTTAATTGATTGGGATAGCCTGAACCATCCCATTTTTCATGGTGGGTAAGTGCAATTTGTCGTGCCATAATTATTAATTCTGAATCATCATCGGCAAGCACGTCAGCACCAATTTGTGCATGGGTTTGCATAATTTCCCATTCTTCTTTATTAAGCTTACCTGGTTTTAATAAAATATTATCTGGAATGCCTATTTTACCAATATCATGCATTGGCGCAGTGTATAATAATAATTTACATTGTTGGTCATCCATACCAAAAGCTTTGGCAATAACAACCGCCATTTTACTCATGCGAATTACATGTAAGCCGGTTTCATTATCTCTGTATTCTGCTGCTCTACCTAAATGTTGCACAATTTTAAATTGAGTATCAATAAGGGCTTTTGTTCGTTTTTGCACTTTTTCTTCAAGCAGTTCATTTTGCTGATGTATATATTTATGTGCTAATTGAACTTCTAATAAATTACGTACTCGAGATAATAACTCATCAGCATCAAATGGTTTTGTTACATAATCTCTGGCACCATTGTCTAACGCTTGTTGACGATAATTTTGCATGTGTTGTGCCGTTAACACTAAAATGGGAGGAGGGTTGTTATCGGTTAATAGATTTAACTGTTCCATTACACCAAAGCCATCTAATTTTGGCATGTCTAAATCTAACAAAATCAAATCAAATTGATGTTTTTTATGTAAATTATTAACTTGGGTAGGATCTTGAGTATAAATAACATTGCTGTACTCTTTTAAGGTTAATATTTTTTGTAATAAACGAATATTAATCAGTTGATCATCTACCACTAAAATTGGTGATTTTTTTAAATCTATGGTTGAAAATTTACTCATTGTAGTCACCCAAGTTTATCTTTTTGTTGTAGCAGAGGAATAGTTATCCAAAAGGTACTTCCAGTACCTTGTGTACTTGTTACGCCAATACTACCCCCCATAAGTTCTATTAAATATTTACTGATAGCTAAACCTATTCCTGTTCCTTCAACATTAGTCTTTTTGTTTAAACGTTCAAAGGTGTGAAATATTTTTTTTAAATCAAATTGGTTAATCCCTTCACCAGTATCGGTAATTATAATTTTAAAATATTGTTTATCAATAATTTTACTCTTTAAGGTAATGTTACCTTTAATTTTATTATATTTAAYGGCATTAGATAGTATGTTTAACAATACTTGTTTTAAACGTATAGCATCTGCTTTTACAATGTTACCTTGTTCATTAACATGATTAAAAATTTTTATTTGCCGCTTTTCTGCTCGTAAATTGATTGTTTTTATGCATTGTTCAAGTAACTCTTCTATATTTATTGGTCCACATAATACCTCTAACTTTCCAGATTCAAGTTTAGATAAATCCAATATATTATTAATAATGTAAAGTAAATGATTTCCCGAATGAATAATTTCTTGAATATTCATTTGTTGAATTTCAGTAAATTGCTCAGCATCAAGTTCAAGTAGCTGTCCAAAACCTAATATAGCATTCATCGGAGTACGTAATTCGTGACTCATCTGTGATAAAAATTCTGTTTTAGCTGAATTGGCTTTATTCGCTTGTGTTACCGCTATATTTAATGATTTATTGGCTTTCCTCAATGCTTGTTTAGACTGTGTTAAATGAATGAAAATTTGCTCGTAATTACGCATAAATATATAGATAAAATAACTGATAACACTCACATTGGTCATGGCAATTAATAAGGTATATGTTTTTTTTAAATTATGCTCAGGAATTGCATTGTTAAAAAACTCTTGTGGTAATAAGTATAGACTTAAGATAAATAATAGTATAAAAAAACATAAATGAATTAACCACTTGCGGCCTACTAACATGATAGAAAGCGCTAACGCAGGGATAATACTAAATAGAATAGGAGAAAATAATCCATCAGTTAAATATACTTCCCAGAAAATACTGAACAAAATTGTTAACGACATAATCCAGAGTGATAATATTACTACTTTTTTCTTATAAAAATAGAGTGATATTATTATGAATATAATAGCTGCTATAGCACCATAAAAATGTAATAGCCAGCCCATTACCATATAAAAAGTACTATAAAAGAGTGTTAGCGGAATGCCGATTTTATAGCAGAGTAATAATATCTTGGTTTGATTAATCTGGTTTTTTTTCATATATTTCATACTTTTTAGTCCATTAAAAGAAAATTCATCTAAACGTAATTTGATGATATTAATATCCCTATGATGGGTTTGCTCTATTGTAAACATTACTGTTGAGTATCTGTTTCGTGATTTCGTTGTAATAATTTACTAACCGTGTTTAATAATACTTTCACATTGATTGGTTTGGTAATGTATTGAGTAAATCCTGCATTTTTACCTTTTTCGACATCTTTTGGCATTGCATTGGCACTAATGGCAATAACGGGTATGTTTTGAGTTTTACGATGTTTTTGAAGTTTTTTATGCACCTCAAATCCGTTTAGCCCTGGTAGGTTAATGTCTAACAAAATAATATCAGGTTGGTGTGCTATCGCTAGTTCAATTCCTAGTAAAGGTTCAGGAGCACTCCATATTTTGAGATTATCTAAACGAGCTAATATTTGAGTAACTAAACGTAAGTTTGCCGGATTATCTTCAATATACAGTATGCTTTGTGTTTTCTCTGGGATGAGTTCTTGTTGGAACACTGATTGTGTTTTATGTTTGACACTGTGTTGTTGTTCGTTACGAATATTATGTGAATGATGATCATCTACATAGGTGGGTAATTCTATCCAAAAATTACAACCTTGCTCTGGTATACAATCTACCCCTATTTTACCGCCCATTAGTTCAATAATTTTTTTTGTGATCACTAAGCCGATACCTGTACCTTCTATTTCCTCTTGATTTTCTTGTCCTAGGCGATTAAAAGGGGTAAATAAATCGTTCAATTGCTGCTCAGTTAAACCATTTCCGGTATCTTGAATACTGATGCGAGTTTGCTGTTTATTAGGATGTGAGCAAGTAATGGTGACACTGCCATGCTCTTTATTGTATTTAATGGCATTAGACAATAAATTAAGTAATACTTGTTTTAGCCGAGTAAAATCGGCATAAACGGAACAGTTTTGAGAAAATAATTGCTCAAAGGTAACGCTAGTATTATCAAAAATCAACTTAAGGGTAATATTCTTATTGTGAACTAAAGGTGTTATTAACTGTAAGGATTCTGCAACAATATCACCAACACTCACTTTTTCTAAAGATAAGTCTATCTGCCCTGTTTCTATTTGAGATAAATCTAACACCTCATTTATAAGTTGTAATAAATGATGGCTAGCTTTTAATATTTCATCGGTATTTTCATTTTGTGACTCAGTTAAAGGTTCTGTCGTATCAATTTTCATCAATTGACTAAAACCGATAATGGCGTTCATTGGTGTACGAAGTTCGTGACTCATACTTGATAAAAATTCGGATTTGCTTTTATTGGCTTTTTCAGCTTCTTTACGTGCTGAAATTAATTTGAGTTGAGTGTTTTTCTTTTCGGTAATATCTTGTATTATGCCAAGCATTCTTAGCGCTTCATTATTATTGTCGCGCAGCGCGTTACCCTTTTCATTCATCCAATGCTCACTACCATCAGTCCCTATTATTCTATACTCAATGTCATAATTATCGCAATCTTGTATACAGCGTTGCACGGCATTTTGGACTAACTTAAAATCATCAGGATGTAGTTTTAAGTGAGTTTTATTTTTGTAAAAACTTATATTAGCGTTTAAACCTAGTATTTTTTTAGCTTGTGCAGAATAGGTGATTTGATCGGATTTAATATGCCAATCCCATGTGCCAATATTTGCAAATACTTGACTACGCTCTAAGCGTTCTTCACTAAGCCTAAGAGGAGTTATATCGGTGCGCACAGAAACATATTTATAGGGTCTACCGTTATTATCTAGAAAGGGTACTATGGTTGAGTTAACCCAATATTTATCGCCATTTTTTTTACGATTACAGATAATGCCGTGCCATACCTGACCACTAGAGATAGTTTTCCATAAATTTTGATAAAGTGACGAGGGATGTTCCCCCGATTTTAATAAACGGTGATTTTTACCGATTAATTCTGCCGCGCTATATTGACTTACTTGACAAAAATTATCATTTACATAGGTGATTTTACCGCGAAGATCAGTACTACTTACTAGGTTGTGTTGACTCATTGCAATGAGTTGTGATTCTGATTCTCTATTCAAATAGTCCAGTTTTGTGTAAATACTTTTTAGCCAATGCGTTTTCTTCGCTTTAACCATAATGGAAGAAATTAAATGCTGTTTTTCTACCGGGTGAATTAAAAGTTCATCCTCAGCATCTATTACTTTACTGGCAATGTTTTTTATCGTTCCTATGGTGGTTAAAAAAATTATGGGGGTAATGGCTACAAGGTTATCTTGTCTTATTATTTGAGTCAGTTCAAATCCTGAACAACTGCTAATATTTAGATCTAATAAAATCAATTCAGGTTGAAATTCATCWATGATTGTAATTGTTTTTAAAGGCTCATTTAATGTTTGAGTTAGTATTTTTTTATGTGTTAATAAATTTTCATAAAAGGATGAAAAACTTTTAGAATTACTGATAATGAGTACTTTGTAGGGAGAGATATCTTTTTTTATTATTAAACTAGCTAACATTTCAGTTAACTTATGAAACCCTAAGCGTTTACTGAAAAAATATTCTGCACCAGCATGAATTGACGCTAAACGGGTATTGAAATCATCTTTTTCTGATAAATTAATAATGGGAGGAAACGAGGTAAAGTGGTTTTTTAATTTTAAAAGTACCTCTTTAGTTAAGTTGTCGTCTTTATGATGAAAGATATCAACTAAGATTAATTGAGGGTGTTCTTTTTCAAATACTTGCTCAAATTCAGTAATGTCGTCAAATAAAGTGACCGAGTAATTGGCGTAGATTAATTTATTGATTAAAATTTCTGCAAAAAGTGGATCACCTTCCAAATAATAAATATTGTTAGTTGAATTATTACTATTATTAGGCTGAATATAAGGTATTTTAGCTGGTTGCCATTGTTGAATAGTGTTATCTATTTTTAGTAAGGTATCCTGAAATTGTTTATAGAGATTGTTTTTATGTTGTTGGGGATGTTTTTGTGAATCGATGATTAATTGCACCGTGTTGGCTTGTGAATACAATAAGCTGCTTAATTTTATAGCGTCGTGAGAATTGGCTAAAGCGGATAAGTTATGTAATAGTCGATGGAGTTCTATTAAATCATTTTTTTTTTGCACGGTATGAAGTTGCCAAAGGTTTTCTATTTCATCCATTTTGGCAGGAAATTCTGTTTTAAAAGCTAATTTCAATTCAAATAAATGATTTAAAATTTGTACACTGTCAGCGTCATTAAATGTTTTCATATTATTTAACCGTGATGATAACTTTCCGTTTGTAAGTACCCCTTTCTACTTCATGTTATGTCTTTAAGTATCTTTACCTAAAGTTGAATGGGTTTTCCTTCTCAAAAGCAACACCTGTTAACCTTAAACTTGCTCAATAAATATTCAGTGTAGTTGAAAAATAGTGAGATATATTAATATTTTAATTAATCCTTGCTCTTTTTTTGTACTGCAACTATTCTTTTGTAGTCAGATTTAGTATTGCACTTAAGTTTCCCCTTCTTTTTATTGAAGTGTAAATTCCATTGATGTCGTTTTAAAGCATGTTATTTTAAATAGTAAAAAGTATGAATAGACAGTATTGAATATTATTTATGTTGTTAAATGATCTCCTAAAATTAGGGTGAAGATATGTAATGGATGCGATACTTATTGTCGATGACGTTAAAGCAAACAGAATATTGCTAACACAAATGGTTTTAAAAATGAGAGATTTTATCATTTTTGAGGCGGTAAATGGCAAAGAGGCAATCGTTCAGTTTGAACAAAAAAAACCTGACTTGATCCTTATGGATATTAATATGCCAGAGATGGATGGTTATTTGTCATCACAAGCCATTAAAGAAAAAGCCGGTAACAATTATATTCCCATTATATTTATTACTGCGTTAATCGAAACAGCCTCTTTAGACAATGCCATTGCTGCAGGGGGAGATGATTTCCTCAGTAAACCATTTGATTTTAATTTATTAGAATCAAAAATAACCGCTCATTTACGTATTCGAGCGCTTAACCAGCAATTATGTAAAAAAAATAAGCAATTGTCCTGCCTTAATCAACATTTAAATCGAGAGCAACATCTGATCGAATATTTTTTCAATCGCATTTTAGAAAATAATTTTTTAGAAGAAAAATTTATCAAATACTTTATGAAATCTACCTCTGCATTTAGCGGCGATATATTGTTGAGTGAACGTGATGATGTTGGAAATCTATATCTAGTGGTAGGTGATTTTACCGGTCATGGTTTAAGTGCAGCAATGGGAACCTTACCTGTGGCGATGATTTTTTTTAAAATGGTAAAAGAAAAAGCGACAATTGCTGAAATTGCTCGGGAGTTTAATAAACAACTTTATCAATTTATGCCGTCTGAAATGTTTTTTGCAGCAACGTTAATTAAATTAGATAAACAAAACAATACCATGACGGTATGGATAGGTGGAATGCCTGAATGTTATTGGTTAACACAATATGGAGAATTAAAAAAAGTTATTCCTTCGCAGTATTTGCCTTTAGGTATTTTGAACGATAATGATTTTAATGAAACACCTGAAATATATCATATAAATAAAGATGACAAAGTGTATTTATACAGTGATGGTGTTATTGAAGCGCAAAACGCTGAGGGTAAAATGTTTGGCAGTGAACGTTTTAAAGAAATAGTCGTTTCTCAGCAAGATAACCTTTTTGATCAGGTTTTAAACGAATTTAAAGACTTTACTTATAATGTTGAACCTAAAGATGATATTACTTTAGTAGAATTGACTTGTTATGATCAAATTGAAGGGTTTCTGTGTAAGTAATAGATAAAAATAATTAGGATATATTTGTATGGACATGTTCACTAAAATATTATCAGTGGATGATAATGCTCAAAATCGTAAAGTTATTGAGCTCGCATTAAAGGATTGCTTTGATGTAGTTTCTTCTGACGGTAATGAACCTTTTTTAGCGTTAGTATCAACAGAGCAGCCTAAAATAATATTGCTTGATATTATGTTAGAAAACAAATCAGGTTTTGATTTGTGTAAACAATTAAGAGATTCAGATGAAAACAATAATATTATTGTTATTTTTGTTTCGGCGCTTTCATCATTAGACGATAAATTGACTGCATATGCATGTGGCGCTGATGATTATATTTGTAAACCTATAAATGTTGTTGAATTGTGTGAAAAATTAAAAGTTGTTGAATTAAGAATTAATGAAAAAAATCAATTAACGGAGCAGTGTAAACAAGCTTCACAAGTGGCGTTTACTAGTATGAAAAATGCCAGTGAATTAGGTTTGTTGATTAACTTTTTTACAGATTCGTTACGTGTTTTTTCTACGGATGAATTATTCGAAAAAATAACAGATTTTTTTACTCAGTTTGAACTTGGTTTTTCCTTAGAATTTAGGATAGAGCAAGCGCATGTTCAGTATCCTAAAGATATAATATCTACCCTCGAAATAGAAATATTAGAACTTGGACGAACAGCACAACGAATTGTGAGTTTTGGTAATAATATATTATTTAATTCGCCATGGTGTTCTATTTTAGTCAAGCATATACCCATGGAAGATGAATCTCTTATTGGGCGTTTGCGAGACCATTTTGCTATTTTACTGAGTATTATTGATAGTCGATTAATGTTTATTGACAGTGAAAATAAAAGAGTAAAAGAGCGAACTCTCGCTTTAGAAAGTTTAAGCCAAGCTTTATCAAGCAATTTTAATGAAATAAAACAAGGTATTCTTGACCAAGAAAGCGCATTACTCACCTTGGTTTCAGAATTAACTACTAATATGGATCAAAAAACTATAACGATGGGATTATCTGAAGATCAGGAAGCTGATTTAGTAGGGCTTTTTGAAGATACTAAAGAAAAGTTTGTTGAGGTCATTGGTTCTTCGGTACAAATTGATAATAAATTAAGAAATATTAATAGATTACTATTAAATGTAAATTAAAAACATGCCTATGCAGATCACTCAGGTATTTATACTAATCGTCATCTTCGAGTCGTTTTTATCGAAGATCTCGTACTTTTTGACGTAGATTTAGGACAATATGCTCCATGCATTGTCTAAGATGTAGCATCCATGCCACGTCCACTTAAAAGACTGCGGGAAAGACGATCCTGAGCCAAGTGCATAGGCATGTTTATTTATTGCTTTCAAATAAAGGTTTTGTTAAAAGAAGTAAATGATGAAATTATCTATTGTTTATAAATTGAGCATTAGTAGCATCTTTTTGGTGCTATTTAGTGTCGGTATTGTTGGTAGTGTTTTCTACCATAAAATAAAAGAAATTTTGGTTGCTGATGCTTTGGAACATATTAGTGAAAAAGTGGATGAAGCGAGTGCTTTGCTGCAATTAGTCGTAAAAGTAGATCAAGAAGATGTTCTGTTTTTGGCAAGTACGCCACCCTTTCAGGGGATAATACGAGCAAGTTTAAGTGATGGCGTTGATCAACAAGATACGACAAATTACGAACAGTGGACGTTACGTTTACAGACTATTTTTGAATCATATATCAAACAGAAAAATAATTATCTAAAAATTAGTTATATAGATATAAAGGGAAACGAACTAGTTTCTGTTTTTAAACATCAAGAAGATATCATTCGTGTAAAAAAGGATAAATTRCAAAATAAAAGTCACCACATYTATGTGCAAGAAACACTTAAATTACCTCTTGATAAAGTKTATATCTCACAAATTATGTTAAATCGTGAATATGGTAAAGTGATCACACCTCATGAAGAAATTTTAAATATTTCAACGCCAATTTATAATGAAAAAAATCATAATATTGCTGGGCTTGTTGTTATTACCATTAATATTAGGAAAGAATTACATGCCATAGAAAAACATATCACTAATAATGATGACACTATTATTTGTATTACCAATGATCAAGGTGATTATTTGCTTCATCGAGAAAATAATAAAACCTATGGCTTTGATTTAGGTACACGTTATCGTATTCAATCCGATGTGCCACAATTAAGCTCTTTATATGAGTCAACAAATACCGTAAAACAGGTAATGTTAATGCCAGAGGATACAGGAAATAAACGAGTAATTAGTTTTACTAAGATCCCGTTTGACTCGGCTAATTTAAATCGTTTTATTGCCGTAGTGATCACCCAAAGTTTTTCAAACATTATGGCAGAAGATGAAATTATGTTGAAAAAATTAATGGGGTTAACCATATTATTAACGTTAGGAGGATTAGTCTTAGCGGTATTGTTTTCAATTCGACTCACTCGTCCGATACATCAAATGACACTTGCCGTTAATCAATACCGAGAAAATTATTTAGCTAAAATAGAATGGCCTACTAATAATAAAGATGAAATTGGCATGTTAGCACGATCATTTAAAGAGATGATCGATCAAATTGAATATTCACGTCTTCAACTTGAAGAGATGAATATGAGTCTTGAAAGCAAGGTTAAGCAGCGTACCCACGATTTAAAACAAGCATTGGCAGATGCTGAGTTTGCTAATAAAGCAAAATCAGCATTTCTTTCTTGTATGAGTCATGAATTACGTACGCCGTTAAATGCGATATTGGGTTTTGGGCAAATTCTAGAGCTAGATGCTGAAAAACTTGATGAGACTCAACGCAGTAATATAAATGAAATTTTAGAAGCCGGTCGATATTTATTGCAATTGATTAATGACATTTTAGATTTAGCTCGAATTGAATCAGGTCAGATGAAAGTTATGATCAAGGAGGTTAACATAGATGATGTTATTCAAGACGCTATTTCTTTAATACAACCCCTAGCAAAATCACGGAATATAACCTTAACCTATCATCAAACTGAACAATATCATAATGTTGAAGCTGATCCCATTCGTTTAAAGCAAGTGCTGATGAATTTGCTTTCTAATGCTGTGAAATATAACCGAGAAAATGGGCATGTTGAGTTAAGTTGTTCTATTATCGATAAACAACACTTTCGTATTAGTGTAACTGATACTGGCGAAGGATTGAACGAAGAAAGTATAGCTAAATTATTTGTTCCTTTTGAACGACTCGATAAGGATAATAATGTTGATGGAACAGGAATAGGTTTAATCATTTCAAAACATTTTATTGAGGCGATGAATGGAACTATTGCTGTGGAATGTACGCTAGGGGAAGGGTGTACCTTTAGTATTTCTTTACAGTTAGTAGTGTAGTAATACCAATCTCACCTAATTAATGAAAATGGTATGAATTTTGGTAAATTACATACGGCAGAAAACAATGAGATCACCCATCGTGACTCTGTAACTAAATTTGTGTAGCCACCTTAATATTGAACTATGCTGTTTTATCTTTAAACTCACATAAATCTTCAATAATACACGAACCGCATTTAGGTTTACGCGCAACACAGGTATAACGACCATGCAATATAAACCAGTGATGTAAATTGAACATAAATTCATTTTTATTTGGGGTGTTTTTTATGATGGCTTGTTCGGTTTGTTCTACTGTTTTACCTTTGGCGTAGCCTGTACGGTTAGCAAGTCGTTGTATGTGAGTATCTACCGCCAAAAAATAGTTACCTTCGTTATCTTTTAGCCAGCCAAAAGCGGTATTTAAAACCACATTAGCGGTTTTTCGACCAACACCGGGTAATGCTTCAAGCGCTGCTCTGTTTTCAGGAACTTCGCTATTATGTAAGTTCACTAACATTTGACAGGTTTTTAGGGTGTTAGCCGCTTTGGTGTTAAATAAACCGATGGTTTTTATGTACGATTTTAAACCGTCTAAACCTAAATCAAGGATCGCTTGTGGGGTATTGGCTACAGGGTATAATTTGGCAGTGGCTTTATTTACGCTAACATCTGTGGCTTGTGCTGAAAGCAACACGGCAATAAGCAATTCAAACGGTGAGGTAAAATTTAATTCGGTGGTGGGATGAGGGTTGTGATCGCGTAGTCGTGTTAATATTTCGAGGCGTTTGGCTTTATTCATATTTATTCATGCCTATACAGATCACTCAGGTATTTATTACAATCGTCATCTTCGACATGATTTTATCGAAGTTCTCGTGTTTTTTGATGTGGCATGTATTTTTATTGAGTTTACTCATAAGCTACTGCGCATCAAAATTAACACGTACTCGTTCAATGGTTTTGTCTTCAACCTTAGGTTGTCGTTCTGCTACTTTTGTATCAATAAAGTTTTTAGCGGCAATTAAAAAACCCATCGCAAAAAAGGCGCCTGGAGGTAAAATAGCTAATAAAAATTTACTGTCAAAATGAAATACTTCAATGCGTAAGTTTGCTGCCCAATCACCTAATAATAAATCTGCACCATCAAACAATGTACCTTGACCTAAAATTTCACGAATAGCACCTAAAACTAACAACAGTAACGTAAAGCCTAAACCCATCATTAAGCCATCAAAACTGGCTTGTTTTACGGGGTTTTTAGAGGCATAAGCTTCAGCTCGGCCGATAATGGCACAGTTGGTTACAATCAACGGAAGAAAAATCCCTAATGATTGATACAAGCCATAAGTAAATGCGTTCATTAATAATTGTACGCAGGTTACAAAGGCTGCGATGATCATCACAAAAATGGGAATACGTATTTCTTTAGGTACCCATTGTCGTATTAAAGATACTGTAGCATTAGAGCCAATTAGCACCAACATAGTGGCTAATCCTAAACCTAAAGCATTAGTGACTGTTGAGGTAACGGCAAGCAGAGGACACAAGCCTAAAATTTGTACTAAACCTGGGTTGTTTTTCCATAAACCTTGCCAAGCAATTTCTTTGTATTCGGCATTTAAAAAACTCATCTTTCACCTCGACAATTTGCTGCTTGGCTAAATAATTCTTGCTGATGTTTACTGAAATAGCGAGCTGCTTTCTTTACTGCTTTTACCACGGCTCTTGGCGTTATAGTTGCGCCAGTAAATTGATCGAACATGCCGCCGTCTTTAGCAACTTTCCATTGTTCATCTTTTTCTTGAGGGATTTTTTTATCATTAAAGGTGAAAATCCACTTACTTTTACGTTCTTCAATTTTGTCACCTAGCCCCGGTGTTTCTTGGTGATTTAAAATGCGTACGCCACTGATAGTATTATCAATATTTAGTGCAACAATTAATTCAATGTTACCGTTGTAGCCATCGGGAGCTATGGTGGTAATAGCCGCAGCAACGGGTTGCTCGTTATATCTTGCTAGGTAAACAGTTTGTGGTGCAAGCGTACCAAGCTCGGCATCGGTAATGGTTAAACAATCTTGGTACATATCATTATTTAAGCGCTCTGGGGCGATAATGCTGTGCAAAGTTTTTAATAAATGTTGTTGTTTTTGCGCTTCTATCCGATCTTTGGTTGTTTCGTTCACTATGCCGACAATAGCGGTACAAACAATAGCAAACAGAGCTAAAATACGACTGTTTTTTTGAATACTTATACGCATTAATTTCGCTCCTTTGTTGTCTTGCTGGTATTTGCTGTTTTGTTTGCTTTGTTTGCTTTGTTTGCTTTGTTTGTATTAGTTGTCTTGTTTTCGTTATTGGTATTGTTCTTTGAATTCAAGTGTCCATAGGTACGAGGTTTAGTATACAAGTCAATTAATGGCGCTGCCATATTACAAAGTAATACCGCAAAGGCAACACCATCAGGATAACCACCAAAATTACGGATCATGACAACGATAAACCCCGCTAAGGCACCAAATACTAATCTTCCTTTGATGCTGGTAGCACCGGTCACTGGATCGGTTAGAATAAAAAAGGCGCCGAGCATAGTAGCTCCTGATAACCAATGAAACATTGTGGGGGCGTTAATATCTGGAGCTAAGGCATAACCACCCAAAGTCCACAGCCAAATGCTGGCTAAAAAGCTTACCGGTACTGCCCAATGAATAGCCTTTTTAGTAATTAAAAATAAACCACCAGCTAAAAAACCGAGGTTTATCCATTCCCAACCTAGAGCAAAATTGTCACCAAAAATCATACCTGCGCGACTTTCTGCTATGGTTAAACCTAAGGTTAAATCCGTTTTTAACGTATCTAATGGTGTTGCCATGGTATAACCATCGACATGAGTACGCAATTGTGCGACTGAATATCCTTCTTGCGTATAGCCCGTTAAAATGGTGGATAGAGTGTTACCAAAATCTAGCTGAATAGACATCAGTGATAAGGGCGGTTGCCAATTGGTCATTTGTACTGGAAATGAGACTAAAAGTAATACGTAAGCAGCCATTGCAGGGTTAAAAGGATTATGTCCTAAACCACCATATAAATGTTTTACCACTAAGATAGCGAAAATAGCGCCGATAACTGTGATCCACCACGGTGCTAATGCTGGTAGAGCAATACCAAGTAAAATTGCTGTTAAAACTGCGCTGCCATCAAAGAGTTGGTGACTGATGCTTTTACCGTTGGGTTTTTCTCGCAAAGAAAGTACGGTAAATTCGGTGAGCAAAGCACAAAAAATTGCCATGCTGATGTGAATTAAATTGCCCCAACCAAAAAAATACCATTGTGCAAAAATACCAGGAATAGTGGCATAAATAACTAAACGCATTAACCGAGATGTTTTACTACGGCTATGCTCGTGAGGCGAACTTGCGATAAAAAAGGTCATGATTTAAGAAGACTCTTTTGATTGGTTATTTTGTAATTCGATTTGTGATTCGATTTGAGGTTTATTTTGCTGTTGTTTTTTTAGTTTTGCTTTTGCTACGGCAGCGGCAATGCGTTGCTTTTTATCTGTATTTATGTTTTTTCCAGATGATAATTTTTTGTCATCTACTGCTGTTTTAATTTTTCTCGACTTAGCTTTGGCAACAGCGAGGGCTATTTTTTCTGCTCTCGTTTTAGGTGTTGATTCTAGAGGAGTATCGTTTTTTGGCGCTGATTTTAGTTTTATTTTGCTGTTAGTTGCAGTATTTTTATTATTGTCTAGTGATTGATGGGCGAGATTTTTTTCTGCTTGATTGTCGTCGCTAGAGATCGCTTTAGCCTGTTTTTTAGCTTTTGCTCTGGCAATAGCTGCGGCTACTTGTAACTTTTTGTCGTTATTAGTCTCATTAGTTGTGGAGCTATTTGTAAAGCTACTGTCGTTATCACTTGCGGTATTTTTTATATCACCAGTTTTTGAGGTCAATTGTGCTTTTTTAGCTTTAGCGCGAGCAAGTGCAGCAGCCACGGCTGATTTAGCACCTTTTGCTTGACCAGAATTGCTATTCATCATCGCTTTTCGTGCTTCTGCTGCTTTACGATGTTTTTCTTCGCGTTTTATTTTTTCTTTTTCAAGACGAAGTTTTCGCGCTTCAAAGCGCGCTTTAGCTTTTTCTGCTTTTAAGTCTTGTAACTGCTGCTGTCTTATTTCTGCTTTCGCAATACGATAATAATGTACTAAAGGTATTTGGCTCGGGCAAACATAAGCGCAAGCACCACATTCAATACAGTCAAATAGATCAAATTTTTGCAATTGTTGATGATCGTTGGCTTTTGCAAACCATTGTAGTTCTTGTGGTAATAATTGGCTTGGACATACATCAGCGCATTGTCCACAACGAATACAATCAACCTCATTGTTGGTATTGGGTATTTCTTCGCTGCTTGGAGCTAAAATACAATTGGTGGTTTTAGTGATGCTTATATCACTTGATGGCAAACTATAACCCATCATCGGACCGCCTAAAATTAAATGTTCTTTAGTGGGGGCTTGATAGTGACAATGTTGCAGTAAATGCTTGATTGGTGTGCCGAGTAATGCCCAAACATTCTGTGGTTTGTTAACCGCATTTCCGGTAACAGTTACCACACGACGAATTAGCGGCGTGTCGTTGATAATAGCATCAGCAATGGCAAAGCAAGTGGCAACATTYTGYACRACAATGCCYRAAKSAMTMGGTAAASCRCCWYKWKKKACTTCTWWGCCRGTTAATATTTTRATYAGYTGYTTTTCGCCWCCRSTWGGRTATTTRGTTGGYARMAYACAAACRTKAAWKTTWTCRAWWSCYKTWRTSGCWTGTTGMARTGCTTTAATWGCKKYRGGTTTATTGTYYTCAATRCCAATGAGCACTTGTTCTGGCTTTAAAATATTAGCCAGTATTTTTACACCATCAATAATTTCACTGCTGTGCTCGCGGATCAGTAAATCGTCGGCAGTAATGTAAGGTTCGCATTCAGCCGCATTAATGATCAAACATTTGATCTTAGTTGAGGTATTGTTTTTTATGTTAACTTTTACATTGGTTGGAAAACCAGCGCCACMYAWSCSYSCAATGCYGSCATTAACAATTTTGCTAATAACATCTTGTTGACTAAGAGCATCAATATTCTGGCAAATATTACGTTCTCGCCATTGCTCTTTACCATCAGGTTGTAAAAATAAGCATAATTCACTTAAGCCTGACGGATGAGCGACCACGGCATTTTTAATGGCAATAACTTTGCCACTGGTTGGTGCATGAATAGGCACAGCCATTGGATGTTGACTATTGGTGAGAGCTTGACCTTTTAATACCTTATCGCCAACATTAACGATCAGTTCACCTTTTTGCCCAATATGTTGCTTTAAGGGTAATTTTAACAACTCAGGTAAGGGTAAATTACGGATCGGCTTATCGTTAGTTAAAAATTTTTGCTCAGGAGGATGAATTCCACCATGAAATTTCCACCAGCGACTACGTTGTACACGCTCTAAANTAGTTTCCATTAAGCGTTTACCTTATCAACTTGTACCGCACTATTTTGTTCTGTGCTGTGGGCAGAGTCTGCTGTGTTGCTATCGTCGATAACCTTAATGGCAATGTTATTAATATCCCATTGCCAGTTATTGGTGGTTTGTTTCATTGGTATCATTTTAATACAGTCAACAGGGCAGGGAGCCACACATAAATCACAACCAGTGCATTCGTCAATAATTATGGTGTGCATTTGTTTTGCGGCACCAATAATAGCGTCAACGGGACAGGCTTGAATACATTTAGTGCAGCCAATACAATCTTCTTCAATAATAAAAGCCACTTTAGGGGTATTATCTTGGCTATGACTTTCATCTAATGGTTGCACTTCTACACCCATTAAATTGGCTATTTTTTTGATGGTTTCTTCACCACCAGGAGCACATTTATTAATAGCTTCACCGTTAGCAATTGCTTCTGCATAAGGTTTACAGCCGGGATAACCACATTGTCCACATTGAGTTTGTGGTAATAATGCATCAAGTTGTTCAACAAGTGGATCGCCCTCAACTTTAAACTTAACTGCAGCATAACCTAACAGTGCGCCAAAAATTACGCACATGCTGCCTAATACAAGTATCGCAATTAAAATAGTCATTAAAGTTTGATTAGTCCGGTGAAACCCATGAAAGCAAGAGACATCAGTCCTGCGGTGATCATGGCAATGGCTGGGCCTTTAAAGGGGGCAGGTACATCAGCGCTGGCCAGTTTTTCGCGCATGGCTGAAAACATTATTAATACTAATGAAAAGCCAACTGCCGCGCCAAAACCGTAAATGATCGATTCAAAAAAGTTATGTTGTTGATAAACATTGAGTAAGGCAACACCCAGTACCGCACAATTGGTGGTTATGAGGGGTAAAAATATACCTAAAGTGCGATATAAGTTGGCGCTGGTTTTATGAACCACCATCTCAGTAAATTGTACAACGACGGCAATAACCAAAATAAAAGCCATGGTCATTAAGTAGTCTAAACCTAGGGGTGTTAAAATATAGTTACTAACCAGATAACTCAGTAATGAAGCTAAGGTCATTACAAATGTGGTCGCAAAAGACATGCCAATAGCGGTTTCTGTACGTGAAGAAACCCCCATAAAAGGGCATAAACCAAGAAACTTTACCAAGACAAAGTTATTTACTAATACCGTGCCGACGAGCAGCAGTAGATAATCAACCATTATAATTCGTTATTATATTAATTTAATAGATAATATTATCTGACTTTATTAAGCAGATAACAACACATCAGTTGTAAGGTTATTAAAAAAACAACCTTATTATTGTCAATAGTATTACTACAATGAAGTTGGTTTACTAATGTAATAACCTTGGCAACCATCTATAAATAGCTTTTCTAAAGTACGTTTTTCTTCAATTGTTTCAACACTTTCAGCTAATACATTGATACTAATTCGATGTGCTAAATCAACCATTAAACGTAAAAAGTATTGATTGTTTTTATCTTCATCAATGTCACGTGTATAAGTGCTGTCCATTTTAATGAAGTCTGGTTTTAAATCTCTAAAAAATTTAAATGAGGTTAAACCAACACCAAATCGTTCAACGGTAATGCGAGCGCCTGAACGATGTATCATGTCGATAAAGCGCTTACTGCTTTTAATGTTTTGCTGTAAACCATATTCAGTAATTTCAAAAATTAAACGAGAGGCTACTTGATTCTCTTTTAATAATCGACGTTCTAGCCAAATTAAAAAATGTTCATCGCTGATAGAGCGAGCACTGATATTAATACCAAAACTTTTATCTAATAAATTTTTATGCTTAATTTCATCGATAACGGTTTTAATGATCAATTTATCTACGGCAACAATTTTGTCGAGTTTTTCAGCCATGGCAATAAAAGAAGCGGTTGGTAACATATCGCCATTAGAATTTAAAAATCTTGCTAATATTTCGCCGTACACTTTAGAGTTTCTACTATTAGGTTGGATCGGCTGTACTAACAAAGTAACGCGATTATTTTCAATAACATTATCAATTTCTTGGCGCCAATTTTGGTTGCCATAACTGGCACTTGAATTTTTTAATACATCGCTGTCTTTTTGTGCGAACCAAGAATTAATCTTTTGAGTTTGGGCAACACTAATACCGGTGTCGGCAAGTGCCAGTAATTCACCCAGAGGTGATTGCCATGTAAAAGTGACTAAACCGGTATAAGCAACAGAATCTAAATCAGAAGCTTGCTGATATTCGTTGAATTTACCCGTCAGTTGCTCGGCAAACTCTTCCCCCTCTGGTAATTGAACATTAGGAAGAACAACGGCAAAATCAGAGCTGTTCATTCTAAAAATTTCACCACCTAAATGACTTGGTATAGTTGACTGAACTATTTTAGAAACTTGAGCAATATAACGATCGCCATCACTAAACCCGCGGATTTGATTAATCGTTTGTAATTCAGAGCAGCGAGTGATCAACAGTACACCAAATTTAACATCACCATTTTGAGCCACTTTATTTTCAAAAAAATGAACAAATTTATTACGATTATTTAATCCGGTTAAACTATCACTAAAAGCTTGTCGCTCTAATGCTACAGACGTTGATTGTTGGGTTTTAATTAAGCTTTTTATTTCAGCAATGCCTTCTTTTAACTCGGTGATATTATATATACTATCGTCTTCTTCATTCGTTTCATTTTTGCCGACTTGCTGCAATTGTCTTTTGATCACTTGACCAATTTCACTGTAAAACTTTTTATAATGACCCACACTTAACGAGGCGGCAACAATGGCAAAAATAATGGTCGCGACTAAAAATAGTAATAATAATTGTATTAATAAACGGGTGTCTTGCTGATAACTGAGTTGAAAGATTAAAGTTAGCTGTGGATCTTTTAATTGAATGGTCGCTGGTTCTGGCATTAAAAAGTTGAGCAATGAACGTTTATCTGTTTGTTCTTGATGAAATAATTTTTCGCCAGAAGATGAAGAAATATCGAGTAAAATAAATTGCTCAGTACTTTTCAATACTCGTACTAATTGTTTAGTATCACTGTTGCTCGAAACTTGTTTACTTACCGCAGCGATGGTTTTGCTTTGAACTACTTGTTTTTCATTAATAAAACCTAAAAATAATACAATAGCAATAAAGGTTACGCTGATATAAAATAATAACCCTAACCAAGTATTTCTAATAAGTAACTGAGAGTATGAATACATAACTAAATTAACAACCCTTTATCTTCAAATTTAATAGTAAAGAAACGATTTATACCTGTTTCATTGAAGATCTCGAAACAAGTATCTTCAAGTAGCTCAGCTATAGTTATACCATTATTGTAAAAACATTGCTAACTTGTTGAAAGCCAATATTATTAAWTTTTACTTTGGTTTTTTTAACTCTTTTAATTTAAATAGAGCTTTTTCTTGCGCTATTAAAGTAACAACTATATAATTCGCCTGCTTAATTTTTTGTGTTTTAGCAATGAATAGTTGTATGGGGTGTTGCTTTAACGGTAATGTTTCACGCTTTTAGATTATTATTATAAATAATCAATAGATAATTAAAAGCTAAGCGTTAAAAATAGCTGGTCTGAGTGTCTTTTAATAAGATATTTAGTAACTTTAGCCCCATATTTAGGGGCTTTTTTGTATATTGAATTCAATGTTTAGTGTCGAATATATTTATACAAATAACAGCAAAATAGTTGTATCGCTGGGCCATACCCAAGCGACTTCAAGATACAATTCTGCATCTTGAGGTGGTTTGGGTATAGAAGCCCTTTTTTTATTTCTAAATTTCGGAGAGAATATTGGCAAAGTTTGAAGATAAGTTAGCCGAATTGTTACGTCCTGCTGTTGAAGAAACAGGTAAAGAATTATGGGGTGTAGAATTTGTTAGCGCCGGAAAACATTCTGTTTTAAGAATTTTTATTGATCATGAAAATGGCATAAATGTAGATGACTGTGCTGAAGTTAGCCGACAAGTTGGTGCTATTTTAGATGTTGAAGATCCTATTAGCTCTGAATATAACTTAGAAGTTTCTTCTCCTGGTTTAGATCGTCCTTTGTTTAATAAAGCACATTATCAGGAAATTGTTGGCGAAACAGTGAGTGTTAAATTATCTATTCCATTAAATGGTCGCCGTAAGTTCAAGGGCAAACTGAGTGCAATAGAAAACGACAGTTTAATTATTATTGTTGATGGTGAAGACTATGAAATTGAAATCAACAATATTGACAAGGGCAACCTTGTTCCACAATTTTAATAGCAAAAAATTATATAAGTTAGTGTTTATATAACATTAATATTGACTTTATTAGTGAAGAATATGAGAGGCTAGGTACATGAGTAAGGAAGTATTACTGGTTGTTGATGCAGTTTCTAACGAAAAAGCATTACCCCGAGAAAGCATTTTTCAGGCGATGGAACTTGCACTTGAAACCGCCACTAAAAAGAAATATGAAGGCGATATTGAAGTACGCGTTTGTATTGACCGTAAAACTGGAGAGTTTGATACCTTTCGACGCTGGTTAGTTGTTGCCGAAAGTGATGAACCCTTGGAAAACCCTTATGGGGAAATTACTTTTGCGGCGGCACAATATGATGAGCCAGAAATTGAAGTAGGTCAATATGTTGAAGATCAAATTGATTCAGTAAAATTTGACCGCATTACAACACAAACCGCGAAACAAGTTATTGTACAAAAAGTACGTGAAGCAGAACGCGCTTTAATTGTTGAGGCATACCAAGATCAAATTGGTGAATTAGTTACCGGTGTTGTTAAAAAAGCAAACCGAGAAAGCGTTATTGTTGATTTAGGCAGCAATGCAGAAGCTATTATTTATCGTGATGATTTATTACCACGTGAACAATTTCGTCCAGGTGACCGTGTCCGTGGTTTGTTATATGAAATTAAACCCGAAGCTCGTGGTGCACAATTATTTATCAGCCGTGCAAAACCTGAAATGCTGATTGAGCTTTTCCGTATTGAAGTACCTGAAATTGGCGAAGAAATGCTAGATATTATGGGTGCAGCTCGTGATCCGGGTTCGCGCGCTAAAATTGCCGTAAAAAGTAATGACAAACGCATTGATCCTGTTGGTGCTTGTGTTGGTATGCGCGGTTCTCGTGTACAAGCAGTTTCAGGCGAACTTGATGGTGAACGTGTTGATATAGTGCTTTATGATGACAATCCAGCACAATATGTTATTAACGCTATGGCTCCGGCTGAAGTTGCTTCAATTATTGTTGATGAAGATACCAATACCATGGACATCGCTGTTGAAGAAGACAACTTAGCAATGGCCATTGGTCGTGGTGGTCAAAACATTCGTCTTGCTAGCCAGTTAACTGGCTGGGAACTGAACGTAATGACCGTTAAAGACATGCAAGAAAAACATCAAGCTGAAAATGATAAAGTGTTAGGTATTTTCACTGAACATCTTGATATTGACGAAGACTTTGCCTTAGTGCTTGCTGAAGAAGGTTTTACATCATTAGAAGAAATTGCGTATGTGCCAGTGGCTGAATTATTAAATATTGATGGCTTTGATGAAGATTTAGTTGATGAGTTACGCGAGCGTGCTAAAGCCGCTTTAACAACGCAAGCATTAGCAAGTGAAGAAAATCTTGAAGGTGCTGAGCCGGCAGCCGATTTACTTGCACTAGAAGGGTTAGAAAAACATTTAGCTTATGTATTAGCGAGTCGCGGGGTAATTACCTTAGAAGACTTAGCTGAGCAAAGCGTTGATGAAATTTCAGATATTGAAGAGCTTAGTGAAACTAAAGCTGGAGAGCTGATCATGGCTGCTCGCAATATTTGCTGGTTTAATGAAGAATAGGGTAACAGGGGTAAATTATAGATGGCAGAAGTAACAGTAAAACAACTTGCCGGTGAAATCGGTACACCTGTAGAAAAGTTAGTCACTCAATTAAGCAATGCTGGTATTGTAAAAACAGTGGGTGACTCGGTAACTGAACAAGAAAAAGAAACATTATTAAATTTCTTGAAAAAACAGCATGGTGACAATTCTTCAGCGAGCCCAAGTCGAATGACTTTGAATCGTAAAAAGAAATCAACGTTGACTATGGGCTCTGGTAGTAAAGCCAAATCAGTACAAGTTGAAGTGCGTAAAAAGCGTGTTTATGTAAAACGTAGTGAACTTGAAGAGCAACAATTAGCCGAAGCTAAAATAGCGGAAGAAGCTAAAGCTGCTGAAGAAGCTAAAGCCGCTGCAGAAACTAAAGCTGCTGAAGAAGCTAAAGCCGCTGAAGTAGCTAAAGTAGCCGCAGCTAAAGAAGCTGAAAATGCTAAGGCTGCACAAGCTGCTAAATTAGAAGCGGGTCAAAAAGCTAAGCAAGCTGCACAGGCAAAAGCACAAGAAATTGATGCAACTAAAGGTAAAAGCAAAGAAGTTGCAGCACCTGTGGTTGAGTCAGAAGAAGCGAAAAAACTGCGCTTAAAACAAGAAGCTGAAGCGGCCGCAAAAGCTGAACAAGAAGCAAAAGAGTCCGCAGAAGCAGCTAAAAAACTTGCTGAAGAAAATGAAACACGTTGGAAAGCGGAAGACGAAGCGCGTAAAGCCAAAGAAAAAGAAGTCGTTCATGTAACTTCATCGGTATACGCACAAGAAGCTGAAGATAAAGTTGACAGTGAAGATGAAGGTAGTGGACGTCGTCGTAAAAAGAAAAAATCATCAGCACAAGATAGAAATGCTCGTTTTGGTAAAGGAAAAGGTAAAGGTAGAGGAAAACAAACTTTATCAGCACCCAAAAGTTTACAACATGGTTTCCAAAAACCGGTTGATGTAAAAAATAAAGATGTACGCATTGGTGAAACAATTTCAGTAGCTGAACTCGCAGATAAAATGTCAGTTAAAGGCGCAGAAGTGGTTAAAGTAATGTTTAAAATGGGCGCAATGGCAACTATTAACCAAGTTATCGATCAAGAAACTGCGGCTTTAGTGGCTGAAGAAATGGGTCGTGAAGTGATTTTGGTTAAAGAAAATGCACTTGAAGTCGATGTATTACAAGATCGCGGTGATTCTGGTGAGGCGATAACGCGCGCACCTGTTGTGACTATTATGGGTCATGTTGATCATGGTAAAACATCATTACTTGATTATATTCGCGAAGCTAAAGTTGCCGCAGGCGAGGCCGGTGGTATTACTCAGCATATTGGTGCTTATCACGTTGAAACGGGTCATGGTATGATCACTTTCTTAGATACTCCAGGTCATGCTGCGTTTACTGCAATGCGTTCTCGTGGTGCTAAAGCAACTGATATTGTTATTATTGTTGTTGCTGCCGATGATGGTGTTATGCCACAAACGGTTGAAGCGGTTCAACATGCAAAAGCTGCTGGCGCGCCAATCATAATCGCGGTTAATAAAATGGATAAAGAAGCGGCTGATCCAGACCGAGTTAAAAATGAACTTGCCCAACATGACATTATTCCAGAAGACTGGGGTGGTGACGTACAATTTGTTCATGTATCCGCTAAAACGGGTTTAGGTATTGATGAATTACTCGACGCTATATTATTACAATCAGAAGTATTAGAACTAACGGCTGTTGTTGATAAAATGGCCAACGGTATTGTCGTTGAATCTAAACTTGATAAAGGTCGCGGCCCTGTTGCTACGGTATTGGTACAAGAAGGTACGATAAAACAAGGCGATATCGTGTTGTGTGGTTTAGAGTACGGTCGTGTTCGTGCTATGCGTGATGAAACTGGTAAAACTATTAAATCTGCAGGTCCTTCAATTCCAGTAGAAATTTTAGGCTTAAGTGGTGTGCCACTAGCCGGTGATGAAGCAACCGTTGTTAAAGACGAGAAAAAAGCACGTGAAGTTGCTTTATATCGCCAAGGTAAATTCCGCGATGTTAAATTAGCCCGTCAGCAAAAATCAAAACTTGAAAACATGTTTGCACACATGGCAGAAGGTGATGTTGCTGAAGTTAACGTGGTACTTAAATCTGATGTACAAGGTTCATTAGAAGCAATTTCTGATTCACTAGTTAAACTTTCAACTGATGAAGTTAAAGTTAAAATTATTGGCTCAGGGGTTGGCGGTATTACTGAAACTGATGCGTCTCTTGCGGCGGCTTCAAATGCTATTGTGGTTGGTTTTAACGTACGTGCTGATGCTTCTGCACGTAAAGTTATTCAAGCTGAAAACATTGATTTGCGTTATTACAGTGTTATTTATCAATTAATTGATGAAGTAAAACAAGCGATGAGCGGTATGCTTGCGCCAGAGTTTAAGCAAGAAATTATTGGTTTAGCACAAGTACGTGACGTGTTTAAATCACCTAAAATTGGTGCTATCGCAGGTTGTATGGTTACCGAAGGACTTATTAAACGTAGCGCACCAATTCGTGTGTTGCGTGAAAACATAGTTATTTATGAAGGTGAACTTGAATCGTTACGTCGCTTTAAAGACGATGTGCAAGAAGTACGTAATGGTACTGAATGTGGTATCGGCGTGAAGAATTACAACGATGTGCGCGTAGGCGATCAGATCGAAGTTTTCGAAACAGTAGAGGTTCAACGCACGCTGTAACTTTATATTTTTGCTAATTTCACCCATAGCTGCATCAGAGGTACTCATTGCACCCGTCAACTCCGTGCCTCTTCTTTGCTCTCGAAGTAATTAGCTGCAATCTAAAGCAACAGCAATATAATAATTAAAATGGGGGCTTAGCCTCCATTTTTGCTATAAAAAAATAGACATGGTTTTGAGGTTCACTCAGGTGATTTTATTATATTAGTCATTCCAGAATGTTTTTATTTTATTCGTCATCTCGAATGTTTTTACCTTATTCGTCATCGAATATTTTTATCTTATTCGTCATCGAATATTTTTATCTTATTCGTCATCCCCGAATGTTTTTATCGGGGATCTTTTAATTTAAGATACTGAAACAAGTTAAGCTTCAGTATGATAAGTAAAATGGTTAAAGATCACAGTCACCAATATTGATTGTTTTATAGCATTGTTAGGAGTTTTTATGGCTAGAGAATATGCCCGTACTGACCGTGTAGGTCAGCAAATTCAGAAAGAAATCGCAACTATTTTAATGCGCGAAGTTAAAGATCCGCGTTTAAGTATGACCACAGTGTCGGCGGTAGAAGTTACTCGTGATTTAGCGTATGCAAAAATATTTGTTACTTTTTTTGATGATGACAGTGACAAAATAAAATCCTCTGTAGAAGTATTAAATGAAGCAGAAGGTTATATTCGCTCATTATTAGCAAAACGTTTACGCGCGCGTATTATGCCACATTTACGTTTTGTTTATGATCAATCTATGGCCGAAGGTGTGCGCATGAGTGCATTAGTTGATCGAGCTGTCGCTAGTGACAAGCATTTGATGGATGAGACTAATCAAGCACAAAATTCAGATCAACAAGAGGACGATGTTCTCGAACAAGGAGATAAATAGTAAATGGCGAAGCGCAGAAAAGGCCGTGCAATTAACGGTATTTTATTACTAGATAAACCTTATGACAAATCATCTAATCATGCATTACAAGCGGTAAAACGAATATATTTCGCACAAAAAGCAGGTCATACTGGCGCGTTAGATCCTTTAGCGACAGGCATGTTGCCAATATGTTTAGGTGAAGGTACTAAGTTTTCACAGTTTTTACTCGATACCGATAAAACCTATCGCGTAACGGCTAAATTAGGTATAAGAACCACCACCAGTGATGCGGCTGGCGAAATAGTCAGTGAAAAACCAGTTAAGGTAACTGATGCTCAGTTACGTGTTGCGTTAGATAAATTTCGTGGTACCACTAAGCAAGTACCATCGATGTACTCTGCCTTGAAGTATCAAGGTAAACCCTTGTATAAATATGCTCGCGAAGGTATAGAAATTCCTCGTGGATCACGTGATATTACCGTATTTCATCTTAATTTACTTAGTTTTGAAAATGACGAAGTTACTTTAGATATTCATGTTTCTAAAGGCACTTATATTCGCACTATTATAGACGATTTAGGTGAAATGCTAGGCTGTGGTGCGCATGTTGCGCAATTACGTCGAACAGCCGTAGGTAATTATCCCGTTGACGAAATGGTAACACTTGAGCAGTTAGAAGCCTTATTAGCACAAGCTAAAGAGCAAGATATATCGCCATCACAATTACTTGATCCGCTGTTAGTGCCAATGAACACAGCTGTTGCTGATATGCCTACCGTTTTTGTTGATGATATGTCAGCAAACTTTTTACGCCATGGTAACCCTGTGCAAGCCTCAAATGCACCCGTGGATGGTTTAGTGCAAGTTTATTTAGGCGATCCTAAATTAACAGCACAGGCTGAATTTATTGGTGTTGGTTTTATAGATGACAATGGCTTAGTCGCACCTAAACGCATAGTAGTGATTGACCCTAATCATCAATATTAAATTATTGTATAATATATTTAAAATTGACGCTGATGGGGTTTATTTTAGTTGCAATTATTAAATTTATTGGTAGAATACGCGCTCTTTCGACACCATTGGCTGAATTAGTGTTTGGCTTGGTGTGGTTTTAATCGATTAATTACTACTAATTAATCGCAACACACTAAAGGTAAAATTATGTCTTTAAATGCACAACAAAAAGCAGCAATTGTTGCAGAATACGCTCAAAAAGAAGGTGATACGGGTTCACCAGAAGTACAAGTTGCTTTGTTAACTACACAAATTAATCATCTTCAAGGTCACTTTAAAGAGCACATCCATGATCACCATTCTCGTCGTGGTTTATTACGTATGGTAAGTCAACGTCGTAAATTATTAGATTATTTAAATGGTAAAAATGTTGAACGTTATACTACTTTAATCGGTAAATTAGGCTTACGTCGTTAAGAGTAACGTATAAAAATTCTTAAAACCTACTTTTAAAGTAGGTTTTTTTTTGCCCCTAATAAGTATAAAAAGTTAAAGTAAAAAAAGCCAAAAAAAAGGCCCAAAACATTCCATTTCGGGCTTAGAGGGGTTGGTTCACTATATGAACCATGCGCTAATTAACTAGGGATATCACTGTAAATTCAAACTAAGTTAATGTTTCTAAGTGTAGTGTAGTTTTGTTTAAATGCGAATAATTTTTAATTGTTTTTGTTGTGTTTTTATTCTATTGATTTTTAAATAAAAATTTAAGTTGAATTACAAATTATAACTATTTATACAACAGTTACGCACATTTTATACACAGTGTATGTTTTTGATAAAACCATTATTGCTCAAAAAAATACCAACTATTTATAATAAAAAGGTGGAAAATTGTGTATTATTTGTTAAATTACTTCACTGTTAAATTGTAAGTTTTTGTTAAAGAGGGTGGGGCGAACATGAAAAAATGGCTTTTTTCAAAAAACGGAAAAATTTTAGGTCCGTTTGAATTAGATGCTGCGAACGATTTTGTGAGAGCAAATCCAGAGGTTTATGCATGGCACCCGTCTTATAGTCATTGGATGCCCGTTACTTGTGTGAGTGAATTCGAAGACTCAATTCCTGCGCCAAAACCACCTTCTATAATCCCTAAAGAGTTGATTGAAGAATTCGTGGGCGAAGAACGAAAACTTATTGATCGCTTAGAACAATTAGATCAACACCTAGAACTGACAGATAAATCATTGTTAGTTTTAAATGATGAGATATTAGCCTTTAGAGACGTTGCACAAAATTGTACTGCTGAAGTCAAAGCAACATTAGCAAGTATAGAACTACAGTTTGCTAATTTATCCAAAAATCTTTCTAGTTTTAAATCTACCGTGATCAAAGGAAATGATGATTTAACCCTAATTTCTGATGAATTTAATGATCGCCTTGAACAAGACAAACAAGCACCTATTGAAATACCTCAAAAGCGCAAAACAATTAATATAAGTTCTTTTACTGTTGATGAAGGTGTCTTAAATAATGTCTCTGAGAATGTAGCTAGGACAAATATTAGCAATGATAAAACTATAAGTACTAACAACAGCAAAGAACAAACCACTCAAGTTAATATCAAAGCCAGTAGCACGACAATAAAAAGTATCAAGCCTCAACAGTCAGATACGGTTATGGAAAAAGCACAAGCAGATGTTGCGGTTGTTGAACCAGACGTTATGCAAAGTGTAGAAGAATTAACTCAGCGTGAAGAAAAAACTGTTGCAGTTAAAAAAGAGACGGTGATCAAAGTCAGAAAAGACACTAGCGTTAAAATTAAAAAACCGGAATATGCACCTAGTGTTAATAATAAAGAAGACAGTAAACGCGCTAAAGTTGCTAAAATTGAATTTAGTGACCAACCTTCAGCAGAAGATTTACGTTTGTCAGCCCAGTTGAAACAAATTGATAAACCTATTACACCAGACTCTCCTGATCTTGCCAAACCAATAAAGTCTATCGTTGGTGAATTTGATCATATTTTATATGAATCATTAGAAGGTCAACCGGAAGATATTGATGAAGACAAAGGTAAAAAAAGGCTTCGCCGCAGAAGACGTCGTTAATTGATCATTGTTTGATTATTTCATCTTCGAAAAGCAGCAGTAAAATGCTGCTTTTTCTTTTATAACGCTGTTATAATGCGGCTATTAAAATAGTGATTATTTTTTAGAGGTTCTGAATGTCGGATCAACCAAGCCGTCCAACCAATTTTATTCGTCAAATTATTGATACTGATCTTGCTAGTGGTAAACATAATAAGGTACAAACCCGTTTTCCTCCTGAGCCTAATGGTTATTTACATATAGGTCATGCAAAATCAATTTGTTTGAATTTTGGCATTGCCCAAGATTATAACGGTTTATGTAATTTACGTTTTGATGACACTAACCCTGAAAAAGAAGATATTAATTACGTTAATTCAATTCAAGAAGATGTTAAATGGTTGGGTTTTCAATGGGCTGGTGATATTCATTATTCTTCTGATTACTTTGATAAACTGCATGGTTTTGCGGTTGAACTCATTGAAAAAGGCTTAGCGTATGTGTGTTTTTTAAATACTGAAGAATCGCGTGAATATCGTGGTACGCTAAATAAATCAGGCAAAAATAGCCCATTTAGAGAAACCTCAGTAGCAGAAAATCTAGCCTTATTCGCTAAAATGAAAAAGGGTGAATTTAAAGAAGGTGAGTGTTCATTGCGCGCTAAAATTGATATGTCGTCAAGTTTTATGTGTTTGCGTGATCCGGTTATTTATCGTATTCGTTTTGCTCACCATCATCAAACAGGTGATACCTGGTGTATTTACCCAATGTATGATTTTACTCATTGTTTATCAGACGCCATTGAAAATATTACCCATTCTCTATGTACCCTAGAATTTCAAGATAATCGTCGTTTATATGATTGGGTGCTGGAAAATGTTTCTATTGAAACCGTGCCACACCAATATGAATTTTCGCGTTTAAACCTTGAATATACGGTGATGAGTAAACGTAAATTGCATACACTGGTAGCAGAAAATTTAGTTAATGGTTGGGATGATCCTCGTATGCCGACCATTGCAGCATTTCGTCGTCGTGGTTATACGCCAGCCTCATTACGCGAATTTACTAAACGCATTGGTGTTACCAAAATGGACAATACCGTTGAAATGGGAGTGTTAGAAGCTTGTATTCGTGAAGATCTCAATGACAACGCGCCACGTGCAATGGCGGTGCTTGATCCTATAAAATTGGTTATTGAAAATTACCCAGTAGATAAAACAGAACAACTTACTGTTAAAAATCACCCCAGTGATGAAAGCCAAGGCACAAGAATTGTTCCTTTTAGTGGTGAACTTTACATTGAAGCGGAAGATTTTCGTGAAGCAGCCAATAAAAAATATAAACGTTTAGTTATTGGTAAAGCGGTACGTTTACGCGGCGCTTATGTGGTTTTTGCAACGCGTTGCGATAAAGATGAACAAGGTAATATCACCACGGTTTATTGTACTTATAATGATAAAACCTTAGGCAAAAATCCTGAAGATGGTACTAAACCCAAAGGTGTTATTCACTGGGTTGATGCCGAACAGTGTTTAAATGCTGAAATTCGTTTATATGATCGTTTATTCACCGTAGCAAACCCAGCGGCGGAAGACGATTTTCATGCGGTCATTAATCCTGAGTCATTAATTGTGATAGAGCAGGCAAAAGTAGAACCATCGCTGATTAACGCACAAGCTGAACAGGCTTATCAATTTGAACGCCAAGGTTATTATTGTTTGGATAATAAATTAACCGAGCAAGAAAAATCAGCAGGTAAATTAGTGTTTAATCGCACCGTTGGTTTACGTGATACGTGGGCAAAAATTAATATGTAGCTTTGTACAGATTAGCGTTATTTTTAAATAAAAAAATCCGATTACTTGAGCGGATTTTTGTTATAAATTGATAAAATTACCTGTCTATGTACTTGGCTCAGTATCGTCATCCCCGCAGTCTTTTAAGCGGGGAACCACAGCAAAAACAGGATATCTTCGATAAAATCGTCTAGAAGATGACGATAATAAAGACATGAGTTATCTGCATCGCCACGTAAACTTATTTTATGCGCCTGTAGGTTGTACTTTAGTGCAACGAATTAGTCATAATAAAAATTAATCAATATTGAGTTTATAGATGTTCTAGTCTATAAGCTTCACACGCGTCGCTATCATTACATTCACCATAAAGATACAAGCTGTGGTTGGTTAATTTAATATTATGGGCTTTAGCAATATCACTTTGGCGAGTTTCAATTACGTCGTCTTCAAATTCAACCACATTACCACATTTTAAACAGACGAGATGATCATGATGTTTCTTTTGAGTTAATTCAAATACTGATTTACCGCCCTCAAAATGGTGACGAGTAATAATACCAGCATCATCGAATTGATTTAATACGCGATATACTGTTGCTAAACCAATTTCTTCGTGTTGTTCAAGTAAAATTTTATAGACTTCTTCAGCACTAACATGTTGATTATCTGGATTTTGTAATATAGCTAAAATTTTAACGCGCGGTAGGGTAACTTTTAAACCCGCTTTTTTTAGCTCATCATTTTGTGTAGGCATTCTAGTGTTTCCCTAATATTTTTTATAAAATTATAAAGTGATTTGTCGTTTGATAACAGCACAATATTTTATATTTTATTAGAATTTGCTTATTAATAAAAATACATGCCTGAAAATAGGCTTTATTTTTAAAAAGTTTAAGCAATTTAAGTCGTTATTAATCGGCTAATTCAGCTAAGCACATTTCATCATAAATTTGATTAACCCATTGATCAACACGTTGTTCAGTTAATTCAGGTTGTCGGTCTTCATCTATGGTTAAGCCGATAAAGGTGTTATCGTCGACCAACCCTTTAGAAGCCTCAAATTCGTAACCTTCGGTTGGCCAATTACCGACCACAATAGCACCTTTAGCTTCAGCAATGTCTCGTAAAGGTCCCATAGCGTCACAAAAGTATTCGGCGTAATCTTCTTGATCGCCTAATCCAAAAATAGCGACCAGTTTATCAGTAAAATCAATTTCTTCTAATTCAGGTAAAAAATCATCCCAGTCACACTGGTTTTCACCATAATACCAAGTAGGAATGCCTAAAATAAGCAAATCAAATTCAGCTATTTCTTCTTTAGTGCTTTTGGCGATATCTTTTACTTCAACCAGTTTTTTGCCCAGTTTTTTCTGGATACTTTTTGCAACTGCTTCAGTATTGCCGGTATCACTACCAAAAAATAATCCTATAATAGCCATTAAGTTTTTACCCTTTCTCTAAATATTTAAATGTTTAATCTAAGCGTTAATTTAACTAGTGTAGCTTAGCTTAGTTGTTTTTTTTCTGCTAAGGATTCTATTAGCAGTAATTCTATCAATTCACTACGACTTATTCTTTGATCTTGAGCAAGCCTTTCTAATTGCTCAAATAAGCTACTGTGGATCTTAAATTCGACCCGTTTCAAACCTTTGTTTTTATCACGCTTTACTTGATTTCGTTTGTTGATTTTTATTTGAACATCGCGAGGATGCGGATTTGTTTTTGGCCGCCCAGGACGTTTTTCTTCACAAAATAAATCAATGGTAGTTAAATCTGTACTTTCTTTCGCCATTTATATGTTTGCCACTAAGTTACTGATGATTTAATCGAGATGCTATTGAAAATAAAAGATTATTTAACCAATACCTTGAGATTCGAAGTATAATTCGATGATTATTTTTACAACAAAACCGACACATCCCAGTAATAACACTAAGTAAATTACTGCTTGTCCTATTGGTGGAACATTATTGGTTTTCATTAAATCTCTTACGGTTAAACCAATAAAAATGAAGATAAAAGCAAAAAACAAGTCAAGGCCAATGGCTTCTATTTGATCAAAATATTTTGCAAGCATTGATATAATTCTTCTATAAATTAACAGTAAGCCAAAAATTGTGCGCGCATTGTAGCATAAGCGTATGCTGCAAGCGACTTAGGCGATTAAAAAATCACTAACAATTTTATTAAAAGCGACACTTTTTTCAGCATGTAGCCAATGGCCTGCATCATTAATGATTTTAGCTTTGCTGTTCGGAAATAATTTACTGATAATAGGTCGATGCGCTGCGGTTATATAATTTGAATTGCCACCTTTAATAAACAACGTTTTACCGTGAAAAGTGCTATTACCTTGATAACCAAGCATTATTTGTGGATAGCATTCACTAATGTAATTTAAGGCGCATTTGAAATGATATTCATCTGTTTCATGATCATTTTTAGCTAAATTTCGTAATAAAAATTGTCGTACACCATGATCTTTAACATAATATGCGAGTTGTTGGTCTGCGTCTTTGCGGTTATTCACTTTACTTAAATCTATTGCTTTTAAACCTAAAATGATCTTTTGATGGTGGGCTGGATAGGCAACGGGAGCAATATCGGCAACAATTAATTTATTAACTCTCTGGTGATGTTCAAGCGCAATTTGCATCGCAATTTTACCACCCATGCTATGCCCTAAAATTGCACAGCTATCAATAACTAGGTGATCGAGAAGTTCAATTACATCTTGGGCTAATTCGCTGTAACTCATATTGTTTTTTTGAAAAGAGTCACCATGATTGCGCACATCAATGTTAGTTACACAATAGCTTTTTGCTAAGGTACGCGACACCATGTTGAGATTGTCCATGCTACCAAATAAGCCATGAATTAAAATGAGGTTTTCGCCAGATCCTGCTTGTTTAAAATTAAGTAATGGCATAAAGATAGTCAGTTAACAGTAACGATAACGTTGATTTTATCATTAGTCTCTAGACAGTGTTTAGTAAAATTTCATCATAACCAATAATAATTTGTTATTAAATACGCTAGCGCCTTGCGTATTTGCTAAGTATAATCCTTGGCGACTTTTCTCTTGGGAGTAAAAATGAAAAATATTGAAATAGATGATGAACTTTACCTACACATAGTTAAAAATACTCAACAAATTGGCGAGAGTGCGTCTTCAATTTTACGTCGTTTATTATCATTTAAAACAACAAAACATCTTGCTGTTTCCGCAAAAACTCAACAAAGAGCGGTATCATCTAAAAAAAAATTAGCCACTAATTGTCTTCCCAAATTACAATTGAAAGACTCATCACAAAAATTTGAGCATCTTTTAAACTATATACATAAAGAAAAATTTTCTCAGCAACGAGGCGTAGTGGGAAAATTTTTATTAATTTTGACTGCATTACATCATGAGCATGTTACAAGCTTTGATCGTGTTATAGAAATTCGAGGCAAAGGGCGATTATATTTTGGAAAAAATGCTGATGAACTTGAAGCTAGTGGTAGTAGTACTAAACCAAAACAAATTGGACAAAGTCCATTCTGGGTGATCACTAATACGAATACCACCCGTAAAAAAATGATTTTAAACGATGTCGCCAAAGAGTTAGGCTACGATGAAGCGGATGCTGAAAAAATAAGTGAGTTATTACCGCCAGCAAAGAAAAAATCCTCTGGTGCTCTTAAACCTAAAAAGAAAAACTAACCTTAAACGAGAAAATGACATGGCTATTCATCCGCATGCAGGCAAACCCGTTCGTCCTCAAGACAGAATAAATATTGGTCGTTTAGTCAGTGATTATTATGTACAAAAACCTGACGTCAATGTGATTGAGCAAAAAGTCACTTTTGGTACTTCGGGCCATCGTGGTAATGCACAAAAACTGAGTTTTAATGAAACTCACCTTGTTGCCATTTGCCAAGCCGTTGCCGAATATCGACAAGCGCAAGGGTTTAAAGGTCCATTATTTTTAGGTAAAGACACTCATGCGCTTTCTGAACCCGCATTTATTAGCGCAATTTGTGTCTTAATCGCTAACGGCGTGCCTGTCGTTGTACAACAAGACATGGGGTTTACGCCAACACCCGTTATTTCGCGTTTGATCCTTGCTCATAATAAACAAAGCGCGAATAACAACAATCAAGCCGATGGACTGATCATTACCCCATCTCATAATCCACCAACAGATGGCGGTATTAAATATAATCCTCCGCATGGCGGCCCTGCTGAAGGTGGTATTACTAAGCAAATTGAAACACGTGCGAATGAAATAATTGCTGAAGACTTAAAAGATGTAAAAACAGTTACTTATCAGCAGGCTTTAGCAAGTGAGTTACTAACTAAACAAAATTTTATCGAGCTTTATGTTAGCCAACTTGACCAAGTTATTGATATGCAAGCTATTGCTAAAGCAGGTATTCGCATTGGTGTTGATCCTCTCGGCGGCTCAGGGATTGATTATTGGCCGGTTATCGCTAAAAAATACGGCTTAAATATCACTATTGTCAATCCTGTTGTGGATGCCAGTTTTGCGTTTATGATGCTTGATAAAGACGGTAAAATTCGCATGGATTGTTCATCGCCTTATGCCATGGCTGGGCTTATTCAAATGAAAGACGATTTTGATTTAGCTGTGGGCAACGATCCTGATTTTGATCGTCATGGTATTGTCACCCCGTCAGGCGGATTAATGAATCCCAATCATTATTTAGCGGTGTCTATTAACTATTTAATGACGCACCGTAATTGGCCTGCCGAGGCTAAAATTGGCAAAACCTTGGTGTCTAGTTCGTTAATTGACCGAGTTGCCGCTAAATTAAATCGTCCATTAGCTGAGGTTCCTGTTGGCTTTAAATGGTTTGTTGATGGCTTACACGATGCAACATTTGCCTTTGGTGGTGAAGAAAGTGCTGGTGCTTCATTTATCGCTCGTGATGGTAGTTGTTGGACAACCGACAAAGATGGTTTTGTGATGGCTTTATTAGCAGCGGAAATGTTAGCAGTTACTGGTAAAGATCCCTATCAACATTATCAAGCACTAGCTCAAGAGCTTGGTGAACCTTGCTATGGTCGTGTAGAAGCCGTTGCTGATCTTAAACAAAAATCAGTACTGACTAATTTAAGCGCAGAAGCAATAACGGCAGACACTTTAGCCGGTGAAAAAATTCAACAAGTATTAACTCATGCCCCAGGTAATAATGCCGCTATAGGTGGCTTAAAAGTTGTCACTGAAAACGGTTGGTTTGCCGCGCGCCCATCGGGAACCGAAGATATTTATAAAATTTACGCAGAAAGCTTTATTGATGAGCAGCATTTACAATTAATTATTAGCGAAGCACAAACTATTGTGAGTGCTGCGTTTAAAGCCGCTGGTTTGTAGTTTTACTTTCGTTAAAGTAGGTCGCTGTTTGCTGCGAAAAATTATGATTAATAGATGAGAATTATTTTGAATACAGTAAAAACATTACAAAGTCAGTTACAAACAAGTGGCGATTTTTTAACGCAAACTCGCGCTAATGAAGAAAGCATACCGGCTTATTCTTTTGAAGTAACTCATCAACAAAGTGGTGATAAAAGCCAAGTTAAGGTACTCGATACCGGCATTATTGTTTTTGAACCGCTTAATCGAACCAGCAATAAAGATATTGTCTTGTCGTCTGCGGTACATGGTAACGAAACCGCGCCAATCGAAATTTGTACAGACTTGATCAAACAACTTATTTTAGGTGAATTAGCCCTTAACGAGCGTGTATTGTTTTTATTTGGAAACCCCACTGCAATTAATATTGGCAAACGCTTTGTTGAAGAAAACTTAAATAGACTTTTTTCTGGTGGTCATTCACTTGATCAAGCTTCTTCTCAAAAGAGTGGTGCTACATTGATCAATAAAGAACGCCATCGTGCCTTATTATTAGAAAATACCGTGCGAGATTTTTTCGACGCTGGCACAGCAATATCAGCACCACGCGAACGTTTTCATTATGATTTACATACCGCAATTCGTGGTTCTAAAAATGATAAGTTTGCTGTTTATCCATTTCGTCATGGCAAACCTTGGGTAAAAAATCAATTACAATTTATGCAAGCTTGTGGTGTTAATACTATATTATTATCTAATTCCCCAACCACGACCTTTAGCTATTTTTCATCGAATAATTTTGGCGCACATGCGTTTACGGTTGAGTTAGGCAAAGTAAAACCATTCGGTGAAAACGATATGACTAATTTTGCTGGTATAACGCAGAGCTTAAGACAATTGATTTCAGCGCAACCGCTAAATTTTTCAACATTTAATGAACAAGACTTTAATTTATTTAAAATAGATCAAGTGATCGACCGTCAGTACGAAAATTTCGTACTGCATTTTGCTGATGATGTTGAAAATTTTACTGACTTTCCCATTGGCACTGTTATCGCAACCGATGGTGAACAAGAAATTAAAACTCATCAACAGGGCGAAGCGATCATTTTTCCCAATGCTAATGTTGCCATTGGTCAACGCGCGTTATTAACCGTTGTACCGACCAGCTTAGATAACTAATTCTTAACTATTAATACCTGCTATTGCTGATAATAATGCCCTTGCGTTGCGAGGGCTGTTTTTATGTGAATTTTTACTGTAAACATTTTTGCTCACTATTTATCAAATTTCACGATTAAATTAGCCTTGCTTTGCGTTAAATTCTTGATTGTCAGTTTACGTAAAGGTAAAGTAGCGCGATAATTACAATGAAATATAGTTAAATCATTGTTGGAAAAGTTAGTTAACTTGCTGGTTGTTCTATACTGTTAGCAGTTATATTTTTCCAATGGTAAACAACGTTAAATTTGTCTTTAAATTCAATGCTAAAGACGATTTATTGTTAATAATAAAGAGAAAACTATGAGTACAAATACTAATACCTATGAAAAAGGTCAGGTGGTACACACGCCAACCTTTATCGACGGTCATTCTGTTGATATTCCCATTCTAAAAATATTACAACAAGACGGTAGCGTTTATGACGGTGCTGAATTACCAAAAATTGATCAAGAGCTAGCCACTAAAGTATATAAAACCTTAGCTTTTCATCGTGTATTAGACGAACGTATGGTTGCCGCACAACGTCAAGGTCGGTTAAGTTTTTATATGACCGCCTTAGGTGAAGAAGCCACTACCGTTGGTGGAGCCGCAGCACTTGAACCTCAAGATATGATCATGGCGCAATATCGTGAACAAGGTGCGTTAATGTTTCGTGGTTTTGAGCTTGAACAATTTATGAACCAAATGTTCAGTAACGAAAAAGATTTAGGCAAAGGTCGTCAAATGCCGATCCATTACGGCAGTAATGAACTTAACTATATGACTATTTCTTCACCCTTAGGTACACAAATACCACAAGCAGCCGGTTATGCTTATGGTCAAAAATTACAAGGCTTAAACGCAGTAACTATCTGTTATTTTGGAGAAGGTGCTGCTTCAGAAGGTGACTTTCACGCCGGCTTAAATATGGCTGCCGTACATGGCGCACCGGTTATATTTTTCTGTCGTAACAATGGTTACGCTATTTCTACCCCGTCAGATGAACAATATAAAGGTAATGGTATTGCCTCACGCGGTGTCGGCTATGGTATTAAAACATTACGTATTGACGGTAATGACATTTTGGCGGTAATGAAAGCGGTACAATGGGCGCGCGCGTACGCGTTAGCCGAAAATGCTCCGGTAATTATTGAAGCGATGTCGTATCGTTTAGGCGCACATTCTACCTCAGATGATCCCTCGGGCTATCGTACTCGTGAAGAAGAAGCAAAATGGCAAGCCAACGATCCTATTTTACGAATGAAAAATTGGTTATTAGCACAAAACTGGTGGGATGAAGCACAAGAATCATCATTATTTGAAGGTTTGCGAGATGAAGTTTTAGCCGCTGTTAAAGTCGCTGAAAAAATTGCTAAGCCTGAATTACGTGAGTTAGTTACCGATGTTTATGACGATGTACCACAACATATTGAAAAACAGTATCAAGATTTAGTTGAACATATCAAGCAATATCCAGACGCATATCCTGTTACTTCAGGGAGATTAAAATAATGGCTCAAATGAATTTATTACATGCGATTAATAATGCGCTTGATATCGCCATGGCAGAAGATAACAGTACCTTATGTTTTGGTGAAGATGTTGGTTTTTTTGGTGGCGTTTTTCGTGCTACTAGTGGCTTACAAGAAAAATACGGTAAATCACGTTGTTTTAATACGCCATTAACAGAGCAAGGCATTATGGGCTTTGCCAATGGTTTAGCGGCACAAGGTTCACGACCTGTTGCTGAAATTCAATTTGCGGATTATATCTTTCCAGCCTTTGATCAAATCGTTAATGAAAGTGCTAAATTTCGCTACCGCAGTGGTAACGAATTTAATGTTGGTAAACTAACTATTCGTACTCCATACGGTGGTGGTATTGCTGGYGGYTTATATCAYWSYCAATCACCAGAAGCCTATTTTACCCAAACACCAGGTTTGAAAGTTGTGGTGCCTCGCAACCCTTATCAAGCGAAAGGTTTATTACTTGCCGCAATTCGTGATGATAATCCAGTGGTGTTTTTTGAACCTAAACGTTTATATCGAGCATCCGTTGGCGAAGTGCCAGAAGAAGATTATCAACTGCCTTTAGGTAAAGCGGATGTTATGCAAACAGGTAGTGATATTACTTTGTTGGCATGGGGCGCACAAATGGAAATTATGGAAAAAGCTGCCGCAATGGCAAGCGAAGTAGGTATTTCTTGTGAGGTAATTGATTTACGATCATTATTACCGTGGGATATTGAAACCGTTACCAATTCAGTGACTAAAACTGGACGTTTAATTATTAGTCATGAGGCTCCGCTTACTGGTGGTTTTGCGGGTGAAATTGCCGCGAGCATTCAACAAGAATGTTTTTTAAGTTTAGAATCACCCATTGAGCGCATTTGTGGTTTAGATACGCCGTATCCGTTAGCACAAGAAAAAGAATATGTTGCTGATCACCTTAAAGTGTTCGAAGCAATTAAACGCTCGGTTAATTTTTAAACGGCTTTTTTAAAAAAGCAGGTTTTAGGAAAATGATTTAGGAAAGTTATGATGAGTATAGATTTTATTTTGCCCGATATTGGTGAAGGTATTGTTGAATGTGAGCTAGTAGAATGGTTAGTCAGCGAAGGCGATATTATTAAAGAAGATCAACCTGTTGCCGATGTAATGACCGACAAAGCTTTGGTGCAAATTCCAGCGATGTATTCAGGTAAAGTCGATAAGCTGTATTATCAACAAGGTGATATTGCCAAAGTGCATGCGCCTTTATTTGCCATGACTGCCGAAGGTGATACGGCAACAGATACCGTGAGTGTTAACACTGAACAAGCGGTAACTTCATCAGTAGCGTCATCCTCAACTTCATCCGTTGTTGCGACCACATCTGAGCCAACAAATTTAGCCATTAATTCGTCAACTATAGTAGAAGATTTTATATTACCTGATATTGGTGAAGGTATTGTTGAGTGTGAATTAGTTGATTGGTTAGTTAGTGAAGGAGATGTTATTGAAGAAGATCAGCCCGTTGCTGATGTAATGACCGATAAAGCGCTAGTACAAATTCCGGCAATGCATTCAGGCACAGTCACTAAACTTTATTACGCGAAAGGCGATATTGCTAAAGTACATGCACCGTTGTTTTCAATAGCAAGAGTGAATACTGAAAAAGCTGCAATTGTAGCAACAACAGCGCAAGTAACTTCTTCAGTTCCGACAATAGCTACGAAATCAACTACTACAAAACCAGCAACGCCAAATGTTGTTGATAATGCTGTAACAAACAGCGGAAAAGCATTAGCAAGTCCTGCGGTTCGTCGTGTTGCTCGTGAGTTAGATATTAATATTCATCAAGTGGCTGGTTCAGGTAAAAAAGGACGAGTATACAAAGAAGATGTGGTTAACTTTAGCCAAGGTAAGCAAGTAAGCACTAACGTAAGTGTGTCATCAGTTGACAGCAGCGCAAGTGCGATAGCAAGCACACGTGTTGAACCTATTCGTGGTATTAAAGCGATCATGGCAAAAGCGATGGTAGAGTCAGTATCAACCATTCCACACTTTACTTATTGTGAAGAAATTGACATGACCGAGTTAATTCAATTGCGTTTAGCGTTGAAAGAGCAATATGCGAAACAAGATATTAAACTCACCATGATGCCATTTTTCATGAAAGCGATGTCGCTGGCGTTAAAAGAATTCCCCATTATTAATAGTCAAGTTAACGAAGACTGCACTGAATTAACTTATTTTAATGATCATAATATTGGTATGGCGGTTGATTCCAAAGTGGGTTTGTTAGTACCAAATGTTAAACAGGTGCAAAATAAATCGATTATTGATTTAGCTAAAGATATTACACGTTTAACCAACGCGGCTAGAGCAGGGCGAGTAGAAAGTAGCGATTTAAAAGGCGGTACTATTTCTATCTCTAACATTGGCGCTATTGGTGGCACAGTAGCAACACCAATTATTAGTAAACCTGAAGCCGCCATTGTTGCCTTAGGTAAATTACAAACCTTACCTCGCTTTAACGATAAAGGTGAAGTTGAGGCGCGTAAAATAATGCAGGTGAGTTGGTCTGGTGATCATCGTATTATTGATGGTGGTTCAATTGCTCGTTTTTGCAATTTATGGAAATCATTCCTTGAAAAACCAAGCAATATGTTAGTGCATATGAGCTAGTGAAATCACCTGTTCACTTTCGTCATCCTTGAATGTTCACTCCCGTCATCCCCGAGTGCACCCTCCCGTCATCCCCGAGTGTTTTTATCGGGGGTCTCGTGCCAATGGATTCCGGCTTAAAAGACTACCGGAATGACGGGGTTGATGTTGTAAAAATGTCATCCCCGAATGCACACACCCGTCATCCCCGAGTGTTTTTATCGGGGATCTCGTACCAATGGATTCCGGCTTAAAAGACTACCGGAATGACGGGGTTGCTGTTGTAAAAACGTCATCCTTGAATGTTCACACCCGTCATCCCCGAGTGTTTTTATCGGGGATCTATTTTTAAACGTGCCTATGCACTTAAGTCAGGAAGAAACTAAAAAAAACTGTAGGTCAGAATTTATTCTGATAAAATAGTGCGTTATCGCACTAAAGTACGAACTACAGAGGGTAATGCCGAATTTAATAATGGCTCCTGAGCTATCTGCATAGGCATGTTTTTAAATGGATTCCAGCTTAAAAAGACTGCCGGAATGACGGACATTATGCTGGCAAAAGTTAGCATTAAACCTCTTTATATTCGCCGTTATCAATACCATCAAGGGTATATTGTCCAATGCTATAGCGAATAAGCCTTAAAGTAGGAAAACCAATATGTGCAGTCATGCGGCGTACTTGGCGATTTTTACCTTCGTTAATGGTAATACTTAACCAAGCCGTAGGTTTATTTGCTCGTTCTCTGATCGTCGGTGTTCGTTGCCAAATTTTCGGTGCTGGCATCAGCTTAACTTTAGCGGGTAAAGTTAAGCCATCTTTTAACTCAACACCGTGACGCAATTTAGCTAAATCATCGTTATTTGGTTCGCCTTCAACTTGTACCCAATAGGTTTTATCTGTTTTGTGTTTTGGATCGGCAAGTTGATGTTGAAGTTTACCGTCATTGGTTAACAGTAATAGCCCTTCACTGTCTTTATCAAGACGACCGGCAGCATAAATTTCCGTAATCGGAATGAAATCTTTGAGGGTCTTTCTGTTGCTGTCATCAGTAAATTGGCAAAGTACGTCAAAGGGTTTATTAAATAGTACAACTTTAGTTTTAAAATTTTCTGGTCGTACCTTAACTGCTCGTTTGCTTCTAAAGTGAGGCTGTTTGTTGCCTCTAGCTTTGTTTGAGTTTGCTGTCACGGAATATTGCCTACTTTGAAAGTGCTAAGAAAGTTTTCAGCTATTTTAAAGCACTTTAAATTCAGATAAAATGCGCGCGCAGAAAAAATTTAAACAAAAAATAAGACTAAGCAACTGCTTTTTTATTATTAAGCGCTTTTTCTTATTTTAGACCAAATATTATTTTGGTAAATAGCTTAGGAAAATTCATGACCACCAATAATTCAGATAATAAAGCAAAAATAATTTATACGATCACCGATGAAGCGCCAGCTTTAGCTACGCATTCATTATTACCTATTATTAAAGCGTTTACTGCCTCATCTCAAGTAGTTATCGAAACTCGCGATATTTCACTATCAGGTCGAATTATCGCTAGCTTCCCTAAATATTTAACGCCAGAGCAACGCAGAAGTGATGATTTAGCTGAATTAGGTGACTTAGTACAAAAAGCTGAAGCTAATATTATTAAATTACCTAACATCAGTGCTTCTGTGCCGCAATTGCATGCTGTAATTAAAGAATTGCAAGAAAAAGGTTATCAATTACCTAATTATCCAGAAGAACCGCAAAATGAAGCTGAAAAATCAATAAAGTACACTTATGATAAAATTAAAGGCAGTGCGGTAAATCCGGTATTGCGTGAAGGTAACTCAGATCGCCGCGCACCCGCTTCAGTAAAAGAATATGCACGCAATAATCCGCATTCAATGGGGGAGTGGTCTAGTGAGTCAAAATCTCATATCGCCAGCATGAGCGAAAATGACTTTTATGCCAGTGAACAATCTGTTTGTGTTGAACATGCTACCGAAGTAAAAATTGAATTTAGTGATGAAAATGGTGCGATAAAAGTACTAAAAGAGCATTTAGCGCTATTAGATAAAGAAATTATTGACGCTTCAGTGTTAAGTAAAAATGCATTAGTTGAATTTTACGAACAAGCAATGGCGCAAGCTAAAGAAGAAGATATTTTATTGTCTTTGCATTTAAAAGCAACCATGATGAAAATATCAGATCCAGTTATTTTTGGTCATGCGGTTAAAGTTTATTATAAAGAGGTATTCGCCAAACATGCGGCTACTTTTGAGCAATTAGGTGTTGATGCTAATAATGGTATTGGTGATGTTTACGCTAAAATAAAGCGTTTATCAAGCGATAAAAAAGCAGAGATTGAAGCAGACATTCAAGCGGTTTATCAAACTCGTCCAGCCCTAGCTATGGTTGATTCAAACAAAGGTATTACCAATTTACATGTACCAAGTGACGTTATTGTCGATGCATCTATGCCTGCTTGTATTCGTTCTTCTGGTAAAATGTGGGGTACTGACGGGCAATTACATGATACTAAAGCGATGATCCCAGACAGATGTTACGCCGGCATTTACCAAACCACCATTGATTTTTGTAAACAACATGGTGCATTCGACCCAAAAACCATGGGCAGTGTACCTAATGTTGGCTTAATGGCACAAAAAGCAGAAGAATATGGCTCACACGATAAAACCTTTAATATTCCCTCTAATGGTGTTGTGCGAGTTATTGATAGCAACAACAAGGTGCTTATAGAACATAATGTTGAACAAGGTGACATTTGGCGACTGTGCCAAGCGAAAGATTTGCCCATTCAAGATTGGGTTAAATTAGCGGTTAATCGTGCCAAAGCGACGGGGCATCCGGCAATTTTTTGGTTAGATCCTGTTCGTAGCCATGATCGAGAAATGATCAAAAAGGTAAATACTTATTTAGCTGATCACGATACTAGCGGTTTAGAAATTCGCATCATGTCACCAATAGAGGCAATTGAATATTCATTAGCGCGCATTAAAGATGGTTTAGATACAATATCAGTTACCGGTAATGTATTACGTGATTATTTAACGGATTTATTTCCGATTTTAGAATTAGGTACTAGTGCCAAAATGCTTTCTGTTGTGCCATTAATGAATGGCGGCGGTTTATTTGAAACTGGTGCTGGCGGTTCTGCGCCTAAGCATGTGCAACAGTTCCAAAAAGAAAACCACTTACGTTGGGATTCTTTAGGTGAATTTTTAGCGTTAGCGGCATCACTAGAGCACTTTAGTAATACAAATGGTAATGCTAAGGCGCAAGTATTAGCCGATACGCTTGATCAAGCGACAGGTAAGTTTTTATTAGAAAATAAATCACCATCGCGCAAAGTCGGTGAACTAGATAACCGTGGTAGCCATTTTTATCTTGCCATGTATTGGGCGCAAGCATTAACACAGCAAACCACTGATAGCGAATTACAACAACAGTTTGCTAGTGTTGCCGATGCGCTAACTAAAAATGAAACAAAAATTATTGCTGAATTAAATGCTATTCAAGGCAATGCAGCTGAAATGAATGGTTATTATTTAGCTGATGATGCCCTTGTCGCTAATATAATGCGCCCAAGTGCGACATTGAACTCAGTGTTATCATTATTGTTATAAACGATTAATTACTTCAAAATATAAAACCAGTAACTAACACTTGCTGGTTTTTTTTCGCCTATACTTTCTCATCAAACGGGATTATTTTGCAAATGAATAATCAATATACTGGCTAAGTGATTAGTGTATTTGCTCTTTTTGCTTTAGCTTTAACTTGAGGTCTGTTGACCTTAATCACTTACTTTGTCATGCAGGAGAAAAATTATGTCTACTAAGGTAACTATTCCCGAAATCGGTGAAAAAATATCAATTGAAAATGGTCAATTGTGTGTACCGAACAATCCTATCATTCCTTTTATTGAAGGTGACGGTATTGGTATTGATGTTACTCCTGTGATGATCAATGTGGTTGATGCGGCGGTAAAAAAAGCTTACTCCAGTGATAAAAAAATAGCTTGGATGGAAGTTTATGCCGGTGAAAAAGCAACTCAAATATATGACAGCGAAACTTGGCTACCTGATGAAACCATTGAATTGTTTCAACAATACAAAGTCGGCATTAAAGGGCCATTAACTACACCGGTTGGTGGTGGTATTCGCTCGCTCAATGTGGCTTTGCGACAAATACTCGATTTATATGTGTGTCAGCGCCCAGTGCAATGGTTTACTGGTGTGCCTAGCCCCGTYAAAAATCCTGCGGCGGTTGATATGGTGATTTTTCGTGAAAATTCAGAAGACATTTATGCAGGGGTTGAGTATAAAGCGGGTAGCGCTGCGGCTAAAAAAATGATTAACTTTTTAACCCAAGAAATGGGCGCGACCAAAATTCGTTTTATCGACGACTGTGGTATTGGTATTAAGCCTGTGTCGAAAGAAGGTAGTCAACGTTTGGTGCGCAAAGCCATTCAATACGCTATTGATCATGATCGCAGCTCAGTTACTTTAGTGCACAAAGGCAATATTATGAAATATACCGAAGGTGCGTTTAAAGATTGGGGTTATGAAGTAGCACGTGATGAATTTGGCGCTGAATATATTGATGGTGGGCCATGGTGTCGATTTACTAACCCTACTACGGGGAGCGAAATAGTGATCAAAGACGTTATTGCTGATGCCATGTTACAACAAATTTTACTCCGTCCGGCTGAATATAGTGTTATTGCTACCTTAAACCTAAATGGTGATTACATTTCTGATGCTTTGGCGGCGCAAGTTGGTGGTATTGGTATCGCCCCCGGTGCAAATTTAAGTGATGAAATTGCTATTTTTGAAGCTACTCATGGTACTGCACCAAAATATGCGGGGCAAAATAAAGTGAATCCTGGCTCAGTAATTTTATCGGCAGAAATGATGTTACGTCATATGGGCTGGCTTGAAGCGGCTGATTTACTTTTAAAAGGTATGTCAGGTGCAATTAAAGCCAAAACAGTGACTTATGATTTTGAACGCTTGATGGATGATGGCACCTTAGTTACTTGTTCTGAATTTGGTGATTGCATTATTGAGCATATGTAAAATGTAGGTTGAAGCTCGCTTCAATTATTTAATTTTTGAGGCAATATGTATTTTTACCTATAAAAAAACACAGTCTCTGCTGTGTTTTTTGGTGAATGGCTAAACTAATTTAGCATGAATTATTCGATTGGGTTTTCTCCATCTGGGGAGATACTCTCAGCGTGATGACCTTTGGGTCCATCATTTAATTCATAATTTACATCTTGTCCGGCTTTTAACGTTCTATAGCCTTCCATTTGAATTGTAGAATAGTGCGCAAAAATATCTTCGCCACCATCGTCGGGTCTAATAAAACCAAAACCTTTTGCATTGTTAAACCATTTAACTGTACCGTGAGCCATATATTAACTTCCTTCTACTTCTATGTTATGCGGTATTTAGGTATGCTTTCCCCAGAAAGAAACATACACAGTTTGAGCGACTAAATATTAGTCACTAATTAGAATCGTAGATAGATTTTTTGATTAGTCAAGTTAAAATGTGACTTATTTGCACTTTTTTTTAAGAAAAAGTTTCCACAAATGTTTTTGTAAGGGCTATTATTGAAGTATGAGTAGTTGGAAAGAATTAACAGATAGCACACCTGTTGTCGATAAAGAAGCTGTTGACGAAGCGCTTAAAGAGCAATTGCAAGAGCCGCCTAAATATAATGTGTTATTACTTAATGACGATTACACCCCGATGGATTTTGTTATAGAAGTTTTAAATAAATTTTTTAATATGAATTCGGATAAAGCAACAGAGATAATGCTGACTGTGCATTATAAGGGTAAAGCTCTTTGTGGCACATATAGTGCAGAAATTGCAGAAACCAAAGTCGATCAAGTTAGTCGTTTTGCACTTGAGCATCAGCACCCATTAAAGTGTTTGATGGAACAAGTGTAAATTTGCAAGGTTTTAGTTGGAGTACCTATGCTGAATAAAGATTTAGAAATTTCGTTAAACATGGCTTTTCGTCAAGCTAAAGATTCTCGTCATGAATTTATGACGGTAGAGCACTTATTATTAGCTTTATTAGATAACCCCTCTGCGATACAAGCATTGAGTGCTTGTGGCGCAAATATGAATAAATTACGCACTGAATTGCATGATTTTATTGGTGAAACTACGCCTGTTATACCAATAGGCGAAGACGAGCGTGAAACACAACCTACCTTGGGATTTCAACGAGTATTGCAACGTGCGGTATTTCACGTGCAATCATCGGGTAAATCTGAAGTTAATGGCTCTAATGTTTTGGTCGCCATTTTTAGTGAGCAGGAATCGCAAGCGGCTTATTTTCTTAAAAAATCAGAYATWTCKCGTYTWGATATTGTTAATTTTATTTCTCACGGCATCGCTAAAATTGATGATGAGCCCGTTGTAAGTGAAACACTAGAAACGAAAACTGTGCAAGAAGAACCACGCACCATTGAAAATTTTGCTCAAAACCTAAATCAAGAAGCATTAAAAGGCAATATTGATCCGCTAATTGGTCGCGATAGCGAATTAGAACGTACGCTACAAGTGCTAACTCGCCGTCGTAAAAACAACCCTTTATTTGTTGGTGAAGCAGGGGTTGGTAAAACCGCTATCGCTGAAGGTTTAGCTAACTTAATAGTAAATAATGAAGTACCTGAGTTTTTACAAGGAGCCACCATTTACTCATTAGATTTAGGGGCTCTTTTAGCAGGAACTAAATATCGTGGTGATTTTGAAAAACGTTTTAAAGCACTATTAAAAGATATTCAAGAAGAAGACAAAGCAATTCTTTTTATTGATGAAATTCATACAATAATCGGTGCTGGTGCAGCTTCTGGCGGTATGATGGACGCCTCTAATTTAATTAAACCGTTATTATCAGCAGGTAAATTACGTTGTATCGGCTCTACTACTTACCAAGAATATCAAAGTGTTTTTGAAAAAGATCGCGCTTTAGCTCGTCGTTTTCAAAAAATTGATATTACCGAGCCTAGTGTTGATGACACCACCAAAATATTGCATGGTTTAAAAGAAAAATACGAACAACATCATGGCATTCGTTATAGCAATAAAGCACTGAGAGCGGCAGCGCAATTATCAGCTAAATATATTAATGAACGCTTTTTACCTGATAAAGCAATAGATGTTATTGACGAAGCGGGCGCAAAACAACAATTGGTTGCGGCATCAAAACGTAAAAAAGTGATCAGTAATGTTGATATTGAATTTATTGTGGCAAAAATGGCACGTATACCGGAAAAATCTGTCAGTGCTTCGGAAAAAGATAGTCTTAAAAATATAGATCGTAATTTAAAAATGGTTGTTTTTGGTCAAGATCAAGCCATAGATGGTTTATCTTCAGTGATCAAATTGTCGCGAGCTGGTTTGGGTAATGACGAGAGACCGGTTGGCTCATTCCTTTTTGCCGGCCCTACAGGGGTTGGTAAAACCGAAGTAACGCAGCAACTTGCTAAACAGTTAGGCGTAGAGTTATTACGCTATGACATGTCAGAATACATGGAAAAACATGCGGTTAGCCGTTTAATTGGCGCACCTCCTGGTTACGTCGGTTATGAGCAAGGTGGTTTATTAACCGATGCGGTAATTAAACACCCACATTCAGTGGTGTTACTTGATGAAATTGAAAAAGCACATCCCGATGTATTTAACCTTTTATTGCAAGTAATGGATCACGGTACCTTAACCGATAATAACGGTCGTAAAGCTGATTTTAGAAACATTATTATCGTATTAACCACCAATGCGGGTGTTTTAGAAACAACGCGTCAGTCAATTGGCTTTAAGCAACAAGATCATAGTTTTGATGCGATGAGCGAAATTAATAAAACCTTCTCGCCTGAATTTAGAAACCGTTTAGACAATATCGTGTGGTTCAATCATTTATCTGACGAAGTTATTCAACAAGTTGCGGATAAATTTATTGTTGAATTGCAAGCGCAATTAGATGAAAAAGGCGTTTCGCTTGAACTCACTAATGATGCTCGAAAATGGTTGTCAAAGCATGGTTACGATAAAAATATGGGCGCACGTCCTATGGCAAGAATGATCCAAGAAGAGCTGAAAAAACCGTTAGCCAATGAATTACTTTTTGGTGATTTAGTTCATGGCGGTTTAGCTAAAGTAAGTGTCGCTAAAGATAAATTAATACTTAAGTATGAAAGTAAAAAAGAATTAGTAGAGCACTAAAATACTATCTATTTAAAACTAAAACCCTAACTTAGTTATTAAGTTAGGGTTTTTAAATTTTTACCAGATGAAATTTCACAGATAAATATTTAGCGTGCTCTGAAAATAATGCGACCTTTAGATAAATCATAAGGTGTTAATTCAACGGTTACTTTATCACCGGTTAAAATACGAATATAATTTTTACGCATTTTGCCAGAGATATGTGCCGTTACCACGTGACCATTTTCTAATTCAACGCGGAACATCGTATTTGGTAAGGTATCTAAAACCGTACCTTGCATTTCAATATTTTCTTCTTTCGCCATTGGGCGCTCAACCTCTATATTTGCTGTTTTGCTCTCTGATGTCTGTGTAAAACAGCTTCAAAAAGCTTTGAAATAAAAATCTGCGCAGATCATGCACAAATCGGCGGCTAAAGTAAAGTAACATCGCTTTTTAATTTAGTGTTCAACTATTATTTGAGCGCTAAATTCCATTCGTTTTGCATTAAAATTTGATAGGGGAAATATCTGTTTTTATAATTCATCTTATTACAGGCATCTATCTGATAGCCAAGATATAAAAATTGTTTTTGATTTTGTTGGCTAATTTCTATTTGGGTCAAAATTGAAAACAGCCCAAGTGCCGATTTTTTATAGTCAGGATGATAAAAAGTATAAACCGCTGAAAGTGCATTGTTTAAAATGTCAGTTACCGCGACACTGATTAATTTATCTTGATCCCAAGTTTCGATGAAATATTGTTTGGTTAATTCAGTGGTTAAAAAGGTTTGGTATTGTTCTTGGTTAGGTGGAAACATTGCCCCACCAGCATGAATTTCACTAATGTATTGTTCATAAAGAGGGTAATAATAGTCTTTTTTTTCATTTTTAATTTTAATGGTAAAGCGCTGGTTTTTTTTCAATAAACGTTTTTGGCTTTTAGATGGTGAAAAGTCATTAACAAGTACGCGTACAGATTGGCATGCATGACAATGCAGACAATGAGGGCGGTAAACTTGTTCTCCACAGCGACGAAAGCCTTGTGACATTAACCACGAGTAACCATCCAATGTTTGTAATTGTGGTTCTACAGCGATTAATAAGCGCTCCTGCTGCTCGGGTAAATAACTACAGGGAAATTCTTGGCTAACGCCAAATTGATACATTAATAACGGCTCCTTTTATCAAACGTGGGTTTTACTAATTAAAAGGTTAAATGTAATTGTTGAGCTTGCCAAAAATTTTCGGGTAAGCAAATATCAAGTGCCTCTTCTTTTAGTTTAACAAAGTTTTCGCGAGTTATTTCAGTACAACCCATACTTTCTAAAAAAGGGTTTTGTAGTTGGCAATCAATAAATTGTATGCCTACTTTGTTAAGGTGATGAGCTAAGTAAACTAACGCAACTTTAGACGCGTTACTTTGCGTGTAAAACATTGACTCGCCAGAGAAAAAGCCATTAATTGCAATACCGTATAAACCGCCAACTAGTGCTTGTTGATGCCAAACTTCAATAGAATGAGCAACGCTTTGTTGATGGAGTTTTTGATAGGCATTTAACATTGGTGGTAAAATCCATGTACCGTCTTTACGAAATGGTGCATCACTACAAAGTTCAATAACTTGTTTAAAATCATTGTTTAAGGTAACAGTAAAAGGATGTTTATTTAAAAACTTTTTTAACGTTTTGTTGATTTTGATGTCAGCTATCTTAATGATCGCGCGCGGATTTGGTGACCACCACAATAATGGATCATGTTCACTAAACCATGGGAATATGCCATTTTTATAAGCACTAATTAAGCGTTGGCAAGATAAATCACCACCAATGGCAAGTAAACCGTTAGGATCGGTTAGTGCATTTTCTACAGGGGGAAAAGCCAAAGAGTTTGCGGATAATTGATAAAGTCTTTGGCTCATGGAGATAATGTTTTTTCATGACAATACTGGCAACGCAAGTATTTTTTATAATTGTCATCTTTGAGGTATTTTAATCGAAGATCTAGTGTTTTTGTACACAGATCCCCGCTTAAAATACTGCGGGGATGACGATCTTGAATTAAGATTAGTGACATTTTTCTTAAACTAAAGGTTAAGTTTTGGCATCGAGATAACGTTCTGCATCAAGCGCTGCCATACAACCAGCACCAGCAGAAGTAATGGCTTGACGGTAAATATGATCAGCCACATCACCGGCGGCAAAAACACCTTCAACACTGGTTTGCGTAGCATTACCATTAGAGCCACTGTGCACGCTTAAATAGCCATTTTTCATCTCAAGTTGACCCTCAAAAATGCCAGTGTTGGGTTTATGACCAATAGCTATAAATACACCGTTTACGGTTAATTCTTCTGTAGTATCAGAATTAGTTTCTTTTAAGCGTAAGCCAGTAACGCCCATATTGTCACCTAATATTTCATCTAAATTACGATCAAGATGCAGAATAATATTAGCGTTTTCAACTTTATCCATTAAACGTTTGGTTAATATTTTTTCACTACGAAAAGTATCACGGCGGTGAATTAAATGAACTTCGCTGGCGATGTTAGCTAAATAAAGTGCTTCTTCAACGGCGGTGTTACCACCGCCAATAACGGCAACCTTTTGGTTTTTATAGAAAAACCCATCACAAGTAGCACAAGCTGAAACACCACGTCCCATAAATGCTTCTTCAGAAGGTAAGCCTAAATATTGCGCTGAAGCACCAGTTGCAATAATTAAAGCATCGCAGGTATAAGTACCGCTATCGCCTTTTAAGGTGAAAGGGCGGTTGTTGAAATCTACTGCGTTGATATGATCGAATACAATTTCAGTGTCAAATTTTTCCGCATGTTTTTGCATACGTTCCATTAGTGCCGGACCGGTTAAGTCATCCGCATCGCCTGGCCAGTTTTCAACTTCAGTGGTGGTGGTTAATTGTCCACCCTGCTGCATGCCGGTGATCATTACTGGTTTTAAATTTGCTCTTGCTGCATAAACTGCAGCGGTATAACCGGCAGGGCCTGATCCTAAAATTAATAGCGGGCAATGTCTTGCGTCACTCATGTACTACTCCAAAAAATATTATTGACAACGTTAAGCTTAAGTTAATTTACTTATCTGAATATTAAGGAATAAACTCAATGAGGTAAAATAACTTTTAGATAAAAAAAATGCGCACTTAGTATAAAGTGCGCGATTTATTTTACACTGACGATTAAATGTTCAATCTATCAAGATGATTTTTATGTTTAATCTAGCTGTTGTTTTAATAAAATTAGGCGTTTAAGGCAACTTTAGCATCTACATAGTYATAACCTAAWACATCGGCAACAGGTTTGTAGGTGATTTTACCCGCCATCACATTTAAGCCAGCTAATAAATGTTCATCATCTAATAAAGCTTGCTTAGCACCTTTATTCGCAATAGTTACTGCAAATGGCATAGTCGCATTGGTTAATGCTAAGGTAGATGTGCGTGCTACGCCACCTGGCATGTTAGCAACACAGTAATGAACCACGTCATCAACAACGTAAGTAGGTTCTTGGTGAGTTGTAGCTTTTGACGTTTCAAAACAGCCGCCTTGATCGATTGCAACATCAACCACTACAGCACCTTTTTTCATCATTTTAATATGTTCTTTGGTAACTAATTTAGGTGCAGCAGCACCAGGAATTAACACCGCACCAATCACTAAGTCTGCTTCAACAATCAGTTGATCCATAGCATCTGCTGTAGAGTAAACAGTTTTTAAACGACCATCAAATTCAGTGTCTAATTGACGTAAACGTGGTAATGAACGATCTAATATCGTCACATCGGCACCCATACCAACAGCCATACGTGCCGCTTGTGTACCGACAACACCACCACCAATAATTAATACTTTTGCTGGTGCAACGCCCGGAACGCCACCTAATAGAGCACCTAAACCACCTTGCGCTTTTTCTAAAGCATGAGCGCCAGCTTGAATTGACATACGACCTGCCACTTCAGACATAGGCGCTAATAGTGGTAAGCCACCACTAGCCGCAGTAACGGTTTCATAAGCGATACAAGTGGCACCAGAAGCAACTAATAATTCAGTTTGTTGTGGATCTGGAGCTAAGTGTAAATAAGTAAATAAAATTTGACCTTGGCGTAACATTTTACACTCTATTGGTTGAGGCTCTTTTACCTTGATGATCATATCTGCAGTCGCAAAAATTTCTGCTGCGCTGTCAATGATTTTTGCACCAGCAGCAATATATTGCTCATTATCAAATCCTATCGACGCGCCACCGTTATTTTCAACAATCACTTCGTGACCGTTTACTGATWACTCTTTAACTCCTGCTGGCGTTAAACCAATACGGTATTCATGGTTTTTTATCTCTTTAGGTACACCAATAATCATAAGTAACTCCTCATTTCTGCTATTGTAATCTGTTGTAAGTGTTTTACTCTGTTTTTATTTGAAAATTTGAGTAAATATTTTCAGCTAGTATAGTGGTTAGTTATTAGAATAACCTGTTGTATTTTTATGATTTACGATATATTTATAATGTTTTTTGTTTGATTATAGGTAAATATAAAATGAAATCAGTCAATATTAAGAAGCTTGATCGCATAGATCGTAATATTTTAAACGAGTTACAACAAAATGGTCGGCTCGCTAATGTTGAGTTGGCAAAACGGGTAGGTTTAAGCCCAACTCCTTGTTTAGAGCGTGTAAAAAGGCTTGAAAACGATAATTATATAACCGGGTATAGCGCTATTTTAAATCCCGAAAAGCTTGATGCCGCGTTGTTAGTATTGGTTGAAATTACCTTAACTAAAACTAGCCCAGATGTATTTAATGACTTTTCAAAAGCAGTGCACGAACTTGATGTTATTCAAGAATGTCATTTAGTTTCGGGCGATTTTGATTTTCTGCTAAAAACGCGTGTTGCTGACATGGCGGCTTATCGTAATTTATTAGGTGATACCTTATTACGTTTACCGGCGGTAAGTGAAAGTAGAACTTATGTGGTAATGGAAGAAGTAAAATCAACTAATATTTTGCCGATAAAACTTTGATTATTAATTATTATTTTAAATATTTTAAATATTTGAAATTTTTTATCATTGTATGTCAACCAAATGAACTCTACCGCGTTTTATATTTTGTAACACCCAAAATTTAAATCACAATGTCAGAGTAATCTAGGAGTTCAACATGACTAAAATGATCAACAAACTAAATGTAACTTTATTAGCAACAATTATTACCGCTGCTACTCTTATGCCACAAGCCTTAGCTAATGATCACCGTAGTAGAGGTAACCACGGTGACAGAGGCGACCAACAACAAAACGGTGAGCAAGCACGTCGCCATGGTATGAAAATGTTTGAACGCTTAGATACTAATGAAGACGGTGTTTTATCGCTAGATGAAATGACTGCACCTGTACCCACAAAGGCTGAAAAGTTATTTAATTTTAAAGACAAAGATGATGATGGTTTATTAACACTAGCAGAATTTATTCAAAACCGTCGCGGTGAACGTCTTGACTTATCAGATGTTGCCGATGAAATAGTACAATGTGTTAGTGATTTAAAAGCAGAAACTGAAAATGAAGATATTATCGTGCCCGATGCGGATCACTTTATGTCGCCAACCGATAAATTTGCACAACTAGATACCTCTGTTGATGGTTTTATAGATTTAGCTGAATTAGAAACAAGCAAATTAACTAAAGTAACTGAAATGTTCTCTACAATGGACAGTGACGAAAATGGTGAAGTAACTAAAGATGAATATAAAACCACGTTAAAATCTTTTTGGGCAACCAAGCGTGCTATTCGTCAATGTGTTAGTGAAATTATTGACGACGAAGAAGGTTAATTTATTGATTAACTTTTAAATATTACTTAAGTTGCGGTGGGGGCACTTAATTAATATAACAAGCGTTAAGGGAAGTTAAGTATTTTACTTACTTCCCTTTTTACTTCTCTATTTATGATTCCAATCAATATTTGTTGTTCTTAGTTTTGTTATTTTCGTCTAAAGTTATAATTATATTTAATCTAAGAATTTGGCCATTTAACACTAAGAAGCGATTTTTGATGAATCTTGATAAAGCTATTACCGCGATAACTTATAAACCTAATAAAAGCTTAAAACTCCCATTTTTAGTTTTACTCATAAGTAGCACTTATATTTCTACAACTTCGGCACACAATATCAGTGTAGGTTATAGCCAACTGACTCAATATGTGAATGTTTTAGATCAATCAATACAAGTAAAACCTGTAGGTACATCAATTGCTGTCAGTTTTGATCTTGCTGAACAGTGGCAAGTGAGTATTGATTATCAACAGCATCAAAATGACGAAAATTATCAAAATAATGCCGATGTTAGTGTTGATTTATCAACGGTTGGGGCTGGTATAAGCTATTTTACGGATGATTTTTCTTATTCACTTTATTACAGTAAATCTAATGATGATTTTAGTGTTATCAGCCAGCAAAACTCTCAAAATAAGCAAGTTGAAGAAGATCAATCCTCGTTAATAAGTGCTAGTGTTGACTACGCATGGGGCGAACAGCAATGGTTTTATAATGCTTCACTGACACTGTTATATAATAAATTTGATAACAATACTTTGATCAGTAAACAAAATTTTGATCAACAGCATCAACGTATGTTTTTAGAAAAATTTAATCAACAGAACAATGGTAATTACACTATGTTAAGTAGTGGTGCTTCGGCTGCTTATATGTGGTCTTTATCTAATGACAAAGTTATTATTTTAGGCAGTATGTTGTCGTGGAGTTATCAACTCTCAGGCGATTCGCAAGCAAATAATGACAGTACTATGCGCGTTAGGAATTCATCAACGAGAAACTCTACTAGCAGAGTTAATACTGGTACTCGAACAGCAGGGCAGATAAATAACACCTTAAATGGCGATGATAATTATGGTCAATTAGTTATTTATACTGCCTATGATCTCACTTCAACATTATCACTAGATGTTGATTTTACTAAAAATGTTGCTACACAAAATAACGAACAATCGTGGTCGGTAGGTTTGTCTTATAGCTTTTAATGGCTTATTTTATAATCACTTAAATTCATAACCACTTAAAATAGCTATGCAATATCGTAAATAATCACGTCATACTCGTGAAAACGGGTATCTTGTAGAATAATTGGATCCCCACCTTCGTGGGGATGACAGGCAACTAAATTGGATCCCCACCTTCGTGGGGATGACAGGCAACTAAATTGGATCTCCACCTTCGTGGGGATGACAGACAACTAAATTGGATCTCCACCTGCACGGGGATGACTCGGTATTATTACGTCATACCCATGAAGATGGGTATCCAGAGGAATTGGATCTCCACCTGCACGGGGATGACTCGGTATCAACATCCATAAACTCGGTATTATCAACACTCGTTTAAATAGTTTTAATGACTTCGTTTTTTGGCTGACTGTCGAGTTTTGTTACGTTGTTTAGCTCGTAGCTTAGTTCTGTTTTTTTGTATTTGTTTTTTACGTTGCTGTTGTTTAAATTTTGCTTTTAATTGTCGTTGTTTTTCAAGTGACATTTTTTGAAAATTTTGATGAGTGCGACGTAATTTTTGTTGCTGGTTAACCGGCATATTTTTAAAAACATTAAAGTCGGATTTTAATTTTTGTTGTTGCGCACTAGACATTTTTTGCCAGGCATTAAATTTAGCTAACACTTTACTACGCCGCTGATCATCCATATTCAGCCAACGATTAGCTCCTTTTTGCAGCTTGATTTGTTTAGCATTATCTAATTGTGACCATTGGCTTGAAAATTGAGCTAATACTGTTTGTTCCGCATTATTTAATGCTTGCCATTTTATCGCGTTGGCATTGGGCAAATACAACAGCGTAAAGCTTAATGTTAATATTAAGGTTAAAATAAATTTAGTCATCAATTTTCCCCTCATCATTACTTTGTACTGCGTTTGGTATAGTGTTCGAGTTAAGCTCTTTATTAGCACTTGTTTTACTGTGATTTTTCGCATCATTGTTACTTAATTTATCAGTCGTTATTGTCTTTGCTGAACTTATTGCTGTGGTAGTTGTTTTCATATCGATTGGACCAATTAACTTGCCATCTACTTCAACTTGGTCGGCCAAATATTCTAAAAAAGCCATACTCGGTTGCTTTTTATTCATTTCTTCGGCACTTAATGGATAGCACTTCAATAAACTGCTTACCCCTAAAAATACCAGTAAACTATGACTAAATGTCTTGTTCATGTTCTGCTAACCAAGTTACAAAAGCTAAATTTTCTAGCATGGTTATATCTTCACTAGGCATATCTGTGGTGATCATTGCTAACGGTATTTCAGGGATCACTTGGCTAGAGTCGCGATTAATTAATAGTCCAATGATTAAAGAAGCAGCTAAGCCCATTGGCAGCATCAATTTAGACGAAACTAATGTAGGCAATGAAAAATCAATACTAGTTAACCAATGGCGATTATTCTGCTGTGCTTTCTTTTGTTTTAGTCGTTGTAAAGATTTATTGCGTATCGCTGCAATATCATCTTGTGTTTGCACAGACATTTCTCCATTAAGGTTATTTAATGCAGAAACTGTGTTGGTGACTATTTTGTCTATGCTAACTTGATTTTTGTCATGTTCAGTGCACGTTTTAGATGATAATGTCATGCTCTGTCTCCAATAATAATTTTAATTTCGTGGTGGCTCTAAAATAATGAGTTTTAACACTTCCTTGAGAGCAGCCCATAATATTTGCTGTTTCAGCAACCGATAATCCTTCCCAACTGCGTAGTAAAAAACATTGTTGTTGTTTACTCGATAATTGTTGTAATGCTTCAATAGCGTCATTTTGTTGTTGTGATTTAGTCAATGAGTTTTCAGGTAAATTGTCTTCATTTGTTGTTGATGACGAGTGATCTTGTTGGTCATTATTGTCATCAATATCGTTGTTATTAGCTTTCCAAAAAAAGAGCAGATTTTTCACCTTTTGATGACGATACCAGTCTTTAATGCGATTTTGTAAAATTTTATAAAATAAAGGTTTCCATTCATTACTGGGACGATGTTGGTATTTAGTCACTAGTTTGATCATGCTATCTTGTAATAAATCAAGTGCATCTGCATGAGAGCCGGTTGCAAACTTTGCCATGTGGTAAGCCTTTTTTTCAATATCAGCCAAAAATGCCTCCATTGTTAATGGCGGCAAAACGTGATCATTAGACGAGCAATCAGTAATTGTTGAAATTGTTTCAGCTCCGCAGAGTTGTTCACTATAAGTCTGATCCATAGTATATATTATTGCAATTCTCTCTTACTAACTTTGTATAAAAATAGTCACGTTTAATGCCAGTCTTTGCTAGTTATAACGCCTTTATAGCGATTTGGTTGACAACAACTATAAATTTATTAGCAAAAGATGTGATCTCGACGCAATTTTTGATATTTTATAGGTATAACAAGTAAAATTTTTAATTGGGTATCTTTTGTCTGACGAAATATCTTCACCTTTATCGCCGCCATCCACTAAATTAAATGGCATACAACGCTTGCTTGAAGCGGGTATGTTGTTTTCATGTATTTTTGCATTTTACATGATGTTGGCTTTATTCAGCTTTAATAAAGCCGATCCAGGTTGGTCGCAAACGGGCTATCAACTACCTATTCGAAATCTTGGCGGCAGTGTCGGTGCTTATATTGCTGACTTATTGCTCAGTTTGTTTGGTGTGGTGGCTTATAGCATTCCTTTTGTTATTGCTATTACCGGCTGGTTATTATTTCAAAAATTTCATCGTTTAATGCAATTAGACTATTTAACGTTAGGATTAAAGGTTATCGGCTTTATCTTGCTTTATTTAGGGTTAACCTCATTAGCGAGTATGAATTTTAACGATATATTTTATTTTTCTGCCGGCGGCATTTTAGGYGATGTGCTGAGCAGTAATTTTTTACCTTTTTTCTCTTTTGTTGGTAGCACGTTATTATTTTTAGCGTTCGTTTGTAGCGGGTTTGTTTTATTAACCGGATTGTCTTTACTTAAAGCTATTGATTTATTAGGTGAATATACCATTAAAATAGTACAGTTTTTAATTACTTTGCCGGCAATTATTAAAGACAAATTTTCAACCGCAGTAATCGAAGAAAACGATGAAAGCAGTAATGAAAAGACTCCTATAGATTTTGAAGGCGGCCTTAAAAAAGCCCAAGCCAATAAAAAGACCAATAAAAAAGTGCAAGATGTTGCAACTGAACAACCTGAAATAGAGCAAGCATTCAATGACATTAAATTGCCCTTATCTGATCAAGAATTTTTCGCAAATAAAGCTGAACCTTTTGTCGAAATTAACGACTTAATTGGTGAACGCATTGAAATTAATGTGCAAGAGCAAGTTAGTGATGATGAAATTGCTGCAGCCTTTGCCAATGTCGAAAAAATTACCGTTGCCGATGATGTTGAACCAACGCCTGTCCTTGTGAACAACATTGATAATTTATTATCTAGTGATGAAAGTGTTTTTGATAAATACCAAGGTATGCCATCGATTGATTTATTAGACCGACCTGATAAATCGGAGAACCCAGTAACCCAAGCAGAGTTAGACCAAACCAGTCGTTTAGTTGAAGCCAAATTATTAGACTTTGGTGTGCAAGTTAAAGTGGTTGCTGTATACCCCGGCCCCGTTATTACTCGTTTTGAATTAGAATTAGCGCCAGGCGTTAAAGTCAGTAAAATTTCTAATTTATCGAAAGATTTAGCGCGCTCGTTATCGGCAATTAGTGTGCGCGTGGTTGAAGTTATTCCCGGTAAATCAGTGATCGGTTTAGAACTTCCTAATAAATATCGTGAAATTGTGCGTTTAAGTGAAGTGATCGCGTGTGACGAATTTAAAAATTCTAGCTCACCATTAACCATAGTCTTAGGTGCCGATATTGCCGGTGAACCTGTAGTGGTTGATCTCGGTAAAATGCCGCATTTATTGGTAGCTGGCACAACGGGATCAGGTAAATCGGTTGGTGTTAATGCCATGATTGTCAGTTTACTTTATAAATCGACACCTGAAGATGTACGCTTGATCATGATTGATCCAAAAATGCTGGAATTATCCGTTTACGAAGGCATTCCACATTTATTAACTGAAGTAGTGACCGACATGAAAGAAGCCGCTAATTCTCTGCGTTGGTGTGTCGGTGAAATGGAGCGCCGCTATAAATTAATGTCATCTTTAGGGGTGCGTAATTTAAAAGGTTACAATAAAAAAGTGTTAGCAGCGATAGCAGCGGGCGAGCCGTTAATTGACCCATTATGGCATCCAAGCGACAACATGGATCAAAGTGCACCTGAATTAGAAAAGCTACCCAGTATTGTGGTTATTATTGATGAATTTGCCGATATGATGGTTACAGTGGGCAAAAAAGTAGAAGAGCTAATCGCGCGTATTGCGCAAAAAGCGCGTGCTGCTGGCATTCATTTAGTGTTAGCAACACAACGCCCATCGGTGGATGTTATTACTGGTTTGATCAAAGCTAATATTCCCACCAGAATGGCATTTCAGGTATCGTCTGGGTTGAATTCGCGTACTATATTAGATCAACAAGGTGCAGAACAATTATTAGGTCAAGGTGATATGCTTTATTTACCACCGGGCTCTGGTGTGCCAACACGTGTGCATGGCGCGTTTGTTGACGATCATGAAGTGCATGCAGTGGTTAAAGATTGGAAAGAGCGCGGCGAACCTAATTACATTGAAGAAATTCGTTCAGGTGAAAGTGATTTAGATATATTACTACCAGGAGAGCAAGCCGAAGGTGATGAAGAGCTTGATACCTTATACGATGAAGCCGTCGCGTTTGTTACCTCAGGTCGTAGGGTGTCTATTTCAAGTATCCAACGTAAGTTTAGAATAGGTTATAATCGTTCAGCGCGTATTGTTGAAGATATGGAAAACCAAGGTGTGGTGAGTCCTCCGGGTAATAATGGTGCGCGTGAAGTATTAGCGCCACCACCGATGGCTGATTATTAGTATTATTATTTTACATGCCTATGTAGATCACTCAGGTATTTATACTAATCGTCATCTTCGAAACGTTTTAATCGAAGATCTCGTGTTTATTGACGACGATCCTGAGCCAAGTGCATAGGCATGTTATTTTATGTGCTGAGTTTATCGGCTTAGTCTCGTATTCTGATTAAAATCAGGATCTAAAGTGTTTATTTTATCTATAAAAGAAGTATTAAAAGTTTAAATATGTTTAAAAAAAATCTGTTATTTATCTCCCTATTTAGTGTTCTTAACTTTAGTGCGTTTGCTGATGAAGTAAACCCTAAAGTTGCAGTGGAAAGACAAGTTGCTGTAAATCAACTTGTTACTGTTAAAAGTCCGCAAAAGCTTGCGCTTGTCAAACAAGCATTAATGCAAAAGGTTGCACAGTTATCTGCGTTTTCAGCCAGTTTTACACAAAAAGTTGTTGATGCAGACGGCAATAGTATTCAAGAAAACAGTGGCAATTTAGCGGTTGCTAAGCCTAATTTGTTGCATTGGCAGGTAAACGAGCCTAATGAATCATTAATTATTTCAGATGGTAAAGCATTATGGCTATATGATCCTTTTATTGAACAAGTCTCTGTTTATGCCACCGATGGCGCAATAACTAACACACCAATCTTATTACTGGCTAATCCAGACAAAAGTATTTGGCAAAATTACGATGTTAAGTTGTTGAAAAAAAATCATTATTTAATTTTATCAAAAGATGAAAATAGCCAAGTAAAATCGTTAGAGCTGGTGTTTAATGAGTCGGATGAAAATAGCCATAGCAGCTTAAATGAATTTGTTATTTTAGATGCCACTGGGCAGTTAAGCAGGGTGTTTTTATCGCAAGTTAAAACGCTCAATGCTGATAATAGCCAATTATTTACTTTTATACCGCCAAACGGTGTTGAAGTTGACGATCAACGTTAATGGTTTTTTATGTTTACTAAAGATAATTCAGCTTCATTCGATTTATTTGCTGACGATGAAAAAATTACCCCGCAAAGTAAGACTGTAGAGACGAAAAACAGTGCTGGTTTTATGCCTTTAGCGGCACAACTTCGTCCACAAAGTCTTGCTGATTATGTTGGTCAACAGCATATTTTATCTGCCGGTATGCCATTGCGTTTAGCGATTGAGCAAGGACATTGTCATTCACTGATTTTTTGGGGGCCGCCCGGTACAGGTAAAACAACACTCGCTGAAATTATTGCCAATAATGTTAATGCCGAAATAGAACGCCTTTCAGCGGTTACCTCAGGTATTAAAGAAATACGTCAAGCAATTGAAAATGCTAAACAACGTCGCCAAGCTAGACAACGTAAAACCTTGTTGTTTGTTGATGAAGTACATCGTTTTAATAAGTCTCAACAAGATGCTTTTTTACCTCATATTGAAGATGGTACTATTATTTTTGTTGGCGCTACTACTGAAAATCCTGCTTTTGAACTAAACCAAGCAATATTATCGCGAGCGCGCGTTTATCAATTAAAATCATTGCGTGAGCAAGATTTACGGTGCGTACTTAATCGAGGCTTAAGTCTATTAAATGAAAGCTTAAATGAAAGTTCAAACGAAAGCTCAAATAAAGCAAAGATTAGTATTGATGAACAAGCAATTAAAACACTTATTGCTAATGCTAGCGGTGATGCGCGGCGTTTATTAAATTTATTAGAACAATGCTTTGAATTAGCGCATTCAAATGTTGATGATAATCTACAAACATCGCTCATAACCAGCAAACAAGTCATTGCCGTTGCCGGTAATAAAATTCCTTTGTATAACAAAGGCGGTGATGCCTTTTATGATATGATCAGTGCATTTCATAAATCGGTGCGCGGCTCAGATGCTGATGCTGCTTTGTATTGGTATGCACGTATATTAACCGGCGGTGGTGATCCTTTATATGTTGCGCGGCGTTTATTGGCGATAGCCAGTGAAGATATAGGCAATGCCGATCCGCGCGCGATGCAATTAGCCATTAATGCGTGGGATACCTTTATTCGAGTGGGTCCAAGTGAAGGCGAGCGAGCTATTGCGCAAGCTGCGGTTTATATGGCATTAGCACCAAAAAGCAATGCGGTTTATAAAGCTTTTAATGCCGCAAAATTGTTAGCCAAAGAAACCGCTGACTTAGATGTGCCATTACATTTGAAAAATGCCACGAGCAGTATTACTCAAGAGTTAGGACATGGACAAGAGTATCGTTATGCTCATAATGAAGAACATGCTTTTGCGGCGGGTGAGTGTTATTTTCCTGAAAAATTAGCTTATACAGAAGCAACACAATTTTATCAGCCGAGCTCACGCGGATTAGAAATAAAACTAAAAGAAAAACAAGATTATTTAACTCAACTCAATAGACAAAGCCATGTTAAACGCTATTAATACATTTTATCTCTACGCTTTTGTTGCCTTAGGTGGCGCATGCGGCGCTTGTTTACGTTTTTTTATTTCGCAAGTTGTGCTTAATTTACTTGGCAAAGGTTTTCCTTTTGCTACCCTGACCGTTAATATTATCGGCTCATTATTAATGGGTGTTCTGTATGGGTTTTTAGAACATGGTACGTTAGAGTTAACCGTACACCGAACGCTTATAGGTATTGGCTTTTTAGGGGCGTTAACAACGTTTTCAACGTTTTCGCTAGATACCTTATTACTTTTTCAACAAGGTGACCTAATTAAAGCCATTTTGAATGTTGTGTTAAATGTAACCTTGTGTATACTCGCCGCAGCATTAGGAATGTATTTAATCACCCATAAATACTATTCATAAAAGCTAAGCCAGTTAAATAAACGTTGCTGGTGCCAAAATTAAATTTCAAAACAGATAAATAGCGACAAAAATATGCTTGATCCAAAATTATTCAGAAACGATATTGACACCACGGCTGCCGCATTAGCAAAACGTGGTTTTAACTTAGATGTAGCAACACTAACCGCGTTAGAAGAACAACGCAAAGCAATTCAAATTAAAACCCAAGAATTACAATCACAGCGTAATACCCGTTCAAAATCCATTGGTCAAGCCAAAGCACGTGGTGAAGATATTCAACCACTTTTATCAGAAGTGAGTGAACTAGGTAACGCCTTAGATGCTGCTAAAGAAGAACAAGATCAAGTATTAGCGCAAATTAATGAAATTGTTGCCGCTGTACCTAATTTAATTGATGACTCAGTGCCACAAGGTGCTAGTGAAGACGATAATGTTGAAATTAAGCGTTGGGGCACGCCGCGCGAATTCGATTTTGACATAAAAGATCACGTTGATGTTGCGGTCGCTTTAGATAAAGGCTTAGATTTTGAATCAGGTGCTAAATTAGCGGGTACACGTTTTGTTGTTATGCGCGGTAAAATAGCGCGTATGCACCGTGCTTTGGCGCAATTTATGTTAGACGTACATACCGAAGAACATGGTTATCAAGAAATGTACGTACCGTATTTAGTTAATCATAATTCATTGTTTGGCACCGGACAGTTACCAAAATTTAGTGAAGATTTATTTCATACTGAGTTAAATAGCCGTACTTTTTCATTAATTCCTACTGCCGAAGTGCCATTAACTAATTTAGCACGTGATGAAATTTTTGATGAAAGCCAATTACCGATCAAAATGACCGCGCATACGCCATGTTTTCGAAGTGAAGCAGGTTCATCAGGACGTGATATTCGTGGCTTAATTCGCCAACATCAGTTCGACAAAGTTGAAATGGTGCAATTAGTTAAACCTGAAACGTCAATGGCGGCATTAGATGAATTAACCCGTCATGCAGAAATTATTCTTGAAAAATTAGCACTACCTTATCGCACGGTAACGCTATGTACGGGTGATATTGGTTTTAGTGCTACTAAAACGTTTGATTTAGAAGTATGGTTACCAGCACAAAACACTTATCGTGAAATTTCATCTTGTTCAAATATGGGCGATTTTCAAGCGCGTCGTATGCAAGCACGCTATCGACCTGTTGATAGTAAAAAGCCAGAATTACTTCATACCTTAAATGGCTCTGGTTTAGCGGTAGGGCGTACTCTGGTAGCGATCATCGAAAACTATCAACAAGCTGATGGTAGTATTGATGTACCTACAGCATTACAACCCTATATGAATGGCTTAACTAATATTTCAGTGTAAAAAGTTTAACACTTTAAAATAAATTAAAATCCGAGTTTATCTCGGATTTTTTATGTTCAGGACGAACGGTATGTCACGATCACATGGATGTGAAAGAGTGACAATGAATAATTTTTAGTTTTTTAAGGTCTACTAAAACAGTTTAGTCAATTATCATTTTAGGAAGTATTTTGATCCGTAATCTTATTTTACAAGTAGTATTTTTCGTCATAGTGTTTAACGTGCTTTCTTGGTTTCGTGAGCGGTCAATGTTAGCAACTGATGTACAAATGCCATTAAACACTTACCAAGTTGAACAACTTAATGGTGATAAACGTTATGTGCAGGCACAAGGCAAAACTACCGTGGTTTATTTTTTTGCCCCATGGTGTCAAATTTGTAATTTAAGTATTGAAAACTTAGAAGCTATCCACCAACAAAATAGCAATATTGATATTATGGCGATTGCCCTTGATTATGAAAGTCGTGAGTCGGTTATCGATTTTGCCAAACGCCATCAATTAACTTTTCCTATGGCTTATGGCACTCCTGAGGTGAAAATAGCGTTCAAAGTAAAAGCATATCCCAGTTATTACATTTTAAACAAAGATAATTCGATTGTGGGTAAATCTCTAGGATATTCTACCGAAACTGGTCTTTTTTTAAGAACACTTTAGCGTATTTTGCTATATCAACACTTCTGATCTGTTATTGGTTTGTGTACACTAGGTCATCCAAAATTTTCTCAATAGATGTAAATTTATGCAAATTTCTGCCAATTTCGACAGCGGTAATATTAAAGTTATCGACGCTACCGCACAAAACAATATTCAATTAGCCATTAACAAAGATAATCAATCAGATTTTTACCAATGGTTTCACTTTAAACTGCATAATGTTAATGGTGGTGAACACGTTATTCATTTAACCAATGCGGGTAAATCTGCTTATGTTGAAGGCTGGAAAAATTATAATGCCGTGGCCTCTTACGACAGAGAAACTTGGTTTAGAGTGCCAACAGAATTTGATGGTGAAAAATTAACCATTACCTTTACTCCGGAATATGACTCAGTTTATTTTGCATATTTTGCTCCGTACAGTTACGAGCGTCATCAAGATTTAATTCATAGCGCGCAATTAAGCATTGATTGTCAGTTACAAGTATTAGGGCAAACCCTTGATGGTCGTGATATGTCGGTGCTTAAAATTGGTGAAGCAGGCGAGGGTAAAAAAGTAGTGTGGTTAACCGCTCGTCAACATCCGGGTGAATCAATGGCTGAATGGTTTATGGAAGGCTTTATTGAACGCTTACTTGATGAAGATGATGGTGCAGCGCGCTCGTTGTTAAATGATGCGGTGTTTTATTTAGTACCAAATATGAACCCCGATGGTAGCGTACGTGGTCATTTACGTACTAATGCGGTTGGTTCAAATTTAAATCGTGAATGGCAAACGCCATCTATGGATAAAAGCCCTGAAGTGTATTTAGTACGCGAAAAAATGTTCGCTACCGGTGTTGATTTACACTTAGATATTCATGGCGATGAAGCATTGCCTTTTAATTTTGTTGCCGGTGGCGAAGGTACGCCATCTTATAACGATCGTATAAAATCGCTTGAAGATAAATTTAAAGAGGTGTTATTAAATATCACCCCTGAATTTCAAGACGATAAAGGTTACGATAAAGATGAACCGGGTAAGGCAAACTTAACGGTTGGTTCTTGTTGGGTTGGCGAGCAGTTTAAGTGCTTAGCTTTTACCATTGAAATGCCGTTTAAAGATAATGATTTATTGCCAGATCACAGTTTTGGTTGGTCTGATGCTCGTAGCAGTTTGTTTGGGCGAGATGTATTAACCGCTATTTATCATGTGGTTGGTGATTTACGTTAATACTTTATCGGCATTTATGTCAACAAGCTTGTAGAATTTTGTAGGTTGGAATTTATTCCAAAAAACTAAATAACAATAATAATTAGGAGTTGAAATTTCGTGCAAGAATTTGTCAATTTTTTAAATAGCATTATCTGGAGCCCTGCGCTGATATATTTATGTTTAGGCACAGGGGTTTTCTTTTCAATAAAAACTCGTTTTATGCAAGTGCGTCATTTTAATGAAATGTGGCGTTTATTAATGTCGGGTGAAAGCTCTGAAAAAGGTATTTCATCGTTTCAAGCATTAGCGGTTTCGCTTTCTGGTCGTGTAGGTGCGGGTAATATTGCTGGTGTTGCTGCGGCGATTGGTTTTGGTGGCCCTGGTGCGGTATTTTGGATGTGGATGGTCGCCTTTTTAGGTGCCTCTACTGCGTATGTAGAATCTACTTTAGGGCAAATATATAAAGAAGAGCACGAAGGTAGCTATCGCGGTGGTCCCGCTTATTACATTGAAAAAGCGATGGGACAAAAATGGTATGCGTGGGTTTTTGCGATAGCCACTATTATCGCAACTGGGGTGTTATTACCTATGGTGCAATCTAATACTATTGGTTCAGCTATTGAGCAAGCTTTTGGTGGTTCAGCAACGGTTGATACTGCTTTAGGAGTGATCAGTTACGCCAAAATTTATACCGCTACTGCGATAGTTTTATTAATGGGTTTTATCATTTTTGGTGGTGTTAAACGTATTGCTAATTTTACTCAAATTGTCGTGCCGTTTATGGCATTGGCTTATATTATTATTGCCATAGTGATCATTGGTTTAAATATAGAGCGTTTACCTGACGTATTTATGATGATTATTGGCGATGCTTTCACGCCGATGGCTGGCTTTGGTGCTGCGATTGGTTGGGGAGTTAAACGTGGTGTTTATTCTAATGAAGCCGGTCAAGGTACCGGCCCTCATGCTGCGGCTGCGGCTGAAGTAGCTCATCCGGCGCAACAAGGGTTGGTACAAGCTTTTTCTGTGTATATTGATACTTTATTTGTGTGTTCGGCAACGGCTTTTATGATTTTGATCACCGGTATGTACAATGTTCATCYTGAAGGACAAGCGTTTCTTGTACAAAATATATCGGCTGATGCGGCAATAAACAGCCCTGTGTTTACCCAAATGGCGGTAGAACATGTTTTTGTTGGCTTTGGTAAACCTTTTATTGCGGTTGCCTTATTCTTCTTTGCTTTTACCACGTTGTTAGCTTATTACTTCATTGCCGAAAATAATATTTATTACATTAAACGCACCTTAAAAATACCAGGTGCTGTATTTGCACTTAAAGTGGTGATTATGGCTGCGACGTTTTATGGCACAGTTAAAGCGGCTGATATAGCTTGGGGCATGGGCGATATTGGTGTCGGTATTATGGCTTGGCTGAATATTATTGGTATATTGATTATTTTCTTTATGGCTAAACCAACATTAAAAGCGTTGAAAGACTATGAGCGCCAACAAAAAGAAGGTGTTGAAGATTTTACTTTTGATCCGATTAAATTAGGTATTAAAAACGCTGATTTTTGGGAAAAGAGGTGGGAAGACAGCATTAAAAATAAAGAGTAAAAATATAATTAATTTGTTTTAACTTTTAACTTTTAATTTGTTTATAAAGCTACTTTGCCTATTACAATCATGGCTTAAGTAGCTTTTTTATTGGTATTTATTTTACATGCTATGTACTTGGCTCAGGATCGTCTTTCCCGCAGTCTTTTAAGCGGACGCTGCATGGATGCAGCTTATTAAGACAATGCATGGAGCATATTGTCCTGAACCTACGTCAAAAAGTACGAGATCTTCGATGAAAGCATTTCGAAGATGACGATTATAATGAATACCTGAGTATCTGCATAGCCATGTTATTTTAAGTGATTTTTTAGTGAGAAGAATATGAATATTGAAGTTATTGACGATCCTGAATCATCATTAATAGATTATCTTGATCAAAAAATTAGTGAGTTTAATTGGGCCAATTGGGAAGTTAATGAACGTAAACACTTAGCGGTACAAATTAAAAATAAGCAGGGTGACATTATTGCTGGATCTGTTGCGCGTACTTTTGGTGATTGGTTGTTGATTAACACCTTGTGGGTTGATGAATCGTTACGTGGACAAAATATTGGTAGCCAAATCTTGGCGCAGATAGAAAAAGCAGGGCAGGCAAGAGGATGTAAAAAGTGTTTACTTGATACTTTAAATTTTCAAGCGATGCCATTTTATCAAAAACATGGTTATCAAGTGGAATGGGTACAACAAGGTTATCCAAAAACAGGTTGTAAGTACTTTATGAGTAAAGCGTTTTAATCAGTAAATATAATGATAGACAGTTGGCAAAAATATCATGCCAACTGCTGAGGTAAACCTAGAATTTAATAATAGTAGTTGCCGGTATTAATGACTAGTACCACGGTCATAGTGGGTTTTATTATAAACATTGTATTTACCCGAAGGTTTTTTCATCGGTAAGCGTTTAATTTCTTCTAAAGTATTTGCGTCATAAATAATTAATGCACCATCGTTATCCCAAATACTCAGCAGTGCATATTTGCCATCTTTAGTAAATTCAACATGCGCCGCTGTTTTACCCGGTGCTGGTGTAATAGTTTTAACTATTTCTAAGGTTTTTTTGTTAATAATATGCACTTCATCTTTGTGAGGTCCAAAAAACACATCAACCCAAGCATAAGGTGATTTACTATGACTGCGCATAAAAAATCCCGGGCCATCAGTTTTAATTTCTTTGATCACCTGCCAATTTTCCATATCGATCACTGTTACTCGACCTTCTTTAATATTAGGCGAGGCAAATACTTGTTTTCCTTGGTATTCCCAAGTTATACCTGAACCTAAGTGAGGCATACCGGCCATTTTAATGGTGGCGATTTTTTTCTTGGTATCAAGATTTATCACTTGGCCAGTTTGGCTGTCACGAGAAGCACCAATTAAGTTGATATAGCTAGGGTCAAAGAAAAAGTCATCAAGATAGTCTTCAGTGCGAATACGTCGAATGGGAAATTTATCTTTAATTTTCCAATTTTCTACACTGCCTTCACCACTATCTTCGCGATAGTCGTGCGCCCAGCCTTTATAAACATCAACACCGCCTTTATCGTCATAAGGAATTTCCCATACCTCTTTAACATCTTTTAAAGCGACAATAAAACTATGGCGTGGTGGCGCATTATAAACAGCACTTACCCGTGAGCTTTTACCTTGTTGATCGATTGTTTCAACAAGTTTGATCGGTTGTAGGGTGCTAGTATCTAAAATAACAATATTATGCGGTAAGTAATTACCCACAATGGCGTATTTACCATCACTAGACACAGCTAAATTTCGTGTGTTAATACCTGCTCGTACTTCAACAACCGTTTTCATATTATAAATATCGTATTTGCTGATCCAACCATCACGAGAGGCAAAGTAMACAWARCGWCCATCWSGKGWGTAYTTAGGSCCACCATGTAMGGCRWAGCGRGTTTTAAASCGKKKAATYGGYKYRAAMGTRTCRCCATCAAGTAAGGTGGCAGAATGATCGCCAAGCTCAACAACAATAAATAAATTCATCGGATCAGCCGTAAACAAAGGTTTATTGCCCAGTTTTGCTTGTTCAAAATGTTGAACATGGCTGGCTTTTATGTCGGCCAATGTCCATTTAGGTGCTACTTTGGCGGGGCTATAAATATAGTCAACCAGTGTATTTATTTCTGCTTTGGTTAATTTATCTTTAAAGCTGGGCATTTGTGTGGATAAACGCCCATTGTTGATCACTTTGATGGCTTTATGTTTTCTTAAGCGCGATAAGTTTTCGGGAAATAAAGCGGGTCCCATTCCGCCAAGACGACCAATGCCATGACAAGTTTGACAATGGGTTTGATAAAGCTTTTCTGCTGCTTTATTGGTTTGAGATTGTGCAAACGTTGCTGTGCTGACTAATGCAGCACATAAAATTGTTAATAGATGTTTTTTATTCATGATAATGCCTAACACTAAGCTTGTTTTATTTCATTTTTATTGATATTTATTTTAGGATTTTTATATTCTTGTGCAGATAAAAATCCCGGTGTAGAAAGTTGTGTCGTGGTGAGTTGATCAACCACTTCACCAATAACAATCAATGTTGGCGGCGTTATATTATGCTGTTTAACTAAATGTGATAATTGCGATAATTGTCCACGAAACACTTGTTGTTCGCTTTGGGTACCTTTGCGAATTAATGCCGCAGGCGTTTCTGGTGCACGGCCATGATGTATTAATTGTTCGGTAATTTTATCTAAGGTGTTAATACCCATATAAAAAACAACGGTTTGCTGTTTTGATACTAAACTTTGCCACGGCAAGTTTAATTGTCCGTTGTTTTGCATATGACCGGTAATAAATGTGCAACCTTGAGCGACACCACGGTGAGTTAAGGGAATACCTGCATAGCTTGTACAACCTGATGCAGCGGTAATTCCGGGGCAAATGTGGCAACTAACTCCATTTTGCAGTAAATATTCAGCTTCTTCACCACCACGACCAAAAATAAATGGATCGCCACCTTTTAAACGTAACACTCGTTTACCAAGTTGGGCATGCTCTAACAGTAATTGGTTGATTTTATCTTGTGGTACACAATGTTTAGCTTGTTCTTTACCGACATAAAATTTTTCAGTGTGTTCGGGTAATAGCGCTAAAATTTCATCACTGACAAGACGATCATAAATAGTAATATCTGCTTGTTCGATAAAACGTAAAGCACGCAAGGTGAGTAATTCTGCATCACCTGGCCCTGAACCTACTAAAGCGACTTCACCTGATTTTAAAAGTGCTTTGCCCTTGTTAACGCTTATCTTTTTGGGGAATTTAGTAATAGTCATCATTTTTCCTAATTTAATTCGACTACTGGAATGGTGTTCTTGGTATTTGTAACTAAACCAATTTCTTGATCGCTCAAATAACAACCTGGATCTTCAGCCCACACGTCACCTGTTTGTGCAAAGGCGCGCGTTCTGGTATTGCCACCACAAATGGCGAGATATTGGCACCGGCTACAGCGACCTTTTACGGGGCGTGGTTTTTGTCGAAAGCCAAGCATTAATGGATCTTGGGTGTTTTGCCAGATATCAGAAAACTTATCTGTTTTTACATTACCTATGGCATGCTCCCACCAATAAGTATCGGGGTGAATGGTGCCAGTGTTGTCAATATTGGCAACATTAATACCAGAAGAATTACCGCCCCAGTTAATTAAACTTTGTACTAATTTTGCTAGGCGAGCAGGGTGAGTCGAAGCAAATTTTTCGGTTGCCCATTGCAGTAAAAAAGCACCATCGGCATCGTTATTACCGGTAACAAAATCACTGTCTCGCCCTTGACCAATATGCTGCCATGCGCGTTCAAATAATAAGATCATAGCTTGTTTAGTCATATTGAACATGGCATCGTTTTCTGCGCTGCGTTTACCGCGACCAGAATAATTAAGGTGCGAGAGATAAAATTTATCGACTTGGTATTCGTCCATTAAATCAAGCATGGCAGGTAAATCAGTAAAGTTGTCTTTGGTTAAACATAAACGCATGCCAACTTTAATACCTGCTTGTTTGCAAAGTTTTATGGCTGCCATTGAGGTTTTAAAACTACCTTTTTGGCGACGAAAGTGATCATGAAATTCTTCTAAACCATCAATACTAATTCCAACATATTGATAATTAGCGGCTTTGATCTGTTCAATATTGTCTTTATTGATCAAAGTGCCATTGGTTGAAAGTGCAACATAAAAACCTTTAGCTTTGGCATAAGCGCTTATTTCAAAAATATCAGGACGTAGTAATGGTTCTCCACCTGAAAAAATTAAAACAGGAACTTGTGCTACTTTTAAATCGTCAATGGTTGCTTTGATTTGTTCAGTGGTAAGTTCATCCTTAAAATCAATATCTAAGGAAGTAGAATAACAGTGTTGACAATGTAAGTTACAGCGCCGAATTAAGTTCCAAATTACCACTGGTCCAGACATGGATTTTTTCGGTGCGAGCGGTTGATCATTGGTTAAATGTTTGAGTAATTGCGAGATCCTAAACATGATTTTTTTCCTGTGTTGTCGCAGTTACATCGTTAGCGACATTTTTATTTTTCAATCTTAAACCGGTTTTCTTTAAAATTTGCGTGCTAGTGAGCATGTCACAATTTTTAAATGGTTGAGCGTTTTGTTGTTTCCTATTAACTAACACTTCACTTAACAATGTTTTGATCTGGCTACGGTATTGGGTAATTTCTTGGTTACTTTTGCCATGAACCATGGCAAAAAGATTATAATTCCAACTTGGTAGTTTGCGCGGGCGTAAATAACAGTGGCTAACGAAAGGTAATTTACCAATGATTTGGCCAAGTTTTTCTGCTTGGCTGTCCTCAATATCCCATACCGTCATACCATTAAAATGATAACCAAGTTTATAATGGTTAGGCACTGCGGCAATACGACGAATAATACCGCGCTGTTGCATACTGTTAGTGAGATTTAGTACTTGCTCAACACTAATGTTGAGTCGTTCACTAAGCCAATGGTAAGGCTTGGCAATAATAGGTAAGCCATTTTGCGTTAATAAAATATATTGCCTTTCTAGCGAGCTTAGTGGCTCTGCTTTTTTAGCATTAGGCTGGTAAGTAGAGTCCGACATAAAATTCCTTGAGTTTAGGTGCGTTTAATACTTCAAGCCCTGTTGCTTGTTCTATTTTTGCTATAACTTGTGCTATTTCTTGCTGTGATTCGGTCGCAATAACAAACCACATATTGTATTGATGATCACGTTTGTAGTTGTGAGCAATTTGTTCAAAGTCGTTGACTATTTTGGTGATTTCTTCAAAATTTTCTTCTGCTACTTGTAACGCGGCTAAAGTAAAAGCACCACCAAAGCAAGCGGCATCAAACATTGGTCCAAAGCGCGATAACACTTTATTATCAAGTAAGTTGTCAAGGCGATTAAGTATTTCCTGCTCGCTAATAGCAAGTTGTTGAGCTATTTCAGCAAAAGGCTGTACACACACTGGCAAACCGCGTTGTAATACATTGATGATTTTTTTATCGATATCGTCTAGCGCTATTGCTGATTGGCTTTGCATTGAGGTCATTCACTTTTACCTCGCTGATAGCGCGCACCTTGCTGCTTAAACGCTTTATGGCTAAAAAGTACCGCTTTGTTGATGGTTTTTAAATGCAATTGCTCGGTTATTTCGTCAATTTGTTGTAGTACCTGCTCGCGGTATTTTCCGTGGATCATACAAAATAAATTATAAGGCCAATGCGGTAACTGTCGGGGGCGGCGATAGCATAAAGAAACTTCGCTGCGTTTTGATAATTTAGCAGCAATATCATTAACTTGTTGGTCATTTATATCCCACACCACCATCGCATTGGCTTGATAACCAAGTTGACGATGTTTAACCACTAAGCCAAAGCGTTTAATTAACCCTTGCTGTTGCCATAAAGCTATTTGGCTTAATACTTGTGTTTCTTCTGCATTAATTTTCTCGGCCAATTGCGCGTAGGGGTTAGCCACCAAAGGTAAACCTTGTTCTAGCAATGAACGCAATTTGTCTTGTTGTTCACTACTTAATGCTTGTTCAGGTGCTCTAGCATGAAATGCTACATAATTCATCGCAATGCTTCCTTGTGCTTTAGTTGATGTTGTTCTTGTGGATTATCGTTAAAATCGATTTTAAATGATAAATCAATATGATAAGACGCTTCCATGGGGAGTATTAATAACGTTAGCGCTGTTTTTTCTTCAATAGCTTTTAAGGTTTTATTAAGGGCAACCATGTCTTTATCGGTAACTACAAACCACAAGTTGTAATCATGTTCGCGAGCATAATTATGATTAACTTGTTCAAATTGATTAACAAGGTCAGCAATGTGATCTAATTTATCTTCAGCTACAGCCATGGCGACTAGCGTACTCGCGCCGGCTTTTTTATGGTCAAATACTGGGCCAAGTCTTGATAAAACGTCTAAGGTTTGTAAGCTATTTATTGCCGCTAAAACTTCGCATTCGTCAACTTTATATTGTTGAGCAAGTTCGGAAAAAGGTGCTGAACACAACGGAAAACCTTGTTGATGATCATTAATTAGTTGCTGCTGTAATAATGACAGTTGCATAACTAAAGCCCTATTTGATGAGCGCGATTAGTGAAAAATATACCGCTAGGGCTTTTTACCGATAAAGTTTTTAGTAACTCTAGTGTGTTGGTATCGTAAATTTGTACTTCATTGCTATCGCGAACCGAAATCCACACATGTTCGCCACGTGGCGTAAACTCCATGTGTAATACCGCAGGACCAGGTTTTAAGGTTTTTACTTTTTTAAAGGTTTCGCTATTAAATATTTCAACGGTGTCGTTATCTGGAAAAGCAAAATTAACCCAAATTTGTCTATTGTCGGGTTGTGCCATTACAAATACCGGTTGGCTATGAGCGGGAATTTCTGCTACTTGTTGCCAAGTGTCGGTACTGATCACTAATACTTTATGTTGTCCCACTGCTGGCACAAAAGCGTATTTTCCTGCAATTGCCCAGCCTTCTAAATGTGGCATTTTATACACGGGTAATTTTTTTTCACCTTTACCATAGTGATCTAAGATACGTTTAACACCTTTTTCTAAATGCCAAAGATCAAGCAACGCCATACCATCTTCACCAAATAAACCAGCAATATAATAATGACCATCAGGGGTCATTAATGCATCGTAGGGGTTTAAGCCAATATCGGTAAATTTGGTTAGCGTCATTTTGGGAGTAGAAAAATCAGCAACCCAAATTTCGTTACTGTCGAATAAGCTAAAAACAAATTTATTATTTGGTGCATCAACTAAACCAACAACTTTAGAACGTTTTAAAGTACCATCTTCATTTTTTGGTTTGTTGGTTAACTCAGTTGCTTGAATAGTCGCGACAAGCTCTAAGGTATCACTATTGAACACTTTAACCCCGCCAGGGGTGTAGTTTGAAACAGCGACTAATTTACCGTCTTGGCTGATCGCACCGCCAATGCTGTTACCTGATTGCATTACTCGCTTAACTAGGCTATCGGTGAGTAAATCTATTTTACTTAATCCGCCATCACGACCAAAAACATAGGCGTAACGTTCATCACGTGAGTAAACAATAGATGCGTGAGATAAGTCACCTAAACCGCTTATTTCACTTAATTGTGTTTTATGGGTGTGATTAACTATTTTTACTTGTCCTGTTGCGCGCTCAATGATCACGCCAAGATCACCGGTGGCTCTTATTTTTACTGGAGAAGTTGAGCTACACCCTTGAAAAAATAAAAGGGAAAGTAGAGCATAAAAAATTTTCTTTTTATTTTTGTTCATGTTTTAGTCCTTGTTTAAGCTGTTTGGCTAGCCAATAGATTTCTTGTTTTGAAAGTAAAGGTTTCCATGGCGGCATTGCTGTACCAGGGCGACCATTAAGAATGGTATTTGCTATCATTTTTGTTGATTGTAGTTTTAAATTTTTAGGCAATAATGGAGAACCTAAACCGCCTTTTAGGGTCATGCCATGACAAGAACCACAATCTTGTTTGAGAATATGAATTAATTGTTGTTGTCGTTGTTTTGATAAAGATTTTTCTTGCACTTGTTGTGCATTTACGACAAAGCTAACGGCTTGAGTTATTAGTATGATTGAACATATTTTTACTAAAAAATATCGCATTGTTGCCGCCACCAGTTTTTATGTTGGCATAACCATAGCAATATAAAGGGGTTAATTAATTGTTAGAGATCATCTTTTGGTAGGAATATTATGTGAAGTTTGACTTAAATCAAATGAGTTTAATTTTTTATTTTTTTTGCAGAGGATAGCGTTGTTTGGTTAATAAAAAGGCGAGTAGTTAACTACTCGCCTTTTACTTACTTAATAGTGAATTTATTTAGTCTAAATCATCAATAAATTGTACTGCGCGGCCAATGTATGAGGCTGGCGTCATCGCTTTTAACTCATCTTTAGCGTTTTTTGGTAACTCAAGGTTATCAATAAATTCACGCATAGAATTACCATTTACGCGCTTGCCACGAGTTAATTCTTTTAATTTTTCATACGGTTTTTCAATACCATAGCGTCGCATTACCGTTTGTATCGGTTCAGCTAAAACTTCCCAGTTGTTGTCTANTTCATTTAATAAATTTTGTTCGTTAACTTTTAATTTGCTTACCCCTTTTAAGGTTGATTGATAAGCAATTAGCGCATGAGCAAAGCCAACGCCTAAGTTACGTAACACCGTTGAGTCAGTTAAATCACGCTGCCAGCGAGATACCGGTAATTTTTGCGCTAAATGACTAAACAACGCATTAGCAATACCTAAGTTACCTTCTGAGTTTTCAAAATCAATCGGGTTAACTTTATGTGGCATCGTAGAAGAACCAATTTCGCCAGCAATAGTTTTTTGTTTGAAATGACCAAGGGCAATATAACCCCAAATATCACGGTCAAAATCAAGTAAAATGGTGTTAAAACGCGCTATTGCATCAAATAATTCTGCAATGTAGTCATGCGGTTCAATTTGGGTAGTAAAAGCATTGAACGTTAATCCCAATGATTCAACAAAGGTTTGCGCAAACTCGTGCCAATTAACTTCAGGGTAAGCGCTGATGTGAGCATTATAATTACCGACAGCACCGTTTATTTTACCCAGTAATTCAACCTTGGCGATTTGCTCTCGTTGGCGTTTTAAACGAATGTAAACATTAGCCATTTCTTTACCAAGCGTACTTGGAGAGGCTGGTTGACCATGAGTACGGCACATCATTGGAATAGTTTTGTATTCAACGGCAAGCGCTTTAATAGCGGTTAAAATTTTATCTAATTCAGGTAATAATACTTCTTCACGACAAGTGTTTAACATTAAGCCATGTGATAAGTTATTAATATCTTCAGAGGTGCAAGCAAAGTGAATAAATTCAGTTACGGCATTCAATTCTTTGTTATTTGCAACTTGTTCTTTTAGGAAATATTCAACGGCTTTTACATCGTGATTAGTGGTTGCTTCAATAGTTTTAATACGCAAAGCATCAGCTTCACTAAAGTTATCAATAATGGCATTTAAGGCAACAATGGCTTGATCACTAAAAGCTGGAACTTCTTTTATTTGCTGTGTTTGTGCTAATTTTTGTAACCAACGTACTTCAACGGTAACGCGATATTTAATTAAGCCAAATTCACTGAAAATTGGACGTAACGCTTTAACTTTACTGCCATAACGACCATCGACAGGTGAAATTGCACTTAGTGCTGAAAGTTCCATAGTTGTTTCCTAAATTATTGCTTAAATGGTGTCTTAAAGTATTAGTTAAGTTGCCTTTAAAATAATCGATAACTTATAAAATTAAAAATTGTCTAACTAGTTCGCCGCGAGTAAYTGYTYTGCWSWWKYSACTAWTTTWTTMCGKSWAAATAWTATMYTKCGACGTTTRCCGCCGACTTGTCGCCATAATACCGTTGATCTAATGCCGGCGAGTAATAATGCGCGAATTTTATCTTGGTTACGACTTTGCTTTAAAATAGCCGGTTCACCAGCAACTTGAATGCGCGGGCCTATAGGGCTAATCACGTCACTATAAATACTCGCTAAACTGGCGATAATTGTTTCACTGTTGACGTCAAAATGCTCAAGTTGGCGCTGACATTGTTCAATGCGTTCACCTAACTGACTGAGTGCTTGTGGTTGTTTATTGAGTTTTCGTTCGATATTAATCAAACTAACAATATAACGGGTGAGTTCGGGATCTTTTTGTTTGTTTTTATCACCTAAATGATCAACAACAAGTTTTAAACCATGGGCTAAATTTTTAACGTCGCCGCCATAAACAGCGAGTGTATTTTTAGGTGAGATATTTAATATACTTTGCAGTAATACCGTAAATTCATCAGTATCAACATTGCCGCTGCGCGAGCATAATTGTACTAAATGAGCGACTTGGCAAATAGCCGAAAAAGTAATAGTTTGTTCTTTAATTGACATAGTTTATTTATACTTGCAAGGTTAACGAATTAAGATGTTGATAATGCCGCCGCCTAAGCAGACGTCATCTTGATAAAATACTACTGATTGCCCCGGAGTAACCGAACTTTGTGGCTCATTAAAGTCTATTTGATAACTTAAATTAGAGCTTTTATTAGCGCTTTCTTTATCTACAGGAGTAACAGTACAAGCCACATCAGCTTGGCGATAGCGTGTTTTTACGGTGCATTTAAATGCTTGGGTGACCTCTTGACGATTAACCCAATGTAATTGATTTGCATACAAGCCTTTAGAAAATAAACGCGGATGATTGTGACCTTGACCAACAATAAGAACATTTCTGTCCATATCTTTGTCAACCACATACCAAGGTTCTTCGCCAGCAGTAGCTAAACCGCCAATACGTAAACCTTTGCGTTGTCCGAGGGTGTGATACATTAAACCGTCGTGATGACCAACTTTAACACCTTCAGCCGATTCGATAATTCCAGGCTGGGCAGGTAAATATTGGCCTAAAAAGTCTTTAAACTTACGCTCGCCGATGAAACAAATACCAGTACTGTCTTTTTTGTTATGGGTGATCAAACCGGCTTTTTCAGCAATAGCACGTACTTCGGGTTTTTCAATATGCCCGACAGGAAATAGCGTTTGTGCCAGTTGTTTATCGCTTAGCGTGTATAAAAAATAACTTTGATCTTTATTGCTATCTAAGCCGCGGATCATCGCCCATTTTCCATTACGCATTTTACGTTGTACGTAATGCCCTGTAGCAATGTAGTCGGCACCTAAATCTTCACAAGCAAACTCTAAGAAAGCTTTAAATTTGATTTCTTTGTTGCACATAATATCAGGATTAGGGGTGCGTCCTGCTTTGTATTCGGCTAAGAAATATTCGAACACATTATCCCAATATTCAGTCGCAAAATTAATGGTGTGTAACTTTATGCCCAATTTATCGCAAACTTGCTGAGCATCTTTTAAATCTTCTGCCGCTGCACAATATTCATCAGTGTCATCTTCTTCCCAGTTTTTCATAAACAAGCCTTCAACTTGATAGCCTTGTTGTTGAAGTAAATAAGCAGAAACAGAAGAGTCAACACCGCCTGACATACCCACAATAACGCGGGTTTGTTCAATAGGTTTAGTCGTTTGTGATAAAGAAGTTGTGGAGGCCATTAAATACCATCGTCCAAAAACGTAAATTGTGAGCTGATTTTTTAAGCGCAAAATTATAGCACGGAGACATACTAGTATATAGGTTTTGTTTTATTTTTGGTTAAAAAAATGCCCTTCAAATGAAGGGCAAAAAGGAGGGAGTAAACAATAATCAAAAATGATTAAACAACTCTTTAGGGAGTAAATGTAGTGTAACTAATGGTTATGACGAAAATATGACAGATATTATGACATTATGATGAAATTATCGTTTAAGGTTTTTTGTTTTATTACTTGTGATTAAAGGTGTTCACATGTAATTATCACATCATAATTTTAATTGATTTTTGTTAGCTGTGACCGAAAAAAAACTTCAGCATTTTTATATTGCGCAAGAGCAATCAATTTATCTGTTAAGTCATAAGGATGCCACCAAACTCAAACGTTGGGTGCAATTATGCCAAGAGCAGCTTACCCAACTGGGCTTTCATAATATTGCCATGATCGGCAAAGGTGCCTACGGTTTCGTTTTTGCAGGTTTTGATAAATTGGGCAACGAGGTGGTGTTTAAATTTTCTCGTTTAACCTTGCCCCAACATGTACAAGACCGATTGGGTGAAGAAGCTGAAATACAAGCCGAACTGGATCATCCTCATATTCCTAAAGTATTACAATATTTAAAAATAAAGCGACAAAATATTTTAAAAATGACGCGGGCAAAGGGAATAGACCTTGAACAACTTTCTTTTCAATGTGGTCCTCTAGCGCCTGAATTCATAGTGAAATTAGCCCTTAAAATAGCCGATATTTTACTTTACTTGCGTGATAGTAATGCCCATTTTAAGGGCAAGCCTTACGTGCATGGCGATGTTAAGCCTTCTAATATTGTTTACGATAGCGCCACTCAAAATATAGAATTAATTGATTGGGGCTCTGCTGTGATAGCACAGCTTGATGTAAACAGGCAATCAACTGCTAATAATGTTATGGACTTAATGAGTAGTGATTTACAAAATACTAATGCTCGTTTAGGTGATGTTTATTTTATAGGTGCAGAACAGTTAAACGGTGGTTTGTCTTCGCCGCGATTTGATGAACAAGGCTTTGCTGCAACTTTATATGCTTTAGCGTCGGGGCAATCATGTCGTTACGGCCATAAAGTTATAATTGCTAATTCACTAGGATTACCCAAAACGTTAGCCAACATTATTACCGCTATGCTTGATGATGAATTAAAAATACGTGAACAGGCAGGTGATTATTTTTTCAAAAATTTGCATGTTTTACGTAATTTAGTGTTAGCCAAACAAGAGTCGCTAGCAAAAATTAAAGCAATTATTCCTACGTGGATAAAGCACAGTGATATTGAAGTTGACACCGTGGTTTATGGTTCGCGTAAATCATTCTTGCGTGAATCTTTTGACGAAAATTCTAAAGAGCGTTATGAGCTAGCTAGTGTTGATGATGTGCAACTTGAAAAATATTATAAAAATTACCTTATTGGTATGGGCGATACTGAAAAAGCTTTTATTGCTGCGGTTAGCCGTTTAGGTAACTTTCCGGTTGTTGGTGGCTTGGCGATCCGTTGGGAAAAAAAAGGTGTTTATATAGATTCAAATTTAACCATGTTTGATCCTCACTTGGAACGGTCTTTTAATAGTGCCGTGAATAATATGGTGCATTTAGCACAAGGTATTTTTCGCATTGGTATGTTTAAAAGTTGTTTATTTAATGCCAGAGCAACCTTGCATGTAGAGCGTGAACACGAAGATGAACTTTTTGTTGCTAAGCCTGAACAAGTGATCCCTTTTGAAGTAAGCGATGTACCTGAATTGGATGATATTACTCGTTTGCATTCTTACTTTGAAGATGGCAAAGATCCAGATGAATATCTTTATTTATCAGATGAAATTATGGCTGAACTTGCTCAGCTTAATCTAATTCATCACACTGGTTGTATTATTTTTGAAGTACTGCCTAAACATTTGAAAATTCATAGTTATTTAAGATTGTTAAATCATGATAAAAAAGCCGAGTTTACTAAACTTCTTGCTAATATATTAGCTTTGTTGCCGACTATAAACGGGCATGGAATTTCAGGGTTTATGAAGCTACCCTATAAAGACACGCGATTTTTTGAGCATATAAACACGATGCCAGAAAAATATTACCCCAAAAATCCCAAAAAAAGTTAATTGAGTAGTTAACAGAGTAATTAATGAAAAGGTGGTTAAAATGAGCGCACAAAATAACGAGCAAGAAAACGAACAAGCTGATCAAGAAGAGCAAAACTTTGCTGATAGTCATATTGGTGAAATGGCATGGATTGATCTTTCGGTAACTAATGCGGGTGAAATTAAAAATTTTTATCAAGATGTTGTTGGTTGGAAAAGTGAGGCTGTTTCGATGGGAGATTACGACGATTACTCGATGAATTCTCCCGAAACAGGTGAACCTATTACCGGAATTTGTCATGCAAAGGGTATTAATGATGACTTACCAGCTACTTGGATGCCATACTTTTTAGTGGCTGATATAGACCATTCAGCAGAGCAAGTAAAAACGCAAGGCGGTGAATTGTTAACACCAATAAAACCGATGGGTAATGACCGCTATGTGGTGCTAAAAGATCCTGCTGGCGCTATTTGTGCGCTTTATCAAAAAGGGTGATAAAAATTTACGTCATCCCCGTGAAAACGGGTATCTTGTCAATAAATTAGTTTTCCACCATGTGGATTCGCATTTAAAATCAATCTAATATAAAAACCACAACAGTTAGATACAAGATAACTATTAAAATTCAAATGCCATAATCTGTGAAAAGTTTTGCTTGGCTAGTAAGTCAGCAAAACTTGTCGCAAGTCTGTCGGTTTCGCTCAACACCGTTTGCCAATACTTAATACGAGTTGCGGCGTCAAAATTTTCAAAATCTTTTCTGTCGGGAATTTTCTGATAAGGCAATGATTGCACAAACTTTGCTGATGGTACTAACATTACAATATTGTCATAATGTTTTGCTTGCGGCGTACGTTTTGAATTTTTATCAAACCAACCAGGTTTAGGGTTTGAGTTAAAATGCGGATACAAAGTTAATCCTTGAGTTTTTTTAGAAATATTTTGTTGGCAACCTTCGTGTTTTTCTTCTAGAGCAATATCAAAATGATAGTCAATAATGCCGCCATCGCGATACATGCCTTTTGGTGAGTCGGCGATATCTTTAATACCTTGCATTACTAACGGAATAGAGCCAGAAGCGAGCAGCGCATCATGAATATTATTATTGGTAAGTGGTAAATATTGAGTATCAAATTGATATTGATCGCTAATTTTTATATTACTTGCTGGTGCATGATAAACAATGCGTTGATATTGATATTTTAAATACTTTCTATCAAAGCGATTAAGTGTATAGCTACTCAGTAATCCTAATAATTGACTGAGTTTATGTTCAGAGGCTACTAATCCTTTGCTTTTAGCAACAATAAAGTGCGCTTTTATTATGTTGTTATCAATAATTTCTTGGCAACCATGCTCGCCATAAACATAGGCTAATAATTCGCGTGCTTTTACCGTAATTTCAGCAGGCGTTGGTTTGTCAGAATAAATGGTATGGGAGTAGCAATCGGCTAACCGTTTTATTGCTGCAACGGGATTATTTTGTGCAAAACAAGCGGCACGAAAAGCACCAGCACTTGAGCCAATTAAATTTAGTTCTGTTGTTCTATTGTTAAAAAACTCACCAAACAAATATTTATCAAGACCGAAAAGCGTGAACCACTTAGGCCCACCACTGGCACCTAAAAAGTTAGTGAATAGCTCTTGTTTAAAGCCGTGTTGTTGAATTGTTTTTAAGGCGTTTTCGCCTGCGTAAATGTCTAACATAAGTATTTTTATTAATATTTTAATGCTGGATTGAAGTAGCTAACCGTTGAAAATTCTATCAAAATCACTTGTTTTTATTACTTACGTTCAACTCTAAACTTTGTCGTATCCTAAAAGGCACACGCAAAAAAAAGTAAAAGTGATTGAGCTTTTTAAGCTGCAACTGTCATATTTACATTAAGTACTTTCATTAAACGATGAATAGTATCCCATCTCGGTTGAGTT
>NVTW01000049.1 GCA_002401725.1 Gammaproteobacteria bacterium
GAGTATGACTTATGGGCATTCACCGACAGAAACGGTGGTTGCCATGGTTGAAGGTACTGCGCGCGATACCGGCTTAGATTTAGAAAAATTAGCTGAAGTTGCGGCTTATTTTAGAAATGTCCGTGAAAAATATGCCAAATTTGAAGGCAGCTTGCGTGGTATTGATGCGCGTATTTTACTCGCACAAGTTCCCGGTGGCATGTTAACGAATATGGAAAACCAGTTAAAAGAGCAGGGTGCAGCAGACCGACTTGATGAAGTCTTAACTGAAATCCCTAAAGTACGTGAAGATTTAGGTTATATTCCGTTAGTTACGCCAACATCGCAAATTGTTGGTACACAAGCGGTGCTTAATATATTAACCGGTGAACGTTATAAATCGATCACCAAAGAAACCGCCGGCGTTTTAAAAGGCGAATATGGTGCAACAGCTGCGCCTGTTAATGCTGAGTTACAAGCACGGGTGTTAGATGGTGGCACAGTGGTTACTTGTCGTCCCGCTGATTTGTTATCGCCTGAAGTCGATGTGTTAACGGGCGAATTAAAAGAATTAGCAAAAGCTAAAAATATAACGCTTGCCGACGAAAGTATTGATGATGTCTTAACTTATGCGTTATTTCCGCAAATTGGCTTGAAGTTTTTAGAAAACCGCAATAACCCTGATGCTTTTGAGCCTGTTCCTACTAAAGAAACAACTCCTGCTGCGATTGATAATGCTAACAATAGCACTCCTGAAAGTTACTCAGTAAAAGTAGACGGTAAAGTCTATGACGTTGTTGTTGCTCCCGGCGGCACACTCGACAGCATAGCACCGGGCAAAGGCTCTGGTGGCGAAGTACTAAAACAATCGGCCTCTGTTACTGCCGATGAAACGCTTAATTCACCTCTTGCAGGTAATATTTTTAAAGTAGTGGTTGAAGAAGGCGAGCACGTTGATGCTAATGATGTGGTTATTGTAATGGAAGCAATGAAAATGGAAACTGAGATCCGTGCTGTTAATGCCGGTACTATTACCGCAGTTCATATAAAAGAAGGCGACGCAGTAAGTGTTGGCGATGCCTTAATTAGTATGGCTTAGGAGTCATTATGGAATTATTAAATACCTTATGGCAATCTACTGGCCTAGCAAATTTTGCATTAGGCCAAGTGATCATGATGTCAGTGGGTTGTTTGTTATTGTATCTTGCCATTGCTAAAGATTTTGAACCACTTTTATTATTACCGATGGGCTTTGGCGCGATATTAACCAATATTCCGTTAGCGGGTTTTACCGAAGCGGGCGGTTTATTGCATTATATTTATGAAACTGGTATTCATACCGGTGTTTTCCCACTTATTATATTTATGGGCGTAGGGGCTATGACCGACTTTGGCTCACTAATCGCTAATCCTAAAGTATTGTTATTGGGCGCAGCAGCGCAATTAGGGATATTTGCGACGCTATTTGGCGCTATTGCTTTAAATGCTGTACCAGGCATTGAATTTACCTTAAAAGATGCTTCGGCTATTGCGATTATTGGTGGTGCAGACGGCCCTACAGCAATATTTTTAGCCTCTAAATTAGCACCAGAATTGTTGGGTGCTATAGCGGTGGCAGCCTATTCTTATATGGCATTAGTGCCAATTATTCAACCACCTATTATGCGCGCATTAACCACAGAAGCTGAACGTAAAATAGAAATGGAACAACTGCGCCATGTAACCAAAGTAGAAAAAATTATTTTTCCATTGGCGGTATTGTTAGCAACCATTTTCTTTTTACCGGCTGCAACGCCACTGGTGGGAATGTTTTGTTTAGGTAACTTAATGCGTGAATCGGGCGTGGTTGACCGTTTAAGTTCTACTTCTCAAAATGAATTAATTAATATTACCACCATATTTTTAGGTTTAGGAGTGGGTTCAAAGCTCAGTGCTGAAGCCTTTCTAAATGTAGAGACACTTGGTATTTTAGCCTTGGGTGCCATTGCTTTTTCAATTGGTACGGCTGGCGGTGTGTTAATGGCGAAGTTGATGAATAAGTTCTCAAAAACGCCGATTAACCCCTTAATAGGTGCTGCTGGTGTATCCGCGGTACCAATGGCAGCTCGTGTAGCTAATAAGGTTGGCTTAGAAGCTAATCCGCATAATTTTTTACTCATGCATGCAATGGGGCCAAATGTCGCAGGAGTATTAGGTTCAGCAGTAGCCGCAGGGGTGCTACTTTCATTAGTTGGTTAATTAATGGCGATCTACATTTGAACTTAATTGGCTTTTTTGTTAGTTTTACATGCCTATGCACTTGGCTCAGGATCGTCTTTCCCGCAGTCTTTTAAGCGGAAATCTACGTCAAAAAGTACGAAAAATTCGATAAAAACGACTCGAAGATGACGATTAGTATAAATACCTGAGTGATCTGCATAGGCATGTAGTTTTATTATATGCCTTTAGTGTATTACTAACAGGCATTTTTCTGTTATTTTATTTGGTGTCTGATGTCATCTATTCTCTTGATTTTTCATGGTTCGAATATTGTCAAAAAGTTAAAGTTGCTTGCTGTGGGGCTATCTTTATTTTTATGCTCTTGGCTAGGGGTCGCAGAAAAAATTTCAGTAGTAACCGAGTATTTACCGCCGTATCAAGTGAAAAATGATGATAGTAGTTTAGGTGGTATTTCGACAGAAATAGTGAAAGCGTTATTTAAATTAACAAAAGATGATTTTGAAATTAAAGTAATGCCATGGGCAAGAAGTTATCATCAGGCGCTAACTCAAAAAAACACACTAATTTACTCACTTTCTCGTACAAAAGAGCGCGAAAATTTATTTTATTGGGTTGGCGATATTTACAGTGAACATATTTATATTTGGGCACTAAAATCATCAAAGTTTAAAAACATCAATAATATAGAACAATTGAAAGCTAATTCTATTGGGCTTGTCCGTCAATCATACGCTCAGCAATATATTGAAAATGAAAATTTTTCTAATATTTATACATTAGTTAATGATGATCAAAGTGTACAAATGCTATTTGCAAAGCGTGTAGATTTAATCATTGGTGATGCATTAACTTTGGCACCCAGAGTGAAAAAATATCATTTAGATTTTGATCAAATGAAGCCTTTGGTTGAAATAAAACCCTTAAGTGTCGATTTGTATCTTGCATTTAATCATAACAGCGAGCAAGCATTGGTTAACCGTTATAAAAAAGCATTCGCTCAGCTTAAACACGTGGGTCGAATCGCTCAGATTTTAGAGGAATTAAGTAGTAGATATAGTGTTGAAGTAACACGATAAGCGTTGCTTATGGATTGAGTTTATACTGTTGCCATGTGTTGTTTTCTAATTTTTGTTCAAAACAAATTCGGTCATGTAAACGACTTGCTCGTCCCTGCCAAAATTCAATATACCTTGGTTTTACGCGCCAACCACCCCAAAACTCTGGGTGGGGCACTTCGCCTTGTGGGTAGAGCTTATTAAAGTGAGCTACTTTTTGTTTTAGTTCATCATCGTTATTGAGCTTTTTCGACTGTTCAGATGCCCAAGCACCAATTTGACTGCCTCTATCTCGGCTATGAAAATAGTTGGCTGATTGCGCTAAGCTAACTTTTTCCACTTCGCCTTCAATACGTATTTGGCGTTGTAACACGTTCCAATGAAATAATAGTGCAACTTTACTATTTCCGCTAAGTTGTTGACTTTTTTTACTAGCGTAATTGGTATAAAAAACAAAGCCTTGTTCATCAAATTCTTTGAGTAACACCATGCGTGAACTCGGTTGACCATCATTGCCACAAGTACTTACTGACATCGCTTCAGGTAGTAAAATTCCTGACTTGTTGGCATCGCTAAACCATAATTTAAACAATTCGAAAGGGTCTTGATTATCGGCAATCTCAGGTAACGGTAAAGCAACACCTTGGCCAAAAGTTAATAAACAGCGTAGTTTTTCAAGAAAAGTCATATTGATAAGTAGTCTTTTGAAGATGGTTTTTGAAGATAAAGGTATTGTAGCATTTTCTTTGCATAAGCCCACAGCCAAAGAAAATGCAATAGAGGTAAAACTTAATGGTTATACCAATCTCACTCAATATGTGATCATTTCTACTTGTTAAAATCACCAATTACTACGTTGTTTATTTAATAATTAGAACAACTAGTTATTGCAATAAACGCCTTGTATTTGGAAATTTTTCCTACGTATAAAGTAGATCACCTAATTAATGAAACTGGTATTAGTTATAGCCTCAATCAAACATCCCAATCGTCCTCGTCATCGAGTAATTTTTTAAGACGTTTTTTTTCTAACAACTCATCTATACGTTTACGCACTTCTTTATCATGGGCAGCATGCTCCGCATCACTCCAATTTGACTTTTCATCGTCTGAGAAAGAGTTGCTATCGTCAATGTCGATAAAGTCATCGCTCATCAATAAAACCTCGGTTATTAAACATCAATAAAGTGAAGTTAGGTACAAAATGTACTTTTTTCAAGAGTAAATGAGAATTATTTTAAATTTTATAATTATCTGCTGAGTTGTTAAACTAGTGATATTAATAAATTYTCAAATGTTTTAGGAATTTATGTTGCCGCAATTATTTTATCATTATGTAATGAAAGTTCAGCAGCAAGCACAACAGCAACAGCAGCGTAAATTAATTATCTTAGCTGGAGCTAAGTCGTGGTCGAAAGTGTTACTAGCTGCCAGTGCTGAATTTATTCAAGAAGATCGGTGTTTTTATTATTGTGGCGAACAAATAAAAGAACCTTTAGAACTGTTAGCGGTATTTAATTCCCTGCTAATTAGTAAAAAAAATTACCATGATTATCTAGGCGAGCAATGCCAAACTTTAATATTTGATGATAATTCTTTGAATATAGAAGCATTTGCTGCGCTTTCGGGATCACTATGTGCGGGCGGTATTTTATTTTTATTATGGCCAGAACAGTTACACAACTCACCATTAATTAAAAATAGCTTATTTTTACAACGTTTTTTTCAACAAATAACTAATGATAACAATGCTGTTGTTATCGACCAATATACGGATATTGATCAGCTTATTCAGGATATTCCCCCGCTAAATTATTCTCAAAATATTTTAGCGCAAAGTCTTTCAAATAAAAGCCTTGCAGATAAAAGTCTCTCAGCCAAAAGTATCCCACTTAGCTGTAAAACCAGTGAACAATTTGAAGCAGTTAAAGCGATACAAAAAGTATTTACTGGTCATAGAAATCGACCTTTAGTGCTAACGGCTGATCGCGGTCGCGGTAAATCGTCAGCATTAGCCATTGCTTGTGCTGATCTCATTAAAAATAGTAAACAGCCACTAAATATTATTATCTGTGCGCCACATCAACAAGCAGTTGCTATTTTTTTTAAACAACTAGCAACCAGTTTAGCGCTGATAAATATTGCTAAAAATGAAGTAACTTATCGCCATAGTGATTTAAAGAACCAACCACTATCTCGAATTAGTTTTGTGCCGATTGATATTTTATTGAAAGAGCAACCAGCGGTTAGCTTATTATTAATTGATGAAGCGGCGGCAATTCCAGTGTATTTATTAGAAAGTGTAATCGTTCATTATCATCGTGTGGTTTTTGCCAGCACGCAGCATGGTTATGAGGGCGCAGGGCGCGGTTTTGCATTAAAGTTTCAACAAACTTTAAAATTAACCGCACCGGATCATCAAACATTTCATATTAATCAACCGATCCGTTGGTGCGACAATGATCCCGTTGAGCAATTTGTTTTTTCATCGTGTTTATTAAATGCTGAACTTGAATCGTTAAACCAGCAGCATATTAACTCAACGGCTTTATTGCTTACTGTGCATAATAAAAAAACGTTATTAAAAGATGAAAAATTATTGGCACAATTATTTGCTGTGTTGGTAACTGCTCACTATCAAACTAGCCCAAGTGATTTAAAGTTAATATTAGATAATGAGCAAGTTAATATTGTAAGCTTAAGCCATAAAGACGATATTGTTGCGGTAGCCTTACTAATAAACGAGGGAATGCGCGAGGGCGAAGATCAGCAGCAAGCAATAGCCGGTATTAAACAAGGGCAACGGCGTTTAAAAAATCAATTTTTGCCACAATCTTTAATAAATCACTGTGGCTTTGAACAAGCTTTTGACTATCAATATTTACGTATTATGCGTATTGCGGTGCACCCGCAAGTACAACAACAAGGTATCGGGAGTTATTTTTTATCGCAATTATATCACTACGCAAAACAGCAACAGGTTGATTTTTTAGGCACAAGTTTTGGCGCAAATTCAGCTTTGCTTAATTTTTGGTTAAATGCTGAATTTAAATTAATTCGTATCGGCTTTACTAAAGATCAAGCCAGCGGTGAACATTCAGCCATGTTAATAAAAGCTGTTTCAGATAAGAGTAAACTTGTGCTTAAAAGTTTAAATAACGAATTTTATCGCAGTTTCCATTATTTGCTTGATGAGCCGTATCAATATTTATCACCCAATTTAGTGGCACTGATTTTACAAAATACTCCACAACAAGCATTAACGGAATTAACATTATTTGATCAGCAGAATATTAGTGCATTTGCTAACAAAAAGCGCCTGTATCATAGTTGTGTTTTTAGTTTACATTTATGGCTGTTGCAACACTTAACGCAATTAGAAGCTGCTGAACACTATGATCAATCGCTATTGTTACTAATTACACGACTATTGCAAAAACGCTCAATTAGTGAGGTTTGTCAGTTGTTTAGCTTAACAGGGAAAAAAGCGCTTAATCAGCAATTAGTTGATTATGTGCAGCAGTATTATTGATAAAAATAAAAGGTACAAATTTAAATGACCATTATCACGGTTAACAATTTAGTAAAACATTACCCAGTTAAAAAAAATGAAACGGTAAAAGCTGTCGATGGTGTTAGTTTTACGATTAAAGCGGGGCATTGTTTTGGTTTGCTAGGGCCAAATGGTGCAGGAAAAACCACCACTATTGAAATACTCGAAGGCATTATTGCTGCTAGCTCTGGTGAGGTTCTTTATCATGGCGAGCCGCTAAATAAAGTCATTGCTAGTAAAATTGGCATTCAATTTCAACATACCGCGTTACAAGATTTTTTGACAGTACAAGAAACGCTCGACTTATTTTCATCTTTTTATGATCATACTATCACTCAACAAAAATTGGTTGAATTATGTGATTTACAAGATTTTTTAGGCCGTAATAACCGACTATTATCGGGTGGTCAAAAGCAGCGCTTGCTTTTAGCCTTAGCATTGATTAATGATCCCGATATTGTTTTTTTAGATGAACCGACGACTGGACTTGATCCGCAAGCGCGGCGTAATTTTTGGCAATTGATCAAAAACATTAAAGCGCAACATAAAACTATTATTTTAACGACTCATTATATGGATGAAGCTGAACAGCTTTGTGATGAAATTGCGGTGATGGATAAAGGTAAATTGATTGAACAAGGTTCTCCGCCGCAGTTATTAAAAAAACATTTTGACGAAATTTTTATTTATTTACCAAAAGCACAAGTGCCAGCATCGTTGATCAGCGAAAACAATTGGCAAATTATTGACTTAAATTCAAGTGAACAGCAAGTGGAAATTAAAAGTAAAAATGTTGAACAAACACTGGCTTATTTAATGGCTGAACAAGTGCTACTTGCTGGCTTACATGTGAAATCGGCTAACTTAGATGATTTATTTTTAAAACTAACCGGCCATTCATTAAGAGACTAATTTTAATAGCGCATTTTTAAGCGCTGTTTTTTAAGCGATTGTTTTAGGAAAAGAGATAAATATGTTTAACATCAAACGTTTTTTTGCGGTATTTAAAGCGCGTAATATCGAATTTTTTCGTGATAGATCATCGTTAGGCTGGAATTTATTGTTCCCAGTATTATTGCTGGTGGGCTTTTCTTTTATCTTTTCAGGTAACGGCCGTTCAGCTTATAAAGTCGGTGTTATTAACTTACCAGAACTTAGCGCTCAAGCCAGCATTCATAGTTTTTTAACCACCCAATTCATTGATTTTATTGACTATAAACATTTAAATAAAGCACAGTTGAAGCTCTCACAACACGGCATCGATTTAGTGGTGGATTTTACTGATAAAAGTTATTGGGTTAATGAAAATTCACCTAAAAGCTATTTAGTAGAAAAAATATTTTTAGCCAGCGAGCATAACTTTACTCGGCAACTCACTCAAGGCAAAGGTATTCGTTATATTGACTGGGCACTACCGGGTATTTTAGGCATGAACATGATGTTTAGTTGTCTTTTTGGTGTCGGTTACGTAATTGTTCGTTACCGTAAAAATTCGGTATTAAAGCGGTTAAAAGCAACACCGCTTTCGGCATTAGAATTTGTTAGTGCGCAATTAGTTTCGCGTCTTTTTATTGTCATGTTTATCAGCGCTAGCGTGTACATTGGTTGTAATGTGTTTTTAAATTTTTACATGCTTGGCAGCTATTTTGACTTATTTGTTGTTGCCACACTTGGCGCATTTTGTTTGATCAGTTTAGGTTTATTAGTAGCGAGTCGCAGTAAAAGTGAAGAATTAACGGGTGGTTTATTAAATTTAACCACCTGGCCAATGATGATGCTTTCGGGTGTTTGGTTTAGCTTAGAAGGTGCGCCAGATGGCTTAAAATCCTTTGCACAATTATTACCATTAACGCATTTGGTTGCAGGGGCAAGAGAAATTATCACCGAAGGTGCAACATTAAATGATATTAGTTATCACCTCACGGTGTTAGCAATAATGAGTGCATTATTTTTAACCTTAGGTGCGTATTTATTTGACTGGAATAGTGAGCGTTAAGGAAAATAGCTTAGTTAAAAGTTGCTACAAAAGTACCTTTTTAGTCATATAATTGTCATGATTTTTGTATACACTCCAAAAGCTATATTAGGAGTTTCTTATGAAAGAACACATAAAAATTATTCTATCTGAAAAGTTAATCACCACAGTTTTTCAGCCAATTTACAATATTGAACGTGAAATTGTTGTTGGTTATGAAGCATTAACACGCGGACCAAAAAACACTGCATTGTATACACCTGATATATTGTTTGAACAAGCCACCAAATATGGCTTGTTGTCTGAGTTAGAATTATTATGTCGTGCCAGTGCCATTACACGCTTTGCAGATTTAAATTTACAGGGCAAATTGTTTATTAATGTTAGTCCTGCGGTAATGCTCAATAAAGATCATCCTAATGGTGAAACAATTAAATTAGTTGAGCAAGCCGGCTTGTCATGTCAGCAAGTGGTGATTGAAATTAGCGAAAAATACCCGTTTCCTAATAATAATTTATTACGTAATACTTTAGATAAGTATCGTCAGTTTGGTTTTGATGTGGCTATTGATGATTTAGGCGCAGGTTATTCGGGTTTAAAACAATGGAGTTATTTACGCCCTGATATTGTAAAAATTGATCGTTATTTTGTTGATCAATGCGATAAAGATGTTATGAAACGCGAATTTTTGCGTACACTATTTGAATTAGGTAAAACATCGAATGCTCATGTTGTTGCAGAAGGAATTGAAACAAAAGAAGAATTTGAATTGTTGCGTGAATTGGGAATGGTTTATGCGCAAGGTTTCTTTTTGGCGCATCCTAGTGAGTTTCCGCCCATTGAATATCCTGTTTTAGATGTGAATGCTATAAATAAAGATCATTCTCGCTTGGGCACGGTTGCGTTATTAGCATCCGTTGCAATAACGGTTAATTACGATCAAAGTGCTAATTATATTTATCAACTTTTGACCGATAATAGTAGTGTTCACGCAATTCCAGTGCTTGATGGTTTAAAGCCTATCGGTATGATCTATCGAAATGAATTAATGGAGTTATATTCAGACATTTATGGGCGAGCTTTGTTTTCTAAAAAAAGTGCACTTGAAATTATGGATCATAAACCTTTAATGCTTGAACATACAATGCCTTTAGAACAAGTAAGCGCTTTATTAACCGCACGGGCAAATTTAGAGTTTACCCATTCTTTTATTGTTGTTGAAAATGGCATATTTAGCGGTTTAGTCTCAGCACGTGATTTGTTAAAAAGTATTACCGATTCAAAATTAGAACAAGCGCGTTACGCTAATCCTTTAACTGGCTTACCCGGAAATGTAGTGATTGAAAAAGAAATTGATCACATGCTGTATAAACAACAGGCCTTTCATTTAGCGTATTTAGATTTAAACTTCTTTAAACCATTTAATGATATTTATGGTTATGCCAAAGGTGATTTATTATTAAAAGCGCTCGCCAATACTATTGTAATGAATGCTAATAATAATAATTGTTTTGTTGGCCATATTGGCGGTGACGATTTTATTGTGATGTTTAAAGGCGATAATGTGCAGACGGTGTGTGAGGCAATATTAACCGACTTTGCCAAACAAAGCTTAACCTTTTTAACACAAGAGCATATTGATAAACAAGGATATTCTTCTTTAAATCGGCGTGGAGAACGTGTTTTTCATCCTTTAGTTAGTTTAGCGATAGGCGTTATAAAACCTGATATTAGTTGTTATAATTCATATCATCAAATTGCTGACTTAGCCTCTAAAGCAAAATCAGAAGCGAAAAAAACACCGGGGAATAATTTATTTATTTGCCGACGCAGTAATTTAGAGCGAAATAACATGGACTTGCTTGAGGATAAAACTGAAGTTGCTTAATCGACATAAAGCATACAATAAAATATACTGATACGAGTTGTATAAATTTGAGCTAGTAGCATTATTTTTAAGCTAATAGCAGTATGAGCGGAGTATTTTTTATGTCGGTTGTGATCAGCGGTACGGGGTTATTCACCCCACCAAATTCCATTTCTAATGATGAGCTAGTTGCTTGTTTTAACCAGTATGTTGATAATTTTAATAGTGAGCATTGCGATGCTATTGAAGCCGGTGAAGTAACGGCTTTATCGTATTCAAGCAGTGAGTTTATTGAAAAAGCCTCTGGCATTAAAAGTCGTTTTGTAATGTCAAAAGAAGATATTTTAAATCCAGAGATTATGCGACCAACCTTTACTGAACGCCCTAATGAAGAACTTTCAATGCAAGCTGAAATGGGGGTTATTGCGGCAAAACAAGCCTTAGCTGCGGCTAACAAGACCGTTGAAGATATTGATTTAGTCATTGTTGCTTGTGCTTACACACAACGTTATTACCCTGCCATTGCTATAGAAATACAAAATGCTTTAGGTGCTAGTGGTTGGGGCTTTGATATGATTGTTGCCTGTTCTGCGGCAACCTTTGGCATTATTAATGCTGCTAATGCTATTCGTAGTGGTACCGCAAAAACAGTGTTAGTGATCAATCCTGAAATATTAACACCGCAAATTAATTATCGCGACCGTGATAGCCATTTTATATTTGGCGATGTTGCCACTGCCACGGTATTAGAAGATCAAAGTACCGCGACCAGCGAGCATCAATTCAAAATAATTGCCGAACAACCGATCACGCAATTTTCTAATAATATTCGCAGTAATATTGGTTACATTAATAAATGTAGCCCAGATACTATTGATGCCGACGATAAATATTTTATTCAGCAAGGGCGTAAAGTATTTAAAGAAGTGCTGCCGATGGTGTCAAAATTAATTATTGCACAAATGGATAAAGTACAAGTCAGTGCAAATGATATTAAGCGGTTATATTTGCATCAAGCTAATATCAATATGAATGGTTTTATCGCCAAGAAAGTATTAGGACGAGTGCCGAGTATTATTGAAGCGCCAATAATTTTAGATGAATACGCCAATACTAGTTCAGCAGGTTGTATTATCGCACTGCACAAACATCACCAAGACTTAAATTCAGGCGACAAAACAGTGTTATGCTCGTTTGGCGCGGGTTATTCAGCCTGCTGTTTGATTTTAGAATATGTGTAAATTAAATAGCCCAAGCTTGAATAATTTCATCAATTAACTTAAATGTTTCCTTCGGTTTTTCTAAAGGAAACATATGTCCGCCATCAATATGATGTTGTTTAATATTTTTATTTAATTTAGCAAAACGTCTAAAAAAATAAGCTGGGGCAACATCACTTTGATTGGCGGTGATCAACGCGGCGGGTATTTTTAGTTGCTGTTTAAATTTGGCTAAATGTGTTGGCATATTACGAAAAATATCTGTTTCTACTTGCCGATCAAAAACCAACTCTAACTGATCTTTGTTTAATTTTACGCCACTATTTACATAATCTTGTAAGCAACGCGGATCAAAATTACTAAATAATTTACTGCGACTAAACTGCTTGGCTAAATCAGTTTCTGCTGGCCAAAATTGTCGTCTGTTCTTCGATTTTCCAGCGGGTGAAATATTGTCGATATAAGGCGTTTTCTTTAATAATTTAATTGCCCAACTTTCTATGCCAGTGATCACAGGAGGATCAAGCATGATCAAACCTTTAAATAACTCTGGATGCTTGCAAGCGGCAATAAAAGAAATAACGCCACCAAACGAATGCCCTATAGCCACAACAGGCTCTGGTTGTTGTTTAACAAAGTGTATTAGCTCATCTACTAAGTGCGGCCAATTATTACTTACGGGGAAACGGCTATTATGGCCATATTGGTCATTAGCCACAACTTTGTAGTTATGTTGTTGAGTATTTGAATCGGTAAAATATTGAAAAAATGTTTGATAGCTACCCGCAGGAAAACCATTGGCGTGAGCAAAATTTATAATCGTCATTTAACTTGTTTTCATTCTTTAAAATTAAGTGATAATTTAGCACAAAGAGGTCGGATGAGGTAGATGTAGATAATATTAGCTTTATTTTGGCAATAAAAAACCCAGACTTATATAAAATATTCTGGGTTTTTTGTTTTGCTTACACTTTTAATTTTTTTATTTCTTTGGCTAATAGCCTTAGTAATTAAAAGTCTTCCAACATGTACTCTAATGAGTTCTCATAGATCCTTAGTTCTTTAGCTAGTTGGAATTGCTCTTTAAGCTGTTCTATTTCACGCCACTTTCTTTTTTTATTACTGGTAACTTTAGATTTAGATTGTTTGTTAATTGAATCATTTATTGGATTTAATTCATCCATAACACGCTCCTTTTATAAACAACAGCGGTAAATTAATACCATAGCGTGAAACAATTTAAAACAACTTTATGACATTTTAATGAAGAAAAATGTCATAAAATTTTATAATAACGAACTTTATTTATCTAAAGCATTTCAGCTAATTGATTTTCAAGCTTTTCTTGGTCAATAGCAAAATTACGAATACCTTCTGCTAATTTTTCGGTTGCCATAGCATCTTCATTCATTTGCCAGCGAAATGCGTTTTCAGTTAACGCTTCACCTTTATCTTGATGCGTTTGTTCAGCATTTAAATGCTGCGTAATAGTTTCATTGTTATTGGCTAATTCGTCCATCAAATTAGGGCTAATGGTTAATCGGTCACAACCTGCTAATGCTAAAATTTCGCCAGTGTTTCTAAAACTTGCACCCATTACCACAGTTTTATAACCTAACGCTTTGTAGTAGTTATATATTTGTGTAACTGATACGACGCCAGGATCTTCAAGTGGTGGATAATTATCGCGACCTGTATCTTTTTTATACCAATCTAAAATACGACCGACAAAAGGAGAAATTAAATAAACCCCTGCTTCTGCACAGGCTTGTGCTTGAGCAAAACTAAACAACAAGGTGAGATTACAATTAATACCTTGCTGCTCTAATTGTTCTGCCGTTTTTATACCTTCCCACGTTGAAGCAAGTTTGATCAAAATACGATCATTGCTTATGCCCGCATCGTTATAAAGTTTAATTAATTTATGCGCTTTATCTGCCATCGCATTTTGATCAAACGATAAACGTGCATCTACTTCGGTCGAAATTCGACCCGGTACGGTTTTTAAAATTTCTAAACCAATTAATACCGATAATTTATCGGCAGCATCAATTACCTGTTGCTTTGCATCGTTCGATTGTTGCTTCGCCCAATTTACTGATTCAGTTAATAAATTTTTATAAGCAGGTAAAGCCGCTGCTTTAAGTAACAATGATGGATTGGTCGTCGCATCTTGTGGATTAAATTGTGCCAATGCTTCAAAGTCGCCAGTATCGGCAACTACAGTGGTCATTTTTTTTAATTGGGAAAGTTGATCAGTCATTACTACACCTTACATTAGCTAGAAAAGATAAATTGAAAAATTACAATATGAAAGTTTACACCATTAAACGGCGATAAGTTAACCTGTTTAGCGACTATATTTAGATTGTTTGTAACTTTTATACGTTATTTGTATCAAACTTTCAGTTTTAATCAAGTAAAAGTTGACTGCATGGTTAGGTTTTGTTGTTTGTTAAGTTTTTTGATCACCTTAAAATGAAATTTTTAACTTCTGTTCAGTCTTAAGTTCGGTGTATTATAAAGGCTAAAATTTATTGCTGACTATTATTTTATTATGCTAATTGTTGTTTCGCCTGCTAAAAATTTAGATTTTGAATCTCCTCTTGTTACTCAAGAGTATACCCAAGCTGAGTTGTTAGAACATAGCCAAATTTTGGCTGATCGTTGCAAACAACTTTCACCAGCACAGTTATCCTCGTTAATGAAAATTAGCGACAAGCTTGCTGGCTTAAATGCCGCGCGCTTTGGTCAGTGGTCACAACCTTTTACATTGGATAATGCTCGCCAAGCAATTTTAGCCTTTAACGGTGATGTGTATACCGGGTTAGATGCTGCGAGTTTTTCTAAGCAAGATTTTGACTTTGCTCAACAACATTTTCGTATTTTATCTGGCTTGTATGGCATTTTAAAACCATTAGATTTAATGCAAGCTTATCGTCTTGAAATGGGCTCTAAACTCATGAATGTTCGCGGCAGTAATTTATATCAATTTTGGGGGAATATTATTACCGCTAAAATTAATGACGCTTTGGCAGCACAAGGTGATGATGTGTTGATTAATTTAGCCTCGAATGAATACTTTAAAGCGGTAAAAACAACACTAGTAAATGGCACTATAATTACACCAGCCTTTAAAGATTGGAAAAATGGTCAGTATAAAATGATCAGTTTTTTTGCTAAAAAAGCCCGTGGTTTAATGGCGCGTTATATTATTCAGAATCAATTAACGGATGTTGAACAATTAAAAGCATTTGATTCAGGTGGTTATCAGTATGATGATAGTTTAACCCAAGGTAATAATTGGGTTTTTCTTCGCAAACAAGACGCGTAAAGAAGACTCGTAAACAAGGCGCGTAAAGAAGCGTAGGAGGTGGCCTTCGGTTAAAGTTGTTGGATTTCGCTATGTTCTAACCAACCAATATAGAATATTAATTTACAACAAATCTTCTAATTTTATTTGTTCAAAACTTAACACTTTACCACCGAACTCTTTGCTAAATGCTTGTGCATCAATTTTTTTACTAAAGCTAGCAAGGGTTTTACCCATAGCGCCTATCTTGCTAGAATCGCTAACAAACCATGCTTTTTTAGCATCAATAAAATAGCTGTCGTTGGTTTTACCCCACGGCATTTTACTCATGTCATGGACGAATAATTGGCTGACATTACGTTTGTTTTCAGGATCTAAATAATAACTAAGCATATCGCGTGTTGAACAGAATTTTTTTACACTACCGCCTTCTTTTCGATAAAT
>NVTW01000012.1 GCA_002401725.1 Gammaproteobacteria bacterium
ACACTGGCTCGGGGCGATAAAGGCATTGCAACAATTGATCATGGAGCCTCAATCATGTTGCTAGTGATCAACACTTTTTCGTGGGGATCATTCAGGGTTATACCCCAATAATCACTATTTTTACTGTTAAGTTGCCAGCCTTGTTTGACTAACTGTTTTCGTATGTGAAAATTCATATAACCATGACCAAAAACTAATAATTTTTCTTGATGTTGTACTAGCTCTAGTAAGCGATTAGTGGCTAAATTAGCACGTTGTTTGGCTTCTTTATAGGACTCAAAAGAACCCTTTAATCCTAACATCCAACATAAACGGTTTAAATAAACCCACGTCCATGCTTTTAAATGCAAGGGAAATTTATATCTCGGTATGTCCATTTCACGCAATTCTGTTAAGACAAGATCAGGAGCTTGCTTAGTAAAAATTTTGGCGGAATGAATAGCACGTTTAAAATCACTCGCTAACACAAAATATTGACTAAGATCTTCAGCCAAACATTCTTTAGGACGGCTATCGTCAGCAACATTAGCTAAGTTATACTGGCGAACCCATTGAGCGAAGCCGCCCGCCGTTAGTCGTGCGTTTTTAGCTGAGGTAGGTTTTCCATGCCGAATTAAAATAATTTCCATTATTAATCTCTACTATTTGTAATCGGCCATTACTTATCGGTTACCGGCTTTAACAATAAATCTTGAAAATCAAAACTAAAGTCAGTTAAGTTTGATACTGCATTCATGGTCGCATTCGCTATTTTACCTTCAACCGTTAAATTAAAATTAACATACGCATCGGCTTCAAGTGTGCGATCATACCAATGCACAATAAAGGTGTTGTATTGATAATGCTCTAACTCACCCACTAACGCTTTAGTGTTGCTAAATTGCATTACTAATTTACCCTGTTTTTCAGTAATGTTTATATTGCCATACCAAGCGTCTTTATAGGTGCCAGCATAAGCAGATAACGCCAACGATGGTGTTGAATTTTTAGCTATCGAGCCTTGCTGCTTCGCTAAACGTGTTTTTTCTTTCGTTAAACGTTTGCTGTGTAAATCAGCGTAATAACTGACCCAATCACGCTGTGGTAAATCAAGGTAGTTCATTAAAATTTCACGATAAAGTGCATTAAAAGCGTAACCAGATTGTTGGTTAGTTAAAATAACCAAGCCTAAATTTTCTTCTGGAATAAGCACTACTTTCGATACCATGCCTAATATGCCACCACTGTGATGTGCCATTTTATAACCATGAAAATCACTTAAAAACCACCCTAAACCATAAGCGTTAAAGTGAGTTTTATCATTTATAGTCGCACTTTTAGAAACACCTAATAAGGTTTTAGGCCGCCACATTTTACGACTTTGTTGTTCAGAAAATAAACGTATTTCTTTTTTGTTGTTTTCCCTTGTTTGACTAGAGATCACACCATGATTTAACTGTAATTTAAGCCATTGGCTCATATCATTTACACTTGAAGCCACTGCGCCTGCGGAGGAAAATTTTTCTAAAAAGTTACCACCAACAACATTAATTTTTCCATCTAGTGGTACATGCGCACGTGCTACGTTGTGATTAGATTTTTCGATCAAAGAAAATTTAGCACGAGTATTTTTCATGTGTAGTGGCGTAAAAATACGTTCTTGAATAACTTGTTGCCAAGGTTTATCAGTGATCTTGGCAATAATTTGACCGGCAATAATATACATTAAGTTATCGTAAGCAAATTCACTACGAAAACTAGAAACAGGACGCAAAAATTTCATCCGTTTAATAATATCCATCGTGGTTAACGACGTTTGTGGCCAGATCATTAAATCGCCAGCCCCTAATCCTAAACCACTGTTATGTGATAATAAATCAAGCACGGTAAATTCACGCGTTACCCAAGCATCATATAATTGAAACTCAGGAATAATGTCGATGATTTTTGTCTGCCAGCTAAGTTTTCCCTCATCAACTAAACCCGCCAAAATTGCCGCAGTCATCGCCTTAGTGTTAGAGGCAATGCCAAATAAAGTATCAGCATTCACTTTTTGTTTGCTGCCGTATTTAGTGACACCAAAACCCTTTGCCATAACCACTTGATTGTCTTTAACAACAGCAACTGCAATACCCGGCACTTGAAGTTTTTCCATTGCCGCCTGTACTGCTAGTGATATTTTTTCATTACGTTGGTCGTTAGTTACATCGTTTGCAACACATAACTGGCTGAATAGCGCAAAACAGGCAAGCACCAACAATTGTTTAAGTAAATAGAACTTTTTCATGTGGTATTTTTTTTATTCGAAATAAAATGCGGTATAAACTATACAACACAAATTATCACTAAACTATTTTATTTATCGCGAATAATAAGCAACTTATCATTTTTAGACTGTTACTCAAGATAATTATCTTGTAAGTGTTTGGCGAGCATCGCACTCATCATTGCGCGCAATGCTGCAGGTTTTACTAATTTACGCATAAAGCCAACATTAGCACGTTGAGTTTTTCCTTCAATATCACTGTCGGTAGTCGCGGTAATTAATATTGCCGGAATAACATTATTGGTTTGATAACGAATTTTGGTAATTAAATTTAAGCCATTTTGATTGTTATCTAATTGGTAATCCACCAGTAAAATATCAATTTCATTTTGATGATCATTAAACACGCTTAATGCTTTTTCAAAAGATTCAGCACCATAAACCTGACATTGCCATGCAGTTAACAGCGCTATCATACCATTTAATACCGCCGTATCATTGTCTATGCATAACACAGTCGCACCTTGCAAACTGACTTTAGGTCGAATAACCACCTGCCTAGCTAACGGTTGAGCCTGTGCTTTAGGTAATAATATACTGAACTTACAACCTTGGTGTTCGCGTGAAGTTAATGACAATGTATGCGCTAAAATTCCCGCTAAACTTTGGGTAATATTAAGCCCTAAGCCCAAACCTTGACCACTAGCATTACTAACATTATCAAGCTGGGTAAATTGTTCAAATACTATAGTTTGTTTATCTTGAGGAATACCAGGGCCATTATCTAACACTTGAATTTGTAATTGCCCATTAACTTTACGCACACCTAATAACACTTTGCCCGGACTAGCATAACGAAAAGCGTTACCCAGCAAGTTTTGTAAAATACGTCGTAATAAATGTTTGTCGCTTGTTACCCATTGCTTCGTTGGCATTACTCTAAAATCAACATTAAGTTCGTCAGCTGCCGCAGAAAACTCTTGTGCTAAACTGCTAAAAAGTTCATTTAAAGAAAAATCTTCTAAATTCGGCGTAATGTTTCCACCTTCAATACGAGCAATTTCACCTAAATTAAACAATAATTCGTTCGCCACTTTTAAGGAATTGTTGATATTTTCAACTTGTCGCTGCTGTACTTCATTAAGATCATCTTGTGTGGATAATGCCGAAGTAAATAAACGTGCCGCTTCTAATGGCTGCATTAAATCATGGCTACAGGCTTTTAAATACTGACTTTTTTTCAGATGCGCTTGTTCTGCTTTTTCTCGTGCTAAGGCCAATTCTTGATTAGCTTGTGCCAATTTTTGCGTACGTTCTAGTACACTAGTTGCTAAATCTTGATTCGCCTCTTTTAAAATTAACTCCGCCTCTTTATAAGCCGTAATATCGGTAAACATCATCACAAAGCCACCATCGGGCAAAGGATTACCTTCAATGCGAATAACCTGCCCATTATGATGCTGACGTTCAGAACTGTGCGGACTCCCTTGTTTTAAATAGCTGATACGTTTTGCCACCTGTGCTTCAACTTCACCGGCACCACATAAACCGCGCTGAGCATTAAATCGGATCAACGTTTCAATAGGGCAACCCACATAAACAAGTTCTGAAGGATAATTAAATAACGCTAAGTATTTTTTATTCCACGCGACTAAATTTAAATTTTCATCGATAATTGACATACCTTCACTAGCATTTTCAATGGCACTTTGTAGCAAGTTATGACCAAATTGTTGTTTTTGCGTTGACGCTTCTTCTACCAATACCGCTAATTCATCAAGGGCAATATCACGCCCTTCTAACGCTGAACTTAACACCAGTCGCGCCGAAGATGAACCCATTACTTTTGCTAATGTATTCTCAGTATGTTCAAGAAGTGCTTGTTTGTATTCTTTAGATGTAAGCGTGCTCTTTTCTGACGTTAAAATAAACTGTTCAAAACTCAATTTTGCTTTCTGTTCACCAACAAAACGTGAGGCTAATAACTGCAATTCAGTGAGATTAATTTGTCGTGTTTTTGGTGATGTTACCTGTTGCGGTGCACGCCATTCCAAAAATAAAGACGCTTGCACTCGCTCTTGCACACTCTGGCGACTTAATTGCGAAATAGCCCACATAGTTAAAATATTAGCAACTAAACTCACTAAAGTAGCAACACTATTGGCTGGCATAACATCAAGAATAAGAGGGTGTGAATAAAGCCCTATTTGCGGTAAAAAATTCAACAGAAACCACAAACTAAAGCCGATAAAAATGCCGCTAAACACGCCTTTTAAACTTGCTCTTCGCCAATAAAAAGCGACAAGTAATGCTGGCGTCAATTGTGCTATTGCACCAAAAGAAATTTCTCCTAATGACGATAACGTGTCGGGTGATGCCATTAAAAACACTAAATACCCCAGCATCACCACCAACAGCACTAAAACTTTGCGAGTATTAAGCAGTTGTATGCGAAAATTGTCATAATTGTCTTGTTGTTTTACGCTGCGAAATAACAACGGAAAAACGATTTCATTACTAAGCATAGTGCTCAGTGCAATAGCGGAAATAATCACCATAGAACTTGCTGCCGATATTGCCCCTAAAAAGGTAAATAGTGTTAGCCACACTTGTTTACCTTGCCATGGCAAAAATAATACATAGGCATCGGGAGCAACATGATTATTCAATAACAAATAACCCGCCAAACTTAAAGGAATAGTACCTAGTACAAAAGCTAATAAATACAGCGGAAAAATACGACGACTAAGCCAAGTTTGCTTGGTATCTTTTAGTTCAACTACCATTACCTGAAATTGTCTCGGTAGTGACAAAAAAGCAGTCATGGTGATCACTAACAAACTCAGCATTGAAATTACATTAGACCAATTAAACTGGCTAGCAAAATCTATTTTTTGATCGGCTTGCTGCCACAAATCAACAGGCGAGTCATAAAGAAAAAAGGTGACAAACAAGGCAACAGAAATGAAAGCGATAAGTTTTACTAATGACTCAAACGCAATCGCTAACATCACCCCAGGATGACGTTCAGTAACATCAATAGTGCGAATACCAAACACTATGGTAAAGCCCGCCAAGACTAAACTTACCGCTAAGCCTAGTTGCCAAGTTACAAAATTTTGTTGTGCTTGTAGTTGTTGAAAAGAATAAACAATCGCTTTAATTTGCAGTGCTAAATACGGCATGATGCCAATCAATGCAACAATGGTAACTAAAATAGCAAGGTTATGAGACTTACCAAAGCGCGCTGCCAGCAAATCGGCTATTGAGGTTAAATGTAACTTTAAACTCACGCGAATAATGCGCTGAATAAAAGGCCAAGCAAAAACAAATAAAAGTATGGGACCTAAATAAATAGGCAAATGCGCCAACACATTAGTATCAGCTTTGCCTGATGTACCTAAAAAACTCCATGAGGTACAATAAACCCCTAATGTTAAGGCGTAAATAATGGTTTGTGAACGTTTAAATATTTTACTGCGGTATTTATCACCTAAATAGGCGATCAAAAAAAGTAAACCAATGTAGCTAAAACTTAACAGCACTAATTGCCAATTGGGGAACATAATTACACTTCTTGGTTATTTTTTTATATGCCTATGCAGATAAATTAGGTATTTATTATAATCGTCATCTTCGAGACGCTTTTATCGAAGATCTTGTACTTTTTGTACGTAGATTCAGGACAATATGCTCCATGCATTGTCTTCTAATAAGCTGCATCCATGCAGTGTTCGCTTAAAAGACTGCGGGAAATACGATCCTGAGCCAAGTGCATAGGCATGTTTTTTTATTATAGTTTTAGATCTTGATCTGCGTCAGAATGATAAAATTCACGCCAGATAAAAGTATAAAATCATTTTAATTGGTTAGTATAAAACTCTGCCAAATACTTACCACCTTTAATACTGGCTATTAAACGCATTTTTTGGGTTTTATCGTTGTGCTCTAACAGCAATCGCAAAGGCGTTTTGCTCTGCCAATAATAAGGGCTGTCTTTCATACCTAACGGATAGGATTTACCTTGGTTATGATTATCAACTAAAAACAAGGTGGCATTATCTAACGGAAAAGTAGCGTTAACCGTGGTAATGCCAGCTTCATCATAAATACTCACTTGAAATTTACCTGACTTTAAGACGCATTTATGTGCTAATACATCACAATGTCTATCACTAACCAATTGAAATATTTTATCTTGTTTGGCTTGATATTCACTATAATAATCGGCAGCAATATAACCTACCACAGCCAAAATTGGTGCCACTAAAATAGCTAATTTGGTATGTTTATTCATCACTATAATTTCTCTGTATTGTATTACCAACAAAGGCTCGTTAATCAAATTAACGAGCCTTAACCCAATTAGACAGTGCTAACTAGCTAACATTAGTGAGCGTGAGCTGCACCTGAGCCTTTTGGTACACGCATATTTTCAACTAATGCTTGAATATGTGCAGGTGCTTCACCGGTAAATTTCAGTACCACAAAGGCAACCGTAAAGTTAACAATAGCACCAACCACACCAAAAGCATTAGGCGAAATACCAAAGAACCAATTTGGTCCCATATCACCTAAGAACGAAGTACCCGGAATAAACATAATACCTTTGTGTTGGAACACATACAGCATAGTAATACCAATACCTGAACACATGCCAGCAACGGCTGCTGTACCACTCATTTTTTTCGAGAATATACCCATCATCAACGCAGGGAATATACTCGATGCCGCTAAACCAAAGGCGAGTGCCACCGTGCCTGCGGCAAATCCTGGCGGATTCAGCCCTAAATAACCAGACACTATTATTGCTAAAGTCATCACAATACGACCTGCTTTTAATTCACTTTTTTCTGATAAATTAGGCATCATAATACCTTTCATTAAATCATGCGAAATAGCGGATGATATTGCCAACAACAAACCAGCTGCGGTAGACAGTGCCGCAGCTAAACCACCAGCAGCTACGAGTGCAATAACCCAGTTAGGAAGATTCGCAATAGCAGGATTGGCTAATACCATAATGTCACGGTCAACTTTAACCATTTCATTGGTTTTCTTATCAGCAACATATTGAATTTTGCCATCGCCATTTTTATCTTCAAATTTTAATAGACCGGTTTTTTCCCAATCTTTAAACCATTGTGGACGTTCAGCATAGACTAGGTTTTGACCTGCTGCTGGTTCAATAGTGTTTAACAAATTAAAACGAGCCATCGCGCCAACGGCTGGTGCAACGGTATATAATAACGCGATAAATACTAACGCATAACCAGCTGAAGCACGTGCTGCTTTTACACTAGGTACCGTAAAGAAGCGCATAATTACATGCGGTAAACCCGCAGTACCGATCATTAATGACATCGTATAAGCGAACATATTTAAGGTACCGCCCATGTTATCTGTAGTATATTCTTTAAAACCTAAATCCGTAACGACCAAGTCTAATTTATCAAGTAAATAAACACCGCTACCGTCGGCTAAGGTTGAACCTAAGCCCAGTTGCGGAATTGGATTACCGGTAAGTTGTAATGAAATAAATACCGCTGGAATGGTATAAGCAAAAATTAATACACAATATTGTGCAATTTGAGTATAGGTAATGCCTTTCATACCACCAAGTACGGCATATACCCAAACAACCCCCATACCTATGTATAAACCAAGATCATAGTCCACTTCTAAAAAGCGCGAAAAGGCAACACCTACACCTTTCATTTGGCCGATAATATAAGTTAATGAGGCGATAATTAAACACACTACCGCGACCACACGGGCAGTTTTTGAATAATAGCGATCAAAAATAAATTCAGGTACGGTAAATTTTCCATGCTTTCGTAAATAGGGCGCTAACAACATTGCCAGTAGTACATAACCACCGGTCCAACCCATTAAGAATACGCTACCACCATAACCTAAAAAGGCAATTAACCCCGCCATTGAAATAAACGATGCTGCGCTCATCCAATCGGCACCAATCGCCATGCCATTTTGCAATGGTGTTATATCGCCGCCAGCAACGTAAAATTCACTGGTTGAACCCGCACGCGCCCACCAAGCAATACCAAAATAAACGGCAAAGGTGCCAAAAACAGCARTGTAGGTGTAAAGTTTTAACTCATCCATGCCTATTCCTCCACGTTATATTTTTTATCAAGTTGGTTCATTTTGGCGCTATACCAAAAAACTAAACCTACAAACGTATAAATAGACCCTTGTTGTGCAAACCAAAAACCTAACTTGTAACCACCTAAACGTATTGCGTTTAGTGGTTCGACTAATAACAAACCAAAACCATATGACACTACAAACCAAATGGTGAGGCAGATGAAAATCAGACGAAGGTTTTCGCTCCAATATGTTTTTTCATTCTCCACAATGTTCTCCTAAATTTCTTACTGTTTTTTATATAATTATTTATGTATTAATGCCTGTTGAAGAAAGGTGATAAACCTAACTTACTATCACACTAGCAAGCTTTTTTTGCGGCAACTATTGAACTTTAGTCTAGAATTTGTACTTATTAGTTGACTCTATTTGCCTTAATGCTTTAAAACAAAGGAGCTTTAAATACATTCACAAGAGATCTAGATGAGTACTGAATTAGCAGAAATTAACAATTTTATTCGTTCAATTCCGCCATTTAATGAGTTGACGGATGAAAAAATTGTTCAACTTAGCCAAAAAATAACTATAAGTTATTTACGTCAAGACAAAAAAATTCATGCCGATACCGCCATTTTGTATTTTATTCGCACCGGCGCATTAACCCATGTTAACGAGGCAAATGAATTACAAGGAAAGTACGGTGAAGGTGATATTTGCTCATTATTTTGTTGTCAAAATAATGAGCAAAATATTCCTCTGGTTTGCGCAGCAGAAGATTGTTTACTTTACGCCATCACCTGTGAACAGCTTACCACTGTATTAATTGACTACCCTAAAGCGCTAGAATTTATTCTCCAACGAGGCTCTAAACGCTTAAAAAATAAAATGGTGCAAGTAAATGAGGAAGCAATATTGTCGTCTTCATTAATGAATACTGCCTTGTCTCATTTTTACAAAAGCCCTGTTGCCTGTATAAAAGCTTATAAAAGTATTCAAGATGCCGCACTAAAAATGACCCAGCAAGGCTATTCTTGTTTACTGGTCATTGAAAAAAATACTAACGAAAATGGTCAACCAATCGGCATAGTTACCGACAAAGATATTCGCCAACGCTGTGTTGCTCAAGGTTTGTCTTTTAACACTGAAATACGTGAAATAATGACCCACAATATGATCAGTATTGATTGTAACAACAGTGCTTATGACGCATTAATCATGATGACTAGTCAACATATACATCACTTACCAGTTACTAAAAATGGGCGCTTAGTTGGTATGATCACTGTAACCGATTTAATGAATCAAGAAGGATTAAACGCGGTTAACTTTGCCAGTATTATTCGCAAAGCAAACTCGGTAGCTGAACTGAGCAAAATTAGTGAAATGTTACCAAAATTGCAAATACGCATGGCAAAACTTGGCTCTACCGCCGATCATGTCGGCAAAACTATTAGCGCCATTACCATGGCATTTACCATACGTTTAATAAAAATGGCGGAAGATAAATTGGGGCAAGCACCTGTTGTTTATGCTTGGCTAGCCGCAGGTTCGCAAGCACGACAAGAACAATTTGCCCATTCAGATCAAGATAACGCCTTAATTATTGCCAATGATATGTTGCCCGAACACGAACAATGGTTTAACAGCTTTGCTCATTTTGTTTGTGATGGTTTAGCTGCTTGCGGATTTATTTACTGCCCAGGCAATGTTATGGCAACCAATAAAAAATGGCGACAACCCCTATCTGTTTGGCAACATTATTTTGAACAATGGGTTAGCGTTCCAGAGCCAAAAGCTCTCATGAACGCCAGTATATTTTTTGATTTAAATACCATTTATGGCGATACAACGTTATTACAACAAGTGCGTAATAAAATGCTCGCCACCACCAAAGACAACACCTTGTTTTTAGCGCATTTATCTAAAAATGCTTTACAACACAAACCACCGTTAGGTTTCTTTCGTGATTTTGTCTTAACACAAAACGGTAACAATGAAGCCAGTTTAGATTTAAAACATAATGGCATTGCTCCCATTGTAGATTTAGCTCGTATTTATGCTTTAGCTGAAGGCGTTAATGCAGTAAATACCATAGAGCGCATAAAGCAAGTTGCCGGCACGCCGTCATTAACACAAACCTCGGCTGATAGTTTAATTGATGCTTTTGAATTTTTAGGGCTGCTGCGTTCTTCCCATCAAGCCAAGCAACTACAAGCAGAAAAAGAGCCTGATAATTATTTGCACCCCAAAGAAATATCACGACTTGAACGCGAACATTTAAAAGATGCCTTTAAAGTGATAAAAACCCTGCAAAAAGCTCGACAAGTGGTGTATTGATTATGGGTATATTAGAACATTGGTTAGGTTATAACGCTAAGCGCCAGCGTTTATATAACAAAGCGCCAACAGGCGCATTAAAAGACTTTTTAGCAGTGCCTTTTCCTCAGCCAAGCACACCTTTTGCACAAGTGCCTATTTTAGCGGTAGATTTTGAAACTACCGGCTTAAATGCTGTTGATGATAAATTATTAAGTGTTGGTTATGTGGCATTACAAAACAGACAAATTCAATTAGCACAAAGTTATCATCAAGTGATCAATACAGGGCAAAAACTTAAAACAGACAATGTACTTATTCATCGTATTACCGACAACCTGCAAGCACAAGGACACCCCTTAGAGGTAGTAGTTGAACAATTACTTAAAGCATTAACAGGCAAAGTAATGCTAGTGCACTTTGCCCGTATTGAACGACATTTTTTACAACAAGCTTGTCTTGAACTCTATGGTTTAGCGCCGATATTTCCGATAATTGACACGCTAGCACTGGCGAAAAAGCGCTTAGACATGCAAGACGTTGCCTACGATCCTTCTGAATTACGTTTAGCTAACTTACGCAAAAAATATCAGTTACCTAATCATTTGGCCCATAATGCCCTAAACGATGCTATTGCAACTGCTGAATTATTATTAGCGCAAATTAGTTATATACCAACAGAAAATTTACAATTAAAAACATTGCTGTGTTAGTTGTCGGCAACCATTGAATAATTTTGGTACTTTAAATAAAAAGCCTTTTTATTAATACCTTTTAGCACTTGCCAAATGTGTCCACCTAACTTTGAGTATTGCCTAAAAAAAACCTTACTAAACATTAAGTAACCATGATTAGTCCTAATAGGAATTGGATTTTTCACTATGTATTCAGGATAAGCAGTAAAATCACATAAACTCACCGAGGCGTCAACACGTCGAGTAAATAATAATTCATGTGCATTACTTGCAGAACTGGCGTTATACACATCAAATCCATGAGCTTGTAAATTTTTTATCAGCTTATAACCTCGTGGAATGGCTATAGTATGTTGCTTTGCAAAGGTATATTTTTTACCGTCCCAATCGATAGCGGCTGATTTTTGTTGTAATAAACAAGTTTCAGTTTTAGAAAACGCAAAACTTTTATCCAACTTGCCATCACTATAGGGAAAGCTTGCAAATTCACCTCGTTCTACGGAATAACTACCTATAACAGCAGTGACTCTACCTGACGCTAAGTCGCGTAAGCATCTTAGCCAAGGTCGGCGAACAAATGTTATTTTTACATCAGCAAGACGCGCATCAAGCTCTTGTAAAATTTCAATGGCTGCACCGGGATTTTTTTTCGGTACCGTCAGCGAATTACCGGTAAAATGTGGTAATAGTTCGGTGGTTTCATAACAGTATATTAATTGTATAGGCGAACTAACTCGTGCCATAACATGGCAACTAAAGACCAACAATAAAAATATGACCTGCCGAGGCAAAGTGCGCAATATCGACGACATATTTCACCTACAAAGATCAAAATCATCTTTAAAGTATAGACGAGATAACACAGCTTACTAGCAGGTAAATCAGTTAACAAGCTATGACATTATTGCTGGCTTTTATAGGTAACTGTAAGTTATGAAGTTAACGCACTTTGGTTTTTTAAATATTGATAAAGCTCATCTTTTAAATTTAAACGCTGTACTTTTAGTTGATTTAAATACTCATCGCTCGGTGTTTCAACACCTTGTTCAATACGATTTATTTCGCGATCACAATCATGGTAATTTGAAAACAACTTAGCAAAATGATTATCAGTCATTTTTAGTTCACGAATTTCTCCACTAAATTCAGGAAATTCATGGTGTAGATCATGTTTCTCAATAGGCATAATAAATCCTCAATATTTATTTAATTGGTAATAAGTATGTTTTTTTGATAAAAATTTATTGCGCACAATCAATACAAGTATTTACATAAGGTAAAGCCTGTAACCGTGCTGGTGCAATTGCTTCATCACATTCAACACATAAACCATAAGAATCATTTTCAAGCCTTAATAGAGCATCATTAATTTGTTTTAATTCAACTTTAGCTTCGTGGTGAATTTCATCAAGCACTTGATCATTTTCTGTTTCTGTAGTTTGCTCTGAAAAATCTTGTGAACGTCCTTTTTTAAAATCATTCTCAATGGCATTAATACGCGTAAGCAATTCATTTTTTTTACTTTGTAAAGTTACAAATAAGTCATTCTTGTTCATAATTCAGTTCCTTATTTATTACTTGGTATATCTTTACTGTACGCTTTTAACGCTGATAGTTTTTGATCTAAAGCATCATTTTTACAGTTTTCATACATGCCTTAGACTAAGGTCTAACACCCAAGGCGCCCATTTTAGACTTAGGTCTAATTTCACATTCTGCTGAATTTATTTATGTTATTTACCATAAGAAAATTAATACAAAAAAGTATGTCGCCTTACAGTATTTAGGTGAATAAAAAATGAAGCTAATAAAATGGGGAAGAAGATGTTAAACACTACAAAAATACTTTTGACAGCTAGTCTGTTAGTTTTAGCCACTGACGCTAATGCTGGTTACACCATAAAACTAACTGATAACGATACCATCACCTTTGGGGGCTATTTAAAAGCAGACTTCCGTTACGTTAATGGTGACGTTAACAGCATTACTAATGACTATTGGGTGGGTTTAGGCAATGTTGGAAACATTTCTCGAACCAAGTTTTCAGTTAATGAAACTCGTTTTACTACTAAATATGTTCATGGTGATGTTACTGGCTATATAGAAATGGATTTTTACGGCGGCGGCGGTAATGAAATCGTCTCAAATTCATCTCATCCTCGTATTAGGCAAGCTTTTGTAAAGTACAAAAACATATTGGTTGGACAAGCGTGGTCAACCTTTGTTAATACTAGCGCATTTGCCGAAGGCGTTAACTTTGGTGGTGCGCTCAATGCGTCTGCTTTTATTCGTCAAGGTCAAATTCGTTATACCATGGGTGGTTTTCAAGTTGCTTTAGAAAACCCTGAATCAGATAAGGGCGATGCAAGCCAAGATTCCGTACCCGATTTTACGACAAAATACACTTTCAAAGGTGATTGGGGAAATGTTTCAATTGCCGGCCTAGGTAGACAACTAAATACCGTAAGTGGCAACAGTAAATCAGCATTTGGCTATGGTATTGCAGGTCGCATTAAAGCATTTGGCAAAGATGATTTTCGTTTTCAACTACATGGCGGTAACACAGGACGTTACGTTGGTGTAGTGGCGGCTCGAGATTTGGTTGGCGAAAAAGTTGAAAAAACCACATCTTATTTAATTGCTTATCGCCATTTTTGGACGAAAGATATTCGTAGTAATATTTTTTACGGTAAAACGACTACCGACGTTGCCAATGCTGAGCGCACTTTAATAGCGGTAAATATATTTAAAAGCTACACGCCGCAATTATCTTTTGGTTTAGAAATTGGAAATTTTGAAATGGCTGATAAAAATGTTAATTCAAACTATGTACAGATGTCAGCCAAATTTGTTTTGTAAATTGTAACTTTTTTGCTTGCGTAATGAACCCTGTTTCATTGTGATTTTAGGGTTACCTATGGGGAAGCCATGCTTCCCCTTTTTTTTGTCTTTTTTATCAATCGCCGATATAAAAAACTTCTGTTAGATTTAAAACCATTCATTAAGTAGGTAAGCATTAACTCTTCACTCATTAATAGTGTGCTTATATTTAGTGTCACTATTGTTACGGTGTTGTTTTTAAATGCTTTAGCTTACTTTTTTAGTTTAGCCAACGCATCAGCAAAGGCATTACCCATAGCGGCATTAGCTGGTTCTTTAGGCTTGCGTATGGTTTTATTAGCATTTTGATTTCTCTGTTGCTGAGGTTTACCTTGATTAGTTTTTTTAACGTTAGACGCTCCGTTTGCTTCATTGTACGCTTGATTTTTTGCTTGGTTGTTTGCTGACACAGCTTCATTTAAACGCATGGTTAAACTAATACGTTTACGCGCAGCATCCACCTCTAGCACTTTAACTTTTACAATGTCACCTGCTTTAACAATTTCACGTGGATCGCTAACGAATTTATTGATTAATGATGAAATATGCACGAGACCATCTTGATGTACGCCAATATCAACAAAAGCACCAAAGTTTGCCACGTTAGAAATAACGCCCTCAAGGATCATGCCTACTTTTAAATCATTAACCGTATTTACGCCCTCTTTAAAAGTGGCCACTTTAAACTCTGGACGAGGATCGCGTGCCGGTTTTTCTAATTCTTTAATGATATCTTTTAGGGTCAATTCACCAATATTATCGCTGATATAATCATTGATTGTAATCGCTTTTAATTGCTCAGCATTACCAATAACACTAGCAATATCGGTATTTAAATCATTAATGATTTTTTCTACTAGGGGGTAGCTCTCCGGATGAACAGCAGAAGTATCAAGAGGATTTTCGCCATTATTAATACGTAAAAAGCCCGCTGCTTGTTCAAAGGCTTTTGGCCCCAAACGCGCGACTTTTTTCAATTCTTTACGGTTATTAAAGCGCCCTTTTTCATCGCGATAATTGACAATATTTTGTGCCATAGTTTTATTTAATCCCGACACGTGAGTTAATAATGCTACCGAAGCACTGTTGAGATCAACACCAATACCATTAACACAATCTTCTATAACCGCTTCTAAACTCTGGCTTAATTGGCTTTGATTAACGTCATGCTGATATTGGCCAACACCAATTGCTTTAGGCTCTATTTTAACTAATTCGGCTAAAGGATCTTGCAGACGACGCGCAATAGATACAGCTCCACGCAGGGAAACATCTAAATCGGGAAATTCTTTGGCAGCAAACTCCGATGCTGAATATACTGATGCCCCTGCTTCGCTAACAATCACTTTAGCAGGCTTTACTACATTAGTGCTTGGCTCTATTTGTGCGATCGCCTCTGCTGCTAATTTATCGCTTTCGCGAGAGCCTGTACCGTTGCCGATGGCAATTAATTCAACTCTAAACTGTTTGCACAAGTTCACTAAAGAACGTTGCGACTTGTCCCAGCTATTTTGCGGTGCATGAGGAAATATAGTGCTGGTGTGCAGTAATTTACCGGTGGCGTCAACCACGGCCAATTTACAACCAGTGCGCAAACCTGGATCTAAACCTAAAGTGACTTTTGCCCCTGCGGGTGCTGCCATTAATAAGTCTTTTAAATTACTGGCAAATACTTTGATTGACTCATTTTCAGCTTGTTCGCGTAATTGACTTAATAACTCAGTAGCCAATGAATTGCTGAGCTTTGTTTGCCAGCTAGTATGCACTACTTGCGTTAAGAATTTAGCACCTTGTTGTTGTGATAAACGCAAATTATAGTGATCTAAAATAATCTCTTCGGCGCTACAAAGTACTGATTTTTCTTGATGAGGATCAACATCTAAACTCAGCCTTAATAAACTTTCATTACGACCACGAAACATGGCTAGAGCACGATGCGAAGGTACTTTTTTAAGTAATTCACTATGATCAAAATAATCACGATATTTGGCGGCGTCTTGCTGCTTCCTTTTAACTACTTTACTGGTTAAATGCGCTTGCTTTAATAAATGCTGACGAAGTTTGGCGAGCAAATCTGCATCTTCACAAAAACGTTCGGCTAAAATAGCACTAACACCATCAAGTACAGCTTGTTCATCACTAAAGTCATCCTTTATATAAGGACTCGCATGTTGCTCTGGATTCAAATGCCAGTCGTTAAACAATTTATTAGCTAAAGGTTCTAGCCCTGCTGCTATAGCTATTTTCCCTTTGGTATGACGTTTTGGTTTGTAAGGTAAATATAAATCTTCTAGACGAGTTTTATTATCCGCTTGTTCGATTTTAGTTTTTAATTCAGGGGTTAATTTTCCTTGCTGCTCAATATTACCCAAAATTAATTGCCGCCGCGCAGTTAAATCGCGCAAGTAAGTGAGTCGCTGTGCTAAGTGGCGCAGATGATTATCATCTAGCCCTTGTGTTACTTCTTTACGATAACGAGCAATAAACGGTACAGTTGCACCATCATCTAATAAAGAAATGGCCGCATTAATTTGTGCGGTGTTAACATTAAGTTCGTTAGCAATTTGCTCTGCAATAGCGTTCATCAAAACAATTGTCCTAATAGCGTGATTTAAAAAATATTTAGATCTCGAATTTTAAAAGATTTAACCAAGCAAACAAAGCTTTTTCACTTTTCTAGATAAAATCAGATGAAAATGAAAAACTATGCTACATGTGAATTAGCTAATATATCGCTATCCCACGCTGAATCGAGCTTATGTTTTTTTGTTATTTAAAAGCTTAATATTTCTGTAAAAAAAGTTTAAAAATGTTCTGGTAAAGGGATTTTTTTCTGGTAATCTCTTAGCACTTGAATTTGACAGCAGTAACAAATTCAACAAAATAAAACAGTAATAAAATAAAAACAAAGTGATAAATAAAATTTTATCCACATTTATAAAAACAAGAACATTGTGTGTAAAAAAGAACCGAAAACTTCTTTTTATTCAATGAAATCAATAAATAGATAAAGTATAACGCATTAATATGGAAAAGTTGATGTGGCTCTTTGCTGTGCTTATTAACAAACTTATCCACATTGTCCTTAAATAACACCAACTCTATTAAGTTATATTTCATAGAAGTGTGGAGCCAAGCCTTTGAATGTGGCATTCTTAATCAAATTTTTTTATTGCTAGTTATTATCATGCCAACGTCTGATGCTTCACCGTTAATTTTAATTGATGGTTCTTCCTACTTATTCCGTGCTTATCACGTTCCTTATTTACAAGCTTTATCAACCAAAGATGGTCATCCAACAGGAGCAATCACCGGTGTATTGAACATGTTGAAAAGCTTAAAGAAGGATTATCCCAACGGTAATTTAATTGCGATATTCGATGCTAAAGGAAAAACTTTTCGTAATGATATGTATGCTGAGTACAAGGCGAATCGTCCGCCAATGCCCGATGACTTACGCTGTCAAATTGCGCCATTACATGAAATTATTACCGCAATGGGATTACCTTTACTCGTTGTTGAAGGTGTTGAGGCTGATGATGTCATTGGTACACTCGCCCACGAAGCAGATAAGCAAGGTATTGAAACCGTAATTTCTACTGGCGATAAAGACATGGCGCAATTAGTTACACCGCACGTGCGCTTGATCAATACGATGACTAATGTCGAACAAGATGAAGCCGGAGTTGTCGAAAAATTTGGTGTTCGTCCCGATCAAATTATCGATTATTTAGCGCTTATGGGAGATAAAGTAGACAACATTCCCGGTGTCGATAAATGTGGCCCTAAAACTGCGGCAAAATGGCTAGCCGAACATGGCACTCTTGAACAAGTCATGGAAAATGCCGATAACGTTAAAGGCAAAATTGGTGAACATTTACGTAACGCTTTGCCTCATTTACCCTTGTCATACCAGCTTGCGACGATAAAATTAGATGTAGAACTTCCTTATCATTTCGACGAATTATTTGCGAAAGCTCCAGATGTTGAAACATTACAGCAACTTTATCAAAAGTTTGAATTAAAACGCTTGTTAGCTGAATTAAATTCCGGAGGTAGTGATAATAGTAATACCACAAAGATAGTTAATGCCGAGGTTAACGATACTGAAGACGAAATTGTTGTAGCTGACGATATAAACTGCGAGTATGAAATTATAACCAACCAAAAAGATTTTTCCCGTTGGTTAACCACTCTTGAGTCATCAAAACTATTTGCTTTTGATACCGAAACCACCAGTATTAATTACATGCAAGCAAAACTAGTGGGATTGTCATTTTGTGTTGAAGTAGGTAAAGCGGCGTACGTACCTTTAGCCCACGATTATATTGATGCTCCACAGCAGCTTGATCTTACTTGGGTGCTAGCACAGTTAAAACCATTATTAGAAAACGAACAGCAAATTAAAGTCGGTCAAAACTTAAAATATGATGCCCATATACTAAAACACTACGACATTAGTTTACGTGGTGTAGCATACGACACCATGATCGAGTCTTATTGTTATAACAGTATTGCCAGTCGTCATAATATGGATGCCCTCGCTGATAAATATTTAGGTATAAAAACTGTCCATTTTGAAGACATTGCCGGCAAAGGTAAAAAACAGTTAACCTTTAACCAAATTGATATTGAAAAAGCGGGGCATTATGCCGCAGAAGATGCTGATATTACCCTGCGCTTGCATCAGGCTATTTATCCTAAATTAGTTAAAAGTAAAAAACAGCTTAGTATATTTACCGATATTGAAATTCCTCTTATTCCCGTATTAACGCAAATGGAACATACCGGTGTATTAATAGATGCTGATTTACTTGATCAACAAAGCCATGAACTAGGCATGCGTTTATCAGAATTAGAAATTCAAGCGCACAACATTGCCGGGCATAGCTTTAATTTAAATTCGCCCAAACAATTGCAACAAATTTTGTTTGAAGAATTAAAAATTCCTGTCTTGAAAAAAACGCCAAAAGGCGCGCCATCAACGGCTGAAGATGTTTTGCAAGATCTTGCACTTGACTATCCATTACCGAAAGTAATTTTAGAACACCGAACCTTAAGTAAATTAAAATCGACTTATACTGATAAACTGCCATTAATGATCAATAAAAGCACCGGTCGAGTGCATACTTCTTATCAACAAGCGGTTACTGCTACTGGGCGCTTATCATCTACCGATCCTAATTTGCAAAATATTCCCATTCGTAGCGAAGAAGGGCGAAAAATTCGCAAAGCCTTTATTGCACCTAAAAATCATAAAATTGTCGCCATTGATTACTCACAAATAGAGTTGCGGATAATGGCACATTTATCTAATGATAATGGTTTAGTCACTGCATTCTCAACGGGCAAAGATATTCATCAAGCAACTGCTGCTGAAATATTCTCAATTGATCTTAACGATGTTACCAGCGATCAACGTCGCAGTGCTAAAGCCATTAATTTTGGTTTGATTTATGGCATGTCTGCCTTTGGTTTATCAAAACAATTAGGAATAGGCCGTAAGCAAGCACAAGCATATATGGACGTTTATTTTCAACGCTATCCTAAAGTTTTAACTTACATGGAAGAAATGCGTCAACTCGCAAATGAGCAAGGTTATGTAGAAACTATTTTTGGTCGTCGGTTATATTTACCCGATATTAGAGCAAAAAATCAAGCTCGAAAAAAAGCCGCTGAGCGCGCAGCTATTAATGCACCAATGCAAGGAACTGCCGCCGACATTATTAAAAAAGCAATGTTAGTAGTTTCAAAATGGTTGAATGAAAACAGTGAGCTAAATATAAAAATGACCATGCAAGTACACGATGAATTGATTTTTGAAATTCATCAAAATCTTGTCGATAAAGTCGTGCCTAAACTGGTTGATTTAATGAATAATGCCGTAGAACTTTCTGTGCCTTTAATTGCCGAATATGGTGTTGGTGATAATTGGCAAGAAGCACATTAAGACTGTCTATACTATGCAAAAATTAATTTGAAATTATTTTGATGCTCAACGGTCTATTTTAGTACCAAGATTGAGACTTGGTAACACCAGTGTATTTTCCTTGTGTGCTTCATATTTTGGCTCCTCATCCCTGAGGGGCTTTTTTTTGTGCTTTATTTGCCTTTTGTTTGTAATATAAAATCACAACTTTCCATTGCTCACTTAAAAAGCAAACTTTTCACGTAAAACAATAACCGAAATGTAATTTAATTACATGATTTACAATTTTAATCTTTACTTTTAACTTTATATGCTAGTATAATTACCAAGTTCCCTCTACGATAACGCTTGTAGTAATATTTGTATGTTGTAGCTCTCCTCATAGCTAATACGCCGATGACTTCACTTTTAGTGGATATCATCGGTTTTTTTTGCCCAAATTTCACTTGAATAAAACTGTAATAAAATTACTGTTTAAATGATTTATACCAATACTAGTAAGTAAGTGATCAAATATTAATGAGAATAAATTTTCAAGAACAAGGCGCTTGATTGAGTAATAGCTGGCTATTGCGATTGAAAGCAACGATGTTATTGGAATATTTAKTCNCATTWAKAWTKRRYMRYTATTTATTCGTATTGGTATTATACCAATCTCACTAAATATGTGATCATTTCTACTTGTTAAAATCGTCAACTACTTCGTTATTTATTTTATAATTAGAACAACTAGTTACTAAAATAAATGCCTTGTATTTAGCAATTTTTCCTGCGTATAAAGTAGATCACCTAATTAATGAAACTGGTATTACTTGTTAGCTCCAATAACATTCTAAATAATTATATTGACTAACCAAACCAAGACGTAATAAATTAGTTAAATTATTGTAGAAAATCATTTGCTGTTCTATTTTTCTACTAAGCGTTTTAACGCTTACTTTTCAATAACAAAGTTACAGGATGTACTTATGAATGAAGAAGTTAAAGCGCTAAAATCAGAACTTGCACTGCTTAAAATACAATTTAGTGAACGCGTTGGCGCGATTGAAAACAAGTTGAATAACTTACTTTCTAAAGGAAACACGTTAGTAGAAACGCAAATAAAACTAGAAGATAGTACACCAGAAAGCAGTATGGTTAATGTTAGCGAAACTACCCTATTTATAAATAGGCCGGAAACCTCGACAGCAGATTTTTCGAGCAACACTATAGTACCTACGACACAATTTGCTAAATCACGCTCTGCAATACCGCCATTTATAATGCTGTTTTTACAAACTATTTTTACCTCTTTGTTTGACTGGTTTGCCCCAATCACAAAAATTTATCAATCATACAAAGCAAAAGGAATGCTAGGTATATTTATTTTAACCCTTGCAGGCATTGGCTTAACGCTTGCTGGTTTTGGTTATTTAATGCAATTACTGATTGATCAACTTGGTGTCAGCTCAAAAGCGTTATTAATGAGCTTGGCGGCATTTTCAGTAATGGGGATCGGCATTAGTTTAAAAATAAAAACTCGTTTCTCAGAATTTGCCACCGCCATCGTAACCTTGGGTATATTACTGTCTTATAGCACTGTTTACTTTTCAGGCAGCGTTTATGAACTTTTACCTAATTTTGTCATATTAATTTTATACCTCACCATTGCATTACTTTGTCATGCACTGGCACTGTGGTTAGACACTAAAATTGTTGCCGCTCTTGGTATTATAGGTATTGCCACAATGCCAATACTTTCAAATACCGTAAATATTGACACCACTTATTATTTATTGTCATTTGCATTTGTCGTCTCTAGCAGTTTAATTTTGGCGTATCGACATCTCGGTCAGTGGTTAGCACATTTAAGCTTAGCTTTTACTTTAGTTGCTCTTGAGTGGAATATAGGTTTCGAAAATATCTCAATTTCTGCTTGGATCACCAACCTATTTTATTTGCTATTTTTCACCTATACAGTGATCACGTTACTTAAAGAAAAAGCAGCTACAAGCCAAACTTTAATTTTTCTCGCCACACTTGTTGGTTCTTTTGTGTTAATTTTCTTGCAAACAACCGATATTTTCGCAATGCACRTCAGTCTTAATTTTGCATTGAATTCGGTACTAGCAATAGCTGTTGCAATGTTCTTTTATAAGGTAAAACACCAGCTAGCACATTTTTTTATTTTACTTGCGGCGACATGGTGCGTACTGACCATTGTAAGTTTCATTAGTGATGCTTATTGGGGAATAGCATGGGCTGTCGAAGGAATATTACTGCTTGTTATAGGGCGTAAATATTCAGTTGCTCAGGCGATTAATCAAGGACAAGTTTTAACAGCCATTGCCTTATTATATTCTTGGTCGGCATTAGCCGTTTATTTTCCTCTACCTGCATTAAAAACGCTTGATGGATGGATATTGTCTATCACAATTATTGCGGTAATTGCAATTTGGCAAAGGCTTATCAACCATAACGAAGTGTTTAATAAATTAGCGCACCATAAAATTAAACCTTTATTACAATTACTAGAGGCGGTGTGGTTAACTGTTTTGGTTATTGCAAGTGCCACTATATGGTTAGGGAATTGGACAGGCGTTGCCATCATACTGCTACAATTAGCCTTGTTATTTAGATCAAAAAAATGTCAACAAACCACTATCGAAATATTTGCAGCAACACTGATTTTAGTACCGCTTTTTTATACCTTTAAAGGTACATTAATAGTGGATAGCTATCAATTTTTAACACTACCATTTTTCGCAAAATTAGCGCTAGTGAGTGCCTTTGTTCAACTTTGGTTATGGTCAGCTTTTTATAGAAAATATTACCCTGAAAGTGCAATTAAGCACATCGCAGAATCAGTAAGAATATTTTTTTATATGCTAATTCCGGTGTGTTGGCTGGGTTCAGCAATTCGTCGATTTGATGAAAATGCATTGCTGTTGTTATGGCTCTCACCATTACTAGCGTTGTTATTAACGCACAAAATCAAACATCATTTATTGGTTAAAGAAACTAAAATATTAACAGGATTAGCAAGTTTATCGTTTGTGCTTGTTATTGGTCAATTATCGCTAGCCGCTAGCCTTATTGCTCTTGGTGGTTTTGTAAGTTACTACGCTAGCGCTTATTCACTTAACCGCAAAGACCCCACTCATATTTACCAATTTATTTGTAGTGGGGGAATACTAGCCTTTGGTTTTGCTATTGCTAATGTTATTGGCTCTCAAACAAACAGCCTTTTTTACGCAGCAACTGCGGCTGCTATATATTGGGTTAGTGCATTTAATTTGATCAGTGTTTCTGAGCATTTAAAACGTAATGAAAAACTCATTATCATCATTAATTTGGTATTGATTGTTTGGGCGTGGTTTGCCACCTCTTCAAATTCAAGTTACGCGTTAATACCAAGCCTATTTTTAATTGCCGCTTTATATAAAAAAGACATTAAACTTAAGCATTCTCAACTAGGTAAAGCACTTAAATTAAATACCGATTTATTTTTACATTCAGTCGCAGCAATTACTTATGTAACCTTGTTCTATTCGCTTGTTGAATATCGGCTAGATTTACTCATTGCACCGATATTAGCTGTACATGGTGCAATAATTCTTTTTGTAAAAGACAAACGTATAACTACGGTAAAATACAGTTTTTCTTTGATTTTATTTGGTGTTATAAAGTTAGCAATGATCGATGCTGCTAACGCACTGCTTTGGCAAAAGGTTGTTTTATTTATGGGGATCGGGATATTTATTTTAGCCGCGTCATTTTGGTATCAAAAGCTAGTTAGTCGTGTTGAAACGACTGATGGATGAATCAGAATGTATATTTTATCACATGAATAGCTCAAATAGCTAAGCGACCACACAACGATTTCGGCCAGTATTTTTAGCTCGGTATAATGCGTCATCAGCTCGTTTAAATAAATCATCCCAATGCTGATCTTCTTCAACTTCAGCAATACCAATTGAAACTGAGATGGGCGGTAAAGTTATTTTGGTTTGTCGCTGTTTAAGCTTTAATGAATTCACTGCATGGCGAATTTTTTCAGCAATTAAACTCGCTTCGCTTTTGGCTTTATTCACTAAAACAACTAAAAATTCTTCGCCACCAAAACGCATTGTTAAATCTTCTTTATCAACGGATTCAGCAATCACTTTAGCCACTCGTTGTAATACTTTATCACCAATAAAATGACCAAATTTGTCATTGAAATTTTTAAATAAATCGATATCAATCATTAACGATGAATGTTGATCTTCTAACGCCAATTCTTTGAGTTTTTCTTCACCACCGCGACGATTAAGTAAACCGGTTAAACTGTCTAAAAAGGCTTCTTGTTGAGATTCTTGTAATTTATTTTTTAATTGATTGACTTCACTGCTGGTTTTTTCTAGTTTTTTTGACAATGATTGATGTTGCTGATGCGAGCTTTTAATACTACTAATAAGGTAACTAACAATATCTTGTACTGAATGATGATTGTCTAACTTTACTAATGCAGAAGACACTTTTTCGAGGTTATTTGATAACTGTTGATCATTGGTCACTTGATGATCTATGCGTTGTAATGTATCAGTTAAAGAAGCAAAAAAGGGTTCTAAAATATCATGTTGAATACTATTGCTATTCGACAAATATTGATTAAACATTTCTTCAATAAAAGCCGTATCTATCGGCTTATTATCATGACTTTTTTGATCTATTGCTTGTGCAAGTTGTTGATGGTTTTTACTCACGTAAATATAACCAACAGAATAATTTACTGGCGTAGGAGCTAAATTATTTAAAGATAAAAAAAGGTGCGTTTTAGTACTAAATTTTTCAGCAGATTTCAAATCGTCTTGGCTTAACATGCCAAAATCTCCATATTAAAAACTGATCCGCTATTTTTAAATAAACACAAATAAAGCGTAGATAAAATAGCGTTGTTTATACAACTAACTTCCTAAACTCAGTTATTACTTTTATTATTATTTTATATGCCTATGCAGATAACTCAGGTATTTATTATAATCGTCATCTTCGAGACGCTTTTATCGAAGATCTCGTGCTTTTTGACGTAGATCCCTGCTTAAAAGACTGCGAGAAAGACGATCCTGAGCCAAGTGCATAGGCCTGTTATTTTATCAAGCACATTTAAATGTCATTACACTAAATGTAAGGCACAATAAAAATGTTGAACTTGATTGTTAACAGTATACTAACAACAAATTTAATTGAATACTATGATACAAGTGGTTGTTTTTTGATCTACGTCACAATCGTATTTAATGTTATTGTTGAAATACTCATCATAGCTTTGAAGGATAAAAAACAGGTGAAATAAAACCCTTAATAAAATCAATTAATAAGGGTGTTAAACATGTTTTAACAAATTATTTTAAAGAAGCGGTGTGTTGAGCTAATTGTATTATTTCATTATCTGACAGTTCCGCCGCAACATGTCTCATCATTGCGTTTTTATCATTTGCACGACTTGCTGCACGGAATTTCATTAATTGATTTTTAATATATTCACTGTTTTGTGACGCCAAAGCAGGAAAGCCTGCGCTCGCCATACCACCACCCTTAATACCATGACAACCAGCACAAGCAGGAATGCCACGGTCACTATCACCACCTAAATATATTTTTTCCCCACTAGTGGTTTTATTGCTGGTCGCGTTTTGTGTTGTGGTTTGCGCTGAAAAGTAAGCAGCCAAATCTGCCATATCTACTGCTGAAAGCGCCATAACCATACCAGCCATAATAGGATCATTACGACCGTCTTTACCGCCAGAAGTGGCACCAACTTTAAAGTCAGCCAATTGTTTTGCAAGATAACTAGCATTTTGCCCTGCTAGTTTTGGGTACATTGGCACTAAACTGTTACCGTCGATACCATGACAGCCCGCGCACATTGCTGATTTAACTTTACCAGCATCAACATTACCTTGCGCCGCGACAGCGGAATTTAATAAAGCTAAAGTAAATAATAAAGATAATATGATTTTATTCATTTTATTTTCTCGATTGGTTATTAATAAGAATTCAACGATTAATTTATCAACACGATGGAAAGTGTCAGTATATTACACCAATAATGTTAAACAGTGATACCAATTCTAGTAAATTAATGTAATTGGTATCAAGTTAAAAACAACAAAAGCAGCGGGTTAGGCTGCTTTTGTAAAAATTTAAAAGTTAATTTATAGTGCCGACATAAATTGAGCTAATGCATCAGCTTGTTTATCTTTTAATTTTTTGGTTACACCACGCATAATGCCATTTTTGTCATTAGCACGCTCACCGATATGAAATAATTTTAATTGATTACGTAAATATTCAACGCTTTGACCTGCTAAAGATGGAAAACCAGCTTTTGCCATGCCTTTACCATTAACACCATGACAGGCTACACAAGCTGGAATGCCACGCTTAACATTGCCACCAAAATATAGTTTTTTGCCTAAAGTATTACTTTTACCATTACCTTTTGTAGTTTTTTGTGCGGCAAAATAGTTAGCAATATCTATTCTGTCTTGTTCAGATAACGCTGCTGCCATACCTGCCATAATCGCATTTTTACGAGAGCCATCTTTAAAGTCTTTAAGTTGTTTAATTAAATAATGCGCATTTTGCCCCGCAAGTTTAGGATACATAGTGACTAAACTATTACCGTCTGCGCCATGACAAGAAGCACACGCAGCCGCTTTATTTTTACCGGTGATAGCTGATTCTGTCATGGCGGTTGGTATCATTATTTTTTTCATTTTTGCATTAGCGACCGCTTTAGTATCCGCTAAATAAGCGCCAATGTTTTTAATTTCATTATCACTTAACACTTTAGCAAACTGGTTCATTACAAAATTAGTGCGCGTTGCCGCTTTAAAATTATGGAGTTGTTTTTCAATATATTGATGATGTTGCTTAGCTAAATTTGGATAAATGAGTACTTCGCTGTGACCATCTTTACCATGACAGCCAATACAAGCGCCAAGGCTGCGGGATTCATCACCCATTTCATAAAGCGCTTTACCGGCAACAGGATCAGCAACAAATTTTGCCACAGCCACTACTGGCACAGCTGTGCTGGTGCCCGCAGTATTAGCAGTTGTATTGGCACTTTGTTCGCCAGTACGACTTTGACTGGCAAAATATGCAGCTATGTCAGCCATGTCTTGCTCTGATAAATTCGCAGCCATTGGAGCCATAGTTGGATCAACACGTGAAGCAGATTTAAACGCTTTTAATTGTTTAACAATATATTGTGCTTTTTGTCCTGCTAAGTTAGGAAAGTTTGGACTTGGATTATGACCTGTAGCACCATGACAACCAGCACAAAGTGCAGCTTTAGATTTACCTGCGTCAGCATCGCCATCGGCAAAAGCATTGCCCGATATTAATATTAGTAATAGCGAAAAAAGAATTTTTTTCATTAGTTAACTCTCTATAATTTTTGTTCATCAAATAAAAACAAGCATAGCTTTATCAATATATTAAACTCGCTCTATTTGCAGAGGCATTATATTAACAAGCGCCGCCATTTTACATGAATATATTGTTTGTGTAATAAAGATAGTAAAGTTCTTGATGAAAATTCACTAATTTAGTTAAAAAAGCTATAATAAATTTTTATTTTAGCGTTCTGGATTTTCACTTGTCATCATCAACCATCAATTTAAATAAAGCCACCTTTGTTATCAGTGCTCCTGATATTAGTAAACTATCAGCAGATACTGGCATTGAAGTTGCCTTTGCGGGTCGTTCTAATGCCGGAAAATCGAGTGCTTTAAATACCTTAACTAAACAAAACAGCTTAGCCCGTACCAGTAAAACTCCGGGTCGAACGCAATTAATTAATGTATTTGATATTGGTGAAAATAAACGTTTAGTCGATTTGCCCGGTTATGGTTTTGCAAAAGTCCCGTTAGCAATGAAAGAAAAATGGCAAAAAGCGTTAGGTGAATACTTACAGCAACGCGAAAGTTTGAAAGGATTAGTTATATTAATGGATATTCGCCATCCATTAAAAGATTTAGATAAAGATTTAATTCATTGGGCTGCCGATTCTAAATTACCCGTGCTGGCACTACTAACCAAAGCAGACAAATTATCACAAGGTAAACGTAGTGCTGAAGTATTAGCGGTACAGAAAAAACTAGCGTCATTAAATGCAGATATTACGGTACAAGCTTTTTCATCATTAAAACGTACTGGTGTAGAGCAAGCGAATACCGTCATTTGTAATTGGTTTAGTCAAGAAGACGAGACTGAAAGTGAAATAACAACAGAATAGTTTGTTTGTATGTTTGTGGCTTTGCTGTCAGTAGAAGATCGCTTCGAAAACGTTAAATTTTAGCAAAAAAAAACCGATGCAGTTATCTTTAAAAGATTAGCATCGGTACAATTAGCTATGGGGAGCTAGAATATACAAATTATTACAACAGGCGTTCTTTAAGGAACAGGCGTATTATAGAGTAACAACTCTATAAATGTAAAGCCTTTACTCTAAAAGGTTACTTTATTTTCCATTTTACTAAAATTTACTGTTCGTTTGGCAATATCACTATCTTCTCAAAAGAGATAGATCCCTTTTTCAAATTGACGACACACCACCATTTTTGTATAAATTCGACTGTATTTATATTACTTCGAAATACTTGTTTCAGACATTTTTAAGTATCATGAGTATATAGTTAGTACTTTTTTAAGGCTTTTCTTTATCCAACAATTCCATTAATCCAAGCAGTGCGACGAAAAGCATAGCACCCACAGGCCAAAGGATCCAAGTTACGCCCCAATCCATAGTCCACAAACTCCAGCCAAGATATATGGCAGCTAACAAAGGCCAGTAGAATACGGCAAGCTTCTCTGCACGTTTTGCACGCCTACTTTTTTCTGTATCAATACAGCTATCTTTCAGAATATTATTGTAAGCATCATATTTAGCTGATACGGGAGCGACAATGTATATTCCTGTTGCTATCATCAGCATCAATACAATTAGCATCATTAAAACCACATCTGAGCCATCGAAAAACATGCTAACAAACATCAAGGGTACAAAACTGATAATGAACATAAATATACCTAATGATAATCTTATATTATAGGTAGCTCTGAATTTTTGTAATTTTTCTTTAAAAACGCTGTGCACACCATAGGCCAACTCAAATGCCTCATTTTCTATCGGTTCTATGTCAATCTTATATTGGTTAGTTTTGATAAAAAAGCTTATACCAATAGAGATCATTATTAATATGCCTACAACGCCCATCGCTCCTGCAATATCGCTTGTCAGATTCAGTCGATTGGTTTCCGCCATTGCCAAAAAGAAAAAGAGTGGTATTACTGAACATACACAAAGCATAACTCCTTTAGTGACTAAGCCAGAAACTTCCATCTTATTCTCAACATACTTCAATGCTTGTTCCAAGCTAATTTGCATAACGCTAGGCTCTATACTTTCACTGAGGGAATCAACTACTTCAATATTATCCTTCAATAAAAAGTCGGTTGAAACGTCAAAAATCTCCGCTAACATAATTATTCTATTTAAATCAGGTATGCTGTTAGTGCTTTCCCATTTAGAGACTGACTGCCTAGAAATACTCATCTTTTCAGCCAGTTCTTCCTGCGACCAGCCAAACTGCTTTCTTAATCTGATAATCTTATCTGCTAATATCATATGGTTCATTCCTTCATCTATTGTTGTTGGCAGTTGAGCGGTAATCATAGGAAATCAAGCAGTTGCAGACCAGCAAGTTAGGTTGTTAATTTGTCAACCACAGGTTGCAATGTAGACTATTTAATTAAATTTAGCTACTTCTCGAAAAATATAAGCTGGTGACCAGAGTGTAGTCAAAAAGAATTTATAAATAAGCGGTGTATATAATGTACTTTAATGGAAATACCAGAATAGACACTTGATTGAATTTATGTTGTAGCTGCTTCAAACGGTACTACTTTATAAGCACAGCGGCGCGCACCGGCAATAATATGTTCTTCCCGCTTAACTGTGGCAATGTCGTTAAGTAATGTCTGAAATAAGTTCAATTCTGATCGACAAAAATTTAAACATTTAGTGGCTGCAGCACAAATAGGGCAATGATTTTCAAGCAACCAGTAACAGCCATTTTCATCGTGATCTATTGTTGCCATATAACCTTCCTCTGAGCGTAGTTTTGCCAATACCTTTAACTTTTCTTCAACAGTATATTGATCCGCGAGCGCTAGACGATAATTGATCAAAGTAGCATGTTCACGATGTTCTATTAATTTATCTAAACCACTTTCACCAAAAACTGACTGTACCGAATCAATTAATTGCACCGTTAATTCTTCATGACGATCAGCAAAATGACTATTACTCTTTGGCGTTAACGACCAATAACGTGTTGGACGACCACGCGGTGCTTTTTTATCACAAAAAACAACTTCACTCTGCTCTTCCAGCGTTTGCATGTGCTGGCGTATTCCCATAGTGGTTAAGCCTAACTCTTCAGCCAGAATTTTCGCCGTTAATTCACCTTGAGTTTTTAACCTTTGAATTATTTTGTCGTTTGTTTTCATCTTTATGGGTCCATGCCTAGTAGCATACTTTAACGTTAATAGCCTATTTTATGCTCTGTTATTACATTAAGTAAACTTTTTTATTTATTTTAATTGATGCTCGCACTTGACAATATTTAATAAAGACATTACTTTACTTATTATTTAGTAAATTAAAATATTTACTAATATACCTATTCCACAAAACCTCTAAGGAGAACATTATGATCCATTTTGAACATATAAATTTAGTTGTTAGCGATATCCCTAAATCATTAAGCTTTTATCAAGCAGCATTTCCTCATTGGACAGTGCGTGGTGGTGGCGAAGGAACATGGTATGGCAAAGACAGAAATTGGCTGCACTTTGGCGATAATTATAAATATATTGCCTTTAATGATGACGGCGTTGGCGAAAACCGTGATCTTAGTGGACATCAAGTTGGCTTGGCGCACTTTGCTTTTGTAACGAGTGACTTGCTCGGGCTAATTACGCGTTTAACAATCGCTGGTTTTGAGGTAGACAAACAAGGCGCTAACGATCCTTACCGTAACAATGTTTATTATATTGATCCTGCCGGTTACGAAGTGGAATTTGTACACTATAAAAGTGATTTGCCCGCGCAAAGAAACCATTATTAATTTATACCAATCTTACCAAGTATGTGATCATTTCTACTTGTTAAAATCGTCAACTACTTCGTTATTTATTTTATAATTAGAACAACTAGTTACTAAAATAAATGCCTTGTATTTGGCAATTTTTCCTGCGTATAAAGTAGATCACCTAATTAATAAAACTGGTATTAGCCATGCAGTGAACAATATCGTTAAAAAAGTTAGCAAAAAATTACTCTCTTAACGATATACAAGTATGCTTTTATTAGCTGTTTAACCAAGTTATAAACAACGAGCAGGCAATTATCCACATAATTGCACCAATAATAAAATCGATTACACGCTTTACTTTTGGCTTACTTAATTGTGGCGATAATTTAGCCGCAGCTAGCGCTAATGTTAAAAACCACACCACAGAAGCGAGCATCGTGCCCAGCATAAAATAGATTTTTGTGTCACCTTGATATTGCCCACCAACACTACCAATAACCATAATAGTGTCAATATAGGCATGAGGATTTAAAAAGGTTACTACTAAGCTGGTAGCAATAATAATTTTCAGTGATTTGTTTTGTGGTAATGCTATACCATCTTGAGTTAGTGGCAGCAACGCGCGATTAAACGACATCAGCCCATAACTAAATAAAAATATTATTCCGCCCCACGTTAATAGTGTAAATAGCACACTACTACTGGCTAAAATTAGACTACCACCTAAGATGCCAAGCGCAATTAATAAAATATCGTAAACAATAAATAAACAGGCAGTAAGTAGATGGTAATTTCGGTTAATACCTTGTGTTAGTAACATAGAATTTTGACTACCTATAGGCACTATCATGCTTAATCCTAATGAAAAACCTTTCGCTAATATAAATAAACTCATCACCCTCTCCCGCGCTAGCCATAGTAAAAATTAAATAGGCAATAAGTTTGCACTTTTACAAAAATTAAATATAATTAATAAATATTAATACACATTAGAAATATTAATAATGAGTTTAGATTACAAATTATTAGATGCGCTCGCCAAAGTGGTTGAATTACAAAACTTTGATTTAGCAGCAAAACATTTATTTATTACCCAATCAGCAATATCACAACGGATAAAAAGCTTAGAAGAAAGCATTGGTCAACCAGTGATCATTCGCAGTCAACCAATAAAAGTAACCTCTGCTGGTGAAACACTGTTAAGTCATTACAGAATGGTACAACAGCTTGAAAACGAAATGCTACCAAGCTTATTACCAAATGCGCCAACAGAACCTTTAAAAGTATCATTAGCGATAAACGCCGACAGTTTAGCCACTTGGTTTATTAGCGCACTAACACCAATATTAAGTAGATATTTAGTCGAACTTGACCTTATTATTGAACGTGAAAGCGTGACCTTAGAAAAATTAAAAAATGGCTCGGCCATAGGAGCTGTTAGCTCAATTGCAAAGCCACTGTCGGGCTATAGATCTTTTGAACTCGGCGAAATAAATTATATTTTAGTGGCTTCAAAAAGCTTTCAACAAAAATATTTTGCCAATGGTTTAACCACAGAATCTTTAAAAATGGCGCCTGGGATTAGTTATGATCATAAAGATGACATGCATACTCGTTTTATCTCAAAACATTTTAATTTAGCTGCCAGCGAATATTATTGCCACACGGTAAGATCGTCAGAAGCATTTGTTGAATTGGCCAAACAAGGCGTTGCTTATTGCTTAGTGCCTGAATTACAAATTAAAAATGAACTTGCCAATGGCGAGTTAATTAATTTGTGCCCACAAAAACAACTGATTGAAACTTTATATTGGCATAGTTGGATATTGGTAAAAGGGGTAAATAAAAAAATATCTGAAGAAATTGTTAGTTATGGACAAAAACTATTAGGTAACTCCTAATCAGTGGAACCTCTTCATTTCAACACTGAAAAAACCTATACTAGTTTTATTAATAAAAGGAATAATAAGAATGAAAACAATATTTATCTCACTCTTTTTAGTAACGATTCTCAGTGCTTGTAGTGACCAATCTGCTGAAGAGTTTTTGACTAAAGCTAAAACGGCAATAGCTAATGGCAATAATGATGCTGCTATTATTGAATTAAAAAATGCTATTAGAAAAAAACCTACTGTTGCAGAAGCTAGATTTTTGCTTGGTAAGCTATACCTTGGACAACGTCAATATGAGCTAGCTGAAAAAGAGTTAAATAAAGCGTTAAATTTAAATTATTCCCCACATGAAATTCTACCTTTATTATCAAAATCTTACAATAAAACAGGGGCGATTGTTGCGTTAACAAAATTAAAATATAAACAGCGAGGGTTAACCACAGCACAAGCAGCCGAAGTTGCCTATTACAAACTTAAAGCACTAATAAAACTCAAACAAAAAATAAAGGCACAGGCTATAGCCGACGAAATTAGAGCAATTAAAACCAACTCACCTTTTAAATCTCTTTCCCATGTATTATCGCTTGTAAATGCAAACAAATTATCTCTTGCAACACAACAATTGGATATTGTATTGAGCAAATATAAAAAAAATGCTGAAGCACTAAAATTAAAAGCAGATTTGTTATTGCAAAGCAACAAACCAAAGAAAGCACTTGCGATATTGCGTCGCTATTATGAAGAATATCCAGAGGATGAAGATAATTCATTTCGCTTAGCACATCTATTAATTACTCAAGAGCAAAGCAAAGAAGCTGAACCTATTGTTGATACACTGATGGAAAAATTTACAAATAGTGCTTTATTATACCAATTAAAAGCCATTGCTCGCTTTGATGTTAAAGATTATAAACAAGCATTACATTACAGTGAAAAAGCAATAAGGCAATTACCAGAAGAATCCCAACTTAGATTAATTGCCGGCTACAGTGCTTATTTTTTAAATGATTATGAAAAAGCAAACCAGCATTTATCATTTCTAGTTACTAAATTACCGGCGACACATCCTGCTTTACGATTGTTAGCCGCTAGTCAATTAGCATTAGGATTAGGTATAGAAGCAAGCAATACATTAAATAGTATTGAGGATATAGATGAGCACGATGCCATGCTATTTAGCTCTGCTGGCTTAACACTATCTCAACAAGGTGAAACAGTAAAAGCAAAACAATTATTAGCCAAAGCTAAAACAATTAGCCATTCTCCATTAGATATGGCGCAATTAGGACTGCTTAAGTTAAATTTGAATGATCGTTCTGGCATTACAAATATTGAAACCGCATTGAACGATCAACAAGTTGCTCAAAATATTCAATATAAAAACACCTTAGCTACCGCCTACCTATCAACAAAGCAATACAAAAAAGCAATACAGTTAGCGAAAAAATGGCAACAACAAGATGATCAAGATATTTTGGCATACCTGTTAAAAGCAACCGTATTTAAACAACAACAAAAATACGATTTAGCAATAAACACCTATCAAGCTGCCATAGCTATAAAACCAAAAAGCCTACAATTAAAGCTATTACTAGCCGATACTAAATATATGCAGGGTGATAAAACTGCAGCCGATGAAATTTATCGAAGCTTAATAGAAAAGAAAGCATTATTACTTCCTGCATGGCAACGCATATATAGAATAGCCAAAGAAAATCAACAAACAAGTACGGTTAAAAAGCAATTAGAGCAAGTAGTAAGCGAACATCCTGAAAATCAACCCTTACAATTTTTATTAGCGCGCTTATACCTAAATGATAGTGATTTTTCTAATGCATTGAACTTACTAGCTCCGTTCGAAGCAAAATCTTTCACTGAAATTCCAAAAGAATTTTGGCCATTAATGGCAGAGGTTTACATTAAGCAACAACAAAGAAAAAAAGCTTACCAACATTATAAAAAATGGTTAGAAGCCGAACCCAAAAGCAGAGCCGCAACACTGGGTTCGATAATAATGATGGATAGTATAGGTAAGCATCAACCAGCATTAAAGTTAGTTAATAGTTATTTAAATAGAGTAGGCGATGATGACACTATTGAGTTATTTAAAAGTCATTTACTAGTAATGCTCCAACAATTCTCTGAAGCACAAAAAATATTTAACAACTTACCTAACAATTTACAGCAAACACCAGCAGGAAATGAAGTTGCGGGGCAAATAGCACTACATAATAAAAATTTACCAAAAGCATTGGAGAAGCTTTCGCTCGCTTATGCTAAGCAGCCTAATCCTAGAGTGACACGTTTAATTGCCATGATTCATTTTATTTCAGGTAACAAAGAAAAATCATTTAACTTTTTACAACAACACACTAAAAAATTTCCGAATGATACAGCCAGTTGGCTTTTATTTGCTAATCAACAAATACAACAGGCTCCTAATTCATCTGTTCCGAGTTATGAGCATGTATTAACATTACAACCTGAAAATTTAGTAGCATTAAACAACTTAGCTTATCTATATTTTCAGCAAGGCAAATTGATAAAAGCACAAAAAAAAGCAAACATCGCGCTAAAATTACAGCCTGACAATATTTATATTCTTGATACTGCCGCACAAATTTATTTAGCACAGAATCAAAATCAAAAAGCATTAGATTTATTAAGTAAAGCGGTTAGTAATAGAAAAGTGGATGATGAGGTTTATGTCGACTACATTCATGCACTATTAGCCACCAATCAAAAGATATTAGCAAAGCGCAAAATTAAGGATCGAACTATATCAAGCTCTACTTCACAACAGAAACTTGATAAGATTAAACGAAAATATGGAATAAATTAGCAATCAAACTTATCTTAAACGGATTGATATTACTCAATTAATTACCAGTGGATGGTGTAAAAAAATCGGACAAAAAAACCGCCAAAGCGGTTTTTTGTCTATTTAATCTATTTAAAGAATAATATTATGCTTTCTGTTTACGGCGACGTAATTGTAAGCCTAATAAACCAAGACCCATTAAAGCTAACGCTGAAGGTTCTGGTACGTTATTTACATTAACATTGATTGAAGCAGCGTTAAGTCCTGCAGGAGCAAAATTAAAAGCAGCCCAATCAACATTATTAGCAAAAGTGGTAAAGCTTACCGTATTTGAACCTGAACCTATACCCGCTGCAACTAAATCAGCAGTAGTCATATGACGAACAGCATACTTTCTAAAAGTACTACCAGATACTGCTTGGGTTGACTGAATACCATCATTCAAACCTAAAGCATTCCAAGTACTGTCACAGGTACCTGTAATACCGCCCATGCCCGAACACCCAGACAAACCCACAACACTGCCGTTATCAAAACCGAACTGCACCCCATTAAGTACAATGCCAGCATTATTAGCAGCAAAATTATCCCAAGTACTTGAAAGCGAATGATATGAAATACCATAGAAATCTACCGTACCATCATTATTAGAATTCCAACCTATGTACCAAACGTGTGCTTGAGCAGCCATACTTGTAAGTACAAATAAAGTTGCCGCAGCGAGTAACTTATAAACATTTTTCATTATTTTATTTTCCATTAATTAACAAACCTGATATAGATAAGCAATAAGCAGACCAGAACATAATCAATTGATATTTAAGTAAAAAAAACTCATTCGATATATATATGTAAAAAAAGCTGACATATTTATTCACAATAAATATGTCGCTATGTCATTGGTGAATTCTTTTATGAACAATCACTATAAATAAAATCCTCATTTATCTGTTCTTTTGTTAACATATTATATAAATAATATGTTAACAAAATAAGGAATAAAATATCTGATACGCAAAATTCACCTGAAAGCGAAAATGCTTTTGCTGCACCACAAACAGAATTAATTGATACTTCCGAGGAAAGACCCGTTTTACAATTAGAACTACTCCACATCTGTCACCACTAAAATGCAAGCCTATGCTATTGAATGGAACCACATACATTGAATTTTTATCCCCTGAGAAAGCTCAGGAATAATCCATATTTAGTCCGCTAGAATGGTTCTTAGTATGGATGGATAAATGTTCGTATTGCACTAGCGGTATGAGTAATTCAGCCAAATTATTAAGTGCCTCAACTCGCTCTGGATAGAATCCATAACAATCGTAAGTTTTGTCAACACTACTTACCTAAAAGGTTATTTCATACACTTATCATCGAAATTTCAGCAGCTTGAGATCGTAAATAAAGTGTTCTAGCAATAATACTATCACTAACTAGATTGAGGTATTTCACATCTTCATCGCTAAAGTTACCATCATTAGTGATTCTGGAGAGCAACTTGTCATTGGTAAGTGAACGAATAACTCTATCAGACAAACTAGTTAAGGTACGAGTAAGTAACTTTTTATCTATTGAACAAGTTTCAGCAAAGTCAGCAAATTGGTATGCATGAATATCACTTGGTTCAAACTCATCGCCCATAGCCATTGCTAACACATGCTTAAATTGAGTAAACATTGCTATATTTACAAGATCATATGCAGGAGTGAATTTACTGGTTTTTTTATCAAAAAATATCGATACGTTCTTACCATGAGAGTCATAATTGTTGATCATTAAATTAAACAGTTGCCAGTTTAATACCCATTGTGTACTTTCGGCAGGTGAACTCACCGTTTTGCAAAATGCAAATAAACTCTCTAAGCTAGCTCCATCGCGAATATGTTTTACATCTCTACCATCACCTAAATTTTTTTCGTATTTATATTCCCTCGGCAAATTTAAAGCTTGGCAGCCATCAATAACGTGTCGCCTCATCACTCTTTCTGATCCTCTGATATACATCCGATCAAAGCGTTTTACGATCAGAACAGGGTGTTGACCAATCCTTGTAAACTCAACTTCTGCGGTAGGAAGACCTACTGCTTTTGATAGCTTCATGCACAAGTATTCATTCAAGACGAGATTAGGACAGTTTTTCTTTTCAAACTTGAGGATATAGGTTGAGCATAATGAACCATCTCCGAATCCAATGCGATTATGGTCGTCAATAAACACGTTTAGTTTGTCTTGAACACCAGCTACACTAAGACGAGGCTTATCATCCCAAGTGAGTAACCCAAGTTCTTCCTTGTGATCTAATCTTGTTGCAAGTTCATCTTCTTCTAAGATCCTGAATGCAGGTAGATCATCTTTTTGGCTTCCTTGGTTGTCTATCTTGTTAAATGTAATGGCGCCAGCAAGATCTTTTCCTAACGCTCTTACTTGTAAATATACATTTTTTTCAGAAACACCAATTCTTTCAGCAAGCAGGTTTCTCGCTGTCCCTTCTGGAAGAGCATTATCTAGGTAGTTATAGGCAGCTTCGGCTGAATGTTGGTTACTTAGTGGTAGACTCGGTGAAATTGCAAAACCATTTCGTTGCCAATATTCATTATATTTTAATTTTAGTAAATTAGTACTTTTGTCTGAGGATAGAGTACCAATAATTTTATCGCCATAGTTAACATTTAAAATATAAGCGGTTTCGTTAGTTGCTACAGTATTCATGGGCTTTAAATCCACCCATAGTCAGTTGAAGAAAAGGTCTCTGACGCTGACAACTCCTTAGAGGTTAACTTAATACCTAACCCATTTAACACTGAGAAAATGGCGGATAACGTGCTGTTGACTTGACCATTTTCAATACGTGATAAAGTATTTATGCTGATCCCACATAGTGCAGCACAGTCGGCTAGTTTCATACCCATTCCCGTTCTTTTCGCTTTAATCAGTTCGCCCAAGGTTTTAGCGTCATCTATAAATAGAGATGTTGGCATTTTTGACGCTTTAACTTTATTAACCATAATCATTCACCATTAATCACCATCAGAGTGATTATATAAGTTTTATTGAATTATTCAACAATATTCACCATTAATGATGAATATTAGTATTTTATTGTAAACCTCGACATTATTCACTACATTTGATTAATAATGTTGATTGATTGAAGTTTTTTGTCATTATTCACTCTTTATGGTGAATATATTACTCAGAGAAAACGTTGGTTTATCATTATTGGTTATTTATAAAACCTCAATCAAAAATAAATATTCTGATCTTTATATCACTAAGTTTAGGTTTAATTATTCAAGATAATTTATTTTTTAGGAAAACTTTTTATTAGCTAAGAACCTTCACATCTACAAAACAATCATAAAAGTTAAATCAAATGTAAGATCACTTTTGCTAGAAAGTGACGATCATATAAATTATCAAGCAAGCTAATAGGAATAAGCTATCGTGCATTGACTAGGTTAAATAATTTAAAGAAAATCTTGTCGACGTAGATTCAATTATCAATAAAACGATGATCGCAGAAATTAATTTCTGAGCAAGAATGTAGATAGATGAACTAAAATAAGCAGGATAGAAAATGAAAATGGCTCGATTAGAGCCACTTCTGTCCACATAAACATATAATTAAGTAGAAAGTTAAAGCTATTAGAATCCGGTGAGCACGCTTATGTGGACTCCCCATTGTCAACAATAAAATCACTTAATGAAGACATAAACGCCGTTTTAATTTTACTTCGCTTCTTAACTAGGTATTTGTTAGCACAATAATCGAACGTAATAAGCTTTGGTTGCTTCTGTCTGTCAATATCAAGCTTTGGATCTATACCATCATTAAATTTTTTACGGCAATCAATCGCAATCTTTATCGCGTCTTCCAAGTCTAAAAGTTCATCATGGACTTTACCATAGCCACCAATTTTAAATTGGTGTCTTTTTCCATTCAGTTGATATCGTAAAATCCAACTAGCTTTTCCGGGGGATTTAACATCTAGATATAAACAGGGGTAGAAACTTTCAAAGGTAGGTGTGCCAATTTGAACGAGTTTTTCAACTTGGCTAGTAGTATCAAAAATAGTCATATTTTTCTCACTTAGTCATCAAAAAAGGTGGTGAGTAAGTGAGAGGGATAATTGAAAAAAGTCACCACTTTGGTCACCACTCTCAATAAAAAACAAGCTAAAAAAACGGATAGATAAATGTTATTCGATATTTTGGATCTGCTCACGCATTTGCTCTATTAAAACTTTTAATTCTACTGCGCTTGCAGTGATGTCGGTATTAATGGATTTTGATCCTAAGGTATTTGCTTCACGGTTAAATTCTTGCATCATGAAATCTAAACGACGACCTTGTGCACCGCCTTTTTTGAGAATTTTACGGGTCTCACTAACATGACTGCCGAGGCGGTCAAGTTCTTCTTCTACATCCATTTTTTGCGCAAGTAAGACTAATTCTTGCTCTACGCGAGTAGAATCAAGTTCGATGTTAGCATCATTAAATTTGTCTTTAATACGGTTACGTTGCCATTCAATAATCGTTGGCATTTGTGTTTTTACTTTATCGGCTTCAACGGTGATACCATCAAGGCGTTGTTCAATCATTACTGCTAAGTTTTTACCTTCGCTGGCACGAGCATTGATAAAGTCTTTAAGTGCATGATCAAAAGCAGCTAAAAGTTCAACCTGAACTGCATTCATATCGGTTTCTTCGGCTTCCATTACCCCTGGCCAGCGTAGAATATCGACAGGATTTATACTGGCATTATTGGCTTGTTCACCAATGGTATTAGCATGTTGAAGTAATTGTTCAGCTAATTTTTTATTTAAGCTCAATTGTCCTTTACTAGATGGATTGGCATTAAAGCGCAAGTTACATTCAACTTTGCCGCGATTTAGTTGTTTACGAAAACGTTCCCGTAATACCGCTTCTATGCTTCTAAATTGTTCAGGAAGGCGGAAATAAGTTTCTAAAAAGCGTTGATTTACGCTACGTATTTCCCAAATGGCGTTGCCCCAATCGCCTTTTACTTCAACGCGCGCAAATGCAGTCATGCTATGGATCATAAAATTTCCTGAGATTAGAAGATAAATAGGTGGTAATTATGCCTGAGCACAAGATAAGTTTCTAGAAGATAAAAGGCTTAGCTAAATGATAAAGCGAAGCCCAAAGTGTTAAACGCTTGCTTGCCAGCGTTGTTTAATATGTTCGGCGACTCGAAAGGCATTAGCATAAATGGTGTAGGTGTAGGGTACGCTGCCCCCCGTTGGCATAAACGAACCATCGGTAACAAATAAGTTATCTACTTCATGGGCTTGACAATATTTATTTAACACCGAGGTTTTAGGATTATTACCAAAACGACAACCGCCAGCTTGTAAATTAGGTGGTGGAGCACCGCTTACACCTGATGAAACGTTAACTGCGCCCATAGCTTTTAAAAATTCTTCGCCTTTTGCGGTTATATATTCACCGACTTGTAAATCGTGATCATGATAACCTACTCGCACCTTAGCAACAGCATCGCCCCACCTATCAGTGATTTCATCATCTAAACTAACAAAACAATCATCGGTGGGTAGCCAATCGTTAAACACTTCAAAACGTAAGGTTTTATAAGTGGTAAATTCTTTTTTCATATTCAGTTTAAGTTGCTCACCCCAGACTAAACCATCGTCTTCGTCACGTTGTGTGCCATAGGCACGGGCAACAGGATTTTGATAAAACAAAAAATCGATTGTGCCGCCTTTAGCTTTGCCATTTTTAGTGACTCCGGTAAATTTTTTATCGTTAATTTGATACCAATCTTGTAAAGAACGATTTATAAAAGGGCCAACGCGTGATAATTCTTTAACTTGTTGCTCACTCATGTTGGCAAAAATAAAATCACCTTGCCCGGTACCACCCGCACTAAAAATTAAATTTTTACCAACCTGATCATTATTATTAGCTAAACCATTAGGGAATTTTTCCCCTGTTGAAGTTAACAGTAAGCGCGATGTTTCAATAGCTTGGCAAGCTACCACATAATATTTAGCGCTCACTTTATGTTTTCGATTAAGGCGATCATAATAAAGCACGCCTGATATTTCACCTTCACTGTCTGTTGCTATTTTATAGACTTTAGATTCTGGCTTAATGGTGCAATTACCACCCGCAACCGCATGATTCAATAAGGCAGCTCTACCACTACCTTTGGCGCCTGATGAACAGCCATAATTACTACAATAGCCTGAATATTCACAACTTCTTCGCCCCATTGCTGGTTGTGATAATACCGCTCGTGGAATAGGGATCGCATGTACACCGGTTTTTTTTGCGGTGTTATCTATCCATGAGGCAACAGGATGCTCGGCCAATGGCGGATAATCAAAATCAGTAGAATGAGGTTCGGCAAAAGGATGATCAACATGCTTTCCTGATACGCCAATATGTTTATCTACCATGGCATAAAAAGGTTCTAGTTCATCATAGCTAATTGGCCAATCGGCAACATTAGCCCCTTTAATTTCACCAAATTCAGACTTTAAGCGAAAATCAACGGGTTTTAAACGATGAAAGTAACCACTCATAAAATTAGAAGAACCGCCAACAACCGTACCATTCCAAAAAGTACTGCCTGATTCACTGGTGGCTTCGCCTTGCCAGAAAAGCTCACCTTGTTCATTTTCATATTGGTCTTCAATAACGTGTTGTTCATCTGCTAAATTGGGGTTATAAGCATCCCGTAAACTAATGGCAAGTTCGTCTTTATAAAATTCTTTTTCGGTTAACCACGGACCTTTTTCTAACACTAATACCTTGGCGCCAGCATTGGCGAGTGTATAAGCAACAGGAGAAGCGCCAGCACCACTACCAATAATACAGACATCGTAATTCATGCTTTGCTCTTCCTTGTAATTTGGCGAGGCGTTGATATTTCTTTTATTTTGATCTCTTTATTTACAATATCTTGTGGTGAAATTAAATCACTAATGCGATAAGCACCCGGTAATTCATAATAACGTGTACCTGTACTTGGCAAAGGAAACCCCGCTTGATGATTGAGCCATTTTTCACCAATATGATCAGGATTACCGCCATAAACAGCTGGCGTTAACATTGCTTCAAAAATGTAACTTAACAAGGTTGAAAGCCAATTTTCACCTGCTTGCGACTTGCTGATCCCTCGTAAAACACTCTCTTTTTGATCGTTATTTAAATCAACAAATAATTTAGATAACTGACTTTGACTATAACCATTTAGCCAGCCAACACCCTTTTTAATAAAGGTGATTTCAGCTTCACTGGTTGGTTGTAAAGTAACGACATTATATAAGTATTGCAGTGCGTTAATGTCTTGTGCGCTTGGTCCCGTTTTTGACTTGGGTAATAAGTGTTCGAGCACAGCATTAAGCGTTAACCACACTGGTTTATTACGCCATTGTTGCTTTGCTTTTGCCGTTTGTGCTAATACATTTTTGCTAAACAAAAGAGGTGTTGCCGTTATCGCCACCGCACCAGCCGCAGATTTTAAAAAATTACGTCGTGATGGCTGGTTTGGCGTTGACGCATTAAACCAAACTTTTTCTTTTAACCACGTAGGTATTTGATAGTTTTTGTCAAAAAAAGACTGCATGATCAACCTTATTGTTGCGCCACTAAATTAGTGGTAGTGGGTTTCGTTTTTACTTGCCATTTCACTAAAAAATCAAGCCATGTTTTTACATTGTATTGACCATTAACTTGCAATTCTGCGGTATCTTTAGACAAAATCATTTTGCCATTACCCGTAGATACATACATGTGAGGATAGCCTAAAACGGGTGGCATACCATCCATAAAGTCTTTATTTTTATTGGTGTCGCTAACGTTAACTTTGAGCAATACAAATTTACTATGCAGCGCTTGGTAAACTCGTTGGTTTTTTTCTAGAAACGCATCCATTTTGTGACACCACGTACACCAATCACCACCAATTTCAATTAACACATTACGTTGAGTATGCTTAGCTAACGCAATTGCCGCCATAGCATCCTTGAAAGGATCACTTTGTTCATCATAAATTTTACTGTAGCTAGGTAAGTCTTTGGGTTTAATTGTTTTTTCTGAGGCAAAGCTAGATGATTGAAAAAATATCAAACCACTTAATAAAAGAACATAAAAATAACGCATAAAAATTCCTTCCAATATTGATAGGGTATTTGACCCTAGCTAGCTTAACTATATTTCATATTCAATTTTAGCACCATTAATTCAAACGATTTAATCTCATATACCAGAACAGAAACAAGCAAAAAGAAACATAAACAAAACTTATTATTAACTTTTTTTTGATATAATTAACATTTTCTTCTATACCTAATGTCAATAGTAAGGATTTTAATTTTAAATAGGATTTAAAAATGAAAAATATAATATTAATAATAAGTTTAATCACTGCTGTAACTTTGACTGGTTGTAAGCTTACAGGCTCAGTCGAATGCCATAAAGGTGATGATTCTGTAGGTTGCTCAGGAGAAGTTGAAACAAATGCTTTAATTAATTATTTTACTTCTGATGATTTTCAATCGTTAGATGTCTCCAAATATAACTTTAAATTAACTGGTGCTGACGTAACTAACAATCAAGTAAAATTAAGTGCTTTGGACTCTAGTAATAATGCACTTGACACAAAAGACTTTGCCGTGACTAAGAGAAATGGTCGATACTATTTTACTTCTCCACAAGACGTAAAAGATTGGTCCTATAATTTTATCGACATAGCAAGTAATATAAATCTTTTAGTACCAACAACCAATGAAAGTGAGTCTAGCGACTTTATACTAAGAAATGAGGATGCTATTTTAGCTGCCACATCATGGACAAGTAGACCACATATCAATTTACCGACACATCGTAAATAACAATAAATAAATATTCTTACTATCACCAACAATAATAACTTAAAACATTTATTTGGACTATTATCATGCGTTACATATTTATTTTACTGACTATTGCATTACTGAATGCCTGTACCATAGTGCCCGGAGAAACATTCAATTTTGGTATGACAACAGGGATAACGTCAAAAGACTCTCCCTATATATATATAGATTCTTGGGCAGATATCAAAACAGGATTAATAACCTATAAAGAGCCAGATGGTTTTAAATCATCATATGAAACTTTGATCAACGAAGCTCATTTGACCATTAACATTGATCATGAATTGTCAGTGTTATCTTGCACATCAGAACAAATCAAAAAAATACATAAATCTATACTCGAAATGAAGCGAGCATTTAATGCAGAATTTTTACAAAATTATCACGTAACCTTACTCTTTGTGAAAGATAAAAATTATCACTACAGCCATAGATTAACCAAACACAGCAAGAAATTACATTTTTATATGCCATATGATGATTGTAAATTTCTTGCTCAAGCAACTAAGCCTGTTTTTTACGCTGTAGTACATGAAACAGTTCATGTATATAGCGTACAAAAATATCATGGCAACACATTCAATAACTTAGAGCAAGAATATTGGGCAAACAGGCTCGCCCAGTGCGCTTATATAGAAAATATACCTAAATTTTCTCGAACGGTTAGTGAAAGGCATGTTTTCTCGTCGGCTGAAAATCGATATTTACAAACTCATATATACAGAGAAATGACAGGAACTACCAAACTATCAGCTAGCTTATCCTCAAACATATTAAACAATGACTTTCTTTTACACCTACAAGAAACCAAGGCAAAAGATTTAACCTCTGCGAGTAAAAAACAGGTACAAAATTGGTGCAAAGTTAAACCCCATAAATTTACTGCACGGCAAATACGACGAATATTGGCAAATACCAATGCCTAACTGCATGAAGCACAAATGAGCTGTTTTTCTCTCTATAAATAGAACACATTAAAAGATATAATACGCATAATTTTTTTACAGGAATATTATTATGCGTCCTAGCGGCAGAACCAGCGGACAAATTCGTCCGATCACTATCACTCGTCAATTTACAGCACATGCAGAAGGCTCTGTTTTAATTGAGTTTGGTGACACTAAAGTTATTTGTACTGCCACCGTTGAAGATAATGTGCCGCGCTTTTTAAAAGGCCAAGGCAAAGGTTGGGTAACGGCTGAATACGGCATGTTACCCCGTTCAACTCACACTCGCATGCGCCGTGAAGCAGCAAGTGGTAAGCAAGGTGGGCGTACCTTAGAAATTTCGCGTTTAATTGCTCGTTCTTTACGTGCCGCTGTTGATTTAACTGCTTTGGGCGAAAACATGATCACGGTAGATTGTGATGTAATTCAAGCCGATGGCGGCACACGTACTGCTTCTATCACTGGCGCTTGTGTTGCTTTGGTTGATGCTTTAAATCATATGCGCACTAAAGGCATTATTAAAACTAACCCCTTAAAACATATGATCGCTGCTGTTTCTGTTGGCATTTATAATGGCGAGCCGGTTGCTGATTTAGATTATGCAGAAGATTCATCTGCTGATACCGATATGAATGTTGTCATGACCGACACTGGTAAATTGATTGAAGTGCAAGGCACTGCTGAAGAAGAACCTTTTAGCTTTGAAGAAATGCAAGCGATGTTACAACTTGCCAAACATGGTATTGATGAATTATTTGACGAACAAAAGAAAGCGTTAAGCTAATAAGGTTATTAGGAAAAAAATGAAAGCATACCAACAAGAATTTATTGAATTTGCACTTACAAAACAAGTGTTGAAATTTGGTGAATTTACGCTTAAATCTGGGCGTACTAGTCCTTATTTTTTTAATGCGGGCTTATTTAATACTGGCAGAGATTTAGCACGTTTAGGACGTTTTTATGCCGCCGCTTTAGCCGATAGCGGTATTGATTATGATTTATTATTTGGTCCTGCTTACAAAGGTATTCCAATTGCCACCACTACCGCAGTAGCATTAGCCGATCATCATAATATTGATATTCCTTATTGCTTTAATCGCAAAGAAGCCAAAACTCACGGTGAAGGTGGCAGCTTGGTTGGCTCCGAACTTAAAGGCAAGGTAATGCTGGTCGATGATGTGATCACTGCTGGCACGGCAATTCGTGAATCAATGGAAATTATTAAAGCTCATGGCGCTGAGCTTTCTGGTGTGTTAATTGCCCTTGATCGTCAAGAAAAAGGTCAAGGTGAATTATCTGCCATACAAGAAGTTGAGCGCGATTTTGGCACACAAGTTATTTCAATCGTAACGCTTGATGATTTAATTTCTTATTTAACCGCTAAGCCTGAAATGGCTGAAAGTTTAGCTACTATTAAAAAGTATCGTCAAGATTATGGTATTTAATTTTTATAAAATGATAGACTTGGATTCCCGCTTAAAAGACTGCGGGAATGACGATCCTGAGCCAAGTGCATGGCATGTTCTTTTATAAAACTACTTTTTTAGAGAATAATTTTTCAATAAAAATCAAGCCGTTAATTCTACTTGAGAAGAACTTGGTTTTGTATGTGCCTGATTAATATTAGAATAAAAACTTTCGATTCGTAATGCACGCTGTTGTACATCTTTAGATATTTTTGGTGATATTTCTTCTTGAGCTTTCAGTGTTGAATTAATAATAGTATCGAAGTTTTCGCCCTGTTTRTCGGCACTTACTTTGCTTTGTTGATCGGCCTCGCTACTAGTGGCATTGCTTGAAATATCATTAGAGCGTAAATTTTGTTTCACGCGAGTTTGCTGAGAACCATTGCCGGTATTATTAGTTAATATTTCAGTTTGTGCTTGTGCAATAGTTTGGGTTGCAGCAGCCGCTACTTGTTTATCCTGTGACGAGGGATTGATTGGCGCTAAAGCAGCAGCATGCACTGTTTGCATTTTAGCAATTGTAGCGCGGGGATCACCCGCTACAGGCGATAGATCAACTGAAACTTCACCATTTACTGCATAGTTTTTACCATCAGGACCACGTTCAAAACTAAATGATGGTGCACCAGTTACTGAACCACCAACAGCCGCATGAGCAGATTCATGAGATCGTACTTCTTGATCTCTTTTTTGCAGAGCTGAAATTTGCTGTTGATCGGCTAACTCTTGTGCCTTTCGTTGCTCTGTTGATTGCTTATTGGTAGTACCTGCTGGGGATGGGGTTTCTTGTTTAGAAGATTGTTCTTGCGGATCTTTAATGGTATTTTGTTTTGCATCTACTTGCTTACTTTTAGTAGAAATGCTGACTTGTTCGGCGCTTGACGATGATTTTCCTTCTCTGGCTACACCTTTTTCTGCTGGGCTTGGTTCTACGGGTGCTGGGGCGGGAGTAACTTCGCGCAAATTATTGTCACGACGCAAGCTTTCTGTGGGAGGATTAACCACAGTCGATAACGGTAAACTGCTAATTWGCGAATTAATATTCATCTTACGACTTCTTAACTTTTACTATAAACTACTAATATATAAAGCCAGCTAATATTTAGACGCTAGATCAGGGCTGTGCTACCTATGCACGCACATCAATCAAAGTACCTAAATTTCCATCGGCGGTTTTAATCGATTGTGCCGAAGTATTTGCTTGTGCCTCAGCTGCTTTTAGTTTCACTGCGGAATCAGTTAAACTTGCCGGTTGGGCTTTATTTACAGTTTCGGTAGATTCCAAATCGTTACCGGATTCACTTTTTTCTTCACGAGCCGTGGTTGCTTGCGCAATATCACTGGCTGCTCTATTAGCCGTATCATTTGCTTGCTGCAATCCTTGTAAACCACTATTGACTGCTGATGAAATTTGCATAAACCACTCCTAAAATAACCAACTTTTACTGGTTAATTATTAACCAATCAAGTGTAAAAGTAAAGTTTTAAGCTTGATTAAATAATTAAACTCTTCAACAAACAACAAAAATATTTTTTTTAAACATAAAAACAACAGGTTAACTTAACCCCATAGAAATCAAAAAGAGTTCTAATGGCGCGTGCAAATATGATTATTCAGCCACAACAATAACTGTTCGGAAAATTCATCTAAATGAGAGATAAATGGAGCATGCGAGGCTTTATTAAAAATATAATAATCGCTGTTGGGAGATAAATCATTAATACAAGTTATAGCGGTTTTAGGTACTAAGCCATCGAGTTTGCCATATAAACGTAAAAACGGTGCTGTTATTTTACTGAGATCAGCTCTTAAATCTTCGCTACTTAAGAGTTGTAACGATTGTTCTAAGGTGGTTTTACTCGGTATTGGGGACACCATGATTAAATCACGTAATTGTTTAATATCGTGTCGAATATGTGGACTACCCATCGCCTGTATTCTCAAAAAACCATCTAAGGTTTTTTTAATATTATCGCTTAATTGTTGATGAAACATCGTTAAAACTTCGGGTTTTATCCCCGGCCAAACTTGTGAGTTTTCAGTTTGCTCTACCAAGCCCTTTTCGATAGACCTCTTTTCAATAAAGCTGCTTTCTAAAAAACAGGGACTGCTGGCAACGGTGACTAAACCTTGTACCTTATCAGGGTAATTTATTGCAATATTACTTGCTACTAAACCACCTAACGACCAGCCTATATAAACAGCAGAGGTGCCAATACTTTCAACAATAAGTTTACTTACTTGCATCAGTGAATATGGGCTAATAGTGTTATTTACATTGACACCAAAACCGGGAAGGTCGAGGGTGATCACTTGATATGATTTCGACAGTTTTTCAGCTAAAGGTTGCCAAACACCTGAATTTACTCCCCAACCGTGAAGTAAAACTAAGGGTTGACCTTGCCCTATCGATCTAAATTGTAATGGCGTTGGCATTTTGAACTATACTTTCACTTCATGGAATACAATAACGGTATTATACCAGCATCACTTCTTAAATGTGATCGCTATCAATAAACACTATTAATAAATAAAACGCAATGGATTGTTAATATGGATATTTCACGTCTACTAAAAAATATACCCGCAGCTAAATTACTGCAACAGCACTTTAATAATCACTTATTCGACACACTTATTTTTTATTATCATCAAAGCTTACTGACCTTATCGAGTTGTGATTTGTGTGGTTCATCATGCGAAAAATATCGGCAATTATGCCAATACTGCCATCAAGATTTACCGCTTTTTCAGTTTAAAGATGTGCAAGGAGATCTATTAAATTGGCCAGCAATATATAAAAACTTACCTAATATTAATTTTGACCAACTGCTGTGTTTAGCACCACATCAAATGCCGTTTAGTCACTGGATCAGCCAATTAAAATATCAAGGGCGATTCGAATTAGCACAATTATTTGGCCATTTATTAGCAGACACAATAAGCCAACTTATCAATACTAAAAAGTTATCAACACCTGAGATGATAGTTTCAGTACCATTACATATTAGTCGTTGGCAAAGTCGCGGTTTTAATCAAGCACATTTAATTGCCAAACAACTACAAAAACACTTAGCACGACAAGCCATCAATATCGATTATTGTTCAACGCTGATTACTCGCCCTAAAAAAACCGAGCAGCAAGTGGGTCAAAGTGGGCAGCAAAGACGAAAAAGATTGCGCACTGCTTTTCAACTTAACAACACAGTATCATTAGCAGAGCATATTTTGTTAGTAGATGATGTGGTGACCACAGGCACAACGGTGAGTGAAATTAGCACATTACTAAAAAATCACGGTGTAAAAACAGTCACTGTTGTCGCGATAACTCTGGCAATGCCAAACGATAAAAATAAGTAAAAAAACTGTTTGGTCTGTTTTTATTCAGCTTTTTATTCGATAAGAGGAGTTGAAAATGCTTTTGAGAAAAATAAACTATTGGCTAATATTTTTGCCGTACCGTACCAATAACCACGAAATACCAGATCATCGACACTAGCGATAATACGACCTTTACCCACATTGTGCGCAACAATTACCGGCTTTTGCGCCATTAAATCAATCAAATTTTTATCGGTATAACCGCTTAACAAAGGTTCTTCTTGGTAAGAAGCTATATTCATAAACGGCTTAGCAGATTTTTGCATTACTAAAGTGCTGTTACTAAATACCGGCAATGTTTTATTGCTATAGCCAAAAGCTAATGGGTGACTAGTATCAATATTGGTATTAAAAATAGCGCCGGCAATGCGTTTACGTGCCGCGAGCTTTTCTTTATCTTGATAGCGTAAACTATCATTATCAAACAATTGATTAATTTGCGTTTTACTAACAAATGTCATCTTTAATAAATCTTTATCTGCTAACCATTTTGCCGCTTGTTTTTGCGCATATAAGGTGCCACCCGCTTTCAACCAAGCAGATAACTTAAATTCTATTTTGTTATCAATATTGGCGTAATCACCATCGACCATAATAATATGGCTGTAATCACTGAGCTTAATATGGGTTAACCTCGAATGCTCGACCACAGTCACAGGAATATTAAGTTGCTCGTCCAAATAATAAAGTATCTCACCCGCTTCGTACTGAGAAACGCCTTTACCACCCACTAATAATACCTTTATCGGCGTTAAGTTAACAAAAGAACGGCTGCCTAAATCAATACCTGCCACAGTTAAACCACTAGACAATGAAAAGATATTAATTTGCGTAGATTTACTGGCGTTACTCACAATATTTTGCCAATTAATTTTTGTTTGTATCCCCGCAGGGATCATTATGCTACCTGCAGCAAAGGCTTGTTTTTTGCCGGCAATGAGTGTGGTAAAGGGTTTGTTTGCGACACGCGCTTTAATGCCTTGCGTTAATAACCTATTTAATAGCTTGGGTGCTAAGTAATTTTGCCATGAAAATACATAAGCGTAAGCAGTCTTATTTAAGGTATTTACACTTTGTGGTTTTTCTTGCCAGGTGTTTTTATTTAATTTCAAGCCCCAGGTGCGTTCTACTTTATCAAAATGAATATTCATCGCTAATGGCATTGTCCAGCCAGAAACATCATAAAAAGTATTGTCTTTGAAGTGGGTTGCTTGGGCGAAAAGTGCTTGCACTAAACGATATTGCGGTTGTGCTAGCGGCACATAATAACTGGTTTGCGCATTATAAATTTTACCTTTGTTACGAAAATCACTCGTTAAACGATAAACCTTTATTTGGTGTTGTTTTAATTTATGTAAAAAAGCATTTAATCGATAAAGATCATCACCTTGGTTAATAATATAACCGCTAAATTTTTCTTTGCTTGCCGCTTTTTCAGCTTGTTGATAAAAATCATGACGATATTGCGCGAGTTTTTCACGATTCAGCCAAGCTCCCTCAATGGTTGAAAGCGAAGTAAGTACATGGTTTTGAATCGCAAATTCAAGCGTTAATAAACCATTTTCAGTCTGCTGTTGATAACCTCGACTACTGGCTTGTTCAAATAAAATACCAATGGCACCATTTATATCAGGATAAGTTGAACCTTTACCATAATAAAAATCATCAAAACTTTCTTGGCTAAAATACAATCGTTGATGTTTATCCAGTGCTTTAGCATGGTAATTAGCCAAAACATTAGTTAATTCAATATTTCCTTGCGGTGTTAAGGGGTTAGTACGTGAAGGAATTCCCGGTTGAAAAAAATAACTGCTGTTGGCGCCCATTTCATGAAAATCGGCTAATACATTGGGATTATATAAATGGAAATATTTCAACCGATGTTCGCTTTCAATCTGTGTTAGCAATAACCAATCACGATTTAAATCAAAACCATAATGATTAGTTCTGCCAGTAAACCAGCCCTGATGATGTTCAATATGGTTGGGGTCACTATTGTCAGTTTTACCACGAAACATGGTTGCCCAATTAACAAACTTATCCATACCATCAGGATTAATACTGGGCTCCATCACAATAATGGTGTTTTTCAATAACACCTCTACATCTTTATTTTGACTTGCCGCTAAATGATAGGCAACGACCATAGCCGCATTAGCACCACTAATTTCGTCACCATGAATGCTATAACCTAACCAAATAACCAAGGGTGATTTTGCTTGTGGATTTTGTCGGGTGGCTAAAATACGGTCTAAATTGGCTAGGTTTTCGGGCGAAGAAATGGTCGCTAAAAATTGTGGACGAAATTCATTAGTTTTACCCATTTGGGTGAGTTTAATGCGATTTGATGCTTGCGCTAAGGCAGTAAAATATTGATTTAATTGGTCATGGCGTAAATGGCGCTCACCAATAGTTAAACCAAGCACCTGCTGAGGAGTTGGTATTGCATTACTATAAACTTGCCCTTTAGGTAAATAATTACTTATCGGAGTCGCAATTACGGCAAAAGAAAACATGGCGCTAACCATTATGCTAAAAATAAATCGTTGAAAAATCATTTGTTATCCCAATTATTGATCAGCATAAAAATAGCAAATTTAGTCATCTTTAGCGATAACTAGTTAAAGTTTAGTGACTAATTATTCTCTGGATCATTTAAATAGATCAATAAACCTTAATTTGTTACTAGCACCAAGGCAATTTGCAGCGTAAAATGTATACTTGAGTAAAACACTCAGATATTATTTTTTTATTTAAACCGTATTTTTAGCCGTATTTAAAAGTGAGTAAGCGCGATGATCACCATTTCTGAAACTGCCCAAGCGCATTTTGCAAAATTATTATCCAGCCAAGCCGAGGGCACAAATATTCGAGTGTTTGTGGTAAACCCCGGTACTGCAAACGCAGAGTGTGGTGTTTCATATTGTCCTCCTGATGCTGTTGAAGCCGATGATATTCTTCTCGAATTTGACGGTTTTAATGCCTTGGTTGATGCTGACAGCAAACCGTTTTTAGCCGAAGCCGAAATTGATTTTGTCACCGACCAAATGGGTTCTCAACTTACTTTAAAAGCACCCAATGCTAAATTGAAAAAAGTTGCCGATGACGCACCTTTATTTGATCGCGTGCATTACTTTTTACAAGCCGAAGTTAATCCGCAATTAGCAGGACACGGTGGCGAATGTAGCTTAATTGAAATTACTGATGATGGTTATGCAGTATTACAATTTGGCGGTGGCTGTAATGGTTGTTCACAAATTGACGTTACTGTAAAAGACGGTATTGAAAAGCAATTAATTGAAATGATGGGTGATGAAATTAAAGGCGTTAAAGATGTTACTGAGCATCAACGCGGTGATCATTCTTATTATTAATTCTTCATACATGAAAAATGATATACAGGTTGGGTAGCGCGTAGCAAAACCCAACTTTATTCTTAACAAGTTTAATTTTTAGCAACATACTTAAAATAGTGCCAGCCAAGGGTTATTCCTCTACTAAGCATAAATAACGAAAATGCCGCCCACAAAGCATGATTACCTAAACTTTGCAGCACAAACCAAGTTGGGAAAAACACCAAAAAAGTAGAAATAAGCATGCTATTACGCATTATTTTTGCTTGCATTAAGCCAATATAAACACCATCAAACAAATAACACCAACAAGCAATGATCGGCAAAAACACTATCCACAGAATATATTGCTGCGCATAAATGACCACTATTTTAATACTGGTCATCAGCAAAATTAATTGCTCGCCAAACAACCAAAAAACAACACTGTAAAGCAACGCGAAAACTCCTGTCCAAAACAAGGCTAGCATTACGTTTTGATGTAATGCTGCACTATTATTTTGACCTATCGCTTTACCCACTAAAGCTTCAACAGCATTGGCAATACCATCTAAAGAAAAAGAAATTAGCAGTAAAAAGTTGAGTAATATAGCATTGGCAGCGACAATATTATCACCCAGCCTTGCGCCTTGAAAGGTGATAAAAATAAAGCAAATTTCTAAACAAATAGTACGAATTAAAATGTCACGATTAAGAGCAAAGTAATGACCCAGCTCATCACGATTAAAAACATCTTTAAAAAGATGCTTAGCATTATTAAAGAGTTTTGATGTGCTACTTTTATGCTTTGTTATTACAACAAATAACCCTGCAAAAAAAGCGCTGTACTCCGCAGTTAAACTCGCATAAGCAACACCGCTGACTTGCCAATTAAGCTCCAAAACAAACAGTAAATCTAAACCTAAATTAATTAAATTGGTGGCAATTAATAACCACATCACCGTTTTAGCTTGATGATTACCCAAAAGCCAACCCAAAATAACTAAATTAGCTAATGCAGCGGGCAAGCCCCACAGCCTAATTTCACTATATTGTCGTGCATAAAATTGCACTTGTTCACTACCGCCCGACAGTTTTAAGCTAATGTTGATGTAGCCGTCTTTAAAAACAATAAAAACAAACCCTAACGCTATAGCAACTAATAAACCCCGCAGTAGAATAAGTAGATTTTGTTGCGAGTTTTTCCGTCCAAATGCTTGCGCAGTCAAACCAGTAGTCGACATCCGTAAAAATCCACACAACCATGTAATAGCCGTGATCATCATTGCACCAACAGCCGTTGCGCCTAAATAATAGGCATGGCTTAAATGACCAATAACCGCAGTATCAACTAAGCCTAACAATGGCGCAGTAATATTCGATAAAATCATTGGTATTGCCAACACAAATAAACGTTTATGGTTTTCTAGCGGTTGAAAAGTTAGAATGATAATTCCTAATTAATTTATTTTTTAATCTGCTGTGAACTTAGGTCTTTATGAACAAATTTAATCTTAAAGTGCTGCTGAGTTTACTCTTAGTGAATTGCGCCAATATAGTTAATGCCGCCATTATTTTACAATATCATCATGTTAGCAACTCTACACCAGCAAGTACCAGTATTTCGCCACAACAATTTAAAGTACATTTACACTATTTAAAAGATAATGGTTTTACTGTGGTGCCATTAAATGAAATTGTTGAGGCCATAAAAACACAGCAAGTAATTAAAGATAAAACCGTCGCGATCACTTTTGATGACGCTTATCTCGATATTTTGACCCAAGCTAAGCCTATACTCGATAGCTTTAATTACCCCTTCACACTGTTTATTAACCCCAGTATTGTGTCGAAAAAATCGACACATTATTTAACTTGGCAACAATTAAAAGCGATGGCTGATAACGGCGTTATTATTGCCAATCATGGTTTTGATCATCATGCTCTTGCGCGTGTTCCGCAAGGACAAACAGAGCAACAATGGTTACAACATTACGGTAAATTATTGAATAAATCTGAAGCGATCATAAAAGCAAAAACCGGCCAAAGCTGGCATTATTTTGCTTACCCTTATGGTGAATATAGTGCCAAGGCGAAAGCATGGCTAACACAGTTAGGTTTTGTAGGATTTTCTCAACAATCTGGTGCGGTAGGTCTTCATTCTGATCTCAGTGCTTTATCAAGATTCCCAGCTTCACAACCTTACGACCAGCTCAGTTCGTTAAAAACTAAGTTATATTCTTTACCGTTAAACTTAACCGTTGTCCCACCAAACAAACCACTTATTTATTGCTATCAACAAACCACAAGCATCAGTTTCAAGCTTGATGATAATTTTATCCAACAAGATGATTTTCATCAAAAATTACTGAGTTGTTATATCACTGGCATTGGTAAACAACACCTTGTTTGGCAAAACCAACAACATTTTACCATCAGCTTTAATCAGCCTTTACCTATCGGCAGAGTACGTGCTAATTGCACTGTGCCAAGTAAAAGTAAAGTCGGGCGTTTTTATTGGCATTCACACCCATGGTTTATTTTGCATGAAAATGGCGATTGGTATGCTTTGTAATTAAGGGGCAAATATTAAATACTCGCTAACGCGACTATTTTAGCAAAGTCACTCACCAATTTTTCACCATCAATACTCGGCACTTTACCTATCGCTATTTCAGGCTTGAAAATAGCGGCTATATTGCCTTGTGGATTTATCAACACCATAGAAGCGCTGTGATCAACGAGATAGCTTTCACTGTTATTATCGCCCGCCGTAGCTTGATTATTATCAACAATGGCGTACATCAGCCCTAAATTTCGTGCAAACGGGAACAGCACTTCGTGTCCGGCTCTTAAAGCGATAAATGCTTTGTTAAAATAAGCGATGTATTGGCTGAGTTTTTCTTGAGTATCACGCTGAGGATCCACCGAGACAAATAATACTTGTACTTTACTACTCACTTTTTTTAAATCATCGTAAATAAAATTAAGTTCTTGTAAGGTGGTTGGGCAAACATCAGGACAAGAAGTGTAACCAAAAAATACCCACGACCATTTTCCTTGTAAATTTTTATTAGTAAAAGTTTCGCCATTACTAGCGGTTAATTTAAAAGGTTTAAGCGTTCGTGACTGTTGGTAATAAAGTGAATATTGCGGTTGCTCAAGCGGTTGATGTTGAAATTTATTGAATAAAAACATCCCTGCAAATAAAGCAGCCAACGCAATAATAATCACTAAAAACTTATTCATGTGATTAACCTTGCGCTATGGGTAATAAATAATGATCGAGCAACAAAATCACAAATAACGTCATTAAATGCACAATAGAAAATTTAAAGGTGTCCATCGCAGTGTTTTCATCAGCATTAAATTTTAATTTCCACGCATAGGCAAAGAAAATTAAATTAAGTGTCACCGCACCGATTAAATACAACCAATTACTCATACCCACTAAATAAGGCAACAAACTCACTACAAATAATAATATCGTATAAAGTAAAATTTGTGTTTTAGTAAAATCAACCCCGTGAGTAACCGGTAGCATAGGAATATTCACTTTCGCATATTCATTTTTACGATGAATGGCTAATGCCCAAAAATGCGGTGGTGTCCACGTAAAAATCAACAGCACTAGCAACAAGGCATTAGGATGAATTTCGTTAGTCATTGCCGTCCAGCCAAGTAATGGTGGAATAGCGCCAGCTAATCCGCCAATAGTAATATTTTGCGGCGTTGCGCGTTTTAGATATAACGTATAAATAAAGCTATAACCGACAAGACCCGCAACGGTAAGCCACGCAGTTAATGGATTAACCAAGGTATAAAGCATGATAAAGCCCAAAATGGCAATAGTAATAGCAAAAACGATGGCTTGTTGAGCTGAAAGCTTGCCATTGGGTAATGGTCTGCCATGAGTTCGTCCCATAATGGCATCAATTTTTTCATCAACAATATGATTAATGGCTGCCGCTGCTGAAGATAACAAACCTATACCCAATGTCGCCGCAAGCAATAACTGCCAAGGAATACCTCCGGGTACTGACAAACACATCCCAACGACAGCCGTTAAGACCAACAAAGCCACCACACGGGGTTTGGTTATTTCATAATAAGCCTGCCAGCGTGCGGAAAATGATATTTGCGCAGGTGGCGCCAATGCTTCTACTTTACTCATAATAATTCCTCTATTTTCCGTTTTTGCTTTATTTTTTGTCTAAGCTATATTTTTCGTTTTAAGCTATAAGTCAAACGGATCAACGTCAACATTAACACCGCAGCAATAATGTTATGGCTTACGGCAACGGCTAAAGGCAGTGAAAACCAAATATTACTAATACCTAAGGCAAGTTGAATAGTTAACGCACTACCCAATAATAAAGCTGAATTTTGAAAAAACTGCGTTTGTGATTTTCGAAACACCATTAACGCTAACCAAGCCAAATACAACGCGGTAACAATTGCTCCGAGACGATGCATGACATGTACGGTCACGCGTTGCGCATGATTTAAATGTCCATATTCATAGGTTTCTTTAACCGGTGGTATGGGATCAAATGAACCCTCAAAAGTGAGTTGTTGTTGCCAACCGGCTTGGCAAATGGGCAATTCAACACAGGTTAGCGCGGCATAATTTGACGATGTCCAGCCCCCTAACGATATTTGCCCTGCCAAAATAAACACGCCAATGAACGCAAATTTGCCGTATTTTTTTACCGAAAAATCACTGGAGGGTAAGCGCTTGTTACTTAATCGTAAATATAATAAAAACAGTAAGCACAAGGTGGTAAAGCCACCCAATAAATGTCCCATAACCACAATCGGCATGAGTTTCATGGTAACCGTCCACATGCCTAATGCTGCTTGAAAAATCACCATTAATAATATAAATAACGGTAAAAACAGCGGCGTACCCTGCTTTCTATTTTTAATGGACAACAAAGCGATGGCTAAAATTAACAAACCTAAACTGCCAGCAAAATAGCGATGGATCATTTCGTTCCACGCTTTATGTGCAACCACTTCTTGTTCAGGAAATGCCTGTTGTGCTTGGGCTAATTGTTGACTGGTTTCGGGTACTTTTAGTTGTCCATAGCAGCCCGGCCAATCTGGGCAGCCTAATCCGGCATGCGTTAAACGAGTATAAGCGCCCAAACTCACCACAATTAAAGCAAGAACAATGCTAATAAAAACCAAGCGTTTAATATTTGAGTTGTATTGGCTAAAAGCTTGCGGCTTGTACATTTAACCGATCCTCGAATATTTTAATACTTTTTTGAAATCGGCTAATAATGCTTTACCAAATAACGGTAACGCTTGACTGTTCTTCGGGGGTTGATGCGATAAAATAACATTACCCAAAGGATCAACAATCAGTACTTGTGGTTGTGTAAATAACTGCTGTGTTTTCGTGGGTAGGTCTTGTATTTGCCATTTCTTACTGTGCAATTGTGCTTGTTGCGCTGCCGTTAATGTACTATTGGTTAACACTAAAGGGGTAACACGCTCTGCTTCTTTGCCTAAAGCAACATAAGTATTGTTAATGTTGTGTAATATTTGCTGACATTGTTCCGCGCAAGTTTCGGGTAATACATAAAGCATCAACCATTTTTTATTAAATTGCGCTTTATTTAAGCCCATTTTTTCTAGTGTAATTTCATTCGCGACTAACGTACCTTGATTAGTTACACCGTAATTAAACCAATGATCATTTAAGGCAAATTTAGCTAAAATCACGGGTAAGGTAAATACTGCGAACACTAATATTAATGTTCGTCGTGAAGTGCTCTTTTTTACCGAATTTATTGGCATACTAGTCATATTGATCAACCTTATTTTTCTTATTAGTGGTTTAACTTTTTTATTTTTCTGCGCTGTTTTGATCACTTGTTTTGATAGTAACCCAAACCATTAACAACAACCAAGCACTTGCTAAACTGAACCATTGAAAGGCATAAGCTTGGTGTTTTTCAGGTGGCATTACCACCGGATGCCAATTTTTTACAAAACCCAGAGTCTCATTTTTATCTAAGTAAACCACAAAGGGCAACAACTTTTCACCAATAAGTGGTGAAAGTTTTTCTGTTTCTATCTGTTGTACCCGTAATGGCCAGCTAACTTTGTCGAAATTTTGTTCTTGTAATACCACTCCGCGTTCCATTTTACGAATATGTCCTTTAAAAGTTTGCGTGCCGGAAACAGGTGTAAATTGCGGTAACTCTTGACGATTTATCGAGCCAACAACCCAACCTAAATTAACTAAAAAGCTTACCTTTTTGGTATGGGCTATTTGAAAAACACGATAACCTAGAGCATTTTTTTCAACTTGATTATCGAGCAAAAAAACATGTTTATTATCAAACTCTGCTGAAACTTTAACGGGTAAGTCATTAATGGCTTCGTTTAAATGTGTTTTTGTTTGTGCGGCTATTTTTGTTACTTGCATTATTGACAATGCATCTTGATGTTTAAGCTGTTCAATACGAGCTAAACGATGAATTTTTTCTTGTGCGCGCGCCGTTTGCCATAAGCCAAGCTTTATTAATCCAACAAAAACAAGTAGGGTAACCAGTAACCAAGGCAGTTTGATATTGTTAACAATATTAGCGATATTGCTGGGGGATGACGATGTGCTCACGGTACTTTTATCCTTACTGCCTCTCACTTACTGAGAATAGGAATATTAAATGATTTTTAAAATTGTTATTGTTTTTTTATTAATGCTAATGGTTTACAACTTGTTTCTCGCCATGCTCACCATGAACAAAAACGATCCAGACAAGCCACCGATGTCTCGTTATATTGGCCGGCGGGTACTTATTGCTGTAGCTATTATTTTGTTACTACTGTTTGGCTTATTAACAGGACAAATAACCCCTAATCCACATCCTTAATTAAAATACCTTTAATGAAAAAAATCACTCAGCTAGTTATTTTAATCGACATCTTTGCAACCTTGCAATTGCAGTTCCCTGCTTGTTGACGTGGATTTCCGCTTAAGAGACTGCGGAAATGACGATCCTTAAACCAAGTACTGCCGATGGCGCGCAGCTTATGCCAATAAGCGAGCACCATCAACGCAGTTATCACGGATTTAGCGACGCCTAAAGGATGTACACGAAGACAAAAAGCATCAACCACACTACATCTACAAAATGCCAATACCAACTAGCCGCTTGAAAAGCAAAATGATTCTTCGGCGTAAAATGCCCTTTTAAAATCCGAAAAAACATCACTGTTAACATAATCACACCCAACGTTACATGCATACCATGAAAACCAGTTAACATATAAAAAGTATTACCATAAATGCCACTATTTAAAAATAATTCCATTTCTTCAGAATAACCATGGGCATATTCTTGTACTTGAAAGAATAAAAAGCTTATCCCTAATATAATGGTTAATCCTAACCATACTTTTAATTGAGGGCGATTATCACGTTCTAATGCAACATGGGCAAAATGTGCGGTAATTGATGAGGTTAATAGCAAAATGGTATTCAGCAAAGGTAAACCATACCAACCCATACCATTAGTTTCTGTGCCATCAGGGGTTTTTATTAATGGCCATTGTGCAGTAAATTCTGGCCAAAGTACGGCATTAGTCATCGCATTATTGCCTGCACCACCTAACCAAGGAACAGAAAACTGTCTTGCATAAAGTAACGCACCAAAAAACGCCGCGAAAAACATTACTTCAGAAAATATAAACCAACTCATTCCTTGACGAAATGAATTATCCATTTGCCGGCTATATTTTCCCGCCATTGATTCATTAATAACGTTATTAAACCAACCAAACATCATTACAATGATCAGTGTAAAACCCGCTATTAATAAATAACCGCCAAACCCAGAAACATTATTGTGCATATCATGTACATAGTTACCTGCGCCAAAAGCAATAAAAAACAATGCTACGGCGCCTACTATTGGCCAGTGGCTATGTGCTGGTACATAATAACTTTCATACTCTTTAGTCGTCATTATCGACTCCTTTAATTTTTTGCAATTACACTCGATTTAACTGCCTCGGTGACGTTAAACAAAGTATAAGAAAGTGTTACGGTTGAGATGTCTTTAGGTAACTCAGGATCAATATAAAATTGCACTGCCATTTCTACGGCTTGATGGGCTTTTAAGGGTTGTTGGTTAAAACAAAAGCACTCAATTTTTTGAAAATAAGTGTGGGCAGTTCCCGGCGAAATAGACGGCACGGCTTGACCCACTATTTCTTCTGCCGCATTATTTTTAGCATAGAACTTCACTACTTTGATTTCACCCGGATGTACCGTTACTTCTTCCGTAATAGGGTAAAATTTCCACGGCATACCTGAAGTTACATGGCTAATAAATTGCACTCGAATATCGCGCGAGGTATCTATACCATCGGCGGTGTATTCTGCGGCAGTCGTATTGGTTTTGCCATTTAAGCCAGTAACATCACAAAATACGTTATATAAAGGAACTAAAGCGAAACCAAAGCCGAACATAGCAAACACAGCCAATACTAATTTTTTTATTAATTTAGTGTTTTTCTGTTTATGCTCTGTTTGTGGCTCTTGCTGAGTTTGTTCAGGCTCTGGCTTATTCACATTAATACCTTTATTTATTTGCTAACTATTAATCAATTTTAGGGGGTGTTGTAAACGTATGATACGGCGCTGGACTTGCCACTGTCCATTCTAAGCCTTCTGCGCCATCCCAAGGTTTTGCCGGTGCTTTTTCGCCACCTTTAATACATTTGATCACTAACACTAAAAAGATTAATTGTGAAAGCCCAAAAGCAAAGCCGCCAATACTTACTATTTTATTAAAGTCAGCAAATTGCAGTGCATAATCAGGAATTCGACGCGGCATACCCGCTAAACCTAAAAAGTGCATAGGGAAGAACAACACGTTTACAGAGACTAATGAACACCAAAAATGCCATTTACTCAAGGTGTCGTTATACATGTGCCCTGTCCATTTAGGCAGCCAATAATATGCGCCCGCATAAATAGAGAACAACGAACCTGTTACCAATACATAATGAAAATGTGCGACCACAAAATAAGTATCATGGTATTGGAAATCAACCGGTGTCATCGCGAGCATTAACCCTGAAAAACCACCGATAGTAAATAAAATAACAAAGGCGATTGAAAACAACATTGGCGTTTCGAAACTARTTGAACCGCGCCACATAGTTGCCATCCAGTTAAAAACTTTTACCCCCGTAGGAACCGCTATTAACATGGTGCAATACATAAAGAACAATTCACCCGCTAATGGCATACCCGTGGTAAACATGTGATGCGCCCAGACGATAAATGACAATAGCGCAATTGATGCCGTAGCGTAAACCATTGAACTATAACCAAATAAACGCTTACGTGAAAAGGTTGGAATAGTAGTAGATACCACACCAAAAGCAGGCAAAATCATAATATACACTTCAGGATGACCAAAGAACCAGAAAATATGCTGGAACATTACTGGGTCACCACCACCAGCCGCACTAAAAAAGCTGGTGCCAAAATAAGTGTCCGTTAACACCATAGTTACTACACCGGCGAGTACCGGCATTACCGCTATTAATAAATAAGCAGTAATGAAAAATGTCCAAACAAATAATGGCATTTTCATGTAAGTCATACCTGGAGCACGTAAATTCATAATGGTAACGACAATATTAATCGCCCCCATTATTGAAGATATACCCATAATATGAACAGCAAAAACAAAAAATGCAGTACTACCATTTGAATAAGTAGTCGACAATGGTGCGTAAAAAGTCCAACCAAAATTAGGCGCACCACTTTCCATAAAAAATGATGAAAGTAAAATAGCAAAAGCAAAAGGTAGTATCCAAAAGCTCCAGTTATTTAAGCGTGGTAGTGCCATATCTGGCGCACCGATCATCATCGGCAGCATCCAGTTTGCCAAACCAACAAAAGCCGGCATGATGGCACCAAATACCATGATCAAACCGTGTACTGTGGTTAACTGATTAAAAAAATCAGGCTCCACAATTTGTAGCCCAGGTTGAAATAGCTCCATGCGAATAACCATGGCAAGTGCGCCACCGGTTAAAAACATGATAAAAGAGAACCATAAATACATGGTGCCAATATCTTTATGATTAGTGGTATATAACCAGCGTTTTATACCTTTCATTTTTTCGTGATGATCTTCATGTTCGCTGTGATGATCAGTAAGAACGTCTGTAGTCATTATGATAATTCCTTACTTAGCACTAGCAGCATCAACATCTGCAGGTTGTATTAAATCACCGGTTTTATTGCCCCAAGCATTACGCTCATAGGTAATAACCGCAGCAATTTGGGTTTTAGTTAACTGTGATGAAAAAGCAACCATAGCAGGGTTTTTTACGCTGCCATTCATAACTATATTTAAATGGGCGGTTAAATCACCAGTAGCAATTTTGCCTCCATCAAGTGCTGGAAATACCGGAGGTAAACCTTTACCCGAAGCTTGATGACAGGCGACACAAGTCGTTGTATAAACTTTCTCACCCATCGCCATCATTTCAGCCATGTTATAAGTTTTAGTTAAGTCTTCTGCAGGAGCTGCTTTTTCTGCGCTCTTATTTTCAGTCTTTCCTTCAATAATAGGGACTTGAGTAGTTTCTGCTGGTGCAGTTACTGCACTTTCGCCACCAATAGCCGCTTGAACATCCGCCGCTTGAATAACATCGCCGGTATTATTACCCCAAGCGTTACGTTCATAGGTAACTACAGCAGCAAGTTGTTTTAAACTAAGTTGTTTACCAAACGCTTGCATACCCGTACCTGAACGACCATTAAAGACAGTGCTAATATGATCAGCCACTTTACCATTTTTAATAAATGGGCTATCTTTCAATGCAGGAAAAGCAGGCGGTAAACCAGAGCCAGTAGCCTGATGACATGCTGCACAATGCGCTATATAGGTATCTTTACCTAAAGCCATGAGTTCGTCCATTGACATAGAAGCATTTAAAGAGGCTTTTTCTGCAGCCGCCGCTTGGGCAGTTAATTGATGTTGTTCGTCTAACCATTTTTGATAATCGGCTTCACTACGCACATCAACAACGATTGGCATAAAACCATGATCTTTACCACAAAGCTCGGCACATTGACCGCGATAAATACCGGGCTTGTCTACTTTTGTCCACGCTTCGTTGATAAAACCAGGTACGGCATCTTGCTTAACCGCAAACGCAGGTACAAACCAAGAGTGAATTACGTCATCGGAGGTAATTAAAAAACGTACTTTTTTATGAACAGGAATAACTAACGGTTTGTCTACTTCTAATAAGTAATGTTCACCTTTAGCAACGGGAGAGCCTCCAGCCGGAACTTTTTCATATTGATCACGTGGCGTAGATAAAACAGAATAATATTCAATATTTTGATCAAAATATTTGTAATGCCATTTCCATTGTGAACCCGTTACTTGAACGGTGATATCTGAGTCGGAGTTATCTTCTAAATTAATTAATGTTTGCGTGGCTGGAAAGGCCATGGCAATAAGAATTAATACTGGGATAGCAGTCCAAAGTATTTCAACCTTAGTGCTTTCATGGAAACTGGCTGCTTTATACCCTTTTGATTTGCGATGAAAAATCATCGACCAAAACATCGCACCGAACACCACTACACCAATAGCAGTACAGATATATAACACCAACATATGTAAATCATATACATTATGGCTTACTTCAGTTGCCCCTTGGGTAAGGTTTAACTGCATATCGGCCCAAGCTGAACTGGAAAGTAAACTTCCCAACAACAGCCAACCTAGGTTACGTCTATTCACTCGACATCTCCTCTGTCCTTCTTATTATTAGAAAACAAAATAGAATCACAATGTAATACTCAGAGCACTGAAATTAATTTTGTTTATTTTTTATTGTTATAAAAGGCGGATTAGCAAATTTAACGCTATTACGCCTTTTTATTTTTGTACGTTTTCCGTTCTAGAATTACCCAAAAATTGACCTAGGTCAAATTAAAGTTTTACATCAATTAAAATAAACTCTAATAAATACAATAGAGTTAGAACTCTAAACAGGCTGAAGGGCTATTTTTTAATGGGCTAGAGTGATTTTATTTGAATAAAAATGAATCGTATTTAGTTGTGCTTTTATTAGTCAATACTAGTGCGTTTTATGAGCTGAAGTTACTTGTGAAATAAGCAACGATAATTAACTGTGGTTATGAAAGAAGAAATAAAAAGCTAATAATGGATTTATTAGCTTGGTTTTTACGGTGAATTTAGATCAATATAAGAGAATTTATTACATGCTTATGCAGATCACTCAGCTATTTATTATATTCGTCATCTTCGAGACGTTTTTATCGAAGATCTCATGCTTTTTGAGCTAGATTCTCGCTTAAAAGACTGCGAGAATGACGATCCTGAGCCAAGTGCATAGGCATGTAAGATTTACTTTCTCAGTTCTTCCATGTCAGTAATGAGTTCTGCTAATTTTTTAAACTGACGACCATAAACTATATTCAAATCCAAGCGATATAAGGCTTCAGCGTATCTCGCTACAATCAAGATTACTGTGATTAGAGCAACGATAAGATAATAGGGTTGACCCAATATCACAGTGTCAGTTGGAAATATTTCAACTAACAGTGCAATCAGTTCGCCGCCAGCGTTGCTAACAATTCCTTGAACAGCCATGCCAAGAAAGAACAGCGGATAAAACACTTTATAATAGCTAGAATATGCTGCTATCGAACTTTTTAGCCAGCGATCAAAACTCATCAGGTAATCATAACTACTTTGTCCTTTTGACAAGTTAACCGATTTTTTTAGTTCTTTTTTAGCAATAATTATTAGCGGCAAAATCAAACAAAATAGATATAAACCTAAAAATGGCGCGCCGATAACAGTCATCATAATAAGCATAAATAAATTCCCCACAATGATGGCTTTTATATTGATAGCAAACATGTTTTGCAGTTTATCTACAATATTTTGTGATTTACGATTATAGAGATCATTAATTTTAGGCGCCGTTAAGTGCGCCTCATTAATAAAACCTTCTTTCCACATTACTTCTATTGATTTTTTCATCTGCTAATCCTTTTGATTAATATATTTATTTAGTTTGTCTTTAATTCGTTTTATTCGCACACCAATATTGTTGGTATTGCTACCAATAATTTTAGCTATTTCCTCGTAAGATTTTTCTTCGAGATAAAGTAAAATTACGGCTCTGTCTAGTTCAGATAAATGTTTTATCGCGCTGTAGAGTTGATTCACTTCATCGCTAACAAATGCTTTGCTATCGTCGATAACTTCCTCTGGTAAAGAGTCTGAGACAAGCTGTTTATCGCCATTTTTGGCGCGCTTCAAATAGGTTAAACACACATTAAGTGAAATACTATATATCCACGTTGACCATTCAGCTTGTTGATTAAAATTATCTTTGCTGCGCCAAATCTGTAAACATACCTCTTGATAATAATCTTCAAAATCTTCTTGACTGTTAGTGTAAGCTCGACATATTTTGATGATAATACCTGCAAAAGGTAGTATAGAGAGTTGGTAAAAGTCACTTCCCATATAAATCCTGTTGTCCGTTTATTGGTTATGCTTAGTTAGTGGCATAGCGTATAAATTTATTACACTAGTTAAATAAATATTTTATTTTTCCCATGTTAATATAACTAAAATCACTTAAATAACATAAAAATGAAACTAAAGTTAAACTCCGCAACACTGATCAAACGCTATAAACGCTTCTTAGCTGATGTAATATTAGAAGACGGTACAACGACCACAACTCATGTTGCCAATACCGGTGCTATGTCTGGCTGCGCTGAAGCTGGTAATACGATTTGGTATAGCACATCAAACAATCCCAAACGTAAATATCCTTTTAGTTGGGAATTAACGCAAACATCACAAGGCGACTTTATTTGTGTAAACACCATTCGTGCCAATCAACTCGTGGCAGAAGCGCTAAAAAATAACATTATTAGTGAATTAACGGGTTATAAAACCATTATTCCTGAAAAAAAATATGGCAGTGAAAACAGCAAAATAGACTTCTTTTTAAGTGACAACCAACAAGGTTTAGCCGATGTTTACGTTGAAGTAAAAAGTGTTACCCTACTTGACGGCTCGTCAGAAAATGGACAGGGTTATTTTCCCGACACAATAACAACACGAGGACAAAAACATTTAAGAGAGTTAATTGAAGTAGCGAAAAGTGGCGATCGTGCAGTTTTATTATTCGCAATATTACATTCAGGTATTAATAGTGTAAAAGCAGCGGCTCATATTGATGCTGATTACGCTCAATTATTAGAGCAAGCAAAAAATAGTGGTGTGGATGTGTTAACTTATAAAGCAAAAATATCAACAGATAAGATCATTTTACAACCATTGGCTGAATTAACTTAGCTACGGTTTCTAGCTAATAAGCTCACTCAATACAAATTTCTGAATGCCCATTTGAGCTAGCTTTTTTTTTATCATACATAGATTTTATCCAATTAAGCTGCTTTTTAAGGGTGTTTGCGGTAAATGGCTTAACGATAAAACCGGTAACTTTAGCTTCAATTAGCGATTTAATTTTCTTTTGATCGTCTTCGCACGACACCATCAAAACCGGTAACTCTTTGAGTTTTTCGTTATGACGAATCCGCTCTAAAAGCTGCTTACCATTAATATTAGGCATGTAATAATCTGTTATTAATACGTCATAATTGTCTTTTTTTAATTTATCAAGGGCTTGAACGCCATCACTAGCTTCACCAAGATCGTTATAACCTAAATCACGTAACATATGCATCATTACATGACGCATGGAAATCATGTCATCAACAACGAGTATTTTCATGAACTGCAAATCCCTGTGTTTTATCAATTTACTTTGTGGGCTAATGGTTAACTATAGATTAAATATTCAACAACCTCAAAAAAGAGTTTGCATTGATCAACGAAATTTATTGACTCCGACTTATAAAAGCTGGTAAAAGAACTTGCTTGTAGCAAAGTTGATAATTCAATAAAATATTCTTAACTATAATTTATTGTTATTATTGAACATTATTTTTTTTAAAACTAGACCTTGAATTTTTATTGCTACAGCACAATATATGTCGTCTAAATAAGGTCTATAGACTATTGGCACTCTCAACTTGTACCGCTAATAAATAGTGCAAGTGAAAAAGATTAGGAGCAACACATGCCAACTAACAAAACATTAGGACTTCTGGCTCTTGCTGGTGTACAACCATACCAAGAAAAAGCTAAAGAAGAATACATGAATGAGCTTCAGCGTGAGCATTTTAAAAAAATTCTTGATGCTTGGCGAATTCAATTACATGAAGAGGTTGATCGCACCGTAACTCACATGAAAGATGAAGCGGCTAACTTTCCAGATCCGGTTGACAGAGCAGCACAAGAAGAAGAATTTAGCTTAGAGTTACGTACTCGTGATAGAGAACGTAAACTTATTAAGAAAATTGAAAAAACCATGCAATTAATCGAAGAAGATGATTTTGGTTTTTGTAAGTCTTGTGGTATTGAAATTGGCATTCGTCGTTTAGAAGCACGTCCAACCGCTGATTTATGTATTGAGTGTAAAACACTAGCTGAAATAAAAGAACGCCAAATGGCAGGCTAAGCCTTGCCAAATGCGTTATTTTCAACTGAGCGATCTTCGTGGCCTTTAGTTAATAAAGGTTATCGTGGTCGCTTTGCTCCATCTCCTTCTGGTTTACTTCATTTTGGTTCACTAATAGCTGCCCTAGCTAGTTTTCTTGATGCTAAATCAACGCTTGATAACAATAACCAGCAAGGTAAATGGTTAGTTCGAATTGACGATATTGATCCACCACGCGAACAAGCCGGTGCCAGTGATGAAATTCTAAAATCATTAGACACTTTTGGTTTACATTGGGATGAACAAGTACTTTATCAAAGCCAGCAAACTCAGCTTTATAATGAAGTATTAGCTAATTTAGCTCAGCAAAAACTCACTTATAACTGCCACTGCACGCGCGCGCAAATAAAAACACTTGGCGGTATTTATCAAGGTACTTGTAAAACCCTTAATTTATCTAATACAAATAATGCGGTTCGTTTAATTAATCAGGTTGCTATCAGTCAATTTAATGATCTTATTCAAGGACAAGTTAATTGCGATTTCGCCCTTGCTCACGAAGATTTTATTTTAAAACGCAAAGACGGCTTATTTGCTTACCAATTAGCGGTTGTTGTTGATGATATTGAGCAAAATATTACTCATGTTATTCGTGGTTGTGATTTACTTGAGCCAACCGCAAGACAATTGAGCTTTTTTGCCACCTTAAAGCAAACACCACCGCAGTATGGTCATGTTCCTGCCGCGACCACCGCTCAAGGTTTTAAGCTAAGTAAACAAAATAAAGCCCCCGCTATTAATAATCATCATCCTCAACCTGCGCTTATTGCTGCCTTAAAATTTTTAGGTCAACAAGTAGAACCCGATATGATAAATGTCAGTGTTGACGAAATAATCACTTGGGCAATTAAACACTGGCAACGCGATAATATTTCATCGACAACAAAAATAGTGATTGATTAATCCAAGAATAAACAGGAAGATTGAAGCGTAATTTACCCGAGTGATAAAATTTATTTCATGCCCCAAATTCTCATTATTGATGATCGCCGCGATATTCGTTTAAGTTTACGCATGCTACTTGAAGATGCTCACCTTAACGGTGATAGCTACCAAGTGCTTGAAGCTGATAATCCACAAAGCGCCCAACCACTGCTACAAAAAAACAACATATTACTAATTATTCTTGATATGAATTTTACCCTTGATACTACCTCGGGCGAAGAAGGTTTAGCGTTTTTACGTTGGTTACAACAAGCAAAGTTTAATGTGGCAACCATTGCGTTAACCGCTTGGTCGAATACCGACTTAGTAGTTAAAGCAATGCAGTTAGGCGCTAGCGATTTTATTGAAAAACCATGGAAAAACAAACAGCTACTTCATGCTGTTGAGCAGCAATTAGCCCTTAATCAACTACAACAGCAAAATGCAAAACTTAAACAACAGCTAAGCCAACAAAATAATCAGCATAACCGTGAATATCAATGGCAATCACCTTGTATGTTGCAATTATTAAAACAAATAAAAGCCGTTGCGCATACCGATGTAAATATTTTACTCACTGGTGATAATGGTACAGGTAAAAGTGAATTAGCTCACTTTATTCATCAACATTCTGCACGAAAAAATAATGATTTGATCAGCGTAAACATGGGCGCTATTAGCGAAAATTTATTTGAAAGTGAAATGTTTGGTCATAAAAAAGGCGCCTTTACCGATGCTAAAGCCAATCGTATTGGCCGTTTTGAATTAGCCGAAAACGGCACACTATTTTTAGATGAAATAGCCAATATTCCCTTATCACAACAAGCAAAAATACTACGGGTATTAGAAAATGGCGAATATGAAGTGTTGGGTTCAAGCCGAACTCAGCAAAGTAATGTTAGGTTAATTAGTGCCACCAATGCTGATTTTGTTAAGCTGATTAGCAAAGAGTTGTTTCGCGAAGACCTTTATTATCGTCTTAATACCATTGAATTACTTGTACCACCATTACGTACTCGTCAACTAGATATCATTCCACTTGCTGAATTTTTTATGGAAAAATTTTGCCATAAATACCAGCTTAACAAAAAAGCCTTTAGCGATAATGCCAAACAAGCATTACAAAGCTATCATTGGCCGGGCAATATCCGCGAATTAAGCCATTTAGCTGAACGCGCCATATTGTTAAGTGAAAACCACTTAATTGAATTGCACAACTTAAATATTGCGCCTACCTCAACAACACAAACTAATTTCTCAGCAGCGCAGTTATTACCTTTTATGACACTTGAGCAGGCCGAAATAAACTTAATTAAACAAGCTTTAAGCAAAACAGCACAGCATATTCCTCAAGCAGCACAATTGTTAGGGCTAAGTAAAGCTTCAATGTATCGACGGATTGAAAAATATGGCTTGGCAACAAATTAACTCACCGCATAAAACATCACATTCGTTAGAGCGTTATTTAAACTGGCGCTTAAGCTTGTTAATAATGCCGTTACTATTTATTGGTGCATGGCTTGTCTATTACTTTACTTTGCCGTTATGGCTAAACATAAGCAGTGTATTCGTACTGTTTTTACTGTCTTTCAAATTCATTAGTTCCACCAAAAATACTATTTTAAAAGCCTATGATCGCGCTAGCTTACACCTTGACGCCATTAATCAAGAAGACTTTCACCAATATGGCAAAGCCGTATTTACGCAAGGAAAAGTAGGTGAATTTCATCAACAACTTAATCAATTAAGCCAGCGCTTACAGCAACAAAAATCACGTTACGATCAACATGCCTTTTTGGTTTATCAACTTATTAGCCAGCTTGACACGCCAGTATTAGTCTTTAATGAAAAACAACAACTGAGTTTTGGTAACGAGGCTTTTTATCAACTGTTTAAACAACCATGGCAAGTGTTTCGTCATAGCTCACCCGCACGTTTAGGATTAACAAAAACTAATCAGCAGTGGCAGTTTACTAAACATGAACATGAGCAAAACCAGCAGTGGCAAATTCGTCATAGTGAATTTATTGATAACAACCAAAGCCATCAACTACTTATTTTTATTGATATCGGCAGCGCCATACGCACTAGCCAGCTCAATGCATGGCAACAAATTATTCGCGTATTAGGACACGAAATTCGCAACTCACTCGCCCCTGTTTCATCATTAGCAGAAACCTTAGCGAGTAAAAGTAATACCGATAGCAGCTATAGCGAGCGCGATAAAACCGCGCTTAATGTTATAACCGAACGCTGCCAACACTTACAAAATTTTGTTGAGCGCTACGCCAGTCTGTCAAAACCTTTTAATATTAATCCACAATGGCTAAGCATTACGCATTTGCTAACACCGCTCAGCGCTTTATTTGAACAACTGAACATAAGTGTTAATAGTAAAATTGATCGTTTATGGGCAGATCAAACACTACTGACACAAGTCTTAATAAACTTATTAAAAAACGCCCAAGAAGCCGACGCAAGCCAAGTTAAAATAACGCTGATCCAGCAACAACAAAACTATCAACTAACAATCATTGACAACGGTCATGGCTTTAATAATTTAGAAAATTTATTTGTGCCGCTATATTCAACTAAAGAACAAGGGCAAGGAATAGGTTTAAATTTTTGCCGTAATATTATTGAACAACATCAAGGAAAATTAACCTTAACCAATAATCAAACAAATGAAGATAAAATAATGGGAGTGACAGTAAAAATAATACTACCTACACCAAAAGTAATATAGACTTACATACCTAATTCGCTATGAGAACCAAGCCGAACTAATTGCAACAAGTTATTATTAGGCTTGCTATAAATAAGCACGAGATCTGGCTTGATATGACAATCTCGGTGATCTTTCCAGTTTCCTGTTAGAGCGTGGTCTCTGTATTTAGCATCAAGAACTTGGTCAGTAACTAAAAGCTTTAATACTTTAATCAATAACAACTCTAAAGTATCTCTATGCTTACTTTTTAACTGACGCTTATAATCGCGTTTAAATTATGTCGTTCGGTCAATCGTCCGCATTTAAATCAGCCATTAAACTCTCAATACTATCGAAAGATTCCATTTTTCCATCACGCGCATCTTGCATCGCTTGAATCGTTTCATCATTAGGAATTAAAGGTTCAAACGGTAAAGCTTTTTCTTTAGCAACTCGGGTTAACATTAAACGAACAGCATCCGATACAGTTAACCCTATGCTCGCCAAAACGACTATTGCTTCTTTTTTTATTTGCTCATCAATACGAGCACGAACTACCGCATTTGCAGCCATAATTATTACCTTTTAAAAATACATTTGTAGCTACATTGTAGCCCAGAAACAGAAAAGCTGCAATTAATGAACAATAAACAACCAGTAAAACGATTTTGATAGCACAATGAAAAAATCTTAAGTTCATTATCGAACTCAGTTCGGTTCGCTATCGAACTTCAGACCTTTTAAAAATCACTATAAAATATAACCAATTAATAAATAACAACTTTATATTTGGCATACTATTCGCTACCTATTACTTGCCTGTTCATTTACCAGTTAATAAAAATAAAATAACGTGGATAAAATTAAACTAAAACTAAAGCCAAACCTGATCAGTAAAAAGCATTTGATTATTATTGCCATAATGTTGCTGTTTACTGTATTGGCAATAAATTTTAATAATTCATTTAACAACAGAACATTAGCACGTAAAGATATTTTAATTGCCACAGTGCAACAAGGCGATATAGACATTTCAATTGATGGTTACGGCACATTAAAATCGGCGAATATGCAATTGCTTACCGCATTAACCAAAGCAACGGTAAAACAAATACGTTTAAAGCCCGGCGCTTTAGTCACTAAAAACAGTATTATTGTACAGTTAGAAAACCCCGAACTAGAACAATTAGTGACCAATGCACAGCAAGCTCTTGCCCAACAACAAGCAAATTTACGACAATTAAAGTTAAATCAACAGCGTGAAATACTTAATGAAAATGCAGTGTTAGCTGAACTTAATGCGCTATTTAAAACAGCAAAATTAAAACGCAGCGCCCAGCAAAAATTAATTGTAAACGGCATAGTATCGCAATTGTCTTATCAAGAAACCGTACTCAACGAACAACAATTAAAACAACGTATTAGCATCGCTAAACAACGTATTACCCAATTAGGCTTAGTACATAAAGAAGCCATTAATATTCAACAACAACGTATTAAACAGCAACAAGGGCAATTAAATATTGCCCAAAAACGTCTGAATCGCCTTACTGTTACCGCAGGCTTTAATGGTGTACTACAAAGACTTAGTGTTGAACTGGGGCAAAGCCTCAATGCCGGACAAGAAATAGCCCTTATTGGCAGTGTTACCGATTTAATCGCCTTGATCAAAATACCACAAAGCCAAGCACAACAAGTTAAAATAGGGCAAAAAGTTAACATAGACACTCGCCAAAACATTATTGTTGGCAAGGTTGTGCGTATTGACCCAATTGTAAAAGACAACAGCGTAGAAGTTGAAATAGCCCTACCTAAACACTTACCGAGTAGTGCTAGGCCTGAGCAAAATATTGATGCGATGATCATCGCTAAAACCTTAAAAAACATTCACTATATGCAACACCCAGCTAATGTAAAAGCCAACAGTAAAGTAGCATTATTTAAGCTAAATTCTGCCAATACACAAGCATATAAAACAGTATTAGATCTAGGCGAAAAATCAGCACGTTTTATTGAAATAAAAAGTGGCACGCAAGTAGGCGATAATTTTATTATTTCAGATTTAACTAATTATAAAGTAAGCCAGTTGACCATAAATTAGTACCATTTAACTGTAGGTTGGAATTTATTCCATCACAACCAATGTAGATCGGAATTTATTCAGACAAAAACATTAATTTTAGGGTTTAAACCCGACCTACAAAGACAAAAAAAGGAAGCATAATGAGCAATAACATCATCACTCTAAAAGACATTTCAAAAATATTTGAAACAGAAGAACTAGAAACCCACGCACTTAGCGATATTAACCTCACTATAAATCAAGGTGATTATGTGTCAATTTCTGGCCCTTCTGGTTGCGGAAAATCCACTCTATTATCCATTATGGGGTTACTCGACATGCCGAGCAGCGGTAAATATTTTATTGAAGGCGAAAATGTCAGCGAGCTTTCGTTAGATGATGCGGCTGAAATGCGCAATAGTAAAATAGGTTTTATTTTTCAATCATTTAATTTGATCGATGAACTATCGGTATTCGACAATGTTGCCTTGCCATTACGTTATCATCACAGTAAACCTAACCCACAAACGATTAAAGACAGAGTAAGTGAATGTTTAACTTTAGTGGGTTTAAGCCACCGTAGTAGCCACAAACCTAATCAACTTTCAGGCGGTCAACAACAACGGGTTGCTATCGCCCGAGCTTTAGTTGCTAAACCAGCTATTTTATTAGTCGATGAACCCACAGGTAATTTAGATTCTAAAAGCGGCGATCAAGTTATGGATGTTTTAAGTGAGTTAAACAAAAACGGCACCACCATTTGTATGGTAACGCACGACCCTCGTTATGCTGATATGGCAAGCACACAAATACAATTACTCGATGGCATGATCTTGCAAGTACCACAAGCACAGATGGCAGTTTAAAAACTGAACAAGATCCTGACCYGCGTCAGGATGACATCAGATTGGTAAACGTCATGSAGAATGATAACCGTCATGCTGAACTTGTTTCAGCATCTCGAACACAGGGAAAACAATAATGCATTTTTTAAACTCCGCTTTTTACTCAATTGTGTATGAAGTGAAACAAGCCTACTTAAGCCTCAAACAAAAACCCTTGTTTATTTTTAGTGTGGTTTCAACTATGGGCATTACCTTGGGTGCGTTGTTGTGTGTGTTAACACTGGCGTATGTGATGTTGATTAAGCCATTGCCTTATCCTGAGCAAGATAAACTTTATCAAATAAATCGTAGTGTTGATAACTCAAACATACAGCATAACTACCCAAGTCTAATTAAATTATATAATCAGCAAAAATCAATGAGCGCAACTTCATTATTCACATTTAGTTTTGAAGTAATCACTTCTAGCACACATCAACCTCGCGTATTATCATCATTTGTTACTTCTGAATGGTTTTCACTGCTTGGTGCATCATTTATTTTAGGACGAGGTTTTGAACAAACAGAGGCAATTAACAAACATAATCCTGTTATTATTTTAAGCTATAAAATATGGGCAGAATATTTCAACAAAAAAACTGACATTCTAAATGAAACAATTTCTTTAATGGGCAAAAGTTTTCGTGTGATTGGCGTACTTGATAAATCTTTTGTTGAACCAGAATTATATTTTAAAGGATTAAAAACTGCTATTTGGCTACCTTGGGATTTTAATCCTAATTCATGGATGAAAGAACAATGGACAACAACGGCCGACAATTTATTAATGATTGGTAAATTAGGGGAGGAAACAAAATCACAATCCGAGCAATTACTTAGTTTATTATTAACTGATATTCAACATAAAAATACAAATAAAAGCAATAATGTTATTAATATTCAATTACGCTCTCTTAAAGAAGTAATTATAGGGTATAACCATAAAAATTTTTGGCTTTTATTTGCAGCTATTCTTGCTTTAACTTTTATAGCTATTGGTAACATACTAAATTTATTTATCTCTAAAATTGCAGAATCTCAGCCAAAATTAGCCATTCATGCTAGTTTAGGAGCAAAAAAAACTCATYTATTTAGATTATTAGTCATCGAATCTGCTCTATTAATGACTATAGCTTTAATAGTTGCATTAATTATTAGTCATATTGGTTTTACAATTTTACAACAAAATTTTTCATTAATATATTCCCGCTTAGATGAGTTAACCGTTAGTTTTTTCACCTTAATCAGCGCACTAATTTTGCTAATATTATTTTGCTTTTTCTTTGCTTTTATAAGTATGCACATACTCAATTACCGTTTGCTAAATAATACATTAAAAAACAGTAGTAAAGGGAGTAACACACAAATTTCAAATAAATTTCGCAAAACCTTAATTATTAGTCAAATTGCAATTTCGATGACTTTAGTCTTTGCCAATATTAGTATATTTAAAAAGAATACAGATATTATTTTTGAAGTTTTAGGCTTTGAAACTGAAAATATATTTTCCTTACAAATGAGTAATAATTCATTACTAACTTCATCTCCCGAAGAAACGGAGCTATTTACAGCTCAAATAAAAAACGCTTTATTAGAACTTCCTCAAGTTATTGATTTAGCACAAGCTCCTACTTTTTTGACCGGCTTTAGTTCTACAAATTTATTTCCCAATTTAAAAAACGACTTTGAATCAATACCCTCGGTACACTTTCTTAACGTTGATGATAGATATTTTAACATTATGAATCAAAAATTTATTATAGGTCGAAACTTTACCCAAATAGAAGTTAAAAATGGTCAACCGATTGCCATCATCAACAACATATTGGCCAATAAAATTTCTACCTATAACACAAGTATTGGCAAAAAAATCAGAATAAGTGATAATTCTCAATTATATACCATAATCGGGGTTGTTAATTCTGTTAAATCACCCGCCAATAACCTTATTCCACCAAGAATATACCTTCCAACAAAACAGACTAACCTTAATTTCATTATTAAATTACAAGCCAATCAGCAATTATCCAGTGGAGAAATAAAAAGAATGGTACAAAAAACAAATAATGGCTATCTTGTAACTATATTCACAGACATGAACACACTAAAAAACAATTATTTAATTAAGCAAAAAATAGCAGCTTATAGCTCTATCGTCTTAAGCTTTTTCACTTTGTTTATTGCTGCCATCGGTCTTTATGGCATTTTAAGCTACTCCACCCAAATGCGCCGTTTTGAAATTGGCACGCGTATGGCAATTGGTGCTAAACGTGGTGATTTAATTCGTCTAATTATTAAAGATAATGCTAAAGCCATTTTGCTCGGTATTGGTATTAGTGTGTTGCTATTAACTGGTTTTGCGTTGGGTTTTAACAAACAACTTGAGCCGTATTTAACTTGGCAGTTAATCCCTTTATTTTTAGTCACTTTAGGCTTGGTTTCGTTAATATCATTCGCCGCCTGTTACTTGCCGCTACGCCAATATATTAATAAGCCTGCGATGTATTCGTTACGAGGCAGTGAGTGATTAGTTGTTCAAAAAAATCCTGACCTGCGTCAGGATGACAGCAGGTTGGTAAACGTCATGCTGAACCTGTTTCAGCATCTCGAACACAGGGAAAACAATCATGCATTTTTTAAACTCAACTTTTTACTCGATTGCGTATGAAGTAAAGCAAGCCTACCTAAGCCTTAAACAAAAGCCCTTGTTTGTCTTTAGTGTCGTTTCAACTCATTTCGTCGTGGCACCTGTCTTCAGTCTATGTTCGTGGTTCAACGATAAATCCAATAACCACAAGGGCCTGCTTCATATACAAAATGTAGTGTAGCGTCGGGATATTTTGATTGCAGTTGCCGCGCTAATTTTTTAAAAGTGGCTTTATTATTGAGTATTTCCCCTAAATGAATGGGCTGTGCACCACGTTGGTCTTCGATGTAGGCGACTTCTGATGAAACTTTATGGGTATCTAAGACAATGAAAAGTATGTTATGTTTAGTCATGCTAGCCTCTGTTTTATATTGTTGATACATATATTATGGCTCTGGTTTGTAAAACTAACCCATGTTGAGAGGCTAGCACCTCGTGGGGAGTCATTGTGTCTAGCTGCTTAAAAATTTGCGGTGTTTAAATAATTTCATTAGAATAAATTTATGCCTACAGTATTAAGAATTGGTCCCTTTCGTTTCTTCTTTTATAGTAACGAAAATGGTGAGCCCGCACACATCCACATACAGCGAGAAAATATGCTCGCTAAATTTTGGTTAAAACCCGTAGCTTTAGCTAGTTCAATACGGTTTTCCCCAAAAGAATTACGCAAACTTCAGCAACTAGTTGCTGAAAACAAAGAAGCATTTTTGGAGGCTTGGAATGAACACTTTAGCGATTGAGTTACACCCGCAAGCACATACTATCAAATGCACTGATGCTGATTTAATTGTCGAACTACTTGATGGTCGTACAATTTCAGCTCCATTAGTCTGGTTTCCTCGCTTATCACAAGCAACATCTTCACAACTTGCTAACTGGGAGTTGCTCGGTGATGGTGATGGCATTCACTGGCCGGAAATAGATGAAGATTTAAGCGTAGCAGGTTTATTGACTGGTACGCATTAAATCAGCAGCTAAATCGGGTAGTTAGAGGTATCTAACCTCAGCCCCCACACCACCCTGCATGCGGCTCCGCACAGGGCGGTTCACTAACCATGATGGATTTTGATCCAAATATCCCTAAGTGATATTAAGCCTTCATTTTTAAGAAATTGAAGACTTAATGCCATGTTTATTCCTTTTGTTTTAGAGCTCCTCCATGTGCCTTTACTGGTGATCCCACAACTAATGGCTAGTCGTTTTGGTACTCCRCGTTTTAATAGATTTCTMACTTTRGTTCTTGGCTTACGCCATTGCCGYCARTAACACATACGTATCCTTCTGCGGATCCAATGATCTAAATCTACCATTAGCTGATATTCTTTAGCGATGAGAAAATAATTCCCCCAACCCCGTAAATATCGGTTCAGGCATTCAATTTGTTTGACCATTACAACTGCCTTTATTGGCTTTTACTCGCTTGTAAGCGATGTCMAAATTGGTAGGCGYTAACATTTTYGYCAGTAAGTTTTCATGTAAGGTTGGTGTCTGAATGATCCCCACGAAAAAGTGTTGATCACTAGCAACATGATTGAGGCTCCATGATCAATTGTTGCAATGCCTTTATCGCCCCGAGCCAGTGTTGCTTTAATAAGCGAAGTTGTTTGTCTTTATATGCTCTTAACCCAATAAATTGGTTCGATAATACATTTCGAGTTTTAATCGAATTAGCTTGATACTGTCTATGCTTACCCGCTTCCTTTACTGCTAACCCAAGCACAAATAATAAATATTGAGCAAGTAAAGCGACGAGCAATAACACTGACAACCTTTTGAGTATTCTAGTATCTCCAGCATTCATATTTAAGCCTGTTTTTACATCTCTAAAACTTTCTTCAATTTGCATTCTTGTGGCATATAATCGCCTGACTTTTTTAGCAATATCTTTCTTGCTTTTTAATGAGGTTGCCAGTAACCAAGGCTCACTTTCTCGTGCTGCACAGCTACGTGATGATTTACTCATCCGTGCTCTTTCGCCTGTTGCTACTTTATCTTTTCTTCCTTTCGCTTTGCGTTTAACAATGACTAACCTAGATCCAAATAACTGTTTTTTACCTTGTTGAAAAACACCTAAGTCTTTTGATTTTCTGGTTGCTTGTTTATATAGGTTTTTAACGGGAAACCAAGTGTCATCATGCTTACGTTTACAATGTGTCGAATTTCTCACCCGCCCAATATAATCCCAACCTAGTGAGATGACTAATTGAAACCAAGGAATGCGAAAGCCGGCATCTGTCACCACAATGGGCGTACAAGATTGAGGTAACATCCTTTTTAATTTTTTCATAAACTGACGATGTACAGCAGGTTTTTCTTTACGTGATAAAGGATGAACTTCTTCATATAAGGTTAATGAACGTCCCTGTGTTGCTAATGAAGCCCGGAGTAAAAAATGTTGCTTTCGTTCATCTATGTCTGACCAATCAACTAATATAATAGGGGTACTTTCAGGTGAAACGAGTAAGGTATTCATGTATTGATAAATTGCAGTAATTTCACTGTGAAGATTGATATTATTGCAAAGTCTATCAACCCGTTTTATACGGTGTTTTTCTTTAGCCTTATTATCAATATTACGTCCTAATCCCGTGACCGAAAGAGAGCCACCGTTGATAGCACTTTCAATGGCGGCCAATAAACTTAAACGACGAACTTTATGCATTGAGGGCGTGACATTTAGGAGCGTTTTTGATAAAAATGATTTGGCTTTCATGGCTATTCCTTGGTTTTTATTTTTGTTTGGCGATAGAACTGATCACCAAATGCCATGAAAGTTCATTTTAATTTATATTACCTTATTGTTTTTATTATATATTTTGTGGGGATTCGTCAGGGTTAAAGTCACCCTGAACTTGTTTCAGGGTCTTTACTTTTTATGGGTTAAATCAATTGTCTTTTATATTTTAAAGCGTATTGTATTAACCTCCATAGAAGAATAAAAAGCACATAGGGACATGGCAAAAAACACTAACGCTCGCTTTAATTTTATAGA
>NVTW01000050.1 GCA_002401725.1 Gammaproteobacteria bacterium
GACATGATGCCTCCAATCCCTTATGTTGTAACTTTGGTAAAAAACACCATCAATATAAAGAGCAACAAACCCGTAATTCCAAAAAGAAATCTGTGTATGAGAGGTGTTATAAACTAACTCCGCTGAACTGGTGCCGCCTATGGTTAATTCTGGTGGTTGTAAAGCAAAACTACCTGAATGAAATTTGGTAGTTACTCGCTCCCAGGTGCCAGTAAAACCATCTATATCAGTCTCAAAACCAATGCCAGCTAATGTTGTGGTTTGATTAGCTACAAAAACGTCGGCACTAACTAAATTACCCGCAAACTCATTATCACTCACCACTAAACTCACTTGGTAGCTGCCTACTTTATCTGCAATCAAGGTTGGTGCTATCGCACTATCACTTGATAACTGCGCAATGCTACCGTTAGGCTTTGCGACTATGGTCCATAAATACGATAAACTATCACCGTTGGCATCAAAACTAGCCTGTCCATCAAAAGTGATAATTGATCCCACATACAAATTGCTCGGCCTGATCACTTCGATGTGGGCAACAGGTTTTACATTGCCCGCGATTATCTTTACTTGATCGGTAATACTATCAACAAGCCCATCATTAACGATTAATGAAAAATCATATTCCCCTTGAACATCTGGCGTAAAAGTAGGGTTACTCACCGTTAAATCACTCAACGTTATATTGCTGGTATCAGGTTTTGTATCAATACTCCATAGATACGTTAACGGACTAAGTTCAATATCGGTACTCGCAGAGCCATTTAAAGTCACTTGATTACCGAGCAGCACAGTTTGATCAAAACCTGCGTGTGCAATAGGAGCAAAATTATAAGTAGAGGCTAATACGGTTACCGGAGCACTATTCATTTGCCCGTCATTAACGGTCAATTTAACCACATAGTCTCCGGCAAGATCTGCGACAAAGTTAGGGGTAACACTCGTTGCATTATTTAGTGTTGCGCTACTCCCAGAAGGAATACTTTCAAAATTCCACAGATAACTGATGGTTCCACCATCACTATCAAAAGATTGACTGCCATCAAGGCTAACGAGTCCGCCCAAAGAAACACTTTGCGGTTGACCCGCGTTAGCAAGAGGAGGAATATTATTCGACGTAATGCTGGTACTCGAAATAGCAATAGTCGCAATATTTTCAGCTCCATTTGAATCAATGGCCGTTAACGATATTAAATGAGTGCCCACAGAAAGCGTTACCGAGACATCGTTACCACTTCCTAAATCGCCATCAATACTTGAACTCCAGCGTAAGCTGCTACTATCAATAGTGCCATCTTCAATATCAATAGCTGAACCACTTAAAATTACGGTGTCAGTTGCATTAAAAGAGCTGCCTGAGTTGGGTGAAGTAATAGTGATTTGTGGCGGAGAATTACTGCTTATTTGATCGCTACTCTTCACTAGAATGGTGACAAAATCGGTATAGGTAAGACCTTTACTATCGGTAGCAGTTAACATAATAGTATGGGCGCCTGCAGATAATAGGATAGAAATACTCGTTCCAGTACCTAAATCACCATCTTTACTTGATTTCCAAACCAGTGCCCCGTCACTTAAAGTACCATCTTCAGGATCACTAGCCGTACCTGATAGCGTAACACTGGTGGTTGGCGTGTAACTAATATCACTCGCTATTGGGGTAATATTCGCAATAGGTTGTTTATTTGCAGGGCTTGGTAGTGGTGCTGGTGTAGGAGACGGCGTTGCCGCTGTTTCGCTACCGCCACAAGCGGTTAATAAACTGAGCATAAAGCTTAAATAAACCCACTTTAGCCAATAAAATTTTCGATGTGTATTCATGATCGTTTCCTTATAATCAAACTACTTAATTGATGTGTTTTTTGTGTTTTTATGCAATAAAGCACGCTCTAGCATTATGTTCTGATGATTAATTTTATAGCTCTAATGGCTCATTAAAATGCTCTGTTGTGACTGATTTTGAATTGGCCACGGTATTAGTTTCTGTTAATAATTTTGGCGTTTGTTCTTTAACGATCAATTTAATATTTTTATTGATTTCTTTTAACGCATTAACCATCTCACCAATGCGCCAGTACCAAAGCATAAAGGCGCGTAATGCTAAAAAAACCACAATAACAATAAAAGCAAAACTGACTATTTGTACTAATATCTCTGATGAAAAAGGCATTATTTTTCCTTACTAATTAAGATTTATTTAAGTCAATATATTTAGGGGGAAGTACGCTTTTACTTGTTGATAATTTATCGAGTAATTCTTGTAGATGTTTATCAATGGATAAAAACAGATAAAGCGTGCCGGTAAATAAAGTTGCTATCACTAATCCTAATCCTCCACCCAAAAATAATTGCAAAGTGGCGGTACCATGAAATCCATATCTGGTCAGGTTTAATGAATAACCAATGTAAAATCCTGCAAACAAGATAAAGAAAAAAACAATAATAAGAATATTTTCAAAAATATTAATTATTTTTTTACCAATACTCATGCTATTTCCTGATCTTGTTATTTAATTTTTTACATTACACAGCATTTATCCTTTTAGTTTTTTGTGCTATAAAATTAACGACAATGGTTATCACAAAAACGACAGTTCATATAAAAAGCTTATTTTTCAATTAGATATAAAATATTCATTTGATTTTTAAATTGATTTATTTTTTAACAAGTAACAAGGACTCGCTTGAAACGTTATTTTATATTCATCATTAAATTATTTTTAAGCGTAACTTTAGTCGTCGGAACTTACTCGCAGGCAATTACGTTTCAATCTATCGGTGTTAGTGAAGGTTTACCGCAAAGCTCGATTAACGATATTTTACAAGACAAAACCGGCTTTATTTGGATCGCAACTAATGATGGTTTAGCCCGATATGACAGCCAAACGTTTAAAGTTTATCGGATGGATGGTAATAACGGTTTAGGTAGTAATGTCATTGCTCATTTATACCAAGACGCACAAAACATTTTGTGGTTAAGCACAAATAGTGGTGTGTATTCTTATAATGAGGTACTTGACCAATTTACTAAATTACACACCAACACAAAAAAAACGGATCATTTATTAACATCAAACGTTAACTCGATTGTTGCGACGGATAAATCATTGTGGTTCACTATCGACACACAACCCTATCAATATCAGCGAGAAACACATCAGTTAATAACCGTAAATTTAGGGTCAGTGCATAACAACACATTACAAAATACAAAGCTCAAAAGTTTCGTTCAAAATAAACACGGCGATGTTTGGTTAAGAACGGAAAACTTTCTCTATTGGTTAGATCCCAGCTCTGAGCAATTACAACGGGTAAAAAGTGCTTTAACAGGCATAAACATTAGCGGTAAGTGGTTAATAAAAAAAGCGGATGGCCGTTTTAATTTTTATAGTGAAGGAATTTTATGGTGTCATCAAAAAACCAATTTAGTCGTTAATTGCGGTCAAGCTCAGCTTAATATCGATTACAAAGTGAATTTATTGTTGATCATTAATGAACATATTAATGGCGATTACTGGTTAGGAATTCATGGCCAAGGTTTATACCAATTAAATCAAAATTTTATTGTAAAACAGCATTTTAAGTACCAAAAAAATGTACTCCATGGGCTAAATAATAATGATGTTGGGAAAACCCTTATCGATAGGCAAAATAATATCTGGTTGATCACTTATGGCCGAGGCCTAAATAAAATTCCGGCACTTTCATTAAATATAAAAAACTATGGTCTGACTGAAAACAACAAAAATAGTTTAAGCAATAACCATGTACGAAGTTTTTATCAGCCATCAGCAGATGAATTATGGGTAGGAACCTTAAATGGTTTAAATCACCTTAATTTAAAGTCTAATATTATTGAACACTATTTTATAACAGGTAATACACAAACACTGTCAAAAGAAAATTTTATTCGCGGAATAATTAACTACGATAAAAATAACTTATTAATCATGTTAGGAACTTCGTATAAAAAAACACCGTTATGGTTGTTCAATATTAATACAAAAACATGGCTGCCATTTGCATCACCTCAACACATAACTGATCCTAGCAGTGGCTTTGATATAATCAAAAAAGGTGATAATTTATGGCTCGCGCTAGTTACTGAAGGTTTATTTAAGTTTGATATTAACCGTAAAATTTGGTCAAAACCCACTTGGTTACCACAACACCAAAACCCAAAATTGATCAATAAACTCTATTTTGATCATCAACAACGCTTATGGATAGGCGATATGACTTGGGGGGCATTTTGTTATGATTTTACAAGTAAAAAACTCGTGCGATTTAATAAAACAACCACTGAGCACGCTTTAAACGATAATTGGGTTAAATCATTTTTGCAAGATTCTCAAGGGAATATGTGGATAGGAACGGCCAATGGTTTGCATAAATATGATGAAACAAATAACACCTTTAAATTGTTTACGACAAAAAATGGTTTAACTGACAACACCATTTATGGCATTCTTGAAGATAAAAAAGGATCACTTTGGCTGAGTACCAATGCCGGCATTAATAGATATAATCCAACTACACAAATGTTTGATTCATTCCATCAAAGTGATGGTTTTCAAGGTGAAGAATATAATAGTAATGCTTATTTACAAGGGCTAAATGGAGATTTTTATTTTGGCGGGATAAATGGCTTTGACCTTTTTGATCCTCAAAAAATTGATCAGCAATCTACCCTGTCTAGCACCTTACTCATCAGTAATATAAATATATTTAACAAGCCATTATCACCTTATAAAAGTGTTTATGGCTTAACTTTACTCAAACAGGCTCATTTATTAAAAACACTTAATTTAAGTTATCAACATCAAATATTTTCATTAGATATTACGCAACTCGATTTTTCTAGAACCGCAAAAGTACAATATCAATACCGTTTAAAGGGGCTCAGTGAACATTGGCTTAATATTAACAATAATACCATTGATTTTACCGGTTTAGCCGCAGGTCACTTTTTATTACAACTAAAAAAAACTTACCAAACTAATCCCCATGATAACGCGTTAAAATCACTTATTATCAATATTTCACCGCCATGGTGGCAAAGCACTATGGCTTATTTTTTATATGTTGTAGCCGTGGTTGTTATCTTTAGTTTTATTTATTGGCGCCGTGTTATTAGCTTAAAAAAACAAACCCTTAATCTTCAACATGCAGTGCAAAAACGAACTAAAGAATTGAAGCAGGCCTTAGCCGAAAAAGAAAATATATTTAGTCACATATCACATGAATTTAGAACGCCATTAACGCTAATAAATGGCCCTGCTGCCGATTTACTTGCAACAGCGAAGGATAGTCAAACGATTAAAACCATTGAAACGATCCAACATCAAAGTCGATATTTATTGCGCTTAGTTAATCAATTATTAGGCATAGGCGAAACTCGTAATAACATTGCCGATCATCAAGTTATTGCTATTGATAAACAACTCCACCATATTGCCAGTCATTTTCAATTATTGACCATAGCTAAACAAATAAATTTTGTCACTGACATATCACCCACTTTACTGGCTGTTGTGAATGCACAAGATATCGATCAGATTTTTAGTAATTTGTTATCTAACGCCATAAAATTCACTCCAACAAAAGGTAAAATTTTATTAAAAGCCTATACTCACCTTAATGACATTATTTGCCGTATTGAGGATTCTGGTTGCGGAATTATCAATTCAGAACAAGATAAAATATGGCAAAAGTTTTATCGCGGTTCTAATAATAAATCAAGTTATTTGGGCACAGGTTTAGGTCTTGCTTTAGTTAAAAATTTAGTCGCTAAATATTATGGTGATATTAGTTTATCAACAGGAATTAATGGTGGTTGTTGTTTTACGGTACGATTACCGAGTGCTCCTCTTGGTAGTAAAGAATATGATAATAATGCAATAAAAAATTCTTTTATACATGCAGAAATAGAAGCCCGTATTTTAAATGAGAGCAATTTAAATGAGAGCAATTTAAATGAAAATAGCTTAAATGTGGGTGATTTTATCCCATCTAAAATTAATGGCGAACAGCACCAAGAAACACTTTTGATTGTCGATGACAATTTAGCTTTACAGCGTTATCTAACAAATAAATTGACTGTTCATTATCATTGTTTACTCGCTTCAAATGGAAAAGAAGGTATTAAAATCGCGGTTGAGCAACAACCAGATCTTATTATTTCAGATATTATGATGCCCTTGATTGACGGTTATGAATTATGTGAAACCTTAAAAAATAATGTCGTGACTTCTCATATTCCATTAATTTTATTGACTGCAAAAAATGATCAACCCAGCAAAATTAAAGGCTTACAAAATAGAGCAAACCTTTACCTTAGTAAACCATTTGATTTTACTGAACTTTCTATTTATATTTTCAATTTACTGAAAGAACGAAAATTTTTAAAGCAATATTATCAAGAGGGCTTTTGTAGTCAGCATAATATACCGATATCAATTACTGACATTGAACAAAAATTTATTGACCGTATTAATAAGGTATTAGAAAAACATTATACAGATCCCAATTACCAATCGAGTATGCTAGCAAGTGAATTAGCGCTTAGTGAACGACAATTACAACGTAAATTTAAGGCGATTGCAGATATAACCCCTTCACAATTTATTCGCCAATGGCGCTTAAAAAAAAGCAAACCTATGCTCTTAGCTGGACAACCTATTGGCAATGTAGCACTAGATTGCGGTTTTAATAGTCAAGCCTATTTTACTAAGTGTTTTAAAGAATCTTTTAATGAAACACCCTCTATTTTTATTGAAAATAATTGATACCAAGCTAAAATAAATTTGACGACACAAAATACCTAATGAGGATTTGAATTTATATTATCCCCACTGAATACGTATGTAATCGCTGTTCAATACCAAGTCAAAAGACTAGCATGAGGTAAGAAAATGATATGTAAATAGGATAATATTACGATGTTAGCAATAAATTTAAAACAACTTTTATTATGCACTGCCCTCTCTATAGGGTTAGTTGCATGTGGCGGAGGTGGAAGTACTGCACCTACCCCCACCCCTCCACCAGCCAATAAAGCACCTACAGTAAGCTCTTTTACTTCGCAAATTAGTACAACATCTTCATTAGAAGTAACCTTTTCATGGGCGGTAAGTGATGCCGATAACGACGCGTTATCTTGTGTTTTAAATCCCGGTAATAATGTTGATAGCGTTAATATAAGCGATTGTAAAACAACCACAACAACTACCGTTACTTATCCTAGTGCGGGTGATTTTACCGCTAATTTAAGCGTGAGCGATCCAAAAAATGCTTCGGCGAATCAAAATATTTCCTTAACACTAACCGATAATAGTAATCAACTGCCTGCACCCGTAGTAACTGCTGGCAGCAATGAATTAGTTATTTTTTATAATCGTCCTGATGCTAATTATAGTGGTTGGATTTTACATTTATGGAACAACGACAGTTGTGACTCTTATGCTGATTTTGCCTCAGGTGCAGGTACAGATTGGACAACTGGGCAAGCGCAAACGGGTGTTGATCCAAACTATGGTGCCTATTGGCTGCTAAATCTTAAAGGTGCGCATAGTGATTGTGCTAATTTTATTGTCCATAAGGGCAACGATAAAGACTTAGGTGGTATTGATCAACGTGCCGACTTAACGGGCGCTCGTATGATTTGGACACTATCAGGTATTAGTGATTTATTCACCGAAGCAACGTTATTCCCTTCAGGGGTTTTAATTGCCAATACCGCCGCGCATTGGGCCGATACTGACACGGTTTTTTGGGATGTAAATGCTACTGACGTTAGTAAAATAAGAATATACAGTGCTGCCACTGACGATTTAGCTTACGATGGCGACACTGGCATTGCCGGTGACAACTTTATTGAATTTATACCACAAGCGACGAATAGCGCTAATTCATTAGGTATGCCACGCTATTCAGCTTTAGCTACGTTTGACGCAGCCTCAGTTGATACCAACAAAGCAAAACAAATGCTTACGGGAAAATTGTTAGCCATTGCTTATCACAGTGACGATAGTGTTGCGGCAGCAACTTATGTGCAAACTCCACGTGTGCTTGATGCCTTATATACCAGCGGCAGCAATGACGCCGATGAAGCAACTTTAGGTTTGATTTATAGTGCAGACAACATTACCGCTAACTTATGGGCACCAACCGCACAACAAGTGTCATTAAAAACATATAACGCCGCCAAAGAATTACAATCGACCGACACAATGACTAAAGATGATGCTACCGGCATTTGGTCTTTTACTGCCGCTAAAGCGAGTGTTGATCGTTTATTCTATCGTTATGAATTAGTTGTTTATCATCAACAAAATAAACGTTTTGAAACTATTTGGTCTACCGACCCTTACTCTGTTTCACTGTCAACTAATGGCATGTATTCACAATTTGTTAATTTAAACGATGCCGATTTAAAACCAATAGGCTGGGATGAACAAGTTATTCCAACGGTGGTAAATCCTGAAGATACGGTTATTTATGAAGGTCATATTCGCAACTTTAGTGTTCGCGATCAAAGCACCAGTGTTGCTAATCGCGGTAAATATTTAGCGTTTACCGAGCAAAACTCTGTACCTGTGCAACATTTAAAATCGTTAGCGGCTGCCGGCTTAACTTATTTTCAAGTATTACCGTCAAACGACATTGCCAGTATTGGTGAAGATGAAAATACTCGCGTAAACCTTACCGATACAGTGGCAGATTTATGTGCTAAAAATAGTTCTGCACCCGTATGTGGTAAAGAATCTGGCTCAGCCACCCTTTTATCAGTCTATCAAAGCTATGATCCCTCAAGTTCCGATGCACAAGCATTAGCTGAATCATTACGTGGTTTAGACAGCTACAACTGGGGATATGATCCTAAACATTTCAACGCTCCAGAAGGCAGTTATTCGTCAAATCCTGATGGCACAGCACGTATTTTAGAAATGCGTGCTATGGTGCAAGCGTTACATCAAATGGGTTTAAGAACCTCTCTTGATGTGGTTTATAACCATACCAATTCTTCGGGTCTTTGGGATAACTCAGTGTTAGATAAAGTCGTACCGGGCTACTATTATCGTCGCGATTTAACCACCGGTGATGTGCGTAACGAAACCTGTTGTCAAGATACTGAAACTGAACACAAAATGATGAATAAGCTAATGGCTGATTCTTTAGTAATGTGGGCAAAAGACTACAAATTCGATGCCTTTCGTTTCGACATTATGGGTAGTCATTCAAAAGACTCTATTACTGCTGCACGTGATGCCGTACAAGCGATAGACCCAGACAGCTATTTTTATGGTGAAGGTTGGTCACGCTCAGATCAAGGTTACGTGCAAGCAGGTCAATATGAATTAGCCGGAACAGAAGTAGGCACCTTTAATGACCGCCCGCGCGATATTATTCGTAACGCTTCATTGTTTAATAGCTCAGCAAGTTTAAATGAACAAGACATTATGCGTCTAGGTTTGGCAGGCACTTTGCAAGATTATCAATTACAAGATAAAAGTGGCAACATCAAAGCAGGCAAAAACTTTTCACAGTCTTCATACGCGAAAGACCCTGCTGATATTATTAACTATGTATCAAAACACGATGGCGAAGCATTATGGGATAAATTACAATATAGCTTAACTAGCTCAATGACTACAAGTGATCGGGTACGTGCGCAAAATATTGCCGCGACTATGCCATTATTGAGTCAAGGTGTGCCATTTTTGCAAGCCGGTGGTGATTTAATTCGTTCAAAATCAATGGACAGAAATAGCTTTGATTCGGGTGATTGGTTTAACTGGGTTGATTTCACTAAAACCAGCAATAACTGGAATGTTGGCTTACCACTAGCGCAAGACAATAAAGATGCTTGGTCTACCATTGGCGGCATTATTGCGAATAATTCAACCACAGTACAAAGCAGCGATATTGCTTTTGCTGGCGACATTTTTAAAGAGTTTTTACAAATTCGCCACTCCAGTCCATTATTTAGATTAACCACTGCGCAAGACATTTATGATCGTGTCGGCTTTCATAATACTGGTACTAATCAAACTAAAGGTTTGATTGTAATGAGTATTGATGATGGTACTGGCTTAGCCGATATAGATGATAACAATGATGCTATTGTGGTGATCATTAACGGTAGTAACCAAACACAATCTCACACCATATTAACCGCAACTGGATTTACACTGCATAGTGTACAACAAGCTTCAAGCGATGCCGTAGTTAAAACAGCGAGCTTCACTGCTGGTGCCAACAGCGGTACTTTTACCGTACCAGCACTAACCACCGCGGTGTTTGTCAAAGTACAAGGTGCTAGTCAAGGTTCAGGTTTAGCGGCGGGCGTTACTCGTGATGCCCCTGATGTTGCACCTTTTGGCGCAACAACTATTTACTTACGTGGCACCATGAACAATTGGGGTAACGATGGTTTAACCTCTACTGATAGTTTTTCTTATGATGGCAATGGCGTTTACAGTATTGATTTTACTTTAATTGCTGGTGCGCAAACCTTTAAAATAGCAGACGATGCTTGGACTACAGTAAATTTAGGCTTTAATGAAGTGGTTATTGGTGCTAATTCAATCATGGTAACGGATGATGGCGGCAACATGAGCTTTACTGCTCCAGCCGATGGTAACTATAACTTTAAATTAGATGCTTCTGGCGCAACACCGGTGTTAACAATAAGCAGCAAATCACCCTCGGTTGATTGTACTGCGCTTGCTGATTCAAGCGATGCAATACCTTTTAATATTGCTGGTGGCGGTCAATTATATGTTAAAGGTAGTCAATCAGGCTGGGGAGCCGATGAAATTTATCGCTTACATTATAAAGGCAACAATAAATATCAAGCGGTTGCTGATTTTGATGGTGATTTCCAATTTAAATTAGCTTCTGATGATGGTAGTTGGACAACGCAACTTTGGGCGCAAGCAGCAGGTAGCACTGACATTAAAGGTGATAATTTAGAAGTGGGCGTTAGCTACCCTGTTGCTTATAACAATGCAGGTACTAACAACAACCAAACCAGTTTGTCAGCAGGCACTTACAGTGTGTTATTAACATTGAATGAAGCTAATCCAGCGCAAGGTTTTAATGTTGGTACGGTTATTATCCAGCAATGTCAGCCTTAAGCTAAAGTAGCCTTGAGCTAAAACAGCCGAGTGCATAATTATATGCCTATGCACTTGGCTCAGGATCGTCATTCCCGCAGTCTTTTAAGCGGACGCTGCATGGATGCAGCTTATTAAGACAATGCATGGAGCATATTGTCCTGAATCTACGTCAAAAAACACAAGTTCTTCGATTAAAACGTCTCGAAGATGACGGTTAGAATAAACACCTGAGCTATCTGCATAGGCATATACAATAACCTCTCAACTCAAGGGAATTTTAATGCCGCAATACAAAATAAAACTTATATTGGTTGGTGCACTCTTTTTCACCTTATCTGCCTGCGACCAGCACGTGAAAAACTCTAGTGCTGTTTCCAGTTCGCCAATTATTTTTAAAGCGCCTTTTACCCAAAAACAACTGAGTGAAAATAAAGCAGATTTTTCCGCTCATTGGTTAACACCGACATTACTGGTTATACCTAAAAAAAACCCTGAACATCATTATTTATTGACCAGTTTTAGCGCAAAAAATAAATCAATAGCATTAAACAGCGCTATATTTCCCGATGAATTAAAAGCAAAGTTCCCGCATTTATCCAATTTTTCAGCCTTTAAAGTCGCTTTAACCCATAAACAAACTAAAAAATGGTTGAAAACTCAACTAATAGTTACAGAGCAAGACACACAAAATAAACTAATAAAAAGTTCAAATGTACAAATTGGTAATGTTTTAGATGCGCTGTACACGCAAAGCGTTTCATCTCAAAATAAACACGATGCTGATGAAGTGAACGATTTAGGCGCAACGATAACTAAACAAGGCGTTAGCTTTAAATTGTGGGCACCAACGGCGCAACAAGTCAAAGTGCTACTATTTAATGCAGACAAAAACCCTGCCAACCCAGCTTTTATTAACATGGTTGAAGATACCAACACTGGCGTTTGGTTCGCGCGAGTAGATAAAAAATTTAACCGTGCTTTTTATCAATATCAATTAACTCTTTATCATCCTGCTTCACAAAAAGTTGAAACACTGATCACCACAGATCCCTATTCATTAAGTCTTTCTATTAATAGTGAATACTCACAAGCTGTTAATTTAAATAATGCTGATACAAAACCGCAAGGCTGGGATGAACAAGCTCGACCAAGTGTTAAGCATGTTGAAGATAATATTTTATATGAAGTACATATTCGTGATTTTAGCGCCAGCGATCCAACCTTGCATAATAAAAATGCTCGTGGAAAATACTTAGCGTTTAGCGAGCAAAACAGCGCTGGCATCAAGCATTTAAAAGCACTTAAACAAGCGGGCTTAACCACCATTCACTTATTACCGGCTTTTGATATTGGTACGGTTAATGAAGATCCAACTAAAACCATTGATTTGCACGACAAGCTAGGCAAAGTATGTAAAATCGCACCCAAAACCAGTCTTTGTAAAACAGCATTTAACCCAGAAAAAACGTTAGTAAACTTATTAAATGCATATAAAGCCAATGATCCATCACAACAAAAAATTCAACAATTAATTAGTGAAATACGCCCGTTTGACAATTATAACTGGGGTTATGATCCTTATCATTATACTGTGCCGGAAGGCAGTTATGCGCTCAATCCAGAAGGTATTGCTCGCATCAAAGAATTCAGGCAAATGGTGCAAAGTTTACATAACTTAGGCTTTCGTGTGGTGATGGACGTTGTTTATAACCACACTCACCAAGCTGGTTTAGCAAAAACTTCAGTGCTTGATAAAATAGTGCCTAATTATTACCAACGCCTAAATCCCATCAGCGGTGAAATAGAACATTCTACCTGTTGTGACAATACCGCCACTGAACGCGTAATGATGGCAAAACTAATGACTGACTCGTTAGTAGTATGGGCGCGCGATTATGCCATTGACGGCTTTCGTTTTGACTTAATGGGACACCAACCCAAAGCCGCGATGTTAAAAGCCCGTGCAGCTGTACGCAAAGTTGATGCTGATACTTATTTTTATGGTGAAGGTTGGAATTTTGGCGAAGTTGCTANTAATCAACGTTTTGTACAAGCCAGTCAGTTAGAACTCGCTGGCAGTGAAATTGGCACCTATTCTGACCGTTTGCGCGATGCTATTCGTGGCTCTGGTTTCAATAAATCGGCCAATGACATTCGTAAAGCTCAAGGGTTAGGAAATGGTTTAGCCACCATTCCTAATGAACTTATTAATGAAGAGACGGACAGCACAAACTCAAACAAAGCAAATTATGGTTTGCTTGCTGATCAAACTCGTATTGGCCTTGCTGGTAATTTAGCAAACTTTCCATTAAAGAAAGAAAATGGCAAAACAGTATTCGGTAAAGATATTCCTTATGGTGATCAACCGACAGGTTACGCGCTTGATCCTGCCGACACCATTAATTATGTTTCAAAGCACGATAATCAAACCCTGTGGGATAACAATCAATATCGCAATGCCTTTGAATTAACTAGCGATCAACGTGTACGTATGCACTTGCAAAGTTTAGCCTTTACGTTATTTGCGCAAGGTATTCCTTTTGTACAAATGGGGACAGAATTATTACGCTCTAAATCTTTTTTGCGTGACAGTTATGACTATGGCGATTGGTTTAACCGTGTTGATTTTACCATGCAAAGCAATAATTATAATGTCGGCTTACCACCCGCCGAAAAAGATCAAGTTAACTGGCCATTGATCACCCAAGTATTAAAGCAAAACCAAGGGCGCGATATGGTTAGCTCTGCGCAAATTAAATTTAGTAGTGATGTGTTTAATGAAATGCTGAAAATTCGCACTAGCTCAGCACTTTTCAGACTCACTAGCGAGCAAGCTATTATTAAACAGCTAAGTTTTCTTAATAGCGGCAAAGATCAACAGCAAGGTTTGATTGTAATGAAGCTTGATGTCGATAAAAAAAATCAAGATAAAAAGCACAATTCAGCGGATGAAAATAATAAATATCAAAGCATAATAGTCCTTTTCAACACTAACCCACAAAGCAAAACTTTTGCTTATACAAAGGCAAATCAGTACCAATTACACCCTGTTCAGCAAAATAGTGTTGATAGCATAGTGAAAAAAAGTGAAGCTAATGAAAGTGGTTTTACCGTGCCAGCGTTAACCACAGCGGTGTTTTTAAAAGAATAAAATGATTCTATAGATACAATATAAAAACACAAAAGAAGCCAACATTGCCGAGCTTCTTTTATTAAGTTACACAGTTAAAGGAAGCGTTAATGCAACAACAAACAACAGGGAATTTATTGATTTTATTCTCATCGCTATTTTCGTGCTCATTTTTGTTTATATTCCATATTATGCAGAGCGCAACTATAAATTGTATACAATTAACTGGCAAATAAAATTCCAACTTAATCGACAAACTGAACAGTTTTTACGTTAAAAAACTTCAAATAAAAATAATCACACTTATTAAATGGCTGCTAAACTCAAATAATAAATTGTTCGTTTAAAAAATTTAAAACCCCAAAGCAATGGATGTAATACCAATCTTACTAAGTATGTGATCATTTCTGCTTGTTAAAATCATCAACTACGTCGTTGTTTATTTTATAATTAGAACAACTAGTTACTAAAATAAACGCCTTGTATTTGGCAATTTTTCCTGCGTATAAAGTAGATCACCTAATTAATAAAACTGGTATAAGCTCAAAAACTAATGGATATCCAAACTTTATGAATAACAATATTGCTACCGCATTTTATGATGCTATGTTTGGCGAAAGTGACTATAGCCGTGATAAACACATCAATAAACGCACAGGCGAAGTGACCGAAGTGCCGCGCGGTATTGACCCCGGCTGGCACACTAATCCGGGCTTGTCCCGGCAAAAGAATATAGAGAACTTTTTGGCAGAGGCTGTGGATACTGCGCCTCTTGATTTAGCGCGGGTGGCAGTGGCCGACTTGATGCGCGACAGCGAGTTCAAAGCCCACTTACTTGGTGA
>NVTW01000013.1 GCA_002401725.1 Gammaproteobacteria bacterium
TCCCTTGTGTCTACCAATTCCACCACCCGGGCATAACATGGAGGCGGGTCCCGGAGTCGAACCGAGGTCCACGGATTTGCAATCCGCTGCATAACCAGTNTGCCAACCCGCCATTTCTTCAACGCGAATCGAGTGTTTCCTTAGAATTTTTTATTTGTGTATTAAAAAAACACAAATAAAATCTGGAGCGGCTAACGAGACTCACTATCAATGCTAGGTGACATTCACGTTGGCAACGTGATGTTTACTAGCTGACACCAGCCGCTAACTGCATATTAATTGACGTCCTGTGTCAACGGAGACGCATTCTACATCGTCTAAGTTTGTAGTCAACACTTTAATTTGATTTTTATTTCGTTTGTTCAAAAAGCAGCTAAAATGCTGTTTTTTTAACTAACTCACCCATATTTTGCTTATTAATTATTCTTTTTTAATGGCTTAACAATTCAGACCAAGATGCTTTTATATAAGCTAACATCGACCAAACGGTTAAAACGGTTGCTATGGCATAAAAACCATATGCCGCAAACATTAATATTTGGTGCGGAAAATTAAATAATATAAGTGGTATATCATAATCTGGTTGCCAAATTAACCCCATAATACCTAACATTTGTGCGGCTGTTTTATATTTTCCCATTTCAGATACGGCAATTTGATCACGTTTACCCCGTGATGACATAAATTCACGTAATGAACTAACAATAATTTCGCGGGCGATCATTAATAAAGCAGGTACGGTTATCCACCACACTTGATAATCTTGGGCAATTAAAACTAACCCACATACCACCATAAGTTTATCGGCAACAGGGTCAATAAAAGCACCGAATGGTGTAGATTGATCAAGCTTTCTTGCTAAATAGCCATCTAACGCATCACTTACCGACGCCAGCCAAAATATGGCAAAAGCACCAAAATGACTCCAAGAAAGCGGTAGATAAAAAACCAGAAGAAAAATTGGGATCAAAATAATCCGAAATAAAGTTATTTGATTGGGTAGAGTCCACATATACTTTTACAGCTCATAGCAAGTATTTTTCTTTCATTTTACACAGAATAGGGTTCATTTGTCATGTAATGCATCATAAATTATTTTAGCAAGCGCATCGCTAATACCCGGAACTTTACTTAATGATTCTTTATCAGCTTGCATAACTTCTTGTAAACCACCCAAAAACTTTAATAAGCTTTGGCGTTTTTTACTGCCAATACCCGGTATATTTTCTAACGTTGATTTTTTACTGTGCTTTTGTCGTTTTGCTCTATGACCCGTAATAGCGAAACGATGCGATTCATCACGAATATGCTGTACCAAATGCAAAGCAGGTGAACTATTAGGTAAATTAATGAGTTGATGGCTTCCGGCAACAATTAACGTTTCTAAGCCTGCTTTGCGCCCTTCTCCTTTGGCAACACCAATTAATAAGGGTGTTTTAATGTTTTTTTTCTGTTGCTCTAATTGTGCAAAAAAGGCTTCCGCACGCCCTAATTGACCTTTGCCACCATCAATAAAAATGATATCTGGCATTATCGCATCGGCAGTGATCTTGCCATAACGTTTATTTAAGGCAAAATCCATTGCGGCATAATCATCTCCTGGTGTAATACCAAAGACATTATAGCGACGATAATCACTTTTTAACGGACCTTCTTGGTTAAAAACCACATTAGAGGCAACAGTCTGCTGTCCCATGGTATGGCTAATATCAAAACATTCRAGGCGATGAATACCGTTCGGTACTTCGAACACTTCGTTTAATGCCGTAAACCTTGCCAGCATAGACTCTTTGTGGCTATTGCGGCTTATTAAAGCGTTTTCGGCATTAGTTTGCGCCAACTGTAAGTATTTAGACCGTTCGGTTTTAACCTTACTAGTGATCTTTATATCAAAGCCTGCTTGCACAGATAACAGTTTCTCTATATCGGTTTGATATTCTATTGTTTCACTTACAACGATTTCTTTAGGCATATTAGTTTGCTGAACATCTTCACCTAAATAATGTTGGCTTATAAAAGCACCAACAATGTCACTGTCGGTACTTTCGGCTGGCACCGCAGGAAAATAACTTTTACTGCCTAATATTTTATGATCGCGAATAAATAACAAATGCAAAGCAACTTGCGATTTAAAACGATGCAAACCGACCACATCAAGCTCTGAAGCTAAACCACTCACATATTGTTGTTGCTGAACTTTACGTAGTGTTGCTATTTGGTCACGATATTTAGCTGCCATTTCAAAATGTAAATTTTGACTAGCTTGCTCCATTTGACTCACTAACTGCTCGATCACAACTAAACTTTTTCCTTTTAAGAATAGCTTCGCCAATTTTACCTGTTGTTGATAATCGTCAAGTGATATTTTATCAACACAAGGCGCTGAGCAACGTCCCATTTGATATTGCAAACAAGGACGAGAACGCGCACGATAATAACTATCTTCACATTGTCTTAAAGGAAATATTTTTTGCATTAAACGCAAACTTTCCCATACTGCACCAGCAGTAGGGTAAGGGCCAAAATAATCACCTTTAATGCGTTTACCGCCGCGATGTAGGCCAAGTTTGGGATGCTTGTGCGCAGTGATGAGTAAATAAGGGTAAGATTTATCGTCACGCAATAAAATATTATATTTAGGCTGATATTTCTTTATATAGTTGTTTTCAAGAATAAGGGCTTCGCCCTCGGTATGAGTAACAGTTACATCAATAGCAGTTATTTGTTTAACTAGCGCTTTAGTTTTTACACTACCAACATCTTTGCGAAAATAACTAGCTAAACGCTTTTTAAGATTTTTGGCTTTACCAACATAAATAATAGTTTGCTCACTATTATACATGCGATACACGCCAGCTTGTTCGCTAACTGAGGCTAAAAAAGCTTGATGATCAAATTTTTGTTGTTCAAGTTTTTGGGCTTCACCCACTTGGCTTTTATGCGGTTGATCTTCAAATGAAGGTTGTTGAGGTTGAGAGGATAATTCACTCTTTGAATCGTTTTGAGACAAAACTATATTTTTTCAGAATTGAGCATGCCATGGCGAATAGCAAGATGGGTTAATTCCACATCGTTGCCAACATTAAGTTTTTCAAACATGCGATAACGATAACTATTAATAGTTTTAGTACTTAATGATAACTGCGTTGATATATTAACCACTTTTTCACCGCGAGTGATCATCAACATAATTTGCAACTCACGTTCACTTAAACTATTAAAAGGGTTTTCATCCGTTGATTTAAACTGGCTTAAGGCAATTTGTTGAGCAATTTCTGGGGTGATGTAACGTTGACCACTATTAACCGCCTTTATGGCGTTAATCATTTCATCTGGGCCTGCGCCTTTAGTTAAATAACCTGACGCGCCAATTTGCATAACTTTGGTAGGAAAAGGATCTTCACTGTGCACAGTCAGTACAATAACTTTAACATCAGGAGCATAACGAAGTATTTTTTTAGTGGCTTCTAAACCACCAATGCCGGGCATGTTCATGTCCATCAACACCACATCGGGCTCTGATTTTCGGCAATACTGTACGGCTTCTTCACCAGTTGCGGTTTCACCAACTACTTTAAAACCTCTAACATCGTCAAGTATTTTACGAATACCGGTACGAACCAGTTCATGATCATCAACTAATAGTATGTTTATCAATGGAAATTACCCTAGAAACTTAACTGCTAATTCTACGAAATTTTTACCTAGACATTTAAAGAAAGGCTAGACTATTTTTTATCGAGACTTAGAGTATAGCGARATTTTTTTGAAAACAACGAAAAAAATCGTATTTTTTCAGTTGCTCAATATCCGTACAATTTTAACATTATTGTATTAATTACAATTCATGTTCGTTTAACCAATTATTTAATAAACCGATTTGTCCATTTTTATAAGCAGCATAAGTTAAACGCACAGCATTACTCAAAATTATACTGTCAGACCAATTTGTTTGTTGCTGAATGAGTTCATAACAAACTAACGCCTCGGCACTTAAATAACCACGCATTTCTTTTTTGCCTTGTGCTTTTTGACGCTCGCGATAGCGCTGTTGTTTTTGAGCATTGGTTAATGGTTTATTCTTTTGTTTCACTTCAGGCATTAATGTTTGTTTTATCTCATCCATTTTAAATCACCTTAATGTTTTATCTCAACTATTTTAAATCACTTTAATATAGTGTTTTTTATGGTTACGGATAACCGTAAAACGGCACTATAACTTAACAAATCATTAAAAAACATCTTAATTTAGTATAAAACAGCTGTTTTTTCACTGTTCGGAGTTGTTTAGTGTACAAGTGTTCGCTAAAGTAGCGCTTCAAAATTTATAATGGTGTAAACATGATGGAACCACAAAGTTCTTATAGCAAAGAAGACTTAGTTAAAGCCGGCAGTGGCGAAATGTTTGGTGAAGGCAATAGCCAACTTCCTTCTGATAATATGTTAATGATGGATCGTATCATTACCATCAACGAAGATGGTGGTGAACATGGTAAAGGTCAAATTATTGCAGAACTAGATATTTCTCCTGACTTATGGTTTTTTGATTGCCACTTTAAAGGTGACCCTGTTATGCCAGGTTGTTTAGGCTTAGATGCTATGTGGCAACTTGTTGGCTTTTTCTTGGCTTGGACAGGCGGTCCGGGTCGTGGTCGTGCATTAGGTGTCGGTGAAGTTAAATTTACTGGTCAAATTTTACCAACAGCGAAAAAAGTTACCTTTACAATAGATCTAAAACGTGTAATTAAACGTAAGTTATATATGGGTCTAGCTGATGGTACAGTGAGCGTAGATGGTAGAGAAATCTATTTTGCTAAAGATTTAAAAGTAGGCTTATTTGCTGACACCTCTAAATTTTAAATTTATTTTTCAAAGTTAAACGTTTAACAAGAAAAACCCAATAAAGGCTTCTTTATTGGGCTTTAGTTGGTTGGGTTTTAATTATTGAGTAGTAAAATTAATTCGTTATTTAAAAAGTCCTTGCTGTCGATCTGAAATTGCTTCGCGCCAGCCACCTAGCCATTCTGATTTTATTTCTGTGCTTTGATAAGGACAAATTTCTTTAGAACGTCCTGCGATTCCTGCTTGATAACCTCGAGAAAACGCCCTGTTTTGGCGGTCTCGTTTTTGCCGTTTCATCATATAGTTCTTCTCCTGAGATTCTATCGTGTATCTTACAAACACCTTATAACAAATAGTCAAAGACTTACGTTTTTGCAATGTTATTTAGATAAAAAATTTGAGTAAAATGATAAGTATTTGAAAGTGATTATATTAAATTTTATTATTTGAGTACAAAAAATGGCTTACCACATACGGTAAGCCATTTTTTATGTTTTGAAAAAAGTAGCAAGTTAATCGACAATTTCATAAATAACAGGTTCAATTTCAACAATTTCGGCTGAAATTTCAGTGGCTGTTAAATATTGCTTAATTGCACGTTGTGCATCATCTGCAGATTTCGCATGCACTTTAGCAATAACATCACCAATATTAACTTGTGTACCTTTCGGTAAAATATCGGTAAAACCAACACTATGATCAACACTTTGATGATGATCTAAACGCCCACCACCTAAGGCAACAACCGACATACCAATATCACGCGTTTGCACACAGGTGATAAAGCCGGCGCTGGTTGCACAAATATCTTTAACAACATTAGCGGTACAAAGTTCTTGCTCATAGGTTGATAGGAAATTATTACTGCCACCTAATTCGCTGATCATTTGTTCGAAAATTTCAGCCGCTTTACCGCTATCCAATGCTATTTGTGCTAAATCTCGACCTTGTTGCTGATCTTTAGCCACTTTTGATGAAACCAGCATTTGCGCGGCTAACGCCATAACTACTTGATGTAACCTTGGCTCACGACATTTACCGGTTAAATAATCAACCGTTTCAACAATCTCAACAGCATTGCCCGCTGTTTTACCCAACACTTGATTCATATCGGTGATCAAAGCCGTGGTGGCTACGCTTGCTCCATTGGCTACATCAACAATACTACGTGCCAGCGCTTTCGCATCAACTAATGAGGTCATCATCGCACCGTTACCAATTTTTACGTCCATCACTAAAGAATCTAAACCAGTAGCAAGTTTTTTCGATAAAATTGACGCAGTAATTAGCGGAATAGACTCTACCGTACTGGTAACATCACGAATTGAATATAAGCGTTTGTCGGCTGGTGCTAAATCATCAGTTTGCGAAATAATAGCGGTACCAATTTTTTTCACGGTATTTTTAAAGTGATCAAGCGACGGGTGAATATTAAAATTAGGGATAGCTTCTAATTTGTCAGAAGTACCGCCAGTATGCCCTAATCCTCGACCTGAAATCATCGGGACAAATGCGCCACAAGCGGCAACAATAGGCGCTAACATTAAACTTACTTTATCACCTACACCACCCGTTGAATGTTTATCAACAATAGGTCCATCAATAAAATCTTGCCAATTTAATACGGTGCCAGAGTTCATCATCGCTAAAGTAAATGCAACTTTTTCTTCATTTACCATGCCGCGTTGAAAAATAGCCATGGCCATAGCGCCAACCTGAGCATCGGTGAATTTACCCGTAACTAAACCATCAACAAAATGATTAATTTGAGCACTGCTCATGGTGTTATTGTCACGTTTGGTGCGAATAATATCTTGGGGAATATACATAATTACGACTGTCCTTTTTCTTGAGCAGTTGAAGGTGAAGAATATGAAGCATTTTTTAAAGATTGTGGCGTAAAGGCATCTGGCAATAAGTCACTCACGCGCCATTTTTTACTTTCACCTAAATGATTTACCAAACTAATATGAGCATTAGGCTGCATAAATTCAGCGATAACTTGACGACAAGCGCCACAAGGTGACGTTAATTGTTTTTGTGCTGTAAACACCACTAAAGCTTTAATATGACGTATTCCTTGCCCTACCGCGGTAGCAATACAATTACGTTCTGCACAAACCGTTAAACCATAAGAAGCATTTTCAACATTACAGCCAGTAAAAACTTGATCATCATCGGAAACGAGTGCTGCACCTACTTTAAAGTGACTATAAGGCGCATAGGCGTGTTCACAAGCTTGTTCAGCTTTTTTATGCAGTTGTTGCCAGTTTATATCGTTGTTAGTTGTATTGGCTGACATTGTTACCTCTTACTAAAATAATTATTGTTTATTTACCACTATTTACAGTAGTATGTTTACATATTTAGTACAAACAAAGTATTTATAATAAAACACATTACCTGACCAAATGGTCAATTTCATTATATATAATAAAATACAAAAGGAAAGCATTGTTTTTAAATGATGATTTTTCTGATGAAAATTAACTGTAAAGCAATAATTTATTTACTCTAATACGCATATAACGCAATATATAGCGGTGTCCTTAAATAACCATTTTTGCTAAAACATGACTAAACCGTTAAATGATAATACTGCCGAACCAAGTAAACCACGTCGACGTTCAAAAACAAGAATTGCTCATGAAGAAAAAATATTAAACAGTGCTGAATTTATTTTTGCTTCGTATGGTTATACCGGTGCAACTGTTGAAAAAATTGCTAAGCATACTGGTATATCGAAACAAAATTTACTCTATTATTTTTCCAGCAAAGATAAACTTTATCGTGCGGTATTAGAAAATATTCTCAATATTTGGTTAGATAAATTAAATTTATTAAATCAAGAAGGTGATAGCCCAGCAGAAAAGCTGAAGCATTATATTCGTGATAAATTAAAAATTTCGCAAACGCATCCCAATGGCTCAAAAGTTTTTGCTAACGAAATTATTAATGGTGCACCACACATTGGCGATTATTTAAGTAATAATTTGAATAAAAAATTACAAGCCGATGTTGATTTAGTCAAGCAATGGATAGCAGATGGAAAAATAGATGTTATTGACCCTTATCATTTGTTTTTTATGATCTGGGCTTCTACGCAAACTTATGCAGATTTTTCTACCCAAATTCAACTAGTGCTTAATAAAGACAAGTTAACTGAACAAGATTTTGATAAAGCAGGAGATTTTTTGTGTCAGGTGATCTTGAAAGGCATAGGACTAAAAATATAGGTTGAAGCTTACGTTACATGGATGTAATTTCCTAGACAATGCAGGAGCATATTGTCCTGCATCAAGAATTGTCGCAGCAAGAAACATTGTAGAAAACACAAAAATACTTTTCACTTTATACCTATGCAGATAACTAAGATATTGATTATAATCGTCATCTTCGAGAAGCTTTTATCGAAGATTTCATGTTTTTTGACAGAGATCCCCGCTAAAAAAACTGCGGGAATGACGATCCTGAGCTAAGTACATTGCCAATGTTTTGTTTTAATCTATTGAACAATCGCTTGCGCTAATACCGCTTGAAACAATACATCGCAACCCGCAGCAATATCTTCTGGGGTGGCATTTTCCGCTTCATTGTGACTAATACCATTTTCACACGGCACAAATACCATTGCCGTTGGCGCAACACGAGCAATATAACAAGCATCATGCCCTGCTCCACTAACTATACGGCGAGCACTATAACCCGAAGCCTCTGCAGCATTCGCTACTGACTCAACACAACGTTGATCAAAGTGAACTGCTGGCGAATGCCAAATTTGTTCAAACTGCATAGTTAAGCCTAAATCATTTGCAATTTCCTCACTCATTTCACGGAGTTTAGCATCCATTTTCAGCAAAACTTCATCATCAGGATGTCTAAAATCGATAGTAAAAAACACTTCGCCAGGAATAACATTGCGTGAATTAGGCATTACTTGCATCAAACCGACTGTTGCACAAGCATTAGGCAAATGTTCAAGACCAATGTCATTGACTAAAGTCGTGATTTTAGCCGCACCTAACAGCGCATCTTTACGACTTAACATCGGTGTTGGCCCAGCGTGAGATTCAACACCTGTTAGCGTTACCTCATACCAGCGTTGACCTTGCGCGCCAGTGACTACGCCGATAGTTTTTTCTTCATCTTCTAAAATGGGGCCTTGTTCAATGTGTGCTTCAAAAAACGCTTTAAGTTCACGCTTGCCAACTTCTTCTTGACCAGCATAACCAATACGTTTTAATTCTTCACCCATAGTAATTCCATCGAGATCAGCACGGCTTAAGCCATAGTCAAGATCGAATACTTCTGCAAACACACCCGAAGCTACCATCGCAGGTGGAAAACGTGAGCCTTCTTCATTTGTCCACACAGATGCCTCGACCGCATGTAAAGTATCAATATTGTGTTCGTTTAAGCTGCGAATAACTTCTAAGCCCGAAAGTACGCCATAAATGCCATCAAATTTACCGCCGGTTGGTTGGCTATCGATATGACTGCCCATTACCACAGGCGGTAAGCTATCATCAGTGCCAGCACGACGAGCAAAAATATTGCCCATTTTATCTATTTTTATGGTGCAATTTTGCGCTTTACACCAGCTAATAAATAAATCACGCGCTTGTTTATCTAAATCGGTTAACGCTAGGCGACAAACACCACCTTTTTTTGTCGCGCCAATTTTAGCCATGTCCATGAGGCTATCCCACAAACGTTGACCATTAATTTTTTTCACGTATTTAGTTGTCATAATTTGTTCCTCCAAACCTTTATTGACTAAAAGTTGGAATAATATGTTTACCATATTGTTCAATGATCAATTCTTCATCACCACTATCAAGGTAAATATTAAATTGCGTGGTACCAACTTCCTCTAACTCTTTTAGTTTTGCAATATGTTGATCAACGTTTCCTAGCACACTAAAACTTTCAACGACATCAGGGGTAATAAAATCTAAATAGGGATTGTCACTTTGACCATGCTTTGAATAATCGTAACCACGACGTTTTTCAATATATGAGGTTAAACTTTTTGGTACTAAACCTGATTCAGAACCATATTTTTCAACAATATCGGCAACATGATTACCCACCATTGCAGGGAACCACTTAGTTTGTTCAACACAATAATCCATTTCACCAAAATAAGCAGGCGCAGAAGCAATAACTTCATAGTTTGACATATCGCGCCCCGCAGCCTTACCGGCGTTAAGCGCTTGCTCAGCAAACCACTTAACTAACTGTGGTTCAGCAATTTGTAAAACCACACCATCACCCACTTCACCCGCAGTTTTCAAGGCTTTAGGTCCATAAGCTGCCACATAAACAGGTAATTCATAACCAACTGCCCAAGGTAATTTTACTGGTTCTGGAGATTCACCATATTGAACTTCTTCACCACGCACCATCGCTTTAACTTTGGTCGTAAATTCTGCTAAACGCGCGAGGTTAGCCGGCTTTTTACCCATAACACGCATCGCACTATCACCACGGCCTAAACCAATATGAAAACGACCATTACTTTGCAATGCTAAACTTCCAAATAAGCTTGCGGCTACTGACCAATCACGCGAGTTAGGGTTAGTAACACAAGGGCCAAAACTCATTTTTTTCGTATGTTCCATGCACATCGCCATAGCGACAAAACTTTCACGCCACAATATATGTGAGTCATAAAACCAGCAATGGGTAAAGCCGGCAGCTTCAGCTTGTTTAACTAATGCTCTTGCACGGTCTGGGCTAACAAAGCCTTTAAAAGTGATACCAAATTTCATTTTAATCTTCCTTCTTTGTTTTTTAATTTGTGTTTTTTTGTTGGAATAAATTCCAACCTACGATTGATTTATCAATAAATTTACGGTGCCCAAATTTTAATGCCGGCATTTTTAAATGGTACCGCTTTAGAAATATTTAAACGAATTAGCATCGGGGTGATCGCTTCAACACAACGCGCGTTATATGCCGGCCCCACGTTATACGCACTTACACCCAATAATTTGATCAAAGCAATCACTTGTTTTTTAGCTGGCATATCATTACCACACACTAAAATATCGCAATTAATCGTTTTATCGAGTGCATTTAAGGTATGCGCCGAAACATTATGCAATGCACCAACGACAGGTATTTCATCACCTAATAACACTTGTGCTGCTTCGGTGGCTGAACCTTCAACCGGCATAGTAACTGCTTTAGGATTACCTTCGGCTAATGGCACTACGATATCGATTAAAATTTTGCTTACTAAACCAAATTTAATATCGTTTAACGTCGCATGGTGCGCACTATATGGCACAGCTAAGATAACAAGTTGGCTTGCTGCCTCTACCGCAGATATATTATCTTTACCTGAAATTTTCGTAAATTGTTCACTATTAGTTTCATTTACTAAACGCTGATTAAGTTCATCGGCAATATCAGCAGCACGTTCAGCACCACGAGAACCTATTACTACTTTTACACCAGCGAGAGCAAAACGCAGCGCTAACCCTTGCCCTTGCGGCCCTGTACCACCAATAATAGCGATAGTTTGCTCTTGTGCTTGCTCTTGAATTGGTTCTTGATTTTGTTCTGGGGTTTGTTCGCTCATCTAAATAAATCCTCCTGTACGGGTCGTAATAAATCTTGTGCTGAACTTATTTGTACTTGCCAGTCAACACCTCTAAAAACTAATGCCGGCTTCTTACCGCTTTTACTCATTAATAAACCTGAGGCGGCGGCTAATTCATCAGCTAAAGCTGATACCGTTACCGATAATTCTCGTCCATAAGCATCTTGCTCGCCAATTAGACTCACTTGTGACGGTACGCCTGCTAAACCAATAGCTACGTTAACTAAACCCATGCGCCACGGACGACCAAAAGTGTCGGTGATCACCACACCAATATTACCGCCATAAACTTGTTCTAAACGCTGTCGTATTAAGCGCGCGCTGTTATCAGGATCTTTAGGCAATAAAATAACCGTATCAGGATGCTCAGTATTAGATTCATCCACCGCTGAGTTCGCGCAAATAAAGCCGAGTTTATGCTCAGTAATGATCAAGCCTTCATCTCTGTGCGGTAATTTTCTTACCTTAACCACTTGCTTTGATTCCCGTAAAACCACTTCAACCTTGCGCGGATCTTTATTCACTTGCTCAGCGAGTTTTATCGCTTGTTCACTTGGGATAACATCCTTTAAATGAACAATTTTCCCCTCTGCTTTTGACACTACTTTATGGGCAATAACGACGATATCACCATCTTGTAATCCACTTTCACCAAGGCACGAAATTAAAATAGCCGCTAAGTCATCATCAGATTGAATATCAGGAATATTATTAATGGCAAACATTGAAATTGAATTCGTCATTAGGCACGCCTTTTAAATTGAATTATTTTCAATGCTGGTAAATCTTCAGGAAAATCAACATCAATTGATAGTTTTTCAAGATGTAAACGCAAACAATCAACCCGTTGTTGATTAGCATTTTGTTGATGAACATCGGCAGAATCAAGTCCATAGCCAAATTCAATAATAGACGGTGGAGTCGTTAACAAAGCATTTGTACCATTGTCTTTTGATGGACAAATAGTTACTGCCTGTAACTGATGATTTAAGTATTGTTGACTGGTTAGTATTGCCGAGATCTCTTTAACGTCAAGCTCGGCAATATCGGCAGGAATAAGCAACTGCGAACTAAAATCAAAACATTCACTCCACATGGCTGCTGACTTAACTGCATGATTTAAACCTTGTTGTAATTCAAATAAGACACTCGCGCCATGCTCACGACTCAATTGAGCAATTTGTTTGCTATCGGTTACCACTAAAACATGATGTTGTTGAAAGTATTGTTGAAAAAAAACTAAGCTATTTATAAATAGTGTTAAAGCAATATCGTGGCGTTGATTTTGATCAAAAACACTGCTTAAACGCTGTTTACTCATTAACGGATTTTTCATTGGGATAACAATATTGATCATAAATATTGCTCCGCGATATTTTTTCGTTGCTCAACTGGGTTTCCGGCAAACCCCGTTAATGTCATTAACGATTCAGCTAAATTAATTTTCTCTTGCCGGTTATTCATTAAGGTATTAATTGCCATTACCTGCTTAACGCCAAGCGCGAGGTGATCACAATCAGCACTATCGTTTTGATCAATAATTAAAAAATTAATCAAGTTATCGGCTTCATTTAAACCACTTGCTTGCTGATAAAAATCGAGCAAACCAACATTTGAATTTTCATAGCCCATCGCCAGCATCATTTTATCCGCAGGCCCTTTAACAGTTTTACCTTTAAAAAATGGTGATACCGCAACAACTTGCGCAGAGCTTTGTTGTAATGCTTGTTTAATTTGCGGAATTTCTATGATCGGTGCAATACTCACCACGGGATTACTTGGCGCAATAATAATAATATCGGCATCCTTAATTGCCTCTAATGCGGCATTGGTAGCCCTAGCCTGCTTAATACCCGATATCTCAATACTTTTGATTTCAGGCTTGCATTGGTGTTTAACAAAATAATCTTGAAAAGGCAGCCATGTTTCCTCAGTATCAATTACTGTTTGAACTTTTGTTTGAACTCTGGTTTGAATGACATCATTAGTTGGCAATAAAATCGGTACTTTAACACCGAGTTGACGTGCGATTGCTTCGGCAATTTTTTCAGGCAGTACACCTTTTTTTCGTTGCTCAGTACGATAAATATGGGTGGCAAAATCTTTATCGCCTAAAAACATCCAAGTATCGACACCGAGCTGTTTTAACGCCGATAATGTATTCGTGCTTTCGTCCGCGCGTCCCCAACCTTGCTCTTTATTAATAACATCTGCCAAGGTGTAAGTTAGCGTATCAATATCAGGAGAAACCCAAAGACCATGAAACTCTTGATCATCAGCAACATTACCGATAATTTTTAGATTATCTCGATACTTACTGTGATAAAAGCCTTCGGCAAGTTTAGTACCACCAACGCCACCACAAAGTAAAACAATATTTGGCGACTGACTTTTAAGTGCAAAATACTTGGTATTTTTAGGCTTCATAATGCAGTTCCTCACTAAATTGTTCACCAACAATACTGTGACAAGGAATTTGAGTATTATCAGCAGCAAAGCTTTCTAAAGGTTGATACAAAGTATTGCGGCGCATTGGTTCTCGCCCTGTTGAGGCGATCATTGCCACCATTTGCTCAGGTAAAATTTCTTGGCCATGTTTACCGCCAGCGGCACGGGTAATACTTTCATTCATTAAGGTACCACCCAAATCGTTGACGCCAGCCGCTAACATTTGTTTGGCATAATCTGGGCCTAATTTAACCCAAGAGGCTTGAATATTATCAATCCAGCCATTGAGCATAATACGTGAAATCGCGTGCATTTTTAGGTTTTCATCGGCAGTTGGCCCCGCACGAACATTAAATTTTAAGTCATTTTTATATTTAGAATTGGTAAAAAGTGGCGATTCGTAATGGACGAAACCTAACGGCACAAACTCAGTAAAGCCGCCAGTTTGTTGTTGAATAGTACGAATAGTATTTAAATGCTCCGCCCAATGTTTTGGTTGATCGATATGACCATACATTATGGTTGCTGTAGTCGGTAAACCAAGTTGATGCGCGATGGTGATTATATCAATCCATTGTTCGGTTTTTAATTTATCTTTAGTGAGCTGTTTTCTGATCTCAACATCTAAAATTTCAGCGGCGGTGCCCGGCATTGAACCTAAACCACAGTCGATAAGATCTTGAATAAATTCTCGATAACTTAAACGTGATTTCAGTGCGCCATACCAAATTTCAAACGGTGAAAAGGCATGAATATGAAGGTCTGGCAGCTGTTTTTTTATGGCGAGAACAATGTTACGATAATGATCGCCTTTAATATCAGGATGTAAGCCGCCTTGAATACAAACTTCACTGGCACCTCTGTCCCAAGCTTGTTGGGCGCGCAGTACAATTTCGTCCATCGACAATAATTCAGCGCCAACTTCATTTTTACGTTTTGCAAAACCACAAAATTTACAGCCCATATTACAAACATTGGTAAAATTAATATTACGCGTGATCACAAAGCTGGCTTTATTGCCAACTACACGCTGACGTAATTCATTAGCTACCTTAACTACCGCGCTTAAATCATCACCCGTTGTTGCAAATAAGCAGATCGCTTCATCAACACTAACATCAATATTATTGAGTGCTTTAGCTAATATTTGTTGAACATCAAAACTGGCATTTTGCATAAGGTTATTCATTAACTAACCTCAACAATTTTTTCATTAATTTTTTCATTGAGCGATTTATTTATCTTTTCATTAATCGATTCATTATGGTCGCATTGCACAACTTGCTGCTGTGCTAAGCCATCAATACGTGCCATAGCGATCAACCGTGAACGCACAAACTGCTGACTTACATCACTTAACTGCTCAGATTTTTTTGAAAAGTATTTAGGGTACACCGTCAAGCGCTCTTGTAATGTAAAGCCTTGTTGTTGGCAACTTTTTGCTAAATTATTAATTTGCGGCCAAGCATTATCTGGGTTAATAAAATCTTGGGTCAGTGGAGAAATTCCACCCCAATCATTGATCCCTGCGGCAATATAATCAGCATGGTTTTGCTGTAAATTTGGTGGCGCTTGTAAACTAATAGCAGGATCGAGTATTAATCGTGCCACAGCTAAGGTTTTCAACATATCGGTTATGCTTGGTTCTGGATGATTTGCCATTTCGGTATCAGGCTTGGCACAAAAATTTTGCACGATCACTTCTTGAATATGACCCTGTTTTTGCTGTAACTGGTTAATTGCAACTAAGCTATCAACTCTATCCGCCCAAGTTTCGCCAATACCAATTAAAATACCGGTAGTAAAAGGAATATGTTGCAAACCCGCTTGTTTAATCGTTTCAAGTCGCAAGGCAGGAATTTTGTCAGGACAAGCAAAATGTGCCGCGCCTTTGTTATGTAATTCATCGCTAACCGACTCCAGCATCAAGCCCATGCTGCCACTAACCGCTTTAAGTTGACTAAATTCTGCGGCGGTTAAATTACCGGCATTTACATGAGGAATAAGCGTTGTTTGTGCGACCACCAAATCACACATAGCAACAAGATAATCAACCATGCTGTTATAACCTAATGCTTTTAGCGCTTGACGCACCTCACGATAACGTAATTCTGGCTTTTCACCCAAACTAAATAGTGCTTCTTTACAACCTAATACTTGCCCTTGTTTAGCAACAGATAGCACTTGTGCTGGGGTCATAATATTGGCATTAACATCGCCGGGGCGTTTTACAAAGGTGCAATATTTACATTCATCACGACAATAATTAGTTAGCGGAATAAATACTTTGCGGGAATAAGTCATGGTTTTACCCCAAGCAGCATCACGCACACTGGCGGCTTGCGCCATTAACTCAGCAAGTTGTTGCTCGTTAATATGTTCATATTGCTTAGCTTGTTTGCTTGATAAATGTGTCATTTCTTCCTGCTAATTAATTTTTTATAGGTACAAGTATAGATACTACTTTACTTTTTATTTAATTATTTTACCAACTGGTAAAAATAACATAGCAAGTAATTTTGCAATTGCCAATCATTTTTTGACCAAAAGGACAAAAATAATTATTGATCGTTATTTAATCATTTGAGTATAGAAAAGAATTGAAAAATTAAGATATATAATCATTCACCTGAAGATGCAGCATTCAGGTGGTATGGGTATACCCGTTTTTCTGGAGTATATGCTCAGCTATCCTATATATGTGCGCCGTCATCCCCGAATGTTTTATCGGGGATCTACCGCTATAAGCCCTAGAACTTTGATTAAAATATCTCGAGGGTGACAACTATAACAATATTAATTACGCTTAACCGCCGTTGCTTTATGTTGCTCAGAATTAAGCCTGCTTGCCTTAAAACCAGCAGTAAAAGCCGGACGTTTAATATAATTACCTGCGCCGCGCTCGGCACGTAAATCACCATTTAACCACACTAAATTACCATTACTAAAGGTATGTGATGGAATACCTTTGACGGTGCGACCTTCAAAAATATTAAAATCAATATTTTGATGATGCGTTTTCGCTGAAATAGTTCGCGTACCCTCTGGATCCCAAATAACAATATCTGCATCAGCACCCACTGAAATAGAACCTTTGCGAGGATAAATATTAAATATTTTTGCGGCATTAGCAGAAGTTGCCCCAACAAACTCATTCATGGTTAAACGGCCACTGTTAACACCGGCATCCCACAGCACTGCCATTCGGTCTTCAACACCAGCCGTACCATTAGGGATCAAACTAAAATCATCTTTACCCACTGCTTTTTGATCGGCACAAAAACAACAATGATCAGTCGCGGTGGTTTGTAAATTACCGCTTTGTAAACCTTGCCATAATGCTGCCTGATGTTTTTTTTCACGAAATGGCGGGCTCATCACATGCGCTGCTGCAAATTCAAAATTTTCATTGCGATAAACACTGTCATCAATTAATAAGTGCCCAGCTAAACACTCACCATAAACTCGCTGACCTTCATTACGCGCTTTAGTGATCGCATCAAGAGAGTCTTTACACGAAACATGCACCACATAAAGCGGCAATTCCATCACTTCAGCAATTTTTATCGCACGGTTGGTAGCCTCACCTTCAACCGCTGGTGGTCTTGATAGCGGATGCCCTTCTGGCCCAGTTATGCCACGTGCTAACATTTCTTTTTGTAGTTGAAAAACCAATTCACCATTTTCGGCATGAACCGTTGGCATAGCCCCTAATTCAATACAGCGACGAAAGCTATTCACTAAAATTTCATCATCTGCCATGATGGCATTTTTATAGGCCATAAAGTGTTTAAAGCTATTCACACCATGCTGGTTAACTAATTCACCCATGTCTTTATAAACACTGTCATCCCACCAAGTTACCGCCACATGAAAAGAATAATCTGCTGCCGATTTTTGCGCCCATTCTTGCCACTGGTTATAGGCATCCATTAAGGGTTGTTGCGGTGACGGAATAACAAAATCGATAATACTGGTCGTTCCGCCAGCTAAGCCTGCGGCAGTGCCGGTATAAAAATCTTCACTAGCTACTGTGCCCATAAAAGGTAATTGCATATGCGTATGTGGATCAATACCACCGGGCATAATATATTGACCACCAGCATCAATCACTTTTGTGCCTGCTGGCACGTCTAAATCAACACCGATTGCTTGAATTTTACCGCCATCTAAATAAACATCAGTTTTAACGCTTACATCGGCATTAACCACAGTGCCGCCGCGAATTACAGTTGCCATCTTATTGTTCCTTTTATTTCGAACTAATTTTTAAATTAACTTATGAATTAGCATCAGCTATTGGTTCATTAACTACAGTGCTTATTATTTGTTTACGTGCAAATAAATAATAAAGCACACCACCTAAAATGGATCCGGTAAACCAACCATATTGATAAAACCACAGTAAACTATCGTTAGATAGCGCTAAAATAGTCAACAATACCGGTAAAGCAAAGGCTGATAATCCTGCGATATTCATGCCTGAATATTTACCATCAGCTATATATAACTCAACTAAATCAAGCTGTTGTTTTTTAATAATAAAGTAATCTACCACCATGATACCGGCGATAGGACCAAGTAAACTGGAATAACCTAGTAACCAGCCGGTATACATGGCTTCTACACTTACGTCTGATTCAACCCAATGGAGTTTCTTTAATAACTCCCACAACATTAACAACACGCCAATCAACCCCGTTAAAAGCACACCTTTAGTTTGATTTATTTTTTTCGGAGCAATGTTTTGAAAATCATTAGTTGGTGAAACAATATTGGCGGCAGTATTAGTTGATAGTGTAGCGATAATGATAAAAACCATCGCGATGATCACCCACAATGGGCTTTGAATTTTACCGATTAAATTAATCGGATCAGAAATAGTCTCGCCCACTAAAGTTGTTGAAGCAGCAGTTAATATCACACCTAATGAGGCAAAAAACAGCATAGTCAACGGTAATCCTACTATTTGTCCTATTATTTGATCTTTTTGTGATTTAACATAACGGCTAAAGTCAGGAATATTTAACGAAAGCGTTGCCCAAAAACCAACCATCGCGGTTAAACCACCAAAAAAGTATCCCCAAAAAGAAGCACCTTCAGGACGACTCGCAGGTTTTGCGAAAAGTTCGGTAATAGAAATTTGTGGGTATGCCCAAAACATTAAACCAACACTGACAGCAAGTAATAGCGGGGCGGCGACAGTTTCGAGTATCTTAATTGATTCAGAGCCTTTAATGACAATATAAAGATTGGCAATTAAGAATATAAAAAAGCCGAACACTTCGCCGGTACCACCAAGGTTTTGCCAACTGGGAATAATATTCGACAATAAAATATGAATAGCGATACCGCCAAATAACGTTTGTATACCAAACCAACCACAGGCAACTAAAGCTCGTATTAAACAAGGAATATTTGAGCCGGTAATGCCAAAAGAAGATCGTAATAACACTGGAAAGGGAATACCGTATTTAGTGCCAGCAAAAGCATTTAAGGTTAGTGGAATGAGTACCACAATATTAGCAACTAAAATAGTTATTAGCGCTTCGCCAACACTTAAGCCAAAATAACTGGTTAACACGCCACCTAACGTATAAGTAGGTACACAAATAGCCATACCGACCCAAAGTGCGGCAACATTCCATTTATTCCAACTACGTTGTGCTACTTTTGTGGGGGCAATATCGTCATTAAAACAAGCACTCTTTTTTACGTCATCCGCCAATGACAATTCATAAAATTCGCCCACTTGTTTTACCGTTGATTTTACTTGTTCCATACCAGCCTTCTTTTTATAATTTTTATATTTGATTGAGTATAGTTATTATTTATCCGTTAGATCCTGATAACTGTCTGGACGACGATCACGGAAGAACTGCCAGCCATTGCGTACCTCTTTAATCAAAGCTAAATCAATTTCATGTACTAACAATTCATCTTGATCTGAACTCGCTTGCGCGACAATTTCACCTAAGGGGTTAACGATATAACTTGAGCCATAAAATTCACCCATGTTGTCATCCCACGGTGCTTCTTTACCAACACGATTAATCGCGCCAATAAATACGCCATTAGCTACCGCAGCAGCCGGTTGCTCTAACTCCCATAAATATTTACTTTTACCGGTAACTGTCGCTGAGGGGTTAACGATATATTCAGCGCCATTAAGAGCTAAAGCGCGCCACCCTTCTGGAAAATGACGATCGTAACAAGTATAGACGCCTAATTTACAATAAGCGGTGTCAAATACCGGATAACCTAAATTACCCGGTTTAAAATAAAGCTTTTCCCAAAAACCAGGCGCCGTATCCGGAATATGATTTTTACGATATTTACCTAAAAATGAACCATCCGCATCAATAACCGCAGTAGTGTTGTAATAAACACCGGTAATGTCTTCTTCATAAATAGGTACTACTATAACCATATTATGTTTTTTAGCGAGTTGTTGCATAAGTTGTGTGGTGGGCCCTTGCGGAATTTTTTCAGCACTGGCGTACCATTTTTTATCTTGACTTGGGCAAAAATAAGGTTGGGTAAACACTTCTTGAAAAGATAATACTTGCACGCCTTGCTTAGCGGCCGATTCAATTAACGGGATATGCGCGGCGATCATCCCTTGACGAATTTCTTCAACACTGGCTGAACTATCAACCTTGAGTGACATTTGGATCAAACCACACTTCAACTTAGTCATACTTCCTCGCTTTGCTAACAGATTTTAAGTTTGTTTTTTATACTGTTGACTAAATCCTAGCTTGAGCACAAATGCTTAGCAAGTATTTTTTGACCATTTGGTAATTTTTTATTTAAACTTTTAGAAATGAGTTCTTTTACCAGCATTTGCACCAATGCTAAAATGCGAGTTATTGCATTTTATTTAAACAATTAATTTGACATGCCACGGATCGTAAAGTAACCTTTGAGTTACATTTTGATAATTAAGAGTTACAAAAATGAACACTAATGAAAATTCACAAATAGCAGCAATAGAAATATTAGAAAACAAACGCAGAGCAACGTTATTAGTTTTTATTTACTATTTTAGTAGCTGGCAACTAGGCTGGATTATGACTAAATATTTTTCAACGGCAATGAATACTTATGTTTATTATTTTTTTGGCGTATTACTGATCTTAGGGACATTAGGGAGTCTTTGGCATTTAAATAACTTATTTAAAGTCAGTAAATTACTTAAAAAACATCCAGAATTAAATCCAATGATAAATGATGAAAGATCATGCTCACTTAAAAATAAATCGATGGCGTACGGTTTTACCGCAAGTATTGCAACTTCGGCGTTATTTTTGGCAATATCAACTGTAGCTGATGCCTTTATTTATACTGAGACAACACTAATTAGTGCTAATTTAGTCGCCCATACCACGCTAGTTGTCACTGTATTAGCCAGCGTGATCGCTTACGCTATTTTGGAACAGCAAGAATGAGTGATGATGTTGGCAATCATTTAAAGGTTTGGCGCGCTAAGTTTGATTTAACGCAAGCACAACTTGCTTTAAAAGCAGGTGTGTCACGCAAAACCATTAACACTTTAGAACGTGGTGTTTATACACCATCGGTGGCATTAGCATTAACGCTGGCAGCTGTATTTGAAACCAGTGTAGAAGAAGTTTTTTTTCTCAAAAAAATTGTTAATCATGCCCATGTAATTGGTTTAGGATCGTCATCCCCGCAGTCTTTTAAGCGGGGATCTACGTCAAAAAACAAGAGATCTTCGATAAAAACGTCTCGAAGATGACGATTATAATAAATACCTGAGTTATCTGCATAGGCATGTAAATAGATGAGTTAGCCGCATAGGCATGATAATTCATAGGTACAAAGTTAATCTTTATATTTATAAACGTAACTCATCATAAAGCCGCCGGAGATAAGTAACACCATACCTAAAACGACGATAAAATCATTATAATGATGAGTTGAATCAGTTTTATTTTCTAAGCGATATATACGTCGTCCTTCAGGTATATTTTCAATAAATTCTTGCCCTTTATATTCATTGATAAGTATAAGTCTTTCATCAATACGTGATTTATTGTTGATACGGCGTTGCTCATATTGTTTTGCCGATTTATCAATATCAAAATTTAAGCCTTTGCTGAATTGATGAAGTGACTCCCCTTTTTTTAAAACACCTTTAGAATAATACTCATAAGTATATTCTGAAAAAACAGTTTTAGCAGAACCTAACAACACAAATGCTAGGCCGAAAACAATCATCACCGCAGCTTTTATAAAGCCACTCTTTTCTTTTTGCTTTTTGGCTATACGAATTTCGGTGGCTTTAGCGGCTATTTCGGGGATATGAGCTAGGTTTTCTTTCACATATATTGCATCTAGCGCTTCGATTATAGCCATAGCATCGGTATTAAGTGCTGCAGCAAGTTTGCTGATCACCTCAAACGAGGGTGAGCCTTTGTCATTTTCTAATTTAGATAAGTACGATTGCTCAATACCTGCCGCTTGAGCAAGTTCAGGTTGAGTTAAATTAGCACTATTTCTTAATTGTTTAATTTTATCACTGAGTTTCATCAGAATTTCCTTTTGATATTATCTAAGTATATTACGTTGAATTACACAGCGAATTCTTAGCTATCATATCAGGAATAACGAGATGAATATGCAATGATATTAAGGAATATATGGAATAACAACTTGAATTAAATGATATTTGTATTAACCACGTGACTTTTTAACTAACAACTGTTTTTTTTCACTCTCTGATAAAAATGCCATTTTCAAGCCATTTTCTTGTAACTGACTAAGCTGCTTTTGATTAAAACCTAGTTGTTGTTGAGCTACTTTATATTCATTTTCTATTTCAATACCTTCAACCGCGGGATCGTCAGTATTTAAGCAAGCAATGACACCCGCCGCTAAAAAACCTTTAAGCGGATGTTGAGATAAATCGTTGACAGTACCCGTTTGAAAATTTGACGTAAGGCAAGATTCGATGGAGACATTATGTTTTGCCATGTATTCAAGCAACTTGGGATCTTCACCACTTTTAACACCGTGGCCTATTCGGGTGGCACCAAGTTCGTTTATGGCTTGCCAAACGCTTACTGCACCGGCTGCTTCACCTGCATGAATAGTGCATTGTAGCTCGGCATCACGTACTTGTTTAAAATGATCTACAAATAATGTACCAGAAAAATTATATTCATCTCCAGCTAAATCAATCGCCACTAAATCGTTTTTATGAGTTAGCAAACCATTGAGTTCGGCGGTGCAATTTTCAACACCAAAGGTACGGCTTAAAATACCAATAAGTTTTATTTGCACTGCAAATAGTTTCATACCAGCTTTTACACCATCAACCACAGCGGCAACCACATCGGCAATAGGTAATTTATACGCCATTGCCATGTAATAAGGAGAAAAGCGCAATTCTGCGTAATCTAGGCCAGCATTAAATGCATCTTCAACATTCTCAAAGGCGACGCGTTTACAAGCATCTAAATTACCTAATACTGAAACGCCCCAATCAAGTTTTTTTAAAAAAGCAAGTAAATCAGCTTCTTGTGTTATTATTTGTACATGCGGAATAAACGCATTAAAACTCGTCTCAGGTAAAGTAATAGCAAATTCATTAGCAAGTTCCCACACGGTTTGTGGACGAATATTACCGTCTAAATGGCGATGTAAATCCACTAAAGGTAAGTTATTGTCTATTGCTTGCATTGATGTTTCCTATTTTTTAAACTGTGTTTACAGACCACAACCGGTTAATATTATTGTAGTTAATGACTCAACCACGTCTTCAAAATCTTGCTCAGACAATTCATTTTTATCCATTGCTGAGGTTACTTGCACACTAAAATCTGCATAATGTTGGGTAGCACCCCAAATTAGAAATAACAAATGATGAGGGTTAATGGCATTAAGTTGCCCGTCGTCTATCCAACCTTGAATAACGGCCACTTTACTTTGTACCCACACTTTAAATTCATCACTGAGATAGTTTTTTAAGTGTGGTGCACCATGAATAATTTCGCTGGCAAAGATCCGTGACGCATCAGGATCTTCTTTTGAATACATCACTTTAGCGCGAATATAAGCAGTTAATGATTCTTTAGCACTATGTTCACTATTTAGCGTGTCGTAACTGCTATTCCATAGAGTTAAAATTTCACTTAATAATTGCTGATACAAATCATCTTTATTTTCGAAATAGTAATGAATATTTGCTCGTGGTAGCCCTGCTCGTTCGGCAATACGTTTGATTGACGCACCTTTAAAACCATAAGTGACGAATTCTTGTTTAGCCGCCGTTAATATTTTTTGCTTGTTTTTCTGGCGAATTGCGCCATCAACTGATTTTTCTTTAGACAAAAGACATTCTCTCTTTATTAATTACTCAGCTTTATTAATACTAAGTTAATTAAATAATTAGCTATTTAATTGCGTCAGCCATAATGCCAAAATTCTGCGTTCTTGTTTAGTCATTTGTGTTTTATTCATAAACGGCATATCACTCGCGTCAACACTGCGCGCTTTAATGCGTGGCGCCCAACGCTTAATATCATCAAGCGAATTAAACATTACGCCTGCTGGTGCTACTTTAAAAACAGCATCGCTTGGCGATGATGAATGACAAGCACTACAACGCTGCTCAATAATGGTTTGCACTTGCGTATTGGTTATTTTTTGTGATTTTTCAGCTTCAGTTAACGTTAGTTTTTGCGGAGCAATCGCATAAGCAAGCGCAATTAAAGCAGCAATAGCGCCAACTAAAATCATTGGCTTTTGTTTACCAAAATGACGTAATACAAAATATTGGCGAATAGCTGCGGTGATCAAAATAATTGCCACTAACACTAACCAGTTATATTCATGATTATAAGTGATCGGATAATGATTACTGATCATTATAAAGATGATGGGTAAGGTAGTGTAGGTATTATGAGTAGAACGGAGTTTGGCATTTAAACCATAACTAGCATCAGGTGCTTCGCCCTTTTCAACGGCTGCAACTAAGGCTTTTTGCGCTGGGATAATACCGAAAAACACATTACCCGCCATCATAGTGCCAATAATAGCGCCAATGTGCATATAAGCACCGCGAGCACTAAATACTTGTGTTAGTCCATACGAAAGTGCGGTTATTAAAATAAGTAAAATCAATCCTAAAATTAAGCCGTGATCTTTAAGCTTAGTGCGCACCAAAATTTCATAACAGCCGACACCAACAATAATTGAACCTACACCATAAGCAATTGCTTGGAATTGGCTTAAATCGGCAACATTTTTATCAATTAAATAAGTATCGGCACCAACATAAAACATTAAGGACAATAATAAGAACCCTGTGATCCATGTGGTGTATGCTTCCCATTTAAACCAATGTAAATTGGCTGGAATTTGTGGTGGTGCTAATTGATATTTAGCCACTTCATAAAAACCACCACCATGAATTGCCCACAAATCACCTTTTATGCCTTTATCTGCTTTTTCTTGTGGTGGTGTTTCTAAATGATTATCAAGCCAAACAAAATAAAATGAAGCACCGACCCACGCAATTCCCGTTATTAAATGGGCAAAGCGGATAATTAAGTTAAGCCATTCGTTTAAATAGGCGTCCATAGGTTGTTCCTTATTTTTAAATTTATACTTTTTCACCTAATACATAGGTATGCGCCACATGTTGTTCATCACCTAACATGGCTAATACAAATAATTTTTCAGTTAACGATTTACAATGTGCAATGCGTTTTTTCATTAATGGTGTTGCCTGATAATCAAGCACAATAAAATCGGCCTCTTTACCTTGCGTAAAGCTACCAATTTTATGGTGTAAATCTAGTGCAGTTGCGCCACCTAAAGTTGCTAAATAAAAGGCTTTAAAGGGATCAAGTTTTTCACCACGCAATTGTTGTATTTTATACGCTTCATTCATATTTCTAAGAATTGAAAACGTTGTACCTGCGCCAATATCAGTACCTAAACCCACTTTTATTTTATGCTGCTCTGCTTGTTTTAAGTCAAACAAACCACTACCTAAAAACAAATTAGAAGCAGGACAAAAGGCAATAGCTGAATCTGTTTCAGCTAATCGCTGACATTCTTCCTCATGTAAATGTACGCCATGGGCAAAAACACTGCGCTTGCCAAGTAATTTTGCTTGGTCGTATACATCAAGGTAATTTTTACTTTGCGGAAATAACTCTTGCACCCAAGCAATTTCATTTTTGTTTTCACATAAATGAGTATGCATATAAACATCAGGATATTCGGCTAATAACTGCCCTGCTTTCGCTAATTGTTGTTGTGAACAAGTAGGAGCAAAGCGAGGGGTTATCGCATATTGTAAGCGATCTTGGTTATGCCATTTTTCAATTAATGCTTTGCTATCATCATAGCCAGATTGTGCGCTGTCTTGTAAAAATTCAGGTGCATTTTGATCCATTAGCACCTTGCCACAGATCATCCGTAATTTTTTCTGCTGAGCTACCGTAAAAAAAGCATCAACCGATTGTTTATGAACAGTACCAAACACTAAAGCCGTTGTTGTACCAGCGGCTAATAGTTGCTCAAGAAAAAACTCAGCAATTTCTTGTGCGTAATTCTGATCAGCAAATTGTTGTTCTGTAGGATAAGTATAATTTTCCAACCATTGTAATAATTGCTCGCCATAAGAGGCGATCATTTCTGTTTGCGGATAATGCACATGGGTATCAATAAAACCCGGCATAATTAAACTATGCTGATGATGAGTAACCGGCTGATTTACGGGCAAATTTGCTAACAGTTCACTTGCCTGTCCTACATTTTTTACCAAACCATTTTCTACGATCAACAAACCGTCAGCAAAGTATTGATAGCATTGTTCAATGCCAACTTTAGCGGGATCTTCGATAAAATGTAAAATTTCACCACGAAATACGTTCAAATTAACCTCTTTTTCTCTACTTGAGTACGATATTTTATTTGTTATTACTCACGTTGTTGGAATAAACTCCAACCTACAACTTGATCACTTTACTGCCATCTAACTTAACCACATCACAATTTTCATTCTTAGAACCTTTAGAGTCACCGCGATCTATCACTAAAAAATCACTCACTTGATGAAGCGCTAAACAGTAATGATGCCAAGTACCGGCATGATAATTAATCCCTTGATCACTGTTTGCTAAAAACACTTCTATATTGTTTTCATCAAATTCGTCTTTTGGGGCAACCACTACTAAGTAAGGTTGATCGCCAAGTGGCATAAACGCTTGACTTGATAATGGATGACGTTCCATCATTTTAATTGCTATCGGCAAAGCTAAAGGAGTTGAACGAAATATACTGACTAAAGTACGACCATTTTTTTGTAAAGTGTCGATAGTAGCCAGATCGTGATAACGCATGGTATAACCGTCATTTATACTAAAGCTTCTTTGCCCTTCACTTACCGCAATAACATCACCATATTGTGCAAAAGCTTCAGCAGTTAACGGTTTTATCTCAAGTATTTTTGTCACAATGGATGTCATATTAACTACCACGATAGGTTGAATAGCCATAAGCAGTGAGCAATAACGGAATATGATAATGTTCGCCATCACCATTTATTTCAAAAACAATATCGACAAAAGGATAAAAACCACTTTCGTCATTAGCGTTAAAATAGCTATTAGTGTCAAAATGCATACGATACACACCGGCTGCTAACAGCACATCATTGGCTAATAAATCAGCAATACGACCATCTTGATTAGTTTTGCCTGCACCGAGTTGTAGCCATTCATTACCTTGTTGTTGAAACAAAGCAATAGGTACTGCCACTGCGGGTTTACCGCGCGTGGTATCTAAAATATGGGTAGTTATTTGGCTCATTGTTTATCCTTTGTTCTTTATTCTTTATAGGTCGAACTTTAGTGCGATAGTGACTCGCTTATTGTTTTATACGACATTGGTTGGTATGAATTCCAACCTTGTATCATTAAAATACACTAGTTAAAATACTTGCTTAAACGCAATTGAAAAATTTTACCCTGTTCTACTTCGGCATTGTTAAGCTCAGTTGTTCTATCATTGGGTAAACGTGCTTTTAGTAATGCCAACATTTGTTCTGCACTTTTACCAGTGGCACAAACAATAAAGATAAAACCAAATTTAGCGTGATATTGTTCATTAAATATCGCTAAATCGTGTAGCACCGCCTCATCTGCATTATTTACAGCACTTTGTTCACCACTAGCTAATGCCTTAGTGTTAGCATATTTTGCACGTAAGCTGTTCACATCACCAATTTTGGGATGACCATCAAAAGCTTGTAAATAATCAGCTTCGGTTAAATTTTGCCATGCAAGATCTGCCGCTTGTACTAACGCTTGTAAGTCTGCAAATGGACGTCTTTGTAATATTCTTTCGCACCATGTTTCACTGGTACACATTTGCATTAATATCGCTTTGGCTTGCTCTTGCGGCAAATTATTTAACTGAGTTAATTGGTTTTGTGATTCATTCATCACTTGAACTCAACAATAACTTACTAGGATAACCAAACACACGCATGCGGCTAATACCACCATCAGGGAAAATACTCAAACGCACGTGAGTAAATGCTTGATCTTTATCGTTAACCAATTCACTGACAAATAAATGTTCACGGTGCGCATAAAGTTTAGTTTGAGCAATAATTGGCTGCCAATTAACAGTTTGCGCAAATTGTTTATCTGAAAAATCAGGATCAATATCAGCACTGTCAACAACACAAGCTTCTAGCATAAAACTGTCAGGATAATTACCTTTAAAATGATGGGTATCGATAAGCACTTTGCGCACTGTGCCTGCCGTAGCTAACTTTACAATAGACCAATCAGGACCGGGATCACGGCGACGTTTCGTTTCCCAACCATCACCCATATTTTTTCCACGTTCCGGCATGATCAAATTGTTTTTATCACTGAAAAACATATCGCTAACTAATAACGCTTTACCGCCATTTTTTATTGCCGCTAAATCAATTAATTCACCATCAACAAAATTATGCCAATTAACATCAGCTTCGCCATAAACACGAAAACGCGCCACACCACCATCAGGGAAAATATTTAAACGCACATGGGTAAAGGATTGCTTTGAAAATTCATCGCTAATACGGAAAAAATTCTGACTATGAGGATTAACCGACACTTGTTTTAATACGGTTTGCCATTGTATCTCTTTACTAAACAAGTTCTCATCGGGCTGTTGCTCACTAAAGCAAGCTTCAACACTAACCGTTTGCGGCGCATTACCACGGAAAAAATTAGTATCTATATCAAAACCTTTGATAAAGCCTGAAATACCTAAGCGAATAATACACCAGTCAAATTCATGATCACATGCTGTTGAAAAATTACGTCCATAACTACGACGAGATTCCCAGCCGTCCATCCATTTACCACGTTCAGTATATTTATCATCAATAAAAATACCGCGACCACTTTTAAGTAAATTTTCCATTTCAGCAAAAAAATCATCACTGCAACCTAAGGTTTCACCACCGACTCGTTCACTCGCTAAATCAATGTAATTACGTATAAATTCATCATTAAGTTGTTGGTTTTGTTCACTGTTGATCGCTTGTACTTGTGCTAGTTGGCTCATAATAAATAGCTCATAAAAGTTGACTCATTAAAATTGACCTTTTAATAGTGGCTGTCCTTGTGGTAAATCAATAAATTCATCATCACAATAAACTAATTTGCCACGTAGATAAGTTTGTAAAATTTTGCCACATACCGTTTTACCCACATAAGGGGTTATTTTATGTTTGTGTTTGATCATTGCGGTGCTAATTTGATATTCACACTCATCATCAAACACGCATAAATCAGCATGTCGTCCCGGCACAATTTGCCCTTTAATTTTTGATAATCCTGCAAATTCCGCAGTTTCAAATGACATTAATCGCGATATTTCAACTAAGGAAAAATCACGCTGTTTTGCTGCCGTCCAAATAAGCGGTAAACCAAATTGTAGCGCTGAAATTCCACCCCACGCTTTGTCAAGATCGCCACTATCAATATGTTTTAATTCTGGTGTACAAGGAGAATGATCAGAGACAATAAAACTGAGCACATCGTCTTTAAGCGCTTGCCATAATTTGTCTTGATTTGCTTGTTCGCGAATGGGTGGGCAACATTTAAATAATGTTTTTCCATCGGGAATAGTTTCCGCAGCAAGAGTTAAATAATGCGGACAAGTTTCAGCACTAAAACGTAAACCTTGTGCTTGCGCTTTTTCAATGCTGGCAAGTGCTTGTGCAGAAGACAAATGGACAATATGCACTTTGGCGTTATGCCCTTTTTTTTTGGCATCTTTTGCCGCTTTTACCATTAAAGCCACAGCATCGTTTTCCCATTTTTTCGGCCGTGAATTAAGAAAGCTTTGGTATTTATCAGTAATGGTAGCTGCGGCGCTTTTATCAGCCGCAGCGCTATGCCCACAATCTAATTCTGCATGAATTAAATAAGGGACATTGTGTTTTGCTAATATCGGTAAGGCTTTGCTAATATCTTGTTCGTTAACAGGTGGAAATTCATCAATACCTGAGTCAATTAAAAATGATTTAACTCCTAATACGCCAGCGGTTAATAATTCATCTAAATCATCAATATTATGCGGTACTACACCGCCCCAAAAACCACAATCTACCCAAAGTTTATCGCTAACAGCAGCTAATTTTTCATCAAAAGCGGCTTTCGTAATAGTTACCGGAATACAATTAAGTGGCATATCAACCAAGGTAGTTATACCACCCGCCGCCGCCGCTTGAGTAGCAGTATTAAAACCTTCCCATTCGGTACGCCCCGGTTCATTTATATGTACATGCGAATCAACCAAACCCGGCATTAATACTTTATTGCCGAGATCTTTAATTAAACATTTTTCAATTAAGTGATCATCAATAAAAGAAGTAAAATCAACATCATAAGGGTGAATAGCATAAATTATCTGATCTTTTATCTCGACACAAGCGGGGATCATTTCATCACCGACAATAACGCGCAAACTACGTAAAGCAAAATGAGGATGGTCATTCATTATTTTGTCTCCGTTATTAAGTGAGTATCGGTAACTTGTTGAGTTAATATAGTTTTAAGTTCACGCCACTGCACACCTTTGCCTTTTGGATACTGCTGGCTTTTTGTTTTACTTTCTTCTTGATACAAGCTGATCAATTCTCCAGCAATAGATACCGCCACTTCCATAGGTTTTTTACCTTTAACAGCAGACAAACCAATCGGGCAATGAATTTTCTCAACTAATTGCTCATCTATATCTTGATGAGCAAAACGCTGTTGAAAGCGGCGCCACTTAGTATTAGAGGCAATTAAACCTAAATAGTTAAAATTAAACTCTTTAGAGTCAGCACCTTTAAGCAAGGTTTGGCAAAGTTCAAAATCTAACTGGTGATTGTGGGTCATCACAATAAAATAGCTATTAGTAGGCATGGTACTAATTTCACCGCAAGGATCGTCAGTTACCACGGTGGTTATATTGTTTATGCTGGTTAAATGAGTACATTGGCTAAATTGCTCTGCACGTTCATCAACCCAAGTAACTTTAACCGGTAACGAGGACAATATTTGTACTAGTGCTTGACCAACATGGCCCGCACCAAAAAGCATAATATTTACGGCATTTGCTGAAAAACATTCAAAAAAAACGGTTGCTGTACCACCACAACATTGGCCTAATTGCGCGGCTAATTGAAAGTGTTCTAACGATTGACTATTTTGTCCTGATTGCAAGCATTCACGCAACATCTTCTGTGCATGAGCAATAGCTTTATATTCAAGATGACCACCACCTATGGTGTCGAACGTTTCCTTTTCAGTGATCAACATTTTTGTACCACTATTACGCGGTGTTGAACCCGACACGCCCATAATAGTGATTAATACATAAGCGTCTCCTCGTTGAGAGCATTGTTGCGCCGCGGTTAACCAATTCGATTTATTCATATCATCAACCCTGTTATAAACCTTTCTTTCAACATTTTCGTGACAACTGTTGTTGCACAGCCATTACCGCAAACAATATTCGTTCTGGCGTTGCTGGCGTATCAAGTTGCGGGCTAATTTTATAACCACTAATACTCGATATAGCATCACGTAACGCTGACCACACTGACATTGCCAGCATAAATGGCGGCTCGCCAACGGCTTTTGAGTTATAAATAGTTTGCTCGCGGTTAGGATCATTTTTAAGTAGTTCAATACGAAAATCTGCTGGAATATCCGTAATAGCGGGAATTTTATAAGTAGCAGGGTTGTTACTTAGCAAACGGCCTTTATCATTCCATAATAATTCTTCGGTAGTTAACCAGCCTAAGCCTTGCACAAAGCCGCCTTCAATTTGCCCTATATCAATTGCTGGATTAAGTGAAGTACCAACATCTTGTAAAATATCGGTGCGTAATAATTTATATTCTCCGGTTAAGGTATCAATGATCACCTCTGATACCGCAGCACCATTAGCAAAATAGAAAAATGGCCGACCTTTTGCGGTAGCACGATCAAAATGAATTTTTGGTGTCTTGTAAAATCCTGTTGCTGATAAGGAAACACGATTCATATAAGCAAGTTGCACAAACTCAGCAAAAGATAGTTGTTTATCACCAAGCTGTACTTGATTATTGACAAACTTCACTTGCTCTGCGGTTATTGAAAAATGATCAACAGCAAAATCAATTAAACGTTTTTTGATGGTTTTAGCAGCATTTTTTGCGGCTTTACCATTTAAATCGGTACCTGATGAAGCAGCAGTTGGCGAAGTATTGGGGACTTTATCGGTACGAGTTGCACTCACACCCACAGTATCGCTGCTTACTTGAAATTCTTCGGCAACAATTTGCGCAACTTTAGTAAACAACCCTTGTCCCATTTCGGTGCCACCATGATTTAAGTGAATAGTGCCGTCAGTGTATATATGCACCAACGCGCCCGCTTGGTTTAAATGCTGTACGGTAAACGAAATACCAAATTTTACCGGCGTGAGCGCAAGCCCTTTCTTCAATATCAGGTTGTGTTGATTAAATTCATTAATTTGTTGGCGACGCTGTTGATAATCAGAGCTTTGTTCAAGCTGATCAATAATTTCAGCTAAATTATTATGTTCAACTTTTTGATGATAATGGGTGGTATTTCGTTGTTGAGAGCCCTCATTTTCTTTATATAAATTTAATTTACGAATTTCGAGCGGATCTTTACCTAAATAACGAGCGATATCATCCATCGCCATTTCAATAGTCATCATCCCTTGTGGGCCACCAAAACCGCGATAAGCTGTATGGGAAACCGTATTAGTTTTGCAACGATTACCCGTCACTAGCGCTTGATCAAGATAATAAGCATTGTCGGAATGAAACATTGCTCTGTCGACAATAGCATCAGATAAATCAGGCGAAAAACCACAATTGCCATTAACAGTAATATTGGCACCTTTAATTAAACCATTGTTATCAAAACCAATATGATAGTTATTTTCAAAAGGATGGCGTTTGCCGGTCATTTCCATGTCGTCAACGCGTGATAAACGCATTTTTACTGGTTTATTACAAGTATGAGCAAGCAATGCCGCGATACACGCCCAAGGTGCTGCATTAGTTTCTTTACCACCAAAACCGCCGCCCATTCTGCGAGTATCTACTACCACTTTATTTAAGGGGATAGCTAATACTTCCGCTACTAATTTTTGTACTTCACTAGGATGTTGCGAGGAAGAATAAACCAACATGCCACCATCTTCGGTAGGTTCAACGCTAGACACTTGCCCTTCTAAATAAAAATGCTCTTGTCCACCAAGACTGATTTCGCCTTGCAATTGATGTGATGCATTATCAATAGCACTTTTCGCATCACCACGTTGCATGCTAAAAGGTGGGCGAACAAAATTTTGCTGTGCTAACGCCTCTTTTACCGTTAACACCGGTGTTAATTCTTGATATTCAATTTTAGCGAGTTGTATAGCTTTTTTCGCTAAGTCATAGCTAGTTGCTGCCACCGCGAATATTGGTTGGCCAACATATTCAACCACGCCTTGTTCACCAATAGGAGCAAGTACGGGATCACCTTTAAATACGGGGCCAATATCAATCTGCCCCGGTACATCATTTACCGTAATAACAGCAACCACACCTTTTGCCGCTCTTACTGCTGATAAGTCAATAGCCGTGATTTTAGCATGCGCATAAGTACTTTTACCCACTGCCGCATGCAGTTGACCTTGCAATTCATTACGATCATCAATATAAATAGCTGAACCACTAACATGCTGTGCGGCACTTTCGTGTTTTTTATTGGCACCGACAGCATTTAAGTTATGGGAATTTTTCTGCTTAACCACATCAATTAAATTACGCATGATCAACCACCTGTGTGGCAATTATTTGCTGCTTGTTGAGAACTAGCGAGTCATTATTCAACTCAATAAAACATTTTTGTAAGAGATTTTGCGCCACCATCATGCGATATTCACTGGAAGCACGTACATCTGACATCGGTTGAAAATCTTGGTGTAGCACCTGTTTAGCCGCATCTATTGTGCTTTGTTGCCACACTTTACCTTGTAATGCCTGCTCGCACAGTAACGCACGTTTGGGTATCTCCGCCATGCCACCAAAAGCAATTTTTATACTTTTAACTTGCTGCTTGTTATTAGCGCTACCATCAACATTTTTTATTTGAGGTGATAGCTCAATACAAAGTGCCGCTAACACCGCTGAAATATCATCATCTAAACGTTTTGATATTTTATACACTTTAAGTTGTTGGTTTTCATTAAGCTTAGGAATAGTAATGTTTCTAATAAATTCAGACTCAGCTAAATCGGTAACTTTGTAATCTTTAAAATAATCTTCAACAGCAATTTTGCGTTTACTTTGCCCTTTTTGCAGAGTAAGCGATGCCGATAACGCAATTAACGCCGGTGGCATATCACCAATAGGGGAAGCATTACCAACATTACCGCCAAGCGTACCTAAATTTCGAATTTGCATGGAACCAATACGCGCGATCATTGTTGCTAATTCAGGAAAGGGTTTTGCTAATAAATAAGTGAATTTACTATAAGGTACGGCTGCACCGATAACTAATTGTTCTTTCGACTGCGATAGTTGATTAAGCTCAGCAACATTGCCTAAATACACTAACTGTGCAATTGATTTTGCTTGCTGAGTTACCGATAACGCTAAATCTGTACCACCAGCAACCAGTGTTGCCTGTGGATGTTCAATCAGTAATTGAGCTAACTCATCAGCACTTTTTGGAGCAAAATATTGATTATTATCCGTAGTAACTTTAATGCTTGCAGTTAAGTTAATCGTTTGTAATGCGGCTATAGTTTGTTGCTCATTTTTAGTAAAATCATCTATTTCATCACAATTAGTTATTTCCATTGCGGCAGCAACAATGCTTTTGTAACCAGTGCAGCGACATAAATTTCCTGCGAGTGCATGCGCTACTTCTTGTTTACTAACATCTTGATTTTTTTTAGAATTTTGTTGTTCTTTCTGTTTAGCTTTTTGTTTAAGCAAGGCAAAGCTCGACATCACAAAGCCAGGAGTACAAAATCCACATTGTGAGGCATGATTATCAACAAAAGCTTGCTGTACTTGATGTAATTTATTATTTATTGAATTAGCCGGTTTTAAGTGTTCAATCGTAATTAATTGCTTGCCATGCAAGCTACCGATAAAGCTAATACAAGCATTTACCGATTTATAATTAAGCGACTTCGAATTAAGCGATGAATTTCCTGATAACTCAGCGATAACCACAGTACAAGCGCCACAATCACCCGAAGCACAACCTTCTTTACTACCCGATTGATAACGAATTTCACGTAAATATTGTAAAACAGTTAAATTGGGATCAAACTTTTCTAAGGAGATCTCTTCGTTATTAAGCAAAAACTGAATAGCCTGAGACATGTTTTATTCCGTGAAATTAAGTTGCATTGTTAAATTTAGTTGCACTGTTAAATATAGAGTACTTTTATAATAATGAGCTATAAGATAATAAAAACCTGACACAAGTGTCAAGTAAATTTTTAATTAAAAAAAGGCTATTCATCAGAATAGCCTTTAAAAATCGATTTTTGTTTGTTTTTTTCGCTAGTATCTTCAGTAAACTACTTAAACAAGTTTGGTTTAGCCGCTCTTAATACTATCGCTTTTCCTCGTCCACTTGCTTCAGAACCAGCTTCTAACTTGCCATTGCGATTAACAATAACATGCATGTCACCAAAACGACGATTATCCAAAACATAGCCCATAGCAGTTAATTGTTTTTTCACTTCAGTGCGTAAACCATTATGATGGCGAATAACATTTTTAGGCCAAAGTTGATGATGAAAACGAGTGGCATTTACTGCTTGTACAGCGGTCATATTAAATTCAGTGACATTTAAAATAGACTCATACACTGAACTGATAATCGTAGTACCACCGGGCGAACCAGTAACCATAAATACTTTATTATCTTTTAAGACAATAGTTGGAGTCATTGATGATAACATCCGTTTCTGCGGTTGAATTTCATTCGCTTTACCGCCCAAAGCACCAAAGACATTAGCCACACCGGGCTTAGCACTAAAATCGTCCATTTCATTATTTAAAATAAAACCAGCGCCCGTTACCACCATGCCGCTACCAAAACCTAAATTCAGTGTCGTGGTGTTTGAAACCGCATTACCCCATTTATCCATCACTGAAAAATGCGTAGTTTGCTCGCTTTCAACAATACCCGGTTTAATTTTTTCTGTGGTCGATATTTTAGTTAAGCTAATGCCTTTAGCACGCTGTTTTAAATACTGATCAGAAATAAGCTCAGCTTGTGGCACGTTAACAAAATCAGGATCACCTAAAAAATTGGCTCTGTCAGCAAATACCCGCTTACCTATTTCAGCCAATAAATGAATATAGGGTGCTGAATTATGCTCTAAATGCTGATCTGGTTTTTTCATTTCGTACATTTTGAGCCATTGAATAATAGCTATGCCGCCAGAACTCGGTGGTGGCGATGTTACTACTTGGTAACCATTCCAATCAGCCATAACCGGCGTTCTTGATTTGGCCTGATAAGCCGCTAAATCTTTTGTTGAAATTAAACCGCCATGCTTTTTCATAAAGTCGCTAATTAGCGTTGCAGTTTTTCCTTGATAAAAACCTTTTTCGCCTTGATCGCGAATACGGATCAGCGTTTGTGCTAACTCTGGTTGCTTAAATAAGGTATTAGTTTGTGCTTGTGAAAAGTGATCTGCAAAATTAACGTGTAAATTTTTACGCTTTATTTTTTTAAGATAATAATTAACGAAATGCCCTAGTTTTTCTGGTACAACAAAACCTTCATTCGCTAAATTCACCGCTGGTTGTACTAAAGTTTTCCATGGTAAAGAACCATATTTTTGATGAACTAACCACATTCCTGATACTGTACCCGGTACACCAGAGGAAAAAATGCCATATAAAGATTTACCCGCAATAACATTACCCTGTTCATCTAAATACATATCTCGGTGAGCGGTTAAAGGTGCTTTTTCACGATAATCAATAAAATCATTTTTACCGTCTTTATGCACTAACATAAAACCACCACCACCTAAGTTGCCTGCTTCAGGCAAAGTAACCGCTAATACAAATTGTGCCGTAATTGCTGCATCTATTGCATTACCACCTTGTTTGAGTATTTTCGCCGCAGCATCCGCACTAAAACTATCTGGCATGGCAACCGCGCCTTGATTATTGCCAGCATAAACAAATTGAACAAACAGCATACAGAAAGCTGCAATATATAGTTTCATTTTCATAATTCACCAATTTTGATTGTTAGAAAATAATTTACCACAAAAATAATATATCTAGTGAATTATTAATGCTGTTTTTTGGATATTTAATAAACTTAAATAAATTTTTAGCACATTTTATATTTTTAACTATGATTAATACCAAGCATTCATTAGAAAGAACTAAACTACCCCGTATTAACCAAAGTTACAATAAAAGGAAGAAGATATGATTTATGCAGCGCCCGGCACAGAAGGTGCCATCGTTAATTTTAAAACACGCTATCAAAATTACATTGGTGGCCAATGGGTTGAACCTCAACAAGGTCGTTATTTTGAAAATATTAGTCCAACCACCGGCAAGGTTATTTGTGAAATCCCACGTTCATGTGCGTTAGATATTGAACTAGCTTTAGATGCAGCCCATAAAGTAAAAGACGTATGGGGAACAACGTCGGTAACTGAACGTTCAAATACTTTACTGAAAATAGCCGATAGAATTGAACAAAATTTAGAAATGTTAGCGGTTGCTGAAACTTGGGATAATGGTAAAGCAGTACGCGAAACATTAGCCGCCGATATTCCGCTTGCAGTTGATCATTTCCGTTATTTCGCTGGTTGTTTACGCGCTCAAGAAGGTTCATTGGGTGAAATTGACGAAAATACTATTGCTTATCATTTCCATGAACCGTTAGGCGTTGTCGGACAAATCATTCCGTGGAACTTCCCTATTCTAATGGCCGCATGGAAATTAGCGCCCGCATTAGCGGCGGGTAATTGCATTATTTTAAAACCAGCCGAGCAAACACCCGCCTCTATTTTAGTGTTAATGGAGTTAATTGAAGATTTACTGCCTGCAGGTGTTTTAAATATTGTTAATGGTTTTGGTAAAGAAGCCGGTGAAGCATTAGCCACCAGTAAACGTATTGCAAAAATAGCCTTTACGGGCTCAACACCTGTTGGCTCACACATTTTAAAATGTGCTGCTGATAATATTATTCCGTCGACAGTAGAACTAGGCGGAAAATCACCTAATATATTTTTTAACGATGTGATGGATTTTGAAGATTCATTTTTAAGCAAAGCGATTGAAGGTGCGGTACTTGCCTATTTTAATCAAGGTGAAGTATGTACTTGTCCATCACGTTTATTAGTACAAGAAGATATTTACGATAAATTTGTTGAAAAAGTGATTGAACGTTCATTACAAATTAAACGTGGTAATCCGCTCGATACTGAAACTATGGTTGGTGCTCAAGCTTCACAGCAACAATTTAATAAAATTCTAAAATATATTGAAATTGGCAAAAAAGAAGGCGCTGAAGTATTAATTGGCGGCGAAGTTGCAAAAATTGACGGTCCATTTGAAGGGGGTTATTACATTCAACCAACCTTATTAAAAGGTACTAATGATATGCGCGTATTCCAAGAAGAAATTTTTGGTCCGGTAATATCAATGTGTACATTTAAAGATGAAGCACAAGCACTTGAAATTGCCAACAGTTCTGAATTTGGCTTAGGGGCTGGTGTGTGGACAAGAGATATGAATAAAGCCTATCGCATGGGACGTAAAATACAGGCTGGTAGAGTATGGACAAATTGCTATCACCTTTACCCTGCTCATGCCGCTTTTGGTGGTTATAAAAAATCAGGTGTTGGTAGAGAAACCCATAAAATGGCATTAGAGCATTACCAACAAACTAAAAACATGTTGGTAAGTTATGATCCTAACCCGCTTGGATTTTTCTAGTAAAAAAAAGTAAAGAGTAAAATAACAAAGCAGTAACAATAAACATCAGGCCTATGCACTTGGCTCAGGAACGTCATTCCCGCAGTCTTTTAAGCGGACGCTGCAGAATATGGATGCAGCTTACTTAGAAGACAATGCATGGAGCATATGATCCTGGATCTACAGCAAAAAATGTGAAGATGACGATTATAATAAATATCTGAGTTATCTGCATAGGCATGTAAATTAATTAATACTTTGTAGTATTTGCCCACATAACCACGCCATGTAGGTACCTAAAGTGTAACCTAATACAGCGAGTAACACGCCCACTGGTGCTAAACTTGGATGAAATGCCGCAGCAACAACTGGAGCCGAAGCCGCGCCACCAACATTGGCTTGCGAACCAACCGCCATATAAAACAGTGGTGCTTTGATCAATTTAGCGACAGTTAGCATTAACGCCGCGTGAATTAGCATCCATATTAAACCGATGACAAAATAAATAGAGCCATCGATAATCAGCGTGATGTCCATGTGCATACCGATAGTAGCGATTAAAACATATAAAAAAGCTGAGCCTATTTTAGATGCCCCAACGCCTTCTAATTCTCGCATGCGGGTAAAAGAAAATAATATTCCTACGGTAGTAGCGAAAACTATCATCCAGAAAAATTTACTATGGAAACTAAAACGCTCTAAGGCAGGGTAATTTTCAACAAAAAATGGCGTAACAATGTCAGCAAATAAATGGGCAAAGCCAGTAACGCCAAAACCAACCGCTAAAATTAGCATTAAGTCAGTTAACGTTGGAATACGTTCATGCTTGGCGCGAAAGCTTTCAATTTTATCTTTTAATTCAGTAATGGCAGATACATCGGCGCCTGATTTCTTATCAATCGCATCAGCTTTAGATGCCATAATTAACAATACTGCCATCCAAAGATTGGCAACAATTACGTCAACAGTGATCATTGCTGAAAATATTTTATCACCAACCCCATRAATTTCTTTCATTGCCGCTTGGTTAGCACCACCACCGATCCAACTACCGGCAACCGTTGTCATGCCTCGCCATACGGCTTCAGGCCCATCTACCCCTAATAACTCGGGGTTAAACATGGAGACAACTAATAAGGCTATCGGCCCACCGATCACAATACCAATGGTACCGGTTAAAAATAAAATAATAGCTTTAGAGCCTAAACGCGCAATGGCTTTTAAATCAACGCTTAAGGTTAACAACACTAAACAAGTAGGTAATAAATAACGCGAGGCAACAAAATAAAGTTTTGATTCTTGTCCATTAATAATACCAAAGGTATTTAACAATGAGGGTAAGAAATAACACAACAGCACAGCAGGAACTACGGAGTAAAACTTCACCCAACCGGCTTTAGTACTTTGGGCGGTATAAAATACCGCGCCAAGTAAAATAAAAAGTAACCCTAACACCGTAGCATCATTGGTTATTAAAGCGGTTTGCGTCACTATTGGTGTCATGTAATTTCCATTTTCCGATGTTGATAAAAAGATATTATTTTAGATAAAAGCGCTAATATAGCATAAAGTACAAAAACTGTTGACTACTCTCTCTAGCTAATAAAGCTTATGAATTAACACAAGATCTTCGATTAAAAGACTTCGAAGATGACGAATATAATGAATACCAGAGTTATCTATAATTAGTCACTGAACTAAAACTCTAATTTAAATAATAATTCAGTAATATCTGGCTGCCATTGAAATTCTTTTAATTTAATACGAGCGCCAATAACCACCACCTGTTCATCTTGCAATAATTGTTTTTGCTYTTCAAAACCTTCACTGCCTACGGGTAATGATATTTTTCCTTGTGCATTGATCACTCGATACCAAGGCACACTTTGACCTTGCCAACCATTTTTTGGTACGTGTCCTAATGATTTACCCACTAAACGCGCACGTCCGGGTAAACCAGCTAAATCAGCAATTTGTCCATAGCTAGCAACTTTTCCTACGGGAATAGCTTGTACAGTTTGCCAAATTTGTCGATATTGAGGTTTAATTGCCATTACTATAGTCATAGTTGTTATGAATGCCATCATAAAAAGAAAACTTGTACTTACACTTTTAAGCGTTGAAAATAGCAAGTATTAAAAAATTACACCATAGATATAATAAATTATATGAAAATTTGGGTAGATGCTGATGCTTGTCCAGTAGTGATCAAAGAAATTTTATTTCGCGCAGCACAACGAACACAAATAGCCATGACCTTAGTAGCTAATCATTCAATGCGCATTCCACCAGCAAAAAACATAACCATGTTACAAGTTAGTTCGGGATTTGATGTTGCTGATGACGAGATAGTAAAACGTTTACAACAAAATGATTTAGTGATCACCGCAGACATTCCATTAGCCGCAGAAGTCATCGAAAAAGGTGGGCAAGCACTAAACCCTCGTGGCGAGCTTTATACCGAATCAAATATAAGAGCACGATTAAATATTCGTGATTTTATGGACACTATGCGCGCAAGTGGTATACAAACAGGAGGGCCACCTGCCATTAGCCAAGGTGATCGACAAAATTTCGCTAATGAGTTAGATAAAATTTTAACCAAGACATTAAAAACTTAAACCCAATATAATAGATATACGATCACTCTATAATATAGTTTTACATGCCTATGCACTTGGCTCAGGATCGTCATTCTCGCAGTCTTTTAAGAGAGAATCTAGCTCAAAAAGCATGAGATCTTCGATAAAAACGTCTCGAAGATGACGAATATAATAAATACCTGAGTGATCTGCATAGGCATGTAGTTTTATAAAGGAAGTTATAATGGTAAAAATGGCACAACAACAAATGACTAGATCCAACAAAAATATTTTTTTTCGATTAATGTTCAGTGCCGTATGCGTACTTTTATTCAACCAACTTAGCTATGCACAGGAAACTAACAACTCAAAAAAATTCAGCCCCCCTCTTGACCTTACTAAGGTAAAAAAACTGATTGATAGTCGTTGCGTTATTTGTCACGGTTGTTACGATGCGCCATGCCAACTTAAATTGACATCTTATCAAGGACTTATTAGGGGTGGAAATAAAAACCCTGTTTATAATCCATCAAGATTAAACGACGAGCAACCTACACGATTATTTATAGATGCTCATTCTACCGAGAAGTGGCATCAACTCAATTTTCACTCAGTAATTACGTCAAAAAATAGAGTACAGGAGCATTCTGCCTCAACTGCTGGAATTAAAACGACACAAAATAATAGCGTACTCAAACTTCTATTGGATCAAAAAAAAGCTTTCCCTCAAAATCAGAGTAAACGTTTACCTAAAGAATTCCCGTTAGATGTTACTCGTGATTTGAGCTGCCCTTCAGCAAACAGCATTGTCAACTATTTAGACGACAATAACCAATCAGGAATGCCCTATGGAATGTCGGCAATACCCGATAATGAACAACAATTACTAGACAAATGGATTGCAGCAGGCTATCCGGATTTCGACAAACCACTCAAAATCACAGCAAGTTTGAAGATTAAAATATTAGCCTGGGAAAAGTTTTTCAATACAAAATCAGCTGAAAACAAACTAGTTTCTCGATATTTGTATGAGCACCTTTTTCTAGGTCACTTATTGATTAGTGATAATAATAAAAATTATTTTTTTCGATTAGTTCGCTCGACCACTAACTCAGGGAAGGTACTTTTCGAGATCGCGACCGCCCATCCAAATGGCGATCCGCAATTAGAAAAATTCTTTTATCGTTTACGACCTATCACATCGACCTTAGTAGATAAAACACATTTTATCTACGATTTAAATGCTAATAAAATGGATCGATGGAAAAAATTATTTTTTGCCACCGATTGGAAAGTTACTCATTTCCCTCTTTATACTGATCAATACACCAGTAACCCATTTTTAACTTATCAAGATATACCTGCCGCTGCCCGATACAAGTTTTTGCTTGATGATGCTTTCTTTTTCATTAATAACTTTATCAAAGGTCCTGTTTGTCGAGGTCAAGTCGCTTTGAATGTTATAAATGATTACTTTTACGTGAATTTTCTCGATCCTAATTATGATCTATCAGTAATTGATGATAGTTATCTGAAAAAAGGATTAAAGTACTTAACTCTTTCAAAAAACAAATCGTCAATCTCTACTTTTTCAATTAGTTGGTTTAAGCGCTTAACAGAACATCAAAAATATCTAGAATATCGAGATCGCGCCTATGCTTCCCATCCTGTCACTAAAGATGGTTTTCCTTTACAAGCGATTTGGCAAGATCACCGTGCTAATAATGATATGCTTACAGTTTTTCGTCATTTTGATAGTGGTTCAGTAATAAAAGGCTTCGTTGGTAATAAACCGGCTACTGCGTGGGTGGTTGATTTTCCTATTTTTGAAAGAATATTCTACGATCTTGTGGTTAATTATAATGTATATGGAAGCGTTTCACATCAGGTTTTAACTAGGCTGTATATGGATTATCTACGTATGGAAAGCGAGTCATTATTACTAGCTTTTCTACCAAAAAATAGTAGAGATGAGCAATTAAAACAATGGTATGTCGGCAGCATAGCACAAACAAAAATATTCTTTCTCCATTCCAAGCTCATGTTTGAGAATAAAACCAAAGTCAATTTTAAGTCTATTGATTACTTTAAAGAATTGATCGAAAAAATTCGTTACCGAGCAGGGTTTAATGAACCAACTTATCAAAATAGTTTAGTCGGTAACGAAACTAAAACTTCAAAACCAGAGAACTATTTTCATCTACTCAATAACAAGCAAACGGTTTCTTCACCGTGGGTAGGCATGATGCCAGAAGTTGTTTATTTGATGGTTCATAGCAAAAATGGTGATGTACAAAAAGTTGTATCCTTGTTGCGCAACAAAGCCCATACGAATGTTTCTTTTATCTTTGGGGAAGATCTTCGCCGTCTTCCCAAAAAAGATACCTCGATTATTATTGATGGTACGGTTGGTAGCTATCCTAATCTGATATTTTATTTGTCTGAGGATGAAGTAACGGAGTTTGTAATTAAATTAAAAAAATTACAATCAGAAACAGAACTTCATGAGCTAGTATCTCGTTTTGGCGTCCGTCGAACCGATCCTAAAATATGGCAAGTTTTAGATGATTTACAAGAATATCGTAGTTCAAAATTAAATTTAAAGGGGATCTTAGATATGAGCCGATATAGAAATCTATAAGGGCTGATAATTTTTAACAAATAGCCCAAACGCTGCTAGATAAAGGCTAGTTTTCAAAAAAAAGTGCTATGTCGAAACATAACACTTTTATTTTCTGGTTTAGAAACACAAAACTAGAACGTATAACTAATTTGTGCAACTACGGCATTAATGCCTTGAAATACAGGTTCGTCAGCCAAAATTCCGGGTATTGCAAAACCAGAATTTTTCGCATTCTGCATATAATATTCAAGTCGAAATGCCATACTCTGCCCATTTTTTTTCGGCGTTCCCACTTTAATACCTACCGTATAAGAATCTAAGGCACCTAACCGATAATCTGCACTCGCGAATTGCGGAACAGCGTCATTATTATTTAAAAAAGGTTGATAAAAATCGGCAGCAGTTTGAGTATAAAAGCGTATATGTGGTTCAATGTAAAAACCATGGATTAAATTTTGATGATAATGAAAATCTAAGGTGCTTGATTTTATTTTCCAATCATCACTCATATAACGATAAGACAACCCCATAACACCATTTGAAAAATGATATTTGCTTTGTATAAAAAAGGCCTGTTTTGTCCTATTGCTAGGTCGGTTTTCATAACGATACTCTTGTGTTACACCATTATTATTAATAACACTTAATATTTTATAGGGATCATTCATATAGCCTGAAACCGCAGTATAAGAATAATTAAACTGCACTAACATGCGTTTATTAATCACTTGGGTTAAACCTAATAACAGATCGTTGTTGGTTTTATTGTCACTTGCTGCAATAATTCCACCATCAGCAGGAATAACTTGGCTATCGTTATAATCAATCCCATCACCTTCTCCGTCTTCATAACCACCAAAATTAGTCGGAGCAATGTTAGTAAACTTCAGCGTTAATGGGTCATGAATACCACCAAGTGGTTTTACTTGATCATAGGATGAAGCCACGCCCAATGATAACGTGGTGTTTTTTTGATTAAAATCTATTGCCCAGTTTGCATTTGCGCCAACAGAAAGATAATCAGTTTCTTTAGAAAAATGACTACCAATACTTAAAGTGTTGTTTTGAAAAACTGGCTGAGTCCATTGCACAGAAGCTTGTGCACGAGTATCTTTAAATGATCCATCTAATGGTATATCAGTTTGCTTTGAAGGCTTTTGTATTTTGCCTGATGCTGTTGTAAATGTTTGAGCGGTTGGTTGTGCAACCGCTCCATTTGCAGAAGCCCCCGTTAAAGAATCGATAACAAATCCGAAGTTTAAGATTTTACCATTATTAAAATCTTTGCTCGCATTTAAGATCCCTTCCTCTGCTTGTACTCGATTAACTTCTCCGTAATACATTAATGCGGTATCGAAATTCCAATCAGATAAAACGTTAGCATTAGCCTGTGTAGTTACACCTAAAAGAGCACAGGTTGCTGTACTTAAACATTTTTTTAATGATAATTTCATTAGTTGCATCCACAACCCCCACCACCAAAGCTACGTCCACCACTTGAAGCCTCTTTACTAAAGTAAATATGATCATCTAATGCACTATCAAGGGGAGCACTATTTAATTCCATTTCTTTTTGAGCTAATAAATTACGTTGCCATGGCTGAACACCAATTGTACTGCAACCAGAAAGACATAAAACTACCGCACCGATAGCCAGTATTATGTATCTATTATTATGTTTAGGGGTATTGTGTTTAAGGGATTTCATCTTTAGATTTCCTACTTATTAGATTAATAAATATTTAATCAAAAGAAACTTAATTAAAGCTTAAAAAACAATGACAGTTTTATGACACTTTTTTATGACATGAGAGACGGCGATGATGTACACGAAGATTTATTGTTTTTTACAAAGATCCCCCCGCTCAAAACACTGTGAGGATGACGACCCTAAAGCAAATGCATAGGAATGAATGAATAAAGGTAGTCTCTTCTACTCAGTTAAAGATAATGCATAAATGCGTGCTTTTTCAAGATCTTCAGGCGTATCAACGCCTTCAACGGGTACATTTGAATTAGCAACCGCCACATGTATTTTTTCGCCTTGAAATAATACTCTTAATTGCTCTAATGCTTCAATATGCTCTAATTCACTGGCTGGCCAATTCACATAATCTTTAATAAATCCAGCACGATAAGCGTAAATACCCACATGACGTAAGTAATAATCACTAATTTCAGTGATGATTTTGTTATTTAAAAAACGATTGCGATCATAAGGAATGGTGGCGCGAGAAAAATATAATGCATAACCATTTTTATCGGTTAATACTTTCACGGCATTGGGATTAAGCGCTTCCTCTAGTGAAGTTATTTTTATCGCTAAAGTTGCCATACGAGCGCTTTGCTGTTTGGCTAAATTACTGGCAACTTGGGCAATGTTTTCAGGAGGAATAAAAGGTTCGTCACCTTGCACGTTCACAATAACTTCATCATCAGCAAATTGATAGGCGGTCATTACTTCAGCTAAACGTTCGGTGCCGGATTGATGATCGCTACGGGTGCGACAAACTTCGCCACCAAAAGTTTCAACAACATTGGCAACTTGCTCATTATCAGTAGCAACAATCACTTTATTCGCGCCACTTAATTGGGCTTTTTCAACCACCCATTGGATCATTGGTTTGCCGTTTATATCTGCTAACACTTTACCGGGCAAGCGCGAAGATTCATAGCGAGCAGGAATGACCACACTAAAGTTAATCGTATTAACACCTAACATACTAGACTCTTTATTCATCTTCACTGTTAATACGACGTGCTTCGGTTTCTAACAATACCGGAATGTCATTATCAATTTGGTAAGCTAAACGATCAAACTTACAAATAAGTTCTTGTTTTTCTTTGTTATAATCAAGCTTACCTTTACAGACAGGGCACGCTAAAATTTCCATCAATTGGGTATCAAAAGCCATAATATTCTCTATTTTTTATCATTATCTAAAATTAAAAGTGTGTTTTATTTTTTAACGCAACTAACTGCGTTAACAAAGGAGTAATTTGTTTTTCATCAAACTGTGCATCTACTGGTAAATACCACCAATTATTTTTAGCAAAACCCACACATTTTACTGCATCTTTTTCGGTCATCACTAATGGTGTCTTGTTTTTATTCTTGTTCTTGGTATGAGTAAAATCAGTAAAATCGTCTGCCTGATAAGCATAATGATCAACAAACGCTTTTTGCTGATTAATGTTCATTTTAGATGAAACTAAGGTATCAAAAAATCGTTGTGGTGCACCAATACCAGCAATAGCATTTACCTCATGATGATCATTAGTCACTTTTTGTAAAAACTCATCAATACTAAGTTGCTCTTTACTTAAAATATTTACAATAGTTCTTGCTTGTAAATTCATCAAAATTGTAGCTAACTTAGAAAAATCCAACGCTGTTTCACCATTAACAATAACATGGTCAACCGTTTTTAATCGCCATAAACCTTCTCGCAATGGGCCCGCTGGCATTAATAAACTATTACCAAAACCACGTTTACCATCAATAACCGCAATTTCAACTGCACGCCCTAAACGATAATGTTGTAAACCATCATCGCTAATAATAATGTTACACCCTTGCGCAATTAATTTTTCAGCACTGGCGACTCTATCACTTCCTACAACTACCGCAACACCAGTGCGTTTATAAATCATCACAGGTTCATCGCCTGCTTGTACTGCCGTAGTGCTTTCATCTAACAATAAAGGGTGATTTTCAGCATTACCGCCATAACCTCTACTGAGTACGCCAACAGTTAATCCTAATAATTTGCACTGTTCAATAAGCCATAACACCAGCGGCGTTTTACCATTGCCGCCAACGCTAATATTACCCACGACAATAACTGGTTTACTAACCTCAACAACCTTCAACAAACCTAATTGATATAAATAACGTCGAGAAGTGCTTAACAAGTAAAATAAACCACTAAAAGGCAATAACAACAAGGTGAATAACGATGCTAAGCCATAATTTACCCTTTGTGGAGCAAACCAAATTTTCTCAATTAAGCGCATAATCTTCGAGCCTTGAACTTAATTGTGTTGGCTAAATTGAAATTGATGTAATTGCGCATAAGCACCATTTTTTTCTAGCAAACATTGATGACTGCCCTGCTCCACTAACTTTCCTTGTTCTAATACAATAATTTTATCGGCATTTTCAATGGTCGATAAACGATGCGCGATCACAATACTGGTGCGATTTTTCTGTAAAATATGTAGTGCATCTTGAATATGGCGTTCTGACTCAGTATCTAAAGCACTGGTCGCTTCATCTAAAATTAAAATTGGCGCATCACATAACAACGCACGAGCAATAGCAATACGTTGGCGTTGACCACCCGAGAGCATGCTGCCATTCTCACCAATATTAGTGTCTAAACCCTGCTCTAAATTATTAGCAAACTCAAGCACATGTGCACTTTTGGCGGCAGCTACTATTTCTGCTTTGCTAGCACTAGGATCACCATAGGCAATATTGTTAGCTATACTGTCGTTAAACAGCACCACATGTTGTGAAACATAGGCAAATTGGTTGCGTAAATCTTTTAGCCGATAACTTTCAATATTTTCATCATCAATTAATACCTCACCTCTGGTCGCGCTATAAAAACGCAGCAATAACGAGGTCATGGTTGATTTACCGCTACCTGACCGCCCGACAAAAGCGACCGTTTCACCCGGCATCGCCGAAAATGAAAAATCACTTAAGGCTTCCTTGTGTTCGCTTTGATAATTAAAAGTAACGGCTTTAAATTCAATTTTACCGTGTACACGTTTTATAGATTTATTACCATTATCTTTTTCTACCGGTTGATCAAGTACTGAAAAAATACTCACACACGCCGCCATACCTTTTTGAAATTCACTATTTACATTAGCAAGTAATTTCAGCGGTCTGAGCATCATCGTCATGTAGGTAATAATGCCAATAAAAACTCCGGGAGAAATACTCGCTTTCATCTCAGGCGTGTTAGCAACATACAAAACAAAAGCTAAAGCAACGGAAGCTATTATTTGAATTAATGGCACACTAGCTGCCTGAGTTGTGACCATTTTCATGCGCTGTTGACGATTGTGTTTATTAATATTTTCAAAACGTGAATTTTCTCGTTGCTGACCATCAAAGGTTAACACCACTTTATGAGCATTAAAGGTTTGCTCCGCCGCACTAGTAACTTCACCCATAGCACTTTGAATTTTTTTACTTACCGCACGAAAGCGCTTCGACACATAAGTAACAATAATGGCAATTACGGGAGTAATTAACAGGAAAATAAGCGATAACTTCCAGCTATTGTAAAACATGATCCCCAGCAAGCCGATCACAAAAGCACCTTGCTGAACAAGTGTTAATAATGAGGTGCTAGTGGCTTGTAATACTTGTTCGGTATCAAAAGTGACTTTAGAAATCAGCGTTCCAGTTGATTCTTTATCATGAAAGGCAACGGGCATCGCCATAATGTGCTCAAATAAATGCTGACGTAAATCAGCAACCACATGATTACCGACCCAAGCTAAACAATAATTACCCAAAAAGTGAAAAACGCCACGAAATATAAACATCACCACCACGAAAACTGGCGCCCATTTCATAAAATCAGGATTTTTACCGGATAAACCTTCATCAATTAACGGGGGTAATTTAGAAAAGAAAAACACGTCAGCAGAAGCATAACCTAGCATACCAACAATGGCGGCAATAAGACCCAATTTGTAAGGTTTTGCATAAGTGAGTAAGCGTTTAAAAATCTGCCATGTGCTTGATGGTGTGGAAACTAAAGCTTTTTGCATTAAATTCTCAAATAATAAACAATGAAAACATTATCGTAATGTCTATCAAGTAATTGCCGTATTTTACTTGGCTACTAACTAGTTAGCAAACCAATAGTTTAAGTGATCATTACGATAAGTCGATAATTTTATAACATCATCTAAAAATTTGATCTCTACCATGCCAACATCAGCGGTATTATAGGTTTTTATACCCTGTTGATGGTAAGTCAATAACACCTTATTTACCGGCATATGCCAACGGTTTAAATAACCACTACTAAAAATAGCATATTGAGGTTGAAGTGTTTGTAGAAACTTAGCACTAGAAGCACTTTTAGAGCCATGATGTGGCGCAATGATCACATCAGTTTGCTCAATCAAGCCCATTTTAAGTAACTGTCGTTCTACTTTTTTTGACGCATCACCGGTAAATAAAATACTTGTATTGCCGTCGGAGATACGAATAACGCAAGAATCATCATTATGATCACCTTGAATTAATGTTGGCCAAAGCTGCTCAAAGGTTAAACCTTGCCAGCTAAAACGCTGTCCTTGCAAGCAAGTTTGCTGTTGTGTGTTTGAAAAAACATTATTATTTAAAACGTTATTGTTATGCTCACCTCCCCCCATTTCAACAATCACATTAGGTTCATTAAACATGATCGAGCTTATCGGTATTTTTTGCGCTAAAACAGCAAGACCACCTAAATGATCATTATCGTTATGACTGATAATAACTTTATCAATTTGTTTTATATTGCGTTGCTGTAAATACGGTAATATCGCCGCATCTGCAAAATTAAAACCACTCGGATAATTAGCGCCCGTATCATAAACAATCACATGACCAGCTCGTTCAATTATTACAGCAAGCCCATGCCCTACATCTAAAACTGTTACTTGCCACCACTTATTTTGTGTAGCAAAAGCATTGATTAAAATAACGCCCACAATTGGGAGAAAATAAAGATAATACTGGCGTTTTAAGCGTAAAAAATAATAGCTAAACAAAGCAAACACCAATAATATGGCTAATAAGACTTGCCCATTAGTTAATGTTTGTAACGCCCACTCTTGTTGCGCTAAAAAGCTTAACCATTGCCATAACCAAGCCAAAAATTGTAGACATAAATCAAGTATATAACTCGCTAAAGATCCACTAAACGGTAAAACAATAACAGCCAATAAACTTAACGGGATTGCAGTAAAACTCATCCATGGCACGGCAATAACATTAGCAGCAAAGGCTAATACTGAAAATTGTTGATAAAATAGTAAGGTAATTGGCAACAACAATACCGACAAACCCAGCTGCAAAATAATTAAGGCTTTAAAAAAAGTAATGATTTTATAAATTGTTTTATGCGATGTTTTAGTTGAATTAATAATGCTAAAACAACGCCAAAGTAATAAAAAAATCACACTAACCGCGTAAAAAGACAACCAAAAACTAGCACTTAAAATACTCATTGGTGAAGTTAGCAACACCCAGAACACCACTAATAACAGCCATCGTTTTAACGTTAATTTAATGGCTAATAATCGTGCTAACCAATAAAAAACCAACATGACCAAAGCACGCAGTGTCGGTATGGCAAAACCCGCTAATGCGGCATAATACAAGGTAATACATAAACTAAGTGTTATAGCGATATATATTAAGTTTCCCTTTTGAATATAATTTGAGTTTTGTAGTGTATTAAACCAAGATAAAGGTAAATATCTTAAGATAAATAACGCCAACACAAACATACCACTCGCCACTAATCCTAAATGTAGGCCAGAAATAGCAATTAAGTGTTGTGTACCCGTTGCCTTTAATACTTGCCATTGTTGAACAGAAATATTGCTGCGTTCACCAAGCGTTAACGCAAATACTAATGAGGATAAAGGTGAAGAAGAGCTAGTCTTAGTAGACAATATTTTCATTAACTGATCATAACGCTTCTGGCGAAAAGAAGGCTCTAACGCAATAACATTATTGCTTTTACTTTTAACTACATAGCCGGTGGCAACAATGTTTTTATAGCGCAGCCAAACTTGATAATTAAACGCCCCTTTGTTAGCAAAACCATGAGCTGGTTTTAAACGCACTTTTAGCCGAACTTTAAAGCCCTGTTTTATTCGTAAACATGAAACTTTACAATTTAAACGGACAACAAATGGATGTGACATTTTAATGTAATCAAAGTAGGTTATTTTTATATTAAAACGTTGAGGTTTAATGGGATCATACTGATGGTTTGTGGTTAATATAGCTTTATTAATTTTCTGTAATTCATCATTTTGTAACGTTAAAATTTCACCTTCAATAAAATGTGTACTGCGATGAAGGTTATTTTTATCGAGTTGATTAGCCGTAAAACTGTGCTGATAAGTAAAACCATTGAATAATATCCATGCACTACCTAATAAAAACCCACTGATGTAAGTCAACTTTTTGGTGAAAATTAAGGCTGCAGCAAGCGATAACAGTAAAACAATGTAAAAAAGCGCTGGTACTATCGGCAAAAATAGTGACAATATAGCACCGAGAAAAAATAGTAATAGCCACTTATCCATAGTGAATTATCCGTTGTATAAAACATGTCCTGTATTTAGGTCAGTAAAAAGAAGCATAGTAAATAAATATGGCTAAAAAATTTATTAAACGTATCATGCCCGATCATGACAGCATAAAAAACAACAAACACTTGCAAATTTTTGGGGATTTATTGCACCATCCTAACTTATGGCATTTAAATCGTCGTTCTATTGCAAAAGCGTTTGCTGTCGGCTTATTTTTTGCTTTTGTACCAGTGCCATTTCAAATGGTTTTAGCCGCTGGTGTAGCCATTATAGTACATTCTAACTTACCGCTATCAATTGCTTTAGTGTGGGTAACAAATCCATTAACCATACCCGCTATATTTTATTTTTGTTATGTGGTTGGTACATGGGTACTTGGCGTGCCTGAACAAAGCTTTAACTTTCAAGCTAGTTGGCAATGGGTAGTAGAAAGCCTTTCTACTATTGGGCCTGCCTTTTTATTAGGCTGCGGAATATTAGGGGTAACATTTGCCATAATAGGTTATTTTGGCATTCATATTTTGTGGCGTTATTCAGTGATCAAACATTGGAATAAACGTAAATTACGTCATTTAAACAAATAATATCTAAGCGAGTGTAACAAGTAATTTAGAAACTAAAGCGGGAAATAATTTTCGTTATTTCATCTTCGCTCGCTGCTATTGCTTTATTAATACGATCAACCTTTTGTTTAGATGTTGATTTTTTACTAAAGATAAAAGAAACCATGTTTTGGTGTAATACATGCGGATGTACTTTTATTGACGATAATTTATTTTTTAGCAAATAAAAATGCCCAGCCAACTCATCTTCAATAACAAAATCAACACGATTATTAAGTAACATTTTCATCCGCCGTTCAAGCGTGCTCACTTGTAAAAGATTTGCTCGTGGTTCTTTTAATACTTGTTTAACTTCTTCACCATAATACCCACCTAAATTGATCACACCTCTAAGACCTGCGTTTAACAACTCTTGTAAATTAGCTTGCTGTAAAATAATAGGATGTTTTTCTGGAAACCAAAAAAGTACAATGTTTTCTTGTCTATAAGGAATGGAATAATAGGCTATTTCAGCTCTATCCTCGGTAAAACTAGCAGACCAAAGCATATCAATACGACCTTGTTTTAACTCGATCATACTACGCGCACTAGACGGGGTGACAGTATAATTAAAACAATAGTTTGCTTTATTTAAAACAACAGCAACAATATCAATATCTAAACCGCTAGGAACACCTGCTTCAAGGTAATGAAAAGGCTCTAAGTAATTACCAGAACCAACACGAATGATATTATCAGCGGTAAATTTTTGGCAATCATCAGCCTGAATATAAGAACTCACTAAATATAAGAATAAACATAAAATTGTTCTTAATTTCATATCAGTTCCAATTCTTTGATTAAAGACTTGATTAAATTTGCCCTAAAACCTCGGCAGGTTGCACTTTAGTTGCTTGCCATGCAGGATACAATGTTGCTAAAACACTTAACACTAAAGCAATAATAACCGTAACTAAAACATCATGATAAACTAATTTGCTGGGTATATAATTGATAAAATAGACATCGCCCGATAAAAAATGCGTTGAAAATAAAGTCTCTAAAAAATGAACCATTGCCGTTAGGTTTTCAGCGATAATGATCCCAAGTATAGACCCAATCAAACAACCTAACACACCATTAAAAATCCCTTGAATCATAAAAGAACTCATAATGGTACTAGACTTGGCGCCCATAGTGATCAGAATAGCAATATCGCCTTTTTTCTCATTTACCGTCATCACTAATGTAGACACAATATTAAAGCTTGCCACCGCAATAACTAGCGCTAACACAATAAACATCACCATGCGCACTAACTGAATATCATTATAGAGATGTCCTTGGCTGTTGGTCCAATCATAAATATACACATATTGGTCAAAGCTATAAGCCACTTCCCGGGTAATACTCGGTGCATTAAAAACATTATCAACCTTTAAACGCAGCCCTTGTACTATAGGCTGACCATTGTTTTTACTCGTTGATGCTGCAATAGTTTTAGATGCTTGTGTTAACGACATATAGGCTAAAGAATCGTCAATCACACCGCCAAATTTAAAAATACCGACCACTTTAACATTATGCTTTACCGGCGCGGCAAATCGCCCTGTTCTCCCTTGATCCTTTTGTTGTTTAGGCAACAGTAACTGCACGCTGTCTCCTAATTTAACCATCAGTTTTTTAGCAACACCCGCACCAATGATCAAGCCATTTTTTTGTGATAAATTCTGCCATTTGCCCACTGTAATATAATGGTTAATCGCTGAAACTTTAGTTTCAAGTACAGAGTCAACACCTCTCACTTCTAGCGCCTTTAACTGATCGCCTTTTTGCAACATACCGGTCATTTTTATAAACGGTGCAGCTGCAATTACATGAGGATTTTTTTCAACTTGTGTGATTTTATTTTGCCAATGTTCAAGTGAACCATCTGCCGCAATAAGTTCTCCATGAGGTACAATCGATAATAAACGTTGTGCCAATTCACGCTCAAAGCCATTCATTGCCGAAAGCATCACAATTAATACTAAAACGCCTAAAGCAATCCCTATGGTTGAAGACGCGGAGATAAAACTGGCAAAACCATGCCCATGACGACTACGCACATAACGCCAACCTAAAAAAAAGCTTAATGAATTAAGCATTATTTTGTTCAACGTTTGATTCAGCCTCAGTATAACTGTTATTCAGTGGTGATAATTTGCCATGAATAAGCTTGAGTTGTCTATCCATGCGAGCAGCTAAAACAAGATCATGGGTAACAATAACAAAACTAGTTTTTACACTTTTATTTAACTCGCGCAATAGTTGATAAATTTGCTCTGCGGTATCAAAATCTAAATTTCCGGTCGGTTCATCAGCCAACACTAACGCCGGTTTAGTTACTAAAGCACGAGCAATAGCCACACGTTGGCGTTCACCGCCAGAAAGCTCTGACGGACGATGTTTAAGACGATGCGATAAGCCAACTTGTACTAACATGGCTTGTGCTTGTGCTAAGGCATCTTTAGGCTTATCACCACGAATTAATAACGGCATAGCTACATTTTCTTCAGCGCTAAATTCCATCATCAAATGATGGAATTGATAAATAAAACCAATATGTTGATTACGAAACTGTGCACGCTTTTTATCCGACAATAAATGAATATCTACACCATTAATAGTAACGTCACCCGACGTTGGTTTATCTAACGCGCCCGCTAAATGTAAAAAAGTAGATTTACCACAGCCGGAACTGCCAACAATAGCGAGCAATTCGCCTTGTTTTACGACTAAATCGAGCCCTTCTAATACTGGTGTTGTTACACTACCTTGTTGATAAGTTTTAGTTAATTGTTGGCATAAGAGTACATTACTCATTTCTTAACACCTCAGCAGGTTGGGTTTTTGATGCGCGATAAGCGGGATACAAGGTTGAAACAAAACTCATCGCTAACGCCGAAAATAGTATAACCATTACTTGATGACTTTTAATTAATACCGGCAATGCTTGACTAACATAACCGGCACCAAACAAATTAACGCCAAAAGTACTTAAAATGGTGTTTAAATTTAATGATATTAATATGCCCGCAAGTGCACCTAAGCATACGCCCCACAAACCATTAATCATTCCTTGGGTAATAAATATTTTTACTACGCCAATTTGCGATAAACCTAAGGTTTGTAAAATCGCTATTTCGCCTTGTTTTTCAATCACAACCATGACTAATGCTGAGACAATATTAAATGCCGCTACCGCGACAATTAAACTCAGTAATAGCCACATCATGTTTTTTTCCATACTCACTGCTGAAAACAACGCGCCTTGACTGGTTTTCCAGGTAACTATTTCATAATTTTGCTTATTTTGCTTCTCTATAGCTTTGGCAACAAGCTTAGCGTTAAACGCATCGTCTAAATACAAACGTAATTGACTGATGCCATCGCCATGCTTGCGTTGTAATTTAGCGCTTTTACTGGCATGAATATAAATAACACTGTCGTCAACTTGCGAGCCCATATTAAATAATCCCGTTACCGTAAAAGTACGTTGCATCGGAATTCTCCCCATGGGAGTGAATAAAGTTTGATTAGGCAAAATTAAGCGAATTGTATCACCGTAAGTAATATCAAGTTCTTGTGCTAAGGAAGTGCCAATAACGGCATTATAAGAAGATTGAGAGAGCGATGCTAAATTGCCAGCCACCATATGCTGATTGAGTATATTTTGTTGCTCAAATTCAGGAATAATGCCTTGCAATAAAGCACCACGTAATGATTTTGCAGATTGTACTAAAGCTTCATTAGACAATAATGGCGTAACATTAATTACATGATCAAGTTTTAGTAATTGCTGGCGTTGTTTTTTCCAATCAGCAAAACCTTGTTTTTTGTCTTGCTGTTTTGCATCAACAACAATATGCGGCACTATGCCTAAAATACGGGTTTTAAGTTCATTTTCAAAACCATTCATCACCGACACAACCGTTATAAGTGAAGCAACACCTAACAAAATACCGGCAACAGAAAAAAAGGTGATAAAAGAAATAAAGCCACTGCGACTACGACTGCGGCTATATCTTAATCCAATAAAAAAGCTAACTGATTGAAACATGAATAAATTAATGGTTTGTATAAGAACAAACCATCATAACATAACCAATAGAGGATAAAGCAAGGCTCGATACAAAAGTTTGTAAATGATTGTTCAATAAATTACATGCCTATGCAGATCACTCAGGTATTTATTATAATCGTCATCTTCGAGACGCTTTTATCGAAGATCTCGTACTTTTTGACGTAGATTCAGGACAATATGCTCCATGCATTGTCTTCTAATAAGCTGCATCCATGCAGCGTCCGCTTAAAAGACTGCGGGAAAGACGATCCTGAGCCAAGTGCATAGGCATGATAAATTATAACTAACTTCTTACCTGTCCATCACCATTGACTAAAAACTTCTCAGTCGTTAATGACTCAAGGCCCATTGGACCATAGGCGTGTAACTTAGTGGTCGCAATACCTATTTCAGCTCCTAAGCCTAATTCACAACCGTCAGAAAAGCGTGAAGAAGCATTCACCATAACTACAGCAGCATCAACTGCTTGTTGAAATTTAGTCGCTGTATTGGTATTTTCCGTACAAATAACTTCGGTATGATGACTACCAAATTGATCGATATGCGCTAACGCGCCATTAAAACCATCGACAACACGAATAGCAATTTCTAAACACAAGTACTCTTCACCAAATTCATCATCTTGAAGAATTGTTGCTTGCTCAAAATAAGCTGCGGCTTGCTGGCAAGCATTAACTTTAACGTCTTTTTCAGCTAAAGCTTGCACAACCAAGGGTAAAAATTGCGCTGCAATTGCTTGATCAACTAACAATCCTTCTAACGCATTACACACACCTGTACGTTGTGTCTTACCATTAAGTAGTAAATTTAAAGCTTTCTCAAAATCAGCATCTTTATCAACATATAAATGACAAACGCCTTTAAAATGCTGAATTACAGGTATTTTACTATTATCAGTAACAAAGTTGATCAACCCTTCACCACCGCGCGGAATAATTAAATCAATAGTTTGTCGTTGCTGCATTAACTCCATTAATAATGCACGATCAGGATCAGGCACAACACTAATAAGTGCTTTAGGTAAATTAAACTGCTCTAACACACCATGCATAACCTCAGCAATTGCCATACTCGAATGCAAAGCTTCTTTACCACCACGTAAAACCACAGCATTGCCTGATTTAAAACATAAAGCACCCGCATCAGCCGTTACATTAGGTCGCGCTTCATAAATCATACAAACCACCCCCAGAGGGATGCGCATTTTACGAATGTTAATACCGTTTGGCCGAGTGCCTAAATCACGAACAATTCCCACCGGATCATCAAGTTCAACTAAAATTTCAAGCCCTGCTGCCATCGCATCAATACGCTCTGCATTTAAGGTAAGTCGGTCAAGCATAGCGGCCGAAATATTATTATCTTCAGCATTAGCTAAATCCTGTTGATTAGCCGACAAAATACTGTTTTTATTAACTCTAAGCGACTGCGCCATCGCTTTTAAAACATCATTTTTTGTTTGTGTGTCTAACACGGCAAGAGTTTTTGCAGCACTGGCGGCTTGCTTTGCAATAGTTGAAATTAAGCTCATGAAAATTTACGTCCTAACATTTCAGCTGAAAGTTACACAGCCATAGCGTTATCAAAAGGAGAACAGAATAAATAAAAAAAGGAAATTAGAGCATATATGCTAACACCATTCAACCAAGCAATTTGCTCTGTTTAAAATAAATAGCGATATAATAAAACTAAATGCCTATGTAAAAATACTCTATATGCATTTATTATAATCTTCAAAGTTTTTTGATCAAAGATCCAGTCCTTTTATGCCTGATAGCTTGAAAAATAGGTTGTTAGGTCGACTTAATTTTTTTTCAGCTATCGAACCCAAATTTAAAGATAAAGCCAGAAGTATTAGAAACTATCAAAGCATTATTAGTAATACCGAAAACACTCCGACTTAAGGTCCATTATTGATACGTGAATCATTGCTAATATTTGTGAATTAGTTTCTAATATCTCTATCTAACCTTTTAACAGCATTTATACTGATATTTCCCTGTGTAATCACCAATTACTTTTAATTAAATATGCAATAAAACACAATCATATCTATAAATCATTGAAAAATAAGTAACTTTAAAAACATGAAAATCATCTCTTTTAATATTAATGGCTTACGGGCACGTTTACATCAGCTACAAGCTATTATCGATAAACACCAACCAGATATTATTGGTTTACAAGAAATTAAAGTACACAATGATGCCTTTCCTATTGAGGCCGTTGCAGCAATGGGCTATCACGTTTATTACCATGGTCAAAAAGCTCATTACGGTGTCGCAATGTTGTGTAAAAAAGAACCTATTAGCGTACAGATGGGCTTTCCCAGTGATGACGAAGAAGCACAAAAACGTATGATCATGGTCACCACAACTAACGATCATGGTGAGCAAGTGACTATTTTAAATGGTTATTTTCCACAAGGTGAAAGTATTCATCATGAAACAAAATACCCTTATAAGCGCCAGTTTTATAAAGATTTAATGACCTACTTGAGTGAAAATCACACTTTAGATGACAATATTATGATCATGGGTGATATAAATATTTCCCCTATCGATTTAGATATTGGTATTGGTGAGCCTAACCGTAAACGTTGGTTAAAAACCGGCAAATGTAGTTTTCAAGCAGAAGAACGTGAGTGGCTAAAAACATTAATGGACTGGGGTTTTAAAGATACCTTTAGAATGCTAACGCCTGAGAAAACGGAGCGCTATTCGTGGTTTGATTATCGCTCTCGTGGTTTTGATGATAATCGTGGTTTACGTATTGATGTTATTTTATCTACAGACAAAATGGCACAGCAATGTACTGAGTCTGAAATAGATTATGAACTCAGGGCAATTGAAAAACCCTCTGATCATGCACCAATTTGGGCTACATTCGATTAATGTTTAGCCAGAAAATCCCTAAAAATTATCGTTGCCCTCTTTGTCAGCAAGTATTAAGTTTTTCTGACAAAAACTTTCGTTGTAGTAATAACCATAATTTTGATCAAGCCAAAGAAGGTTATGTAAATTTATTACCTGTGCAACATAAACATTCGAAAGATCCCGGCGATAATAAAGCCATGGTTAATGCTCGCCGCGCTTTTTTGGATAAAGGATTTTATCAGCCGCTTATTGAGCAATTATTGGCATTATACCAACAATATGCCGATAGTAATTCAGCAATATTAGACGCTGGTTGCGGTGAAGGTTATTACACTCACCAACATAAAACTATAACTAACCAAGTTTACGGGGTAGATATAGCTAAAAACGCAGTACGCATTGCCTCAAAACGTTATAAAGACTGTCATTTTAGTGTCGGAACGCTATCAAATTTACCCTTTGAAGATAATTTTTTTACTTGGATATATTCTATTTATGCACCCATTTTAGAAGATGAGTTTTCTAGGGTATTAAAAAAAGCAGGGTATTTAGTGACGGTTACGCCGGCAGAAAATCACTTATTTGAATTAAAATCATTAATCTATCGTTATGCAAAAAAACACGATATCAGTAAAAACCCTATTCAAGGGTTAACGTTGATCACTGAAAAACATATTAGTTACACCATGAAATTCGAACAAACAGATGATTTGATTAATTTATTAGCGATGACACCGTTTACTTTTAAAAGCAGTGAAAGCTTGCTAGCAGAGTTAAAATCGAAAATTAATTTTACTTGCCAAGCAGATTTTTTAATTCGAGTTTATCAAAAATAAAACTCTATGTTTATTACCAGAAAGCTAAATTCGTTGGTAACTTAAATTAAGTAATTGCGCAAGATCGAGATAACGAGGTTTGTGCAGAGATAATTTAATTTCTCCACCTTGCTCATTTACTTTAGCAACGCCTTCTTTATACCAAGAAGCTAACGAAGGCGGTAAAAACTTATCGGCTTTTACACCTAACATAACTAACGCTTGTATTGGCATGCTAGCAATAAATAACGCGTAGAAAAACGCTTGAGGGTAAGCATTATTAATATTAAAAATAAGCGGTAATAACAAAGAAAAAATGGCCAGAGCAGGAAAATAACGAAACACAAAACGACAAAATATAATAATATTATATTCGCTAAAATAATTTGCCAATTCTGCTCGTTGCGGCCACAACTGCAAATATTTTCGACCTAACTGAATTAATTGGTAAACACTCATATAAAATCTTCATGCTATCTAAAAATAACGCTCTATTTCAAAGATAGCACAAATTAGCCAAGTAGGCTTAATCTTAAATTGTAATATTTTGCATTACATCAAAGTTTATTCATAAATAGAACGCTATACTATTATCCTATAACAATTCTTTTCATTTTGGAAACAACAACCTAATGCAAATGAAAACAAAACCGCATAGTGTATTAGTCATTAATTGTGGTAGTTCTTCTCTGAAATTTTCTTTAATAAATCCTGCTGATGGTATCAATATTATTGATGGTATTGCCGAGCGCTTAATGACTAGTGATGCTAAAATCATCATTAAATTTCATCACCATTTAAAGAATAACACTCCCTTTGAAAAAAATTTAGCTCCACCTTTTGATCACAAAACGGCTATTGAACAATTAGTAAATTGCTTAACTGAACATCAATTAGTCGATCAAATATCAGCTGTCGGTCATCGGGTAGTTCATGGTGGCGAAAAGTATTCACAACCAACGTTAATAACGCCACAAGTAGCTAAAACTATTGATGAATTAGCTAAATTGGCCCCCTTGCATAATCCGGCCAATTTGATCGGTATAACCGCAGCACAAAAAGCGTTTAGGGGGCTTCCACAAGTAGCTGTTTTTGATACTGCTTTTCATCAAACTATGCCCGAAAAAGCTTATATCTATGCGCTGCCTTATGCTCTATATCAAGAACACAGTATTCGCAAATATGGTTTTCATGGCACCAGTCATTATTTTGTTAGTAAGCAATGTGCAAAACAAATGAATAAGCCCATTGAACAATGTCATTTTATTAGCGCACATTTAGGTAATGGTTGCAGTGTCACGGCAATTAAAAATGGTCAAAGTATCGACTCAAGTATGGGCTTTACGCCACTTGAAGGCGTAATGATGGGCACTAGAAGCGGTAGTATTGATCCCGGTATTATTTTTTATCTTGTTGAACAGCTTGGTTATTCATTAGCTGAAGTTAATAATATACTTAATAAAGAAAGTGGTTTATTAGGGGTTTCACAATTAAGTAATGATTGTAGAAGCTTAGAAAAAATGGCGTTAAACAATGACTCTGAACCAAAAAAAATTCGCCTAGCAAAATTGGCGCTTAATGTTTTTTGCTACCAAATAGCTAAAAGTATTGCCTCGCTTTCAGCTGGACTAAACCAACTTGACGCACTTATTTTTACCGGCGGTATTGGTGAAAATTCGGCATTTGTTCGCAGGAAAATACTAAAACAACTGAGTTTATTAAATTTTAATGTAGACGACCAAGCCAACGATACGGCACGATTTGGCGCTAGCGGTAATATTTGTCAACAAGATTCTCGACCCTGTTGGGTTATTCCCACCAATGAAGAATGGGTTATTGCACAACAAAGCAGTCAATTACTCAAACATGGCCTAAAACAAGATACTTAAACAGGAAGAATAAAATGTCACATAAAATAATGTTAGTGCCTGTCGGTTTTGGTGTTGGCTTAACCAGTGTAGCCTTAGGTTTATATCATGCTTGCCAACGCGAAGGGATAAAAGTTACTCATTTCAAGCCCATTAGCCAACCCTCTCGAAACAACATGGATGACAGCAATAATGAAGCAATTACCCTTTCTAATAGCAATGCGACATCAATTCCGTTAGCTGCGGTGGAAGATAAACTCGCACACGGACAACAAGAGTTAGTATTAGAAGAAATTATTGCTAATTTTAATAAACAAGCTAAAAATCACGATGTGGTGATCATTGAAGGTTTAGTGCCCACTACTCGACAACCTTATGCTGTTCGAATAAATCGCGATGTGGCACGCGCTTTAGGCGCTGAAATAATTCTTATCGCTAGCCCAGACAATGATAACAGCGAGCAATTTGAAAACCGTATTGAAGTAAGTGCCGAAACCTATGGAGGCATTAAAAACAAACGTTTAATCGGCTGTATTATTAATAAAATCAATGCGCCTGATCAGCAAGAATTTGGACTACTTCCGCAAGAAAATGAATACAAAACTCCTATTGAACTAGATACTTGGCAAAGATTGCCTTTGTTTAAGCACCAACAATTTCGTTTACTCGGCACCATTGCATGGGAGCTCGATTTAATTGCGCCGCGTGTAATTGATATATGTAATTACCTCAATGCTGAGATTATTAATGCGGGTGATATAGCTCATCGTCGTATTCGTAGTATTAGTTTTTGCGCACGCTCGGTCGGCAATTTAGTTAGCCATTTACAACCTAGCCGTCTTATTGTTACTCCCGGTGATCGTACCGATATTATTATTGCTACCTGTTTATCCGCTTTAAATGGTACCAAAGTCGGTGCATTACTACTCACCAATGGTTTTGTACCCAGCGAACAAGTGTTAGCTTTGTGTCAACAAGCATTAGCAGCCGGTTTACCGGTATTATCGGTGCCTTGGGATACTTGGCGAACTTCTCGTCATTTAATGAATTTTAATCCCGAAATTCCACAAGATGATCAACAGCGCCAAACTCGGGTTAAAGATCATATTGCCAATAGTCTTGATCCGCAATGGCTGAGCCAGTTATTGAACAAGGTTGAAACCGCTAATTTGCTTTCACCGCCTGCTTTTCGCCATAATTTAACTGAATTAGCACGCAAAGCTAATAAACTTATTGTCTTACCTGAAGGCAATGACGTTAGAACCATAAAAGCGGCAGCTATTTGTGCTGAGCGCAACATTGCCCGTTGTCAGCTATTAGGCAACAAGGAAGAAATATTACGTATTGCTGAACAACAAGGTATAAACTTACCCAAAGGGGTATTAATTACCGACCCTCAAGATTTAATTGAAAATTATTTAGCTCCTTTGCTTGAGTTAAGAAAACATAAAGGCTTAACCGAAGTTGTAGCTCGTCAAGAATTAACCGACAATGTTGTGCTTGCTACTATGATGTTACAGTTGGGACAAGTTGATGGTTTAGTATCAGGTGCCGTTCATACCACGGCTAATACCATTAGACCCGCGTTACAACTCATTAAAACCGCACCGGGTAATTCATTGGTTTCTTCAATATTTTTTATGCTTTTACCCGACCAAGTGTTAATTTACGGCGATTGTGCTATTAACCCTGAACCAAGCGCAGAACAATTAGCCGATATTGCTATTCAAYCGGCGAATTCTGCAAAGCAATTTGGTATTGACCCAAAAGTTGCCATGATAAGTTATAGCACAGGTAGTTCCGGACAAGGTGCTGATGTTGAAAAAGTTGCCTTAGCAACCAAACTAGCCAAACAAAAATGTCCTGACTTGATCATCGATGGCCCTCTACAATATGACGCAGCTATAATGGAAAATGTTGCCTTGAAAAAAGCCCCCAACAGTCCTGTTGCCGGTAAAGCCAATGTATTTATTTTTCCTGATCTCAATACCGGCAATACCACTTATAAAGCAGTACAACGCTCGGCAGATTTAGTCAGTATTGGTCCTATGCTGCAAGGTTTAAAAAAGCCAGTTAATGATTTATCACGTGGTGCTTTAGTTGACGACATTGTTTACACCATAGCGCTGACCGCTATTCAGGCAGGTATGAGCCAATAAAATCAAGAAATATACAAATAACTAACTAAATAACGCTTATTTCGGTGTTATTAACTTCAGATAACAACACAGTAAAAATCATTAACCTGTAAAATATTGATTTTTACTGCAATAACATCTTTAAACAGTAAAACTGTAAACGTTGCAAAAAACACCACATATTAATATATAATAAAAACAACATGTTAATAAAGTAACCACCTATTACCAACAAAGATATCCACAGTTTTTGTGGATATGATTTATTTTTAGTAGACGAAAAGTCATACAAAAACCAATAAAATAACGAACTTTAGTTATTATTTAACCACTAAAACAGTAAAAACAACTACTAAGGCGTATTTTTAACTTTATCTACCTTTTATTATGCAAAAACCCAATAACAATCAGCTATCTTAATGCTAGAGAAAAAACGCATTTAGCGTTATAGTCAAACAATACCTATTCACTATATTTGCAGAGAACCTATGCCTAAATTAACATTACAACTTCTTGAGCAAACCTTTTCAATTCACAGCTTGCCCGCAAATAGTAAAATTCCAGAGCAAGTGTTTGCAGCAAACATATATTTTATTGGTAAAACTAATGATGAAGTGTCGATTGTATTACCAGAGCATATACAAATAGACAGCGATGATGTTGAAGCTGGTTGGCAAGCTTTAGAGGTTGTTGGTCCACTTGGTTTCTCTCTTACCGGTATTTTATCTAAAATATCCACAGTACTTGCGGGTGAACAAATCAGTATTTTTGCAATTTCAACCTTTGACACTGACTATATTTTGGTTAAAAAAGCCAAGATCCAAGCGACAATTATCGCTTTACAAGCCAATGATTATCAAATATTAACAAGCTAATTCAATCGTTAAAATTAACAAGCAGGATCAAATAATGACAATAATTTATGGTATCAATAATTGTGATACGGTAAAAAAAGCCTTGCAATGGTTAAATATTAACGACATTGATATTGAATTTTTCGATTTTAAAAAGCAAATGTTAACTGAGCAGTTAATAAAGCAATTCGTTGATTTATCAAGTTGGGATAAATTGATTAACAAACGCAGTACAACTTTTCGCAATTTACCTGCTGAAGTTAAAAACAACCTAACAGACGATATTGCTGTTAAAACAGTACTAGCGCAGCCAACGTTATTAAAAAGACCCTTATTATTACATCACAAAAAATTACATTTAGGGTTTAAAGAGACACAATATCAAGAGATATTTAGTTCATGAGTGATGTATTAACCCTTGCCAAAAACCTTATTGCCCGAGAATCTATAACGCCAAATGATGCTGGTTGTCAGCAACTATTGAGTGAACGATTACAAGCTATTGGTTTTAATAATGAAGCAATGGTCTTTGCGGACACCACTAATTTATGGGCAAGAAAAGGCAAAAATGAACCAGTTTTTTGTTTTGCCGGTCATACCGATGTTGTTCCCCCTGGCGATCTAAAGCGCTGGCACAATCCGCCTTTTGAGCCATTGATAAAAAACGGTATGTTACATGGTCGTGGCGCTGCCGACATGAAAGGCAGTTTAGCCGCGATGATTATAGCTACTGAACGCTTTGTTAAAGACTTTCCTAACCACCGTGGTTCGATTGCATTTTTACTCACCAGCGATGAAGAAGGTCCATTTATTCATGGCACCACTAAAGTAATTGATACCTTAGAAGCACGCAATGAAAAGATTAACTACTGTATAGTGGGTGAGCCCACCAGCCATAAAAAAATTGCTGATACGGTAAAAAATGGTCGCCGTGGTTCTATCTCCGGCGAACTTGAAATAAAAGGCATTCAAGGCCATGTTGCTTACCCTGAAACCGTTAAAAACCCTATTCATTTAGCGATGCAAGTATTAGATGAATTAAGTCAAAAACATTGGGATCATGGCAACGAGTATTTTCCGCCAACCAGCTTTCAATTAACCAATATTCAAGCAGGAACGGGTGCAACTAATGTTGTACCAAGCCACTTAAGCGCGTGGTTTAATTTACGTTTTAGTACTGAATTGAACTTTGATGTTATCGTTGAGCAAATAAACGAGGTGTTTAATAAGTATAATCTTGATTATCATATCGATTGGACTTTTAATGGCAAACCTTTTATCACTCAACCGGGCAAGCTTTTAGATGCTACCCAAAAAGCGATAAAAACCGTCACCAATCGTCAAGCTGAATTATCTACATCAGGCGGCACCTCTGACGGACGATTTATTGCGCCTACCGGTGCAGAAGTGATTGAACTAGGTCCTTGTAATGCAACTATTCATCAAATTAATGAATGTGTAAATTGTGATGACTTAATTAAATTAACCGATATTTATTACCAAGTATTAGTTGAATTACTCGCAACTCATGAATAACGAATTTTCAAAAATAGATCTTAACGATAAAACCTTAACGGGGCGTTCTGATCAACATATTGTGTGGTTAACAAGCACTATTGGTATTCATAAACAGATGCTAAATGCTTGGAAAACCATGCAAAAAGCAGCTCTAAATGACGGTATTTTACTCAAAATAGTCAGTGGTTTTCGCAGTTTTGAACGGCAATTGATGTTGTGGAATAATAAATATCAGCAGATCACCGCAGTTAAAGATCACCAAAATAATCCCGTTGATTTAAACAAACTGTCAGCAGAAGAACGTATCAAGGCGATATTAGTTTATTCCGCATTACCCGCAGCGAGTCGCCATCACTGGGGAACAGACATTGACGTTTATGCACCCAATTTATTATCCGATGGACAAAAACTCCAGTTAGAACCTTGGGAATACTTAGCTAATGGACCTATGGCACCACTCACGTTATGGTTACAAGAAAACTGCTCTCAATATGGTTTCTATTTTCCTTATAATAAAGATCGCGGCGGTGTTGCGATAGAACCTTGGCATTTATCTTATGCACCTTTGTCTAAAATATTTACAGCACAACTAACTGAAGAACTACTTAAGGGCACATTACAAAACAGTTCAGTTGCGGCAAGAGAAATAGTGTTAAAGCAATTACCTTTTATTTATAAAAACTTTATAATGAATGTTAATTCGCTTAATTAACGGGAAACAACAATTGAATAACTGGATAGCTATCACTTTTATTGTCATAGCCTTTGTGATCATCGTTGGCAATTTTTCCACTTTTCAAAAAAATAGTAAGCAGCGATTACGTAAAAAAGGCTTAAACGATTTAAAAGAAACCATTCCACGTCCACAAAAACGTGAACATAAAATGGCAACGATACCCGAAAAAAAACGCCACATTAAGTGACGTTTTTTGTGTTTTTGCAACGCTTAAAACATTAATTAGTTAATTAGCGTTTCTAAATGATAAACCAGGCTCCATTACTGGGAATATTTTTTCTAATATATCGTCAGATAAGGCCTTGCCCGCTTCATCGTATATTGTTAAAGCAGTATTTTTGTCTGCGGAAGTTAGTCTAAATTGATATTTGGCATTGGTTAGTTCAACAATAGGTTTGTTATCTCCCCAAATTGCATCCCAAAAACTTGCATCGGGCTTAGTAAAGCTAACATAGTAAATATTTTTACTTTCATTAAGATCGTCAATAACAAAACCATATTTTTCAAAAAAGCTCGGTAAATTCGCCCATAAATAATCCTTTTCTAATTCAACAAGGTAAGCCGCTTCGCCTTTAGCATTTTCGCTAATACTGACTATTTTTTGAGTAGCGCGCATCATCCGGTTTTCACGTTTATGTTTACGATATAAATAGTCAACATGCCCTATAATATTGTTGAGCATTGCTACTTCAGCACGTTGTTGATCAATTACATCCATGGTTGTTGAACCATTTTTAGCTTTAAATTCAACTAATTTAGTGCTTAATGCAACACTACGTCCGTGTGGTTTTATAGTTAACTGAAATTGAAAGCGCATGCTTGCAACCGTATTAGTATCAGACCATAACCAAAAACCAGATTCTTGTGTTTTATTAAACCAAGTGGATTCATAAAGATGTTTTTTACTATCAAGTTCAGTTAAGTCAACATTGTCACTACTAAGTTTTTCTTTAAGGGCGACTAATATTAAATCCGCTAAATTTTCATCTTCAAGTACTTTATCAAACCAAATTTCAGCTTTAGTGCTATTGGGATCAACACGCGTAGAGGCGGCAATAGGTAACACTAAAGCAGGCGCTCTAACATCAAGTTCCTTACCTACAGGACCATTTTTATTAATATCTTGGTTGATGGCGTATTCTTGTGAATATTTAGGTTGTCTTAAATCTTTAGGGATCGATAATTTAGCTACTGCTGATATTTTTTCATATTCAAACCCGCCTGACGCTCGTTTAGCATTATCTTGTGTTGAACAAGCGCTAATAGATAATGTTAGTAACGAAAGAATAAAAATACGCTGATTCATTAATGCTCCTGAAGGTATTGTTTAATACCTGAATCTTCTAAGGTTTTTTGTAAACTCAACTGAGCTGTTTTTGACAAACTCAATAAAGGTAAACGTAAATGGTCATTGTTTGTTTTATTCATCCAATACAAAGCCCATTTCACGGCAATAGGATTAGATTCAATAAACAAATCTTGATGTAATTTGATTAAACGATGATCAATTAATTTTGCTTGTTGTAAATCATCAGACTTATTTGTTTTTAATAGTTTTTGTATGCTACTAATTACTTTGGGTACCACATTTGCCGATACTGAGATAACACCATGACCACCCGCCATACAATAAGCTAACGAGCTTGCATCATCACCACTTAACAATGCAAAATTTTTATTTTTCGGTAACTTTTTTGACGTTTTTTTTGATAACTTAGTTACTAACAAAGCTTTTAAATGTGTCAAACGTGACAAATCAGCTGTGGCATCTTTGATGCCGACAATATTATTTAGTTCCGCTAATTTAACAACTATTTCATTTTTCATATCGCATAAAGTACGACTTGGCACATTATATAAAATAATAGGTAAACTTGTTGCCTTGGCAATAGCGGTAAAATGAGCAATCAAACCAGCATCAGTTGGTTTGTTATAATAAGGCGTCACGGTTAAATAACCATCGATACCGGTGTCATTTAAGCGTTGAGTTAGTCTTATGCTTGCTGCAGTATCATTACTACCATTACCTAAAATGATTTTGAGCCGACCTTTGGCAATACTAACTGCAGCTTCAGCCAAAGCCACTTTTTCATCACTGCTTAACGTTGCCGACTCACCGGTAGTGCCAGCTAACACAATGCCATTGGTGCCTGAGACAATATGCCACTCAATTAAATGTTCAAGGGTATAAAAATCGATTTGATTGTCTAAGGTAAACGGGGTAACTAACGCAACTATACTTCCAGAAAACATCTGCTTTTGTATCTTCGATTAAACAGCGGACAATGTTACTGCGCCATTATGGTAAACACAAGAGACTTTATAGCAATTATATTAAAATAAAATGCTCTACTTTCCATTTTCATAAACAATCAGTTACAATGACGCGCTTTTTTTCATCAATTAGGTTCCATTTATGTCTCAATATTTAGTATTAACCGCTATTGGCGCTGATCGTACGGGTATCGTTAGCGAATTAACTAAATTAGCTTGTGAGTGTGGTTGTAATATTTTAGACAGCAGAATGGCAATATTTGGCAATGAATTTAGCTTTATTATGTTGTTAAATGGTAATAGCCGTTCAATTAATCAAATAGAGCTACGCTTGCCTAAATTAGCCCATAGTCTTGAATTAATTACCATGATGAAACGTACCTCAGGTTATAAAAAAAGAAATTTAACCCAACACTTTGAAGTAACCTACGCCGGTATTGACCAACCAGGTGTGCTTAAAGCGGTTACTGCTTTTTTTGCCGCGCGCAAAATTGATATTTCATCACTAAATTCTCATATAGATATCAACAATAACCAAACTAACTCTCATATTTTAATAGCACTTACCGACAAAGTGAGTATTGATCACCTTGAAAATGAATTTTTACAATTGTGTGAACAAATAGGCGTACAAGGTTGTATAAAGGCAGTACAATCTAATTTATTAAACGTTTCATAAACACAGGAAAAAACCATGAACACCTTAGTTGCAGGCAATGATGCTCCAGACTTTACACTGTTAGATCAAAACAATAACTCAGTTACCCTAAGTAGTTTTGCTGATAAACAACAAGTATTAGTTTATTTTTACCCTAAAGCGATGACTCCAGGATGTACAGTGCAAGCTCAGGGTTTACGCGATATTCAAAAAGAATTAGCCGTTCATAATACGGTGGTGTTTGGTATTAGCCCTGATGAACCAAAACGTTTAGCTAAATTTTGTCAGCGTGATGAACTCAATTTCACTTTATTATCAGACGTGGATCATAAAGTAGCGGATGCTTTTGGTGTATGGGGCTTAAAGAAGTTTATGGGCAGAGAATATGACGGTATTCATCGTTTAAGTTTTTTAATTGGCCTAGATGGAAAGATTAGCCATGTTTTTAATAAGTTTAAAACTAAAGATCACCATCAAGTAGTATTAGATGTTTTAGCGCAGTAAGCTAAATTCTTTTTCATGCTTGGCAGATCACTCAGGTATTTGTTGAAATCGTTTTTAAAGCGTAGGGTTAAACTACGCTTTGCTTTATTATCCAACAAAACTCTATTATTTAGCTGCCCTGTAACTTACCAATCTCTATTGGAAACTCTAATATCTTCATTCAAACACTTGGGACAACACACTAATTTTATTGAAAAATCACCATTTGAGTTAAACATTAAGGTAGATTCTACTCCACGCCAGTCACATACATCACAATAAAAAATAACATGCCTATGCAGATAACTCAGGTATTTATTATAATCGTCATCTTCGAGTCGTTTTTATCGAAGATCTCGTACTTTTTGACGTAGATTCCCGCTTAAAAGACTGCGAGAAAGACGATCCTGAGCCAAGTGCATAGGCATGTTCATTTATTAGCAAATTGATGAGTCAACCAGAAATTAATATCAATTTACTTCAGCAAGTTGTCGGGCATGAAATTAGTGCTTTTGGAACAACGAGTATATATACCCATAAAACTAATAATATTAAAGAACTAATAACAATTGTTGATAAATTTAATGTTGAGTAGCTCAGACTTTATCTTACGATTTGGCTTATCTGCACCTGACAGGCAACTTTAAGCTCATTGCTACCGTTGGTATTTACATCTTAACGCTAACTACTGCCACAAAACGGTCATTAGGCTTGAACAGTAAAAACAGAGTTTGGATTAGATTTTATATTGATCACGCCGCCATAAACGGCGTGAACTTGAGAGCGTCCGGCGACTGCTGGGAGATCTTATGGGGCTTTATGCTCAAGTAATTCAATCTTTTTTTCTAATTGACGTATTTCTTGGAATGCCACTCGTAGCTCTGCATTATTATCTTCTTCCCCCACTTCAGTTTCATCCTCTTCCGGCACTATGAAATCAACAACGCCACCTTTTTCGATAAAATTGACTAAATTTTTAACCGCCGTATCAAGGGCTTTTATTTTGTCCCCCTCTCCATTTACTTTGATTTTTAGTTTTTTTGCTATGTCACCAGTTATTTGCTCTATTCCGTCCTTCTTTTCATTCTCGGCTTCTTTATCTAATTCTTTTGAAAGCTTGTCATTTTTTAGTTTCATTCCTCGCAATTCTTCTGCTTTCTTACGTATATCTAGGACTTTTTCTGCTACCTTTAGAGCAGCTAAAATTATTCCGCTTGCGGTTGTTGCAATGCTTGCAATGACTGCAAGCTCAATTATGATCGAGCCTTTCGTCGCTCCTACAATTTTTATATCCTCAGGGGTTAAATCGTGCGCCATTGCGATGCCACGACCAATGTCATACCAAATAGTCCCCCAGACTTTAAAATCCTTTACATTTTCCATAAGTGCGTGACCAGTAAAGCTTACACGCATCAAAATTTCATTTTTAGACTCATATTCTTCTTCGAAAACACAGTCAGTTAATCCAATTTTTATTTGGTTGGATTTACTTAAACCTTCATTAATTTCTTGTAGTATTTGTTGAAGCTTCTGTGCTGATGTAGCAACGTCAATCACATTTTTATAAAGAATGTCTTCAATTATGGTAACTCCTTCCTCACCAACGGCACTTGCGATTCCCAATTGATCCAAGAATGCCAACTGATCTCTTGTAAGGTTTCCATGAGGCACACTTCTTAATGCTTCAATTAAACTTTCTTTCTGGGACTCAAAAGGTTGTTTTTGCTGATTAGGCATAGAGTGTTGTTGAATAATCGATTGAAGAGCTTGATATTTTTGAGGTATTTGAGCGACCTCAATCTCTTGAGTGATCCAATGGGTTAAATCAAACAATTCCGATACATTCATATTACTTCCCTTTTTATCCCAACAGCTTATTATGTAGACGTCTCAGTAATGTGCGTCTCATAACTGTATTTTAATTAACATTAATATCCCATATTTTCAGAGTATTAGAAACAACATAAATATAATTTTAATTTGACACGGCATATTATGACTGAGACATCTCAGTAATGTGACTTCGTGACTGGCATCAATGTGCCTTTTGTGACCGTCGGTTTAGAATCCCCAAAGTGTCAGCTCTAGTTTGGGCTACTGCATATTAGGTTATAAATTTAACAACCAGAAAATTTTTGTTTTTTGATAGTAACAATAAATAACCATCCTTGTTATAATTAAAGCATGTTAAATTAGTGAGAGTGCTATTATGAATATTTCTTTAACGCCAAAACTCGAAGGATATGTAAAAGGTAAGGTCGCTACAGGTCTTTATAATTCAGCAAGTGAAGTGATCCGAGAAGGACTGCGTTTATTGGAAGAACGAGATACTATTAAACAAATGCAATTAGAATCGTTAAAACAAGATCTCAATGCAGGGGCTAAATCGCTCGATGCAGGACAAGGTCGAGCTTTTGACAAAGATTTTATTAAAGCCCAAGGTAAAAAGTTACTGGATAAGCATTAATGTGCAAATTAATACTTTCACCAGAAGCAGACCAAGACTTAATCGATATTTGCTTTATTATCGGCAAATAGCTGAGGGGATTGAGCTTATACGAGTACTACATGCCTCAAGAGATGTTTTTTCCATATTTTAACTAATTATCATTAATATCAGCTCATTATAGTACATATTATAATGCGTCAATTAAAACTTACTGTGTAACAAATGCTTGGCACCAAGCAGGTAAATGATCAATTTGTTGAGTGATCACACCATTTTTGATGGTTATCACTTTTTGAAATGGTTTTTCTAAGCTGGAATTATCAAATACAATAAAGTTATCGCTGAGTTGTGCAGCAATGGCAACATTTTTTAAGGTACGTGGGATGCGTGAATGAATTTTATCTTCAGGAACACTATGCCCACCTTGATCCACTCTGTTAATCACCCTAGCTACATTAAGCTCTGCATTTTCTACATGTATAAAGACTAAATTTATACCGTAGCCCAAGGCTTTGGCCTTAGCAACAAAATCAATTTTTGATGGGTGAGAAAAAACTGTTTCAAAGCAAAATGAACGCCCTTGAGTTAATAAATCTTCGCGCATCTTTTCAGCAATGCGAGCCGCGTCATAACTGTATTTTTCTGCTTCATCGGTGAAAAGGGACTTCGCTATTTCATCAGCATTAACAAAAGCAACGCCTTTAGGTTTTAAAAATGTATTGAAGAAAGTTGTTTTTCCAGCACCATTACCACCAGTTAGTAACCATAAAGATTTAGTCATTAATTTTTATGCTCAGCAACAAATTCACCACCTTCAAAATGCCCTAAAGTTATGGTGCCATCAGGTTTTACTTGCTCTAACAAACCAGGATAGTGTGAACTGGCTTGATATTTTATCGTGTTGTTAGCAATTGCTTTTTTAAGTTCATCGCTGTTTGAGCGAATTTCTACTTCTTGCATAATATCATCGAAGTCAATAACAGGGTCAATGGTAGGTTTAACCGAAACTTTAGCTAAACCAGCACTTATTGATAACAAAACTTCAGGGGATAAAATATCACTCACCTTTTGACCTAATGATGCCCAATACTCAATTTGTTCAGCAGCACTACGGTGCATCAATGCACCAACAGTGGTTGCTGATTGCATGAGATTATTTTGAAGTCTGATCGGGGAATTCGCTTTTGCCATAATGATTTCCTACAGTAAAATATATTTGTAGCAAAATGCTACACGCCTTTTATTCTAGCAAATTATATTCATTAGGCAAAATAATATCAGCTTACTTTTTTGGTTTTTTAACAAAGCGTAGCGAAAATCTCGGGGGCTTGCCCCCGTGCTGAATAGTGTGGTAGTAAATAGGCAAAGGATCACCCTATTTTTGAAATGTAAGTAAATGTCTTATATAATAGCCTAGGTTTGTTTTTAAGGATATATATTATGGCTCGCACAATGACTGTTGATACAGGTGAAAAATTACGTGGCTTTGTTGAAAGCTTAGTTGAATCTGGTGGTTACAAAACCAATAGCGAAGTGATACGTGATGGACTCCGTTTACTCCAAGAAAAACAAGCTGCTTCAAAACTTGAAACGCTTCGTMAMTTGATTGATGAAGGTGAAAACAGCGGAGAAGCTGTTGATTGGAATGTTAATGACTTTTTACGTCAAATGAAAAAGAATAAAGACTAAAAGGTTAAACACCATGCATTTGCATTTGCATATTAAAAGAACAAATGAAGTATTCTTACGATGAAAAAGTAATTGTTGAAATAGTTCATTTTAAAAACTTTCGAACAAAACAAGTTTCTAGAAGAAGAGTTTTTTTAAGTCGAGGTAAAGTGCCATATATGCGACCTAAAATTACTACAATACGAGGTCAATGGACAAATTGGCTAAAAGAAGCAGGTATAACTTACAGACCTCCTTATCAACTAAGACATACATTTGCTAGTCAAATGTTAATCCTTAAAGCAGAGTTAACGTGGTTAGCTAAACAAATGTGGCATAAAAATTGGGGGCATATTCAAACCGTTTATGGGAGATGGATTGATGATGAATCTCCTGATTACATTAAAGAACTAGCCAAAAGATTAGGTCCAAACTATGAGGATAAATAGTCCCTCTGTAGTCCCAACAAAAAAAGCCGACATTTTTGTCGGCTTTTTTATAGAGTTAAGAACTAAAACGGCATTTTCATGCCCGGCGGTAATTGCATACCACCCGTTAATGCGCCCATTTTATCTTTGTTTTGTTCTTCTACACGACGAACGGCGTCGTTAACTGCTGCGGCAATTAAGTCTTCTAACATTTCTTTGTCGTCGGCATCGCCTATTAAGCTATCGTCAATTTCAACTTTACGAACACTGTGGCTACCTAACATAGTTACTTTAACCATGCCTGCGCCGGCTTCACCAACTACTTCCATTTTGGCGAGTTCTTCTTGTGCTTTTTGCATTTTTGCTTGCATTTGTTGGGCTTGTTTCATTAAGTTGCCCATGCCACCTTTCATCATTGTGTTTCTCCAAATGTATTAAATGTTATTTTAAAATGATTGTTATTATAAAGCTTTGATCGTACTTTCATCAATTGTTGCTTGATAATCTTGTTGTAATGTTTGTACTATTTCATCTTGTGCAAGCAACTCTTTTGCATATTGATAACGTTTGTCATTTATATGCGATTGAATTTTATATGGATCTGCCTCAGTTTCATTAACAATGTTAACTTCAACTTTAATCGGCTTTGCCAACAATTCAGTTAAACTTTGCTCTAATTGTTGATAAGCATTATCGCTGATCAAGTGTTTAGTGGCTTGATCTAGATTTAATATCAGTAAATCATCCGTCGATTTTTCATCAACAGTGGCGTGAATAGCTAATTGTCGTAAACGCCCACCTAACGCCATAGAATCAATCATATGCGCCCATTTATCAACTTGATTAGCTTTGCGAATTTGCGCAGGATCAATAATGTCGGGTGTAAAAGGCGTTGCTGGTATACTTTCTACTTTCGGCAGAGCTTTTACTGTAGCCTCTTTTTGCTGTGCTGCCTTAGTCGCTTGCTCTTTGTGAGGTTGACGCGCATTTGCGTCACTAGACTTTTTTGACGATTCTTCCTGCGATTTGCGTCGACTTCGAAGCATGTTTCTATCGGCTAAAATAGCGTCTACCGCTGTTGCTGGTGGTGTTTGCGGGTTATTTTCTGCTACTGGTGGTGGCACCGATTGTGCTAACAGGTCTTGAGGGGCAACTTGTGGCTCTATTACTGGTGCTGGTTCAATTATTGATGTAGGGTCAACAAACTCTTGAATTAATGATTGTTGCGCAGATAAAGCATGTTGCTCTGATTCAGCAAATAAGTTTGCTTCATTGTCAGTAATTTTCTCTACACTTTTCCCTATATTTTTATCTGTATTTTCCTTGGGCATTTCATCTTCAACAGCTCGATTTACCGAAGCGGTTGTGTTTTCAACTACCGACGTTTTACTTTCATTTATCGCTACTTGAGTATTTGTTGCTATATTTTTGTTGATGTCATTACTAGAGTCATTTATTTGTGTTTCCTTTAAATCTTCAGCGTTTAAGCTGTCTAAACTTAAACGTGATGAATTTTCTACTTGTTTAACATTTTCAAGCGCTTGAATATCATTAACATTAGCTACCGGCTTAAAGGCAAGTAAACGTAAAATAGTCATGTCAAATGCCGCTTGTTCATCGGCAGCGTAAGGTAGGTCTTTACGACCATTAAGCACTATTTGATAATACAATTGTACGTCTTCAGGGCTCATCACCTGAGTGAACTTAGTGAGCAATGTTGACTGTTCTGGTGATAAATCAAATTGTTGTTCAACCACTTGTGCTAAAGCAATTTGATGGAGCAATTGAATTAAATCAGCCAATAAACGTGAATAATTAGGCGCATAAGAAGCAATTTCTTGCGATAATTTCATTAATGCTTGCGAGTCTTGTTTGATCAAATGAATTAAAATTTTAAACGGCCAATTGTGATCAACGCCACCGAGCATTTGTTGCACATTACTAACATTAATATTGCCCTGCCCTTGGGCAATGGCTTGGTCGGTTAGGCTTAACGAATCACGCATACTGCCACGTGCCGCTTTGGCAATTAAGGTTATGGCGGTGTCTTCAAAAGTAACACTTTCAGCTTTAAGTATGGTTTCGAGTTGCTGGCTAATTTGCTGGCGGGTTAACGCTTTTAAATGAAATTGCAAACAACGTGATAATACTGTTACTGGCAGTTTTTGCGGATCAGTAGTGGCAAGAATAAATTTAACGTGCTCTGGTGGTTCTTCTAAAGTTTTTAATAACGCATTAAAACTACTGCGCGAAAGCATATGTACTTCATCAATAAGATAAACTTTATAGCGACCGCGCGATGGTGCGTATTGTACGTTATCGAGTATTTCTCGGGTGTCATCCACTTTAGTTTTTGAGGCGGCATCAATTTCTAATAAATCAATAAAGCGCCCTTGATCAATGTCTAAGCAAACATCACACTTACCGCAAGGTGAAGCGGTAATGCCGGTTTCACAATTCAAACTTTTGGCAAAAATTCTAGCAATAGTGGTTTTACCGACACCACGAGTGCCAGTAAATAAATAAGCATGGTGCAAACGATTTTGGTTCAGTGCATTCACTAAAACCGTTACAACATGCTCTTGCCCCATTAACTCGCTAAAGTTTTTCGGACGCCATTTTCTTGCTAAAACCTGATAACTCATAAAAAGAGCCTATTTGTTTTTTTAATAAAGTATTATTCGCCAAGATATTGTAATAAGGAATAAACACTTAAATCACATTTTTGTAAACAAGTTTCACCACCAAGATCAGGTAATGAAATAACAAAGCCAGCATGTGCGACACTCGCACCTAAGCGACGAATTAATTTTACCGTTGCTTCAATGGTTCCGCCAGTGGCAAGTAAATCGTCAATAACTAACACTTTATCTTGCGCGGTTAATGCATCTTGATGAATTTCAAGCGTGTCTTGACCGTATTCTAATTGATAGTCTTCGCTGATCGTTGCCCGTGGTAATTTTCCCGGTTTGCGTACCGGAACAAAACCTACGCCCAAGGCTAAAGCTAAAGGAGCGCCAAATAAAAAGCCGCGTGCTTCGGTGCCAACAACTTTGGTAAAGCCTTGTTCTTTAAAATGCTCTACTAATAATTCAATGGTCAGCGAAAAGGCTTCAGCATTGTCTAATAGGCTAGTAACATCGCGAAACATAATGCCTTTTTTAGGATAATCTTTAATGGTTTGAATAGAATTTTTTAGTATTGTTAATTGTTGTTCTGTCATAGTAAATCAGTTAAAAATTTTAGTGTGACAAGAATATAATAATTGGCTAGGTTTTTATAGCAAAGATTTACGCATAAAAAATAGTATGGTAAAAATATATGTTTGCAGTAATTCAAATAAAAAAACCTTATCACCTAAAACGGCAATAAGGTTTCAATTCGACAATATACCTTTATTGTTCTTTTTATTTAATTTTTCAATTCTTGCTAAATAAAAATTTCTACTGTGAAACTTCTATTTGTACATCCTTGTCACCAGCAATACTCGTATTACTTAACAATGCGGAAACCATTAACACAAAAACAGCAAAAATAACTGTGGTTAATTTAAAGCCCCGCGAAGATGACCTATTCATTAGTTTTTCCTACTTTTAATCTCTTTAATCTAATCTTTTAAACTATTTGTTGTTGAACTAGCTTTAGAGAGAGTAAAAGCGTCTATTATTATTATTGATCGAAAATCAGCATAAAATTTATACGATTTTTATTCAATTTACAACCATTTATCGTAAATAAATTGATAATAAAATCAGTTAATTAATACGACACCTTTAGTAGTTCAATACCCATTGCACTTCAAGATGCAGTTTCAGGAACACAGAGCAATTGCTGATCGCGGCGCATCTTTGTATTAATGGTTATTCAGGACAATATGCTCCTGCATTGTCTAAG
>NVTW01000051.1:0-7671 GCA_002401725.1 Gammaproteobacteria bacterium
TGTTTGGCGATAGAACTGATCACCAAATGCCATGAAAGTTCATTTTAATTTATATTACCTTATTGTTTTTATTATATATTTTGTGGGGATTCGTCAGGTACTGAGGTAACCGTACCAAGATTTACGTTATCAATGGTAAAACCAAAAGAAGCTGTTGTGCCAATGGGATAAACAGATGCTGGCCAATTTCCCCACCAAGAAACCCATTGATAACCTGAAGGTAAAATATTACCCGTGTCAAAAATGCTTAATTGAGTCGATGTAGTTGAAGTCCAAAAACCAGATGAATTAAAATAGGGCAAAGGCGTAATAAAGTTCGATAAAATAGCGTTATCGGGAACCATCACATAAAAGGCATCAAGCCCCGTCATGGTATATGTGCTACTTTGTTGGTTGTTATTGGTTACATTGTATAAAAACGTATATTGGTTACCGCCTAAGGGGGTTACAATAGTTTCAATGCTATATTGATTGGTTAATATTAACCCTGCAAATGCTTTTATACTTATTAAGCTACTTAGTAGTATTAATTTAATAAATTTCATAATATTTATCTCTAAAAGTGCAGTTATAATAAATAAGCATTTTTTAAGCCGATATTATTTATGCCTAAATATCAGTAGAATATAATTTATCTGTAAATCAATATAATGATGTTGTAAAAAAACTTGACAGTAGAGGTGTTTATTTTTAAATGGTTATGCAGATAACTCAGAAATTTATTTCAATCGTCATCTTCGAGACATTTTTATCGAAAATTTCATGTTTTTTAACGTATATTTTCGCTTAAAATACTGTAGGAATGACGATCCTGAGCCAACTACACAGGCATGTATTTTAATTAGTTATTCAGGTGTTTTTAATGTAAAAAGATATTATCATTATGGTTAAAATATGATAAAACCGTTGTTGCTTTTAGTCAACTGCTGTAAAAACATACTCCCAAGATCAATAATTCTATTTTCTTTCTTTTTGAATACGTATGCACACATTCATGCATACGTATTCAAGGCATATCCCTAAATTGATTAGCACTTTATATTACTGTGTCTGATAAATTAACAATTAATTTATCAGTTAGTAAAAAAATATTAATTAAATTAATATATTAAACATGAATAACTCGGGGGGAGAAAAAATACATGTTAAATTTTAAGCCAAGTAAAATGACTCTTGCGCTACTTTCAAGTGGATTAATCGCAGCAAGTGTTTCTTCATTTGCAGTACAAGCTGCAGATGCTGCAAAGAAAAAAGCTGAAAAAGCAATTGAAGTAATTGAAGTAACTGGTATTCGCGGTAGCTTACAAAAAGCGCAAGCAATTAAAATGAGTACAGATTCAATTGTTGAAGTACTTTCTGCTGAAGATATTGGTAAATTACCTGATACCAGTATTGCTGAATCGTTAGCACGTTTGCCCGGTGTTACTGGCGAACGTCGTAACGGTCGCACCAGTGGATTATCGGTACGTGGTCTTAATGAAAATTATATTGGCACTTCACTTAATGGTCGTGAACTATTAGGTATGGGTGATAACCGTGGTGTTGAATTTGATTTATATCCCACTGAAATTGTTTCTCAAATTATTGTTTATAAAACACCTGAAGCGGGTTTATTAAATCAAGGTATTGGCGGTACCATTGATTTACAAACAATTAGTCCATTAACAGCTAAAAAAGCATTAGTGCTTAATGCTAATTATGAAAAAAATGATACTGCTTCAAAAAATCCAGATTTTAGTAACAAGGGTCACCGYTTTTCATTAAACTATGTTGATCAATTTGCTGATGATACTTTAGGTTTAGCCTTGGTTTTATCTTCGCAAGAAACGCCTCGCCAAGAACAACAATTTCGTGGTTGGGGTTATGCAACGGTAAATCTTTCAAAAGATGAAAATGGTGAGTTTAAAAACCCTAGGCGTAATACCGATACAGTTAATGTGCCTGATGGAACTTTAGTATTAGGTGGTCAAGATTCTTATACCCGTTCTGCAATGTTAAAACGTGATTCAATTGCCGCTGTTGTTCAATATGCACCTAATGACAATTTAATGATCCAATTTGATGCCCTTTATATTGATTTTAAAGAATCTGACGTAAAACGTGGTATTGAAAGTGGTGGCGCTGAATGGGGAACAGGCGATTATACCATTACGGGTATTGAAAATGGTGTGGTTACCTCTGGTTATTATGATGGCTTTAATGACGTTATTCGTAATGATGGTCAAACTCAAGATTCAACGCTAAAAACTTATGGTTTAAACTTAGAATACACCATTAATGACGATTGGACGGCAACATTAGATTTATCAACCGGTGATGTAAATAAAGACATTATAGATATTGAAAGCTATTCTGGTACTGGTCGTGGTGGTGCAGGTGCAGGTTATGCGCGTTCATTTACTTCAGGCGCGAATGGTGCGTTTTATGGTGATCACCCTAGCATTGCTCCGTTAGATTATACCAATTCAAGTATTATTACCCTTGCTGGTCCACAAAACTGGGGTGGTGGTATGAGCTCTATTCCAGGACGGTTTTTGGATACAGATGATGCACAAGATGGTTTTGTCAATCAACCACTTTTTGATGAATCATTAGACAGTATTCGTTTTGATGTTAGCGGTATCTTAGAAGGTGATATTTTTAGCAGCATTACTTTTGGTGCTAACTACAGTCACCGTACTAAAAGTAAAATAAATAATGGTTTTTTCTTAACCGCACAAACGTATCCTAATGATGGTGCAATTCCTGATCCTATAGGTACTACAGACGTTGGTTTTGGTTTAGGATCTATTATCGCTTACGATAGTATTGGTCTATTTAATAGTGGTTTTTATACCTCTACCGATGGCAGTCAAACTGATAMTRAYCGTWWAGGTGAYASYTATRCKRTTRRTGAAAAARTATTWACGGCTTATRCAAAAYTWRMYATTGAAGCWGARTTAGGYRATGTACTKGTTASYGGTAATTTAGGTGTWCAAGTSRTTMATGYYGACCAAAGTGCCAGTGGTTYTARTACGRTWAGTGGTSSWAATGGTTTAKYSGTWGCAACKGYYGTWAMTGATGGTGMTAWATAYACTGATATTTTACCAACGTTRAAYYTAAGTTTTGAAATWGCKGAWARYCARTTTATTCGYACSKCKWTMKCAAAAGTWCAATCKCGYCCRCGTATGGATCAAATGAAACCTAATAACGTGGTTAGTTTTGCCTTTAATGATACTAAAATATTAAGCAAAGATATTGAAAATAGTCCATGGAGTGGTAATTCAGGCAATGCCAAATTACGTCCATTAGAAGCTAATCAATTTGATTTGTCTTATGAAAATTATTTTGCCTCTGATGCTTATTATGCGGTTAGCTTTTTCTTTAAAGATTTAACTAACTGGCAAAAACAAGCTAATGCTATTGTTGACTTTTCAGATGTTTATATTCCTGGATTTCATCAATCTTCAGATGAAACTGGTAATTTACCACCAGAACAATTTACCGGTGGTGTTTCGTCTATTGGTGATGGTTTAACGGGCTTTATTCGTGGTTATGAATTACAAGCAAGTGTACCACTTAATCATGTTAGTAAATATCTTGAAGGCTTTGGTGTCGTTGCCAGTGCTACGTTTTTAGATGGTGGTTTAAATCTTCCTGAAGGACAAGATAATAGTATTCCTGGTTTATCTAAGGAAAGTTATTCAGGTACAATTTACTATGAACACGAAGGGTTTGAAGTTCGTATATCCGCGACTAAACGTTCTAAATTTTCTACGCAAACGCGTGGCTTAAGTTTAAGACTTGATGACACGATAGATCAAGGCGCAACGTTAGTCGATGCACAAATCAGTTACGACTTTGCTAAAGCCGGTATTCCATCATTAGAAGGGTTAACTGTTTCATTACAAGGTCAAAACTTAACGGATGAAAATACCATCCAAAGTAATGGACCTTTACAAGTAACTAAGTTCCAAGCTTTTGGACCTAACTACTTATTAAACCTTAACTATAAATTTTAATTTATAGTTTTATAATGTAGTTAAAATTAAAAACCTGTTAGTTTACTAACAGGTTTTTTGTTTAATCACATGGGTAAAAATTTGGGTGGAAGTATCATCTATTTCTAGAGAAAAATTATGCAACATAATACTGCAAAAACAGTGAAACAACCGATTAAAAAAATAGTTATTTTAGGTGGCGGCACTGCCGGTTGGATGTCGGCTGCATTAATGAAAAAAGTGATCGGTGCTGCTGTTGATATAGAACTGGTTGAATCGGAAACCATTGGTACTATTGGCGTTGGTGAAGCGACTATTCCACCTATTCGTACTTTTAACCAAGTGCTTGGTATTAATGAAGCTGAATTTATTCGTGAAACTAAAGCGACGATTAAATTAGGCATCCAATTTGAACACTGGAAAAACATTGGCGACAGTTATTTACATTCATTTGGCGCACCCGGACGAAGTAGTGCTTTTTGTCAATTTCACCATTATTTTAAACGCGCACAACAGTTAGGGCTTAAAGACAGCTTATGGGATTATGATCTCAATGCTTTGTGTGCTAAAGCAGGGAAGTTTGCGGTAATTAACAGTAAAGATCCGGTGTTAGAATTACCACATGCTTATCATTTTGATGCCGGTTTATATGCTAAGTTTTTACGCAAGTTTAGCGAAAAATTAGGAGTTAAACGTACCGAAGGCTTAGTTGAACAGGTTCAACAAAATAAACAAAGCGGCTATGTTGAGGCGTTAGTATTAAAAGATGGTAGTGTGATCAACGGTGATTTATTTATTGATTGCTCAGGTATGCGCGCGCTATTAATTGAAGACACCTTAAAAACGGGCTATGAAAACTGGGATCATTGGTTAACTTGCGATAGAGCTCTAGCCGTACCTTCTCAGCGTTTTGATAAAACACTGCCTTATACCCGTTCAATTGCGCATGCTGCTGGCTGGCAATGGCGTATTCCATTACAACATCGTAACGGTAATGGTTTAGTGTATTCAAGTGCGCATTTAAGTGATCAGCAAGCGCATGATTTATTATTGAGTAACCTTGAGAGCAAAGCTATTGGCGATGCTAAACTATTTAAATTTAACGTTGGCCGCCGTAAGCAACAATGGCACAAAAATGTGATCGCCATTGGCTTATCAAGTGGTTTTTTAGAGCCGCTAGAATCCACCAGTATTCATTTAATTCAATCCGCTATTGTGCGCTTATTACACCTTTTTCCCCATCATGGTATTGCTGATTCAAGCGTGGCTGAATACAATAAGCAATCAAAAGTTGAGTATGAACAAATACGCGATTTTATTATATTGCATTATCACGTACAGCAACGCACCGATAGTAATTTTTGGCAGTATTTGCGTAATATGGATATTCCTGAAACGCTGCAACATAAAATTCAATTATTTAAAGACAATGGTAAGTTGTTTAGAGATCAAAATGATCTCTTTCTTGAATCCTCTTGGTTACAAGTTATGGTTGGTCAAGGCATTGAACCATTAGATTATCATCCGATTGCTAATAACCTGTCAGCAGCACAATTAATGGATATGCTGAGTCGCTTAAAAGCAATAAAAAATGAACCTTTGCCGAAACTACCTAGCCACGATGATTTTATAAACAATATTTGTAAGCATTAGCTTTATGAAAAATGAATAGTAGCTTAAAAATTGCTAAATTATAGCAGCCAATCAGAAAGGTATTAATAAGGTCAAATATGCGAATAAAATTACTTTTTATCCTATTATTGTTTTTCACTATAAGTCGAGCTTATAGTGATGGTTTAGCTGTAGATCCAACCAAAGAGTTTGTTCCTCAATGGGCAAAGTCTGCTGTTTGGTATCAAATTTTTCCTGAACGTTTTCGCGATGGTGATCCGAGTAATAACCCTAAGATCACTGATATTTTAGGTGCAGATCCGGTTGAAGCACCAAAACAATGGCAAATTCATCCTTGGGGAAGTGACTGGTATAAATTACAACCTTATGAACTAGCCAATGGCGAGCCTGAGCTATGGAAACATTTACTGCGTCGCCGCTATGGTGGTGACTTACAAGGTATTATTGATAAACTGGGTTATTTGCAGAACCTTGGAATTAACGCCATTTATTTAAACCCTGTTTTCGATTCTCCGTCACTGCATAAATATGATGGTGCTAGTTATCACCATATTGACCCTAATTTTGGTCCTGATCCTAAGGGTGATCGATTGCTAATTAACAAAGAAAATCCATTAGATCCCAAAACTTGGATTTGGACATCTGCGGATGAACTCGCCTTACTTTTAATTAAAAAAGCCCATCAACATGGGATGAAAATTATTTTTGATGGTGTTTTTAATCATATGGGGATTAATAGTTTTGCTTTTAAAGATTTAAAAGCACATCAAGAAAAATCGCCTTATAAAGATTGGTTTATTGTTCATAGTTTTGATAACCCAAAGCTAGGCACTAAATTTGAATATAAAGGTTGGTTTGGTGTTAAATCACTACCCGAGTGGCGCGAAGATGAACAGGGTATTGTTAATGGCCCAAAAAACTATATTTTTAATGCAACAAAGCGCTGGATGAACCCTAAAGGTATGGGGAATTCTTTTGGTATTGATGGTTGGCGACTCGATGTCGCTTTTGAAGTTGATCATGCTTTTTGGAAAGATTGGCGTAAACTTGTGCGCAAAATAAACCCTCAAGCATATTTAACTGCAGAAATAGTGGATAAACCTGAAAAAGTAAAACCTTATATGCAAGGTGATGAATTTGATGGTGAAATGAATTACAACTTCGCTTTTACTGCCGCTGAATTTTTTTTCAATCCTCAAGGCATGAACATTACCCCTACACAGTTTGATGAAAAACTTAAACAATTAAGAGAGTTATATCCTAAGGGTGTTGCTTACGTAAGCCAAAATTTATTTGGGAGTCACGATACTAATAGAATAGCATCACATGTTGTCAATCGGGGTATTGGTAATTTTCGTGATTGGGGCAATTACTTTAATTTATCTCAAGCTATAAATAATCCTTCCTATCAAGTTCGTAAGCCGAATCGAGAAGAAATTCAACTACAGAAATTATTTGTTATTTTACAAATGACTTATGTTGGTGCCCCGATGATTTATTATGGTGATGAGGTTGGCATGTGGGGTGGTAATGATCCTGATAATCGTAAACCCATGCTTTGGCCAGATATAAAATATCAGGTTGAGCGTTATTTGCCTGATGGCTCCTTGAGAGCAGAACATCAAGTCGATGTTGTTGAAATAAATAATGACTTGAAGCAACATTACCTGCAATTGATCCATATTAGAAACAATCATTTGGCATTACAACGGGGAAATTATAAAACTTTATTAGTCGATGATGAAAACGATTTGTACGGTTTTCAGCGGAGCTACCAAGGAGAAACTATTTGGGTGCTGCTAAATAACTCAAGTTCTGAGCGTACTGTTAAATTAGCGGACAACGGTAGAAATTATTTTACCGATCTGCTCAATGATGTTATTTACCAAGCAGAACTGGGGAAATTAGCAGTTACTATTCCTGCTAAATGGGGCGTGATTTTAATGGTGAAATAAGTATTGGTATATTTATACTCAAGCCATTATCGCCTGTAGAAGTTGAGAATAATTAAAAGGTACAATGGCAAAAGTTTTGCAGTTAAAATTTAAAAAATAAAAAG
>NVTW01000051.1:7682-14943 GCA_002401725.1 Gammaproteobacteria bacterium
CNNNNKRATWTNTATYNATAAWSATTKTATAANTRWASRTKRTWTWATKYAKGWRKKWWYAYTCANNAAYRARCATTCAANNAMWASCRAANNARTAAAYCWTTAAAAATGGTTATTGTTGGTGGCGGTACAGCAGGTTGGATGGCGGCAAAYCTTTTTGCGAATAAATGGTCTNNNGAKCARGTACAAGTGACTTTAGTGGAGTCACCTGAKGTGGGTRTTATTGGTGTCGGMGAAGGYTCTACACCRACMTTAAAACGTTTTTTTGACATGTTAAATATTGCTGAATCCACTTGGATGYCGCGTTGTAATGCCACCTATAAAATGARTATTAGTTTTAACGATTGGAGYCCWMAWTCGGGTRTAAAAAGTTATAGCCATCCTTTTACKTCGCAAATCGATACGTTTACCTCTCGGGCATTTTTAGTCAAYGGKCGCACTCGTCGTTTGGGTTTAGAKGTAAATATCACACCAAGCGATTTTTTGATTAATGGCGTGTTAGCYMAACAGGGCAAAGGGCCRCTGACTCCGGRCAATTTTCCGTTTAAAATGGAATATGGTTATCATTTTGATTCGAATTTATTAGGGAAATTTTTAGCTGATTTTGCGGTTTCTAAAGGCATTTTTCATAAAAGAGCGCATGTTGAGCGGGTAGAAAGAGCAAATAATGGTGACATTAATGCCATTGTTACGCGCGATGGTGAAGTTATTAAGGGCGATTTTTTTGTTGATTGCACCGGTTTTTCTGCGTTATTAATACAAAAAACATTAGGTGTTAAATTTAATGCTTACAAAGATAATTTATTCAATGACTCTGCGGTAGTGATGCCAACAACTGTTAGTGACAAAATTCCGGTAGAAACTACTTCTACTGCACTTTCTACTGGCTGGTGTTGGAAAATACCGTTAAGAAATCGTTTTGGTCATGGCTATGTTTACAGCTCAGGTTTTATCTCAGCTGATGATGCTGAAACGGAATTACGCACTCACCTTGGCTGTTTAGATGCTGATATACCAGCTCGACATTTAAAAATGAATGTGGGCAGTTTAGATCAACATTGGTCGCATAATTGTTTAGCATTAGGTTTGTCACAGGGTTTCATCGAACCACTTGAAGCAACAGCATTGCATTTAGTGCAATTAAGTATAGAAATGTTTATCACTAAGTTGGAGCAAGGTGGCTTAAAATCATTGATTGCACGCAATCAGGTTCGCGAGGAATATAATCACTTTGTTAAAGAAAGATTTGAACGGGTACGTGATTATATTGTGGCGCATTATAAATTAAATACCCGTGACGATAGCGATTATTGGCGCGCTAATCGCGATAACCAACATTTATCTGATTCATTACTCCATATTTTAGATGTTTGGTACAAGCGCGAAGATTTAGCCGCCGAAATAAAACGACAAGGTTTAAATAACCATTTTGACGCGGTTTCTTGGCAATGCTTATTAGGTGGTTATGGCGCGTTTCCCCCACTCGCAAGAAATCAGCCCAACCAAGGTGATTTGTATGTCGAACAAAATGTTGCACAGTTTTTGCGAGGTTGTGCGTTAAATTTTTCTTCCCATCAAGATAATTTGAATAAATAATGAAATATTTTAATTTTCCGCAAAGTAAGCTATCCACCTCGCGTTTAATATACGGTTGTATGCGCATTGTGGGTGATAATTCATCAGCAGACAGGAAAAAAGGAAAACTTGCTTTACACACCGCTATCGAAGCGGGTTACACTCATTTTGATCATGCCGATATTTATGGTGGCGGCGAATGTGAAAGCTTATTTGGTGAAATGCTTGGTGAATTATTAACCTCAGATCCTAGCATAGGTGATAAATTAGTTATCACCTCAAAAGCAGGTATCCGTGGTGCGGGTTTTCCTGAAAATGATTTCACCCAACGCTATGACTTTTCTAAACAATATATTATTGAAAGTGTTGAAGGTTCACTTAAACGTTTAAATATCGATTATTTAGATCTGTTTTTGCTACATCGCCCAGATTATTTAATGAACGCTGAGGAAGTCGCACAAGCGTTTAACGAGTTAAACGCCAGCGGTAAAGTAAAATATTTTGGCGTGAGTAATTTTAAACCTACACAAGTATCATTATTGCAAGCTGCGTGTGATATGCCATTGTTGGTTAATCAAGTTGAAATTAATATCCACAATATTGATCCACTTGAAAATGGCACGCTTGATCAATGTCAGCAGTTAGGTATTACCCCTATTGCGTGGTGTCCGTTAGGTGGCGTTGTTTACCCTGCGTGGGGTAATACCTTTAGTATTGAGGATGAATTACGCATTGATGTTGAGCTTAGTCAGCAAGCAAATAAATATAATGTTGAACCTTGGCAGTTGATCCTTGCGTGGTTATTAAAACATCCTGCTCATATTTGCCCGATCATCGGCTCTACTACGCCTGAGCGTATTATCGCTGCAAAACAGGCGTTAGCCATTAATTATAGTCGTGAAGATTGGTATAGATTACTTGAAGTAAGAAATGGGCAAGCGCTGCCTTAATACTGGAGATTAATAAAAATAGCCTCAATAAATAATATTATTGAAGCTATTTTGTCTTAAGTAAGCGTAAACTAAAAATTATTATTTTTAACTTAGGTAACATTTAAGCAAAAGTATTAATAATATTTCCCGATGCGCCTACCGGTTTATTTTGAGTTGTAGCCGCAACTTGAAGCGCATCGTCTTGATCATTATCGCCGTCAGGTTTTGTTCCCTCATTTAACTGTTCGTTTTTATTCAAAGCAGCTGTCGCTAAAGAAGCTATTGAACTCGAAGCAGAAGATACATTCATAATACAAACCTCTAAATAATTTATTGTAGAAAAATAAAGCTTATTTTTCTTACATAAGGGGTATCGACAAAAATCATAATTGCTTTAAGAATGATTAACTATATGCATAGTTAATATCGGTATAATGGTTTAAGGTTAATTTAAGGTTAGGCTGCTATAGATTTTATAATATGGCTATGTGGATAACTCAGGTATTTATACTAATCGTCATCTTCGAGACGCTTTTATCGAAGATCTTATGTTTTTTGACGTAGATCTAGGACAATATGCTCCATGCATTGTCTAATCTGTAGCATCCATGCCACGTCCGCTTAAAAGACTGCGGAAATGAAGACTCTGAGCCAAGTGCAGAGGCATATTTTATAATGTAGTTTATATGAAGATTGGTTGCAAAGTTGTTAATTTAGGACTATTGTTTTTGGTATGTTAGAGGTATAAGGATATTGAAATGCAAACCGTTAAGCGTAGTTATTTATTTATTATTTTGGCTATAATTTTTGTTGTAGCAGGGTGCGGAGGCTCAAATAGTAGTTCTCCAACACCAACAAATCCACCACCTGCGCCACCAAGCTCGCAAATTCCTAATACCGTTGCGATTACGCCAATAACCGCTTTAACGCCTAAACCCTTGCCGCCAGCAGGAGCATTACCTACACAAGCTATTTTACGACATGTGCACCGTAATACTGTTAAAGGGGTGTTATCACCTAATGGTAATTATATTGATAGTAACAATGCTAAAGTTGAAAAACGAGGCTTGCTAGGCTTGTATTTTGAAGTAGATCGCCAAGCCGACAATCGTTATGTGATTGATCTTGACGATAATGGTTTAGCCTATTTTCGTGTAACTAATACTAAACCTAATGGTTCAGTGCGGGTACATAATTTTTATGGTGTGATACCCGGTTTTTATATGAGTTTTGATACTACCGATGTTGAATTTATTGTACCTGAAAACCCTTTAACCGCCTGTAGAAAAAACAACATCCGTTTGATTGATATTCCTAATATTTCGGCAAACAGTAGAATTTTGATTAATGGACATTTGGTCAACAATGCCATAATTGAAAATAATAAAGCCTACCTTGAAAATGTGGAACTTTGTCCTTTGGATGATCAAAATCATTATTTGGCTATGGTCGTTGTAGAAAATTCAGCGAGTGATATTCAGTATGGTTTTAATTTTTATCAAACGTTAGAAGAAAATAGTTTTTTAGAAGTTAAAGTTGATCAATCGGCTGAATTGGTTGCTTGGACGAGTGACTTTGAATTAGGTAATGTTTATGATTTATATGCGATTCAATATGGTTGGCAAAAATATTTACATTTATACGCCAGCGCAGAAGCAGGGAATTTTTCAGGCACTTATCCTAAATTTAGTGCTTTAAATTTATCCTCTTATCGTTTTATGAGTGATACCACTGATTTAAGCAGTGGTATCGATATAAATACTCGTGAGCTTTCAAGTGATAGCCAACAGGTAAATTTTGCRATAAACAATATCAAATTAGATGATTTGTCGTTAACACCACTTGATTTAAGCTGGAAAAATATTGGCGCTAACCGACCTAAAGTGATCGCGGGGCTTATTTTTAATACTAGTCTGACACAAACGTATGCCTTTATGTCGATGGATGAGGGTGTGTTAAATGGTGAAAAATTTACTTTCCCATTAGATGATTTGCCTTTATTACTCGATAGCACTTTAGTTGCCACAACAGGAGCTGCGGGTATAAACGATGAAAACCAATATATTAGCCAAGCGGCACTCTATTCTGGTTTTTTATTTTGGCCAAATGAACAAGCCATTAATAACGATAATTCGGATGTTTTTATAACCGCTAATGCTACTGCTTTATTGAAAGTTATTTTGGATAGTAAAATTATTCCCTAGTTTTGGATAGTTTTGAAAAGTTTTGAATAATTAGCAGAACAACGGTTAATTTTTTTGTTTTGTTAACATTGGTACTAATAGTTCAGCCTGTTGCTCTTTTGTCACAGGTTGAGCTTCATCGGTTATTCTCTTTGTCATTAACTCCGCTGTTTTACTCACCATACGATACCCCGCTACATAAGTGTTATAACCTAAAGTACAAAATACACAGGGTAGTAATTTAAATTCTGGTTTACTCATTATTAAACTTCCTCAGATAGTGTTCATAAAAAATTCTAGTGATAATTTGTTAGTGTAATTATCACTAGAAAATAAAGATTGGCTCCGCTTGCCAAAATAGACCGCAGATATGCTTTTTTATATTCATTAATCAAAAAAATTCATAGTAAAAAATATAAATACTGGTTGAATACGTATGCAGAACATTGTTGMTAAGCCAATAACCGCGTAACTTTTAAGCTTATTAATTTAATCATGAACACTAGACTTAGTGAACAAAAATAATAATAAGTGAGCGGCTTAATGTTAGCGATACAACGTAATTTATCCAAATCCTTTTATATTCTTTTAAGCCTACCAGCAACAGCAATGGGCTTTGCTTTGTCGGTACAAATATCAGCACTAAGTTGGATTTTAACGACTCAATATGGGCTAGATATTCATCAAGTTGGCTTAGTTTGGGCAGCAGGACCTATTGCTGGTATTTTAGGGCAAGTGATTGTTGGCATAATTAGCGATAATGTTTGGTTGTGGGATGGTCGCCGTAAACCTTTTATTTTAGTCGGCGGTACACTTGCTGCATTAATGTTATTAGCGTTACCCAACATTGATATTGTTTCAACCACTTTAGGAATGTCGGGATTATTAGGTGTCGCAATTACCGTTGCTTTAACCTTAGATTTATCTATTAACCTTGGTTTTAACCCCACTCGGGCAATTATTGCTGATGTAACCCCAGAAGGTGAACAACGCACTAAAGGTTACACATGGATGCAAACTATTTCAGGTTCGTTTGGTGTACTTGCATATGGTATTGGCGCCTATTGGGGGAATTATGTATTAATTTATTTTGGCGCTGTATTAGTTTTAGTGCTTTCTATTTTACCGCCATTTTTTATCAAAGAACCACGCCACTTAACCACCGAAAATGAAGAACTAAACGCATCAATTAAAGCACCCAAACAGTCGGTATCTTTCGTAGAAGTAATGCTTAACATTAAACCATTGTGGGGATTTATTGTCTATGATGTTTACGCGATGGGATTACAGCTTTCTGGTATAAAAACGGATCATTACTGGGCAGAAATTATTGCTGCTATTATTACCTTATTTTTTGTACTACAAACACTGTTAGTGAAAGAACAAGTAGTTAAAGATCAAGCAGACAATAGCGTAGATGAAAAGCAACAAGCGGGCTTAATTGGTTTTCGAAAAATACTCGCAGCACATTCATTTAGCTGGATCGGCGTACAAACCATGTTTGTATTTATTTTTGCTTTCTTACAAGACAAATTACCTAATATTAGTAATGACGAGTTAGGTAAAATTATTGCGATGAGTTTTTTAATATTAAGCGCCGTTTCCGCTATTTTACCGGCGTTAATATTGGAGCCTTTAGCGAAACGAATTGGTCGGGTTAAAACGCACACTTATTGTTTAGCTACGATGACCTTGGGGTATGCTTTAGTGGTGCTTTATGGCGCTAATACGCAAATGCTTTATATTTTAATGGCACTGCTGGGCATCGGTTGGTCGGCCATTATTAGCTTGCCGTTTGCTATTATGTCTGAAAAAGTAGAACAAACACGCATGGGTTTGTACATGGGTTTGTTTAATTTATCAGTAGTGTTACCGCAATTACTGGTGAGCATGGGTATTGGCTTGTTTATCAATAAAATTGCCGATAAAAGCTTGGTGTTTGAAGTCAGTGCTGTTGCGTTATTAATATCAACGCTGGCATGGATGTTAGTAAAAGAGCAAACCCCTGAGTAAATAAGTAAATAGTCGACTTGAAATAAAGGCTGCAGATGTAGTCTCTATTTTTTATAAATACTTTTTATAAATTTTAGTTACTGATGCTTGCTGTTTGTTCTAAACAATAAAAAACTCAGTGCGATCAACATTAATAATAGGGTAGATGGTTCAGGTACTTCAGTCGTAGTTTTACCACCAAATTTAACTGTTTGCACATTGCCTTGTATACTAGCATTGGTTAAAAAACGGGTATTATTTAATGTTGCATCATCACCTAACTGAAATGAGCGCGTGTTTGATAAAAAAGTACCATTAATAATTGCGCCACCAAAAATGAAATTTGTCATTCCGGCATTGTCTAAGAAATTAAWAATAACATTTTTAGCTAAAATTCCGCCTTCAAGTAAAATACCAGCACCAGAGCCAATACTCGCTAGCCCACTAATATTGAAAACGGCAAAGTCGTTGCTGTTGCCTATTACGGTAAAATATTCACCGGTTTGTAAATGTAGATTGCCAACTTTATAAGCTTGGTGGCCACTAATCGTAACGCTCTTGGTTGATTCAATATCACCA
>NVTW01000052.1 GCA_002401725.1 Gammaproteobacteria bacterium
GTGCATCCATGCACGTCAAATGCAGTAGCATCGGTGGTGAATAGCGTGTGGGTGGTCTTCTCTTTTATGTGAGAGTAGGACATCGCTAGACTTCTAATTTGTTTAGTAGTGAAACGTAGCGCCGGTCGCTCATTGGCATCCATGCCATTGCGACATTAGTGAATCCATTCACGTCATGGTAGTGTGACTCTTGTCATACGAGAAGCCCATGTAAGAGCGTAGCGGGACATCGCTAGACTTCTAATTTGTTTTGAAGTGAAACGTAGCGCCGATGGTAGTGTGGCTCTTGTCATAAAGAAGCCCATGTGAGAGCGTATCGCTAGACGCCTATTAAAAAACCCGTAGCAGCAATGTTACGGGTTTTTGCCATCTGTAGTAAAGTAAAATGAAAGTAAAAAGAGATGATTTTCATTTTAATTGATCGTATTTAAGGGGAGAATTATTGGCGTATAATAACAGAAAAATAGATAACGCTGTTATTGGTTATTTTAACCAGTAGAAATGGGCACATAGTTTGTGATATTGGTATAACTAATTCAAAAATGTTAAATAGTGTAATTAATGCGTAACAGTGTGTCGTGATATTAACTTATTAATTCTCGTAATTTGTTGATATAACACTATATTTATTTATCTAATGGTTTTGGATTAATAATATTATTATTAAAATAAATTTATACCTTTATAATGATGTCGTGCTATTTTATCCAAGTGCATTTATTTTTAAGTAATTAATCTATAGGGAATTTAATATGTCGGAACAACACAATGTTCAGAAAATCTTGCTGGTTGAAGACGATCGTCAGTTATCAGAAATGATCAAAGATTTTTTAGTAAGTGAAGGTTTGCACGTAATTCAGGAATATCGTGGTGATCGTGTTACTAAAAGTGTTGAAAAACATAGCCCAGATTTAATTATTTTAGATTTAATGTTGCCGGGTAAAGATGGTTTTACTATTTGCAAAGAACTGCGTGGCGAATTTACTAACCCTATATTAATGTTAACTGCAAAAAGCACCGATTTTGATCAGGTGTTAGGTCTAGAGTTAGGTGCAGATGATTATGTTATTAAGCCGGTAGAGCCAAGAGTTTTACTGGCAAGAATTAATGCTCTATTGCGACGAGGAAAATTACTTGAATCAGAACAAGGTGTTAATGAACTTAGCTATGGAAACCTAAACATTATCCGCAATTCTCGTCATGTTACTCTCAATAATGAAGTGATCGAATTAACCAGCCAAGAGTTTGAACTTTTGTGGTTACTTGCTAGCCGTGCGGGTACTGTGCAAAATCGTGATTATATCTACAAAGCTGTTGTTGGACGTGACTATGATGGTTTAGATAGAAGTGTTGATGTGCGTATTTCAAGACTGCGTAAAAAAATGCAAGATAACACTGAATCACCATTTAGGATCAAAACTATCTGGGGTCAAGGTTACTTATTTGTGCCAGATGCTTGGGGATAATAATTTCATGCGCCGAGCACAATCGATTATTTATTATTATTGTCCAAATGAAGAATGTTAAATGAAATTAGGCCGTACTTTTTTTAGTTTATATATTTTGATCACCGCTACGTTTATTTTGTTTTCTTGGTTGTTAGACGAAGTTTGGAGTTCGTATTTAGAACAAGATATTGAGTCTTATACTGGCTATAAAACGATGCTAGCTACAATGGGAGACTATTTGCAGCAACACCCTCAAGAAGAGTGGCCTAAATTAGTCGCTAAAACTGCAAAAAAATATCAAGTACCCTTAACGCTAAATAGCACAGATATATTAGCTAAAGAAGATCCTATTCATATCAAAAGCCTGCAACAAGGCAATACTCATGTTTATTACAATAATGATGAAGTGGTTATTCATTACAAACTTGAAAATAGCAAAAGTATATTAAATTTAGGTCCAGCTAAAATGCCAAGTCGGCCTCGTTACGAGGCTATTATCCGCATTACTATTTTTGCCATGCTGGCTATTGTTATTTTTATCTGGATTTGGCCGATGTCGCGCGATTTAGATTTACTTAAAAAAGCAACTATTGCTTTTGGTAAAGGTGAATTTTCAAGTAAAGCCCCTAATGCTAAAACAGCTACGATTGCCCCAATGGTTAATGCTTTCAACTCTATGGCAGAGCGTATCAAACGTTTAATTGATGCCCATAAAGAATTAAGTAGCGCGGTTTCTCATGAATTAAGAACGCCTTTAGCAAGAACTAAATTTGCTTTACAAATGTTAACGACTGTTAAAGATGAACAAAAACAAAAAAAATATTTAAAGCAAATTAATGATGATGTTAATGAACTTGATGGTTTGATCAATGAAATGTTGATTTATGCCGCTTTTGATAGTGATAAGCCGAAACTCAACATTGAATCAGTCGTTTTTGCTGATTTAATCAAAGTAATTGTTGAACAGCATCAACAATATACCGGTACGGTGATTATTAATAATGACATAGGGGACTTAGCGGTTAAGTGTGATAGTTATTTTATCAGTAGAGCGATAAATAACTGTATCTCAAATGCGATTAAATATGGCGATAATATAATTAGCATAACGTTAAAGTTACAAAAAAGTCATTTTTCAATCATTATTGAAGACAATGGTCAAGGGGTTGCTGATGAATTTAAAGCCACTGTTTTTGATGCTTTTTCACGAGGCGATCAAAGTCGTAACCGAGAAACTGGTGGTTTTGGTCTAGGGTTAGCCATAGTTAGTCGTATTATGGAATGGCATCAAGGCAATGTAAGTGTCAAAAATAGTGAATTAGGTGGTGCCAAATTTATATTAACTTGGCCTGTTAAACATCATAAAACTAATCTTGTTACAAAGTAGGGTACACATAAAAAGTTTTAAAAAATAATATGCCTACGCAGATCACTCAGGTATTTATGATAATCGTCATCTTTGAGACGCTCCTGAGTCAAGTACATAGGCATAAAAAAATAATATAAATATTACTTAAGATTTTCCTTTAATTACCGATAACTTAGTTACTTATAAAATATTCTCTATTTTACATCGTAACTATGAATTTAAATAAATCGTCTTTAAATGAACACTTTTTAGATGAGCAATCGCTAAAACAACAGCCAATAGGTGAAAATGTACTTTTTCATGAACAACAATTAGGCGTTCAGCTTAATCAATGTGTTCATAGTAAAAGACGTGCAGATTTTGCTTTAATGTTAGCGTTACTTACCGATGATGTTAGAGAGCATAGTCAGTTTTTTTTACCGCAAGAAAAGAGTAAAAACAAAGAATATTCTGACGAATTATTACGTAAAGCGTTTCATTTACCAAAAATAGCACCGTTAGCATTAGAGAAAAATACAGATATTGAAAAATATTCACAAGCAGAATTAATCGCTAAACAACAATTGCCGACTCTACATTTAAAAAATGCCTTAACGCCTTTGCCGTTATCATTTCGTCATAATAAAAAACATCTACCTAGCAGCGTTCTTGCAGATACCAGTATTCATTGCCAAAACCGTTATCAACAACAAATGAGTAATAGTGTGGTTAATGAAACTTCAATGGATAAAAGCGAGCAGAACAAAGCAGGGCAGAAAAAAGCCGAGCAAGACAAGGCTAATTTATTAAATAGCGCAGCATTTTTTAATGCTAAAGCTTGGTTAGATAATATTCAAAACTCATTAGTTAATGGTGCTAATGTGAGTTTGCGAGTCGCTTAAATATTAGTGCAATATTTAACTAGTCTTTGGTATTCTGAGCAAATCATTTGATTTTTTTACAACATTTTTTGAATTTTTTGCCGCTATTACACGGGCATAATTCATTTGCTTTAATTTTTCGTATTACCTTATTAGCTATTATTTTGCCATCGAGATAACGCCATTGCAGATGTTCTAGTGTTTGTTCTTGATTTTGTTCAGGCTCTGGCTCTTGAATAAATTTAGATAATTCGTGTAACTGATAAAGTTTATCTTTTTGAAGATAATTTGTTGAAAACTCTACTGTTGAGTAGTCATCGTAATCACTACTTTTTATAATACTTAACTCAAGCCATTGGCATTGTTTCGCCCAACTTTTTATTTCGCTAACTGATTGCTCTTGCTGGCTTATGCTTGCGTAACTGTCATATAAATATTGTGCATTGTTAGTTGCGTAGGCGCTGTAACGAGAACGCATTAATTGCTCTGCAGTTTTCGCGGTTTTATTATTTATAATTGTTTGACAACATTGCTCAAAAGTTAGTTTTGAACCACAGGGGCATTGCATAATTTATCGTTCGCTTCTTAGCTTTGGTTATTTTAGATAACAATTATGTCATTTTTAATGCAGTTCTGTATTAGTTTTTAGTAGTACACATTGGCTATTACCTTGTTTGGCACAAGCCTCTAGTGTATTTAATTGTTGTTTATCAAATTGAGCATCGCACACCACAATGGCTGCACAATTACCTTTGGTGAGTGTTTTTGCAATATTGGTGAAATTTAATTGAGTATTTTTAGTATGTACTCGTAATATGTTTGTTGTATTGATTTGCTTAGTTTTACTTAACTTTGTGATGCAACTTTCTTGTGGATCAATCATTATGATCCAACGTTTGTCTTGTTGGTGTTGTTGGCAAATATTTAAGTATTGATGATATAAATTGTTGGATTGTGCAGGTTGCTTAAAAGATGTAACTTTAAAAGGAAGAATATTATCAACAGTTTTATTTAATGCGTTTGGAATAAATTTATAGTGTTGAGCCTTACTAGTTAAAGCAGCGGCATTTTTGAATTGACTATGTCTTAATTGGTTCTGTTTTAGTTGCTTTTCTATTAATAGATTGCGTTTAGTGTTAAATGATTGTTCTGAATAGTTTAATGCAGTCATGTGATCACCTTTAATTAATAAAATACATATACTGTTTTTTTATACAGTAGTCTGATTTTTAATATTAATCAAGCAATAATTATTCTTTTATTTGAATAATTAAATAACAATAAATTTGACCGTTTGATAATTTTTTTTTGCAAAATGAGTTTTTTGCGCTATATTGGATCTAATTAGCGACGAATATTTCATCATTATGAATAAAAATAAAGGATATTGCACATGGAAGAGAATCTAATTAGCAGTCTTAAATTAGCCGAACAATCTCTCAATGAATTAAAAGATAATGCTTCAGTTAGCGAACCTTCAGAAAGTTCTCTATTGCGCTTAAGTAGTGCCTTGAAAAATATTGATAAAGAAGTGAACAAATTACGCGATGTGTTAAATGGTAATTTAAAATCCAGCTATTGAACTTTGCTTAACCTATGCAAATCATTACGATCAAACTTCTGTGAGTTGAACATCATTCCGATGTTCTTATACCAATCTCACTAAATATGTGATCATTTCTACTTGTTAAAATCACACAATTACTGTGTTGTTTATTTAATAATTAACGCGGCATGGATGCAGCCTATAAGATAATGCAGGAGCATATTGTCCTGAACAACTAGTTATTGAAATAAACGCCTTGTATTTGGAAATTTTTCCTACGTATAAAGTAGTTCACCTAATTAATGAAACTGGTATTACGTGTTATTTTCTTTTCTATATTGTCCCGGTGTTTTACCTGTCTGTTTTTGAAACCAACGATAAAAAGATCGTGATTCTGCAAAACCTAATTTTTGACTAATATTCATCCCCGTTAAACTTAAATCGTCTAGACATTCTTTAGCTTTAGTTAATCGAACATTATTGAGTAGCGTTTTAAAGTTACTGTTTTCTGCTTTTAATCTTCGTTGTAGTGTTTTTGTACTGATATTAAGTTGTCGGGCGATATCTTGTTGAGTTGTTTTTTCAACGCTTAAATTCTGTTCTAGTAATTGTTGGCAATGTTGCACAAAACTTAGTGGTTGCTGTAAACCACTGATTAACTGCTGGGCATGTTGCTCAAGTGTTGGTAGTAGTTGTTTGTTACCTTTATTAAGAGGAAGGGTGAGTAATGATTTGTTAAATATTATTTCATTGCTTTGTTGATTAAAAATAACCGGACAGTTAAATACCTTTTGATATTGATAGCATTGCTCTAAATTGGGCTCTGGGCGGGTTAATAACACTTTTATAGGCTTACCCTTGTTATTGGTGAGATAACGAGCAAAAGTTAGCCACGACGCTAATACGTTATCGATCATATGACGGCGAACTTCTTGATCGGGAAAGATACAACTCCATCCAATACTTAAACTGTTTTCTTGTTGGGCTAACGTGGTGGTGCCCATATCGCCGACCAATTTTTCAAAAGGTTGAATTTTGGTGATCGCTTCACCTAGGGTTTCGCAGCTCATCATAATAAAACCTAAAACACTGTATGAACCTGGTTGAACATATTGGGCGGTATGTAAACCAAACAATTCATCTTGCGAAAGTTTTAATAAGCCGGCAATTAATTGCTGAAATTTATCCCCTGAAATATTTTTATCATGATCAGCTAAAAGCTCATCAGTAATTGCTAATTCGTTGAGTAATGCTTTGGTTTCTAATTGTTGTAGTTGGGCTAATTCTAAATATTGATTGACTGCAGGAATTGAAGCTTGGCCTAAAGCATTTGAGGTATTTGTAAGTGGTTTAGTTACAAGATATTTAGTTACAAGAGATTTTGTCATCAGAACAGTTGTCCATTTTTGTCCCTAAAACTGTCTTTAGCGGACATTTCTTAATCATTCACATCTTTTTATCATAAATTATATTTAATGGCTAATGGTATAACTAAATGAGACGTTGGAATGGTTGGGGTGATGACAGTATAAGTATGGCGTTGCCGCACTCGGCTGAAATGTTTTTGCAGCAAGAATTAGGTACTGCTAAACCATTAACTGATATTAGCTTAGTTGATGCGACTGCTAAAGTGCCGGCAACTAGATTAACCGCACTTCAACAACAGCAGTTTACTTGGTTAAGTATTGATAAAGAACAGCGCCTTCGTCATGCCAAAGGTCAATCTTTACCAGACTGGTTAGCGATGCGTAGTGGCGATATTGATAATTTTCCTGATGCCGTAGCTTTTCCTGAAAACCGTCAAGATATTCAAAACTTATTACAGTGGTCACAGCAAGAAAATATTGAACTTATTCCTTATGGTGGTGGCACTAGTGTGGCGGGTCATATCAACCCTGAAAAATCTGAACGCTGCATTGTAACCGTTGATATGTCGCGTCTTAATCAATTGCACCATTTAGACGAGCAAAGTCAAATTGCAACTTTTGGTGCAGGTACTATGGGGCCGATGGTTGAGGCACAATTAAGAGCTAAAGGCTACACCTTAGGGCATTTTCCACAATCTTTTGAATTATCAACTATTGGTGGCTGGGTAGCGAGTCGTTCAAGTGGTCAGCAGTCATTACGTTATGGTCGCATCGAGCAATTATTTGCTGGTGGCATAATGGAAACTTATGCTGGTGCGCTTGAAATACCGACATTTCCTGCCTCTGCTGCGGGGCCTGATTTTCGTGAAATAGTATTAGGAAGTGAAGGGCGCTTTGGTATTATCAGCGAAGTTAAAGTAAGAGTAAGTAAGCTCCCAGAAAAAGAACAATTCGCGGTAGTATTTTTTCCGAATTGGCAACAAGCAACTCATTTTTGTAAAGATATTGCTCAGCAACGCATTCAGCTTTCAATGCTACGAGTATCTAACTCTCAAGAAACGCAAACCCAACTGAAACTTGCCGGACATGAAAATTCAATTAAATGGCTAGAACGTTATTTAAGTATTCGTGGCGCTAAACAACAAAAATGCATGTTAACTTTTGGTTTAACGGGATCTAAAACTCAAATAGCTGCTAGTAAAAAACAATTAAAACCATTGCTTAAAAAGTATCACGGCGTTTCAACCGGTAGTTTACTCGGTAAACGTTGGAACGAGAATCGTTTTAAATTTCCCTATTTACGCGAAGCTTTATGGGAAAAAGGCGTGGTTGTAGACACCTTAGAAACCGCAACCGATTGGCAAAACGTTGATAATTTAATGGCTAAAGTTGAAAACAGTTTAGCTACTGGCTTGCCTAGTAATGAAAAAGTGCATGTGTTTACTCACTTATCGCATGTTTATGGGCAAGGTTGTAGCTTATATACCACCTATTTATTTTGTAATGGTAAGGATCATCAACAAACACTTAATCATTGGAAAATATTAAAACATGCTGCTAGTAAAGTCATTGTCGAAAATGGCGGCACTATTAGTCATCAACACGGTGTTGGTAAAGATCATGCCCCTTATTTAGCGGTAGAAAAAGGTCAACAAGGAATGAAGTTGTTGGCGGGTTTGTGTCAGCATTTTGATGAAAAAAATCTCCTCAACCCTAATACGCTGATCTCTTCAGATGATTGTTCGTATAATAAAAAGCCTTAGGTAATTAATATGAAACTAACGCTTTTAAATCGTCCACAACAACTTGATAAACTAAGTGAACATGCACAATGGGATATTGTCGTGATCGGCGGCGGTATTACCGGCGCGGGTATTTTGAAATTAGCCAGTCAATTAGGGCTAAAAGCATTATTAGTTGAACAGCAAGATTTTGCTTGGGGAAGTTCTAGTCGTTCTTCAAAAATGGTGCATGGTGGCCTGCGTTATATTGCTCAAGGGCAAGTAAAGTTGACTCAAGAGTCTATTTTGGCAAGGCAGCAATTGTTAGCACAAGCGCCCAATTTAGTTACAGAGCAAAGTTTTGTGATGGGACACTATAAAAAGCAATTTCCGTGGCCATGGTTGTTTAATAGTTTATTGAGCGTATATGATTTTTTAGCGGGTAAAGCTTTTGCTGAACACCATTCTACAACAGCGCCATCACTTAAAAAACATCATCGTTTAGGAAAAGCTGAGTTACCTTTTTTAACGCCTCATATCAAAAATCACGATAATTTAGGTGGTAGTCAGTTTTTTGATGCCATGACCGACGATGCCCGCTTAGTTTTACGATTAATACAAGAAGCGCAGCAACTTGGTGCTCTAGCCATTAATTACTGCCAAGCTGAAAGTTTAATTTATGATCAACAACATAAAGTTGTTGGTGTAAATGTGCAACTTGAAGAGAGTCAACAATCTTTAAAAGTTAACAGTAAAGTGGTGATAAATGCTACCGGTGCTTGGGCGGAGCAATTGTTGTCGGTTAAAGATAATCAAACATCACAAAATAAATCAACATCTCAACTAAAGCACAAAATAAGCATCAGACCATTACGAGGTAGCCATATTATTGTGCCGAACTGGCGTTTGCCTGTTGCCAGTGTGGTTACCATTTTACATGCGCAAGACCAACGGCCGGTGCAAGTTTTTCCTTGGCAAAATGTTACTGTGATAGGTACTACCGATGTCGAACATCAACAATCATTGTTAAAAGAGCCGAAAATTTCAGCAGGTGAATTTGACTATTTAATGGCGGCAGTTACACAACAATTTCCGAGTATTAAATTAACGGCTGCCGATGTTATATCAACCTTTGCTGGTGTTCGACCGGTTGTTGCAACGGGCGGTTTACTTTCACCATCACAAGAAAAACGAGATCACTCATTATGGCAACAAGCGGGGTTAGTTACTGTTGCTGGCGGTAAGATCACCACCTTTAATTTAATTGCTCAACAAGTGCTTACCGCAGTGGCAGGCGAGTTAAATTTAACTACACCACTAAAAAATTATCGATGTTTTGCTAAAGATGCAAAATTGTCAACCAGTTTAAAAACAAAATATGGTTTAGCGCCTTACCATTATCAGCATTTTCAAGGATGTTATGGCGATTTAGCTAATGACTTTTTACAACAAGCTGAAGGTTATCAATTAAAACCAATATCTTATAGTAGTTACTTATGGGCTGAATTAGTTTGGGCGGTACGCTTTGAACAAGTTCAGCATCTAGATGATTTATTATTACGGCGCACGCGTTTAGGCAATGTATTGCCTGATGGCGCAATAATGCTGATGCCACAAATAAAAACTCTTTGTCAGGCACAACTAAAGTGGAGTGATGATCAATGGTTTTACGAACAGCAACGTTATCATAAAATATGGCAAAATTATTATAGTTTACCTAAGGTTAATAGAGAATTAGGGCAATTAAACGAAGCTGAGTGTGGTGTATGAATACTCATAACATAAACGATGATTTGATTTTAACTATTGATAACGGTACGCAAAGTATTCGTGCCTTATTATTTGATCTACAGGGAAACTTGGTTGCTAAAACACAACTTAGCCTTGAAGCTTATTTTTCTAATCAACCAGGTTGGGCAGAGCAAGAGGCTGATTATTTTTGGCAAAAGTTAGCCGAAGTTTGTCAGCTTTTATGGCAAGATGAAAAAGTTATTCAGGGAGATTTAAAAGCTAAAATTGTCGCCTTAACCATTACCACGCAACGCGGTACAGTAATTAATCTTGATAAAAACGGTGAACCACTTCGCCCGGCCATTTTATGGCTTGATCAACGCCTTGCTGATCTAAATAATTCTGCAATAAAAGTCATGCCATGGTATTGGCGTTTGGTGTTTAAATTAATTAGACAAACCTCGGTGATTGATTATTTTCGTCGTAAAGCGCAGGCCAACTGGTTATGTCAAAATCAAGCGGAGCTTTGGCAAAAAACCGATAAGTTTTTACTGTTGTCAGGATTTTTAACCTATAAATTAACCGATAACTTCAACGATTCTATTGGTTGCCAAGTGGGTTATTTACCCTTTGATTATAAAAAACAACAATGGGCAAAAAACTCTGATTGGAAATGGCGAGCGTTACCGATCAAAAGATCAATGCTTTCAACTTTAGTCAAACCCGGTGAAAAATTAGGTGAAATTACCGCGCTAGCCGCAGAGCAAACCGATTTACCAATAGGTTTGGCGGTTATCGCTTCAGCATCAGACAAAGCTTGTGAAGTGCTTGGCTCTGGCTGTATTGAGCCGACAACTGCAAGTTTAAGTTATGGCACCACCGCAACGATAAATACCAACAATATTAATTACGTTGAACCACAAGCGTTTATCCCGCCATTTCCCTCTGCAATACCTGATCAATACAGCAGTGAAGTAATGATCTATCGTGGTTTTTGGATGGTTAATTGGTTCAAAAAAGAGTTTGGTCAACGAGAAATGCTCAAAGCTCAACAACTTGGCGTAACGGCTGAAAGCCTGTTTGATGATTTGGTTAAACAAGTACCCCCGGGTTCTATGGGGTTAATGTTACAGCCTTATTGGTCGCCGGGATTAAAAAATTTAGAAGCCAAAGGAGCTATTATTGGTTTTGGCGATGTGCATACTCGCGCCCATATTTATCGCGCTATTTTAGAAGGCTTAGCTTATGCTTTAAGAGACGGTAAGCAAACCTTAGAAAAACGCCAAGGCAAAAAAATCACCCGTTTAATCGTTTCAGGTGGCGGTTCTCAGTCAGACGCCGCTTTACAATTAACCGCTGATATTTTTAATTTACCTGTTTATCGGCCACATACTTTCGAAACCTCGGGTTTAGGCGCGGCTATTAATGTTGCGGTTGGTTTAGGCCATTTTAAAGACTATCAAACTGCGATTAATACTATGACACGCACTAAACAATGCTTTATACCGCAATCACAAAATGTAGTGCTTTATCAGCAATTGTTTGAGCAAGTTTATCGAAAAATGTATCAACAATTAAAACCACTTTATAAAAGCATAAAAAAAATAACTGGTTATCCAGAATAAAAACAATGTTCACTAATGGAAGCAAAGCTATGCAATATACTCGTCGTAAATTTTTAAGAACCTTAGCCGTCAGTGCTGGTGCTGTTGTTACTAGCACGATAATTGGTTGTGCTAATTCAAGCGTCTCAAAAGATGGTTCTGTGCCTTTACCGGCAATGATTTTTAAAGATGGTAGCGAGTTTTTTCCGCAATCAGTCGTGTCAGGCGATCCTAAACCAGATTCCGTGATTTTATGGACACGTATTGATACCGGTAGCGCAAGTAATACTGAGGTTATATTGCAAGTTGCTAATGATGAGCAGTTTAAAAATTTAGTTGTAGAACAAAGTTTTACCGCAATAGTTGATAGCGATCATTGTTTAAAAATTCGGGTGACTGATTTAGATCCAGCACAGCATTATTACTATCGTTTTATTTATCAAGATAATCATATTAATTACATTAGCCATACCGGACGTACTAAAACAGCGCCTGCACTAAATAGTGATGTGGCGGTTAAGTTTGCTTATGTGTCGTGCCAAGATTATATTGGTCGATATTACAACACCTTCCTTTCAATTTTAGACCATGATGATTTAGATTTTGTGATTCATTTAGGTGACTATATTTATGAAACTACCGGCGATGCGCTATTTCAAACCAGTACCGCGAAACGCTCAATTGAATTTACCGATAGCAAAGGTGTATTAACTACCGGTGTTGGCGACAATAAAAGTCAAGCAGCTAATAGTTTAGATAATTATCGCCAGCTTTATAAAGTTTATCGCCAAGATGAATTATTACAAAAAATTCACGAACGTTTTCCGATGATCGCTATTTGGGATGATCATGAGTTTTCAGATGATAGTTGGAGCGACAGAGCCACCTATTTGGATGGCGCGGCGGATGAACAACAAACACAGCGCAAAAAGAATTCAGAAATTGCTTATTTTGAATATATGCCGATTGATCACGAGCAACCGCATACCCAAGGAGCATTAGCCGCTGGTGAGTTAACTATTGACGACAGTATGCTATTCCCTAATACCCGTATTTATCGTGATTTTCATTTTGGTAAACATTGCCATTTAGTGATGACAGATTTTCGTACTAATCGCCCTGATCATATTGTTGCTGAAGATGCCTTTCCGGCAACCGTGGCATTAGATCAAGCAACATTAACAGGTTTTTTATTGGCTACCGGAATGCCACAAGCGCAGGTTGATGGTGTGGTGGCACAAATGTCGCCCTATATTAATATTGACGATGCGCCATTTGCTCCATACAAAAGTGCTTTTTTAGAAATATTCACCGGCCTTTATGCCGAGGCGATATTAGCGCGTATTGAAATGCCACAACAACAAGCCTTAGCCAAGGCACAACAACGTGCGGTTGCGGCAATACAAGGTAATTTAACGACTAGCTATTTAAATCAAGTATTATCGGGAGCAAAAGCGAATTTACCCAGTGATCACCCCATTCAACAATTACCAGCGTTACCTGAAACCGGCGTAGCCCAAGGTTTAGCGTTTTATACCATGGGCAAAACCTCATTGTTTGGCTACTTAGGTAGTCGTTATTTGGTCATCAAAGACAGCTTTGACATTTATGCGGGTTATCAAGAATTTGTCGCCCAGCAACAAGGCAAGTCAGTACAAGGTGGTTTTGATGTTGCGCAAACACATTGGATAGCGCAAACTTTTGCTACTTCAACAAGCACGTGGAAAATGTTAGCAAGTTCAGTGTCGTTTTCTCCACTCATGTTTGATTTTTCAAGTTCGCGTGCCGATTCTGGTGTAGCACCAYTAGAATTTKTRCTYAATTCWRATCTTATTCCTRCRYCAYTAAAACAACGTTTTTAYTTAGAAGCTGATCAATGGGATGGTTTTCCACARTATAAATCAAATTTCATTGAAAATGTTTTGAGTAAAAATGGTGTTATTTCGTTAGGTGGAGACGTTCATAGTGCTTATGTTACTGCACATAAAGCTAGTGACGTTAGTGGTTTAAAATCTTATAACTTCACCACCTCGTCAATATCGTCAGGTACATTTAGTTCATTTTTAGCCGATGGTATGAATAGTGTTTTCGTTAAACTTGGCAATATTCCTGATGAAATTAAACAGCTACCATTATTTTTTGATAACTTAGTGAAAACCGCCACACAACGTGATGATATAAAAGACGATTTAGTCTTTTCTCGGATGAATGAACATGGTGTAGCCATTGTTGAAGTAAACAGTGAAGCAATGTTGATAACCTTTCATAATATCGCGCCACAAGTTAATGGTGTGAATACTATTAGTGAAAGCTTTTATGATAAAAAAGGCGAATTTTTAGCGATGGTAAAAAAATATCAATTTAAAGTCGAAAATAATGAATTAACACGCTTGAGTTAAGTTAGTGGATTTATAACTAAACAGAATTATTGATATGAATGCTGCTTAGTTTATCGGCCAAGTTAATACTATTTTTGCGCCACAGATCTGTTGAGTATGATCAAATATGTTTTCAA
>NVTW01000053.1 GCA_002401725.1 Gammaproteobacteria bacterium
ATCCTTGCACTTGTGCTGCATCAGGCGCTTTACCATCAAGGGAATGCCATTTAATGGGTACTTGATGAACAGTGTTTGGGTCTAATGAATTTTTAGATTGGTGTAATCCGCTTGCTGAATTGGTATTCGATGAACAATCGCCCACCATAGGATCATCAAAACGGATCTCTTTATCTTCCCATTCTTTATCAATAACTTCGACAGTGTCGTCACGTACTTCTTTTTTCACCGCTTCAACCACTTCTGCTCTTGCTTCTGCACCAACTTCTTGGCCAGAAATGTCGATTAAGGCATCAAAAAGAACCGAGTAATCACATTCTCTATCAATTAATCGCTCTGATAACATAGTGAGTAAATGCACAATATCGCCAAGCCATTCTTCAATAAACTCAGTTGGTTGTTCACTTAAAAACTCAAGATAAAGTGGTATATAATCAGGTAATTGTGCTGAATCGACTTCAAAACCATTGGTTTTATACACATTCATTAAATCAACCATTGCTTGACCACGATCACGCGATTCGCCATGAACATGTTCAAACATTAGTAGTGATAGTGCACGACCACGATCAAACAATAAATCGTAGCTTTCTTGTGCATCAAAAATGTCTTTTTCTGCCAATTGGTTAATAAAATCAACCAATTGGCTACGGTTTTGTGCAGTCAATTCATAGTTACTTTCATTAGAAGCTTCAACAACAGTAATTAACTCATCTTTAGCGGCAAACATTTCGACACTAGGATAATCAAGCAAGCGTGAAATAACTTTAAGAATTAACATAGCTCTCTCCTAAACATAGCTCTCTCCTAAACATAAAGCCCCCTAACCTACATTCACGGTTTTAATGACGTCACGTTTTGTGATTTTTTTACCACCAAACATATTAACGCCACTTTGACCATCGCTACAGCCATTACCAAAGGTAAAGCCACAACCTGATTTTTCACCATAAGCTTCAGGTACGTTCATTTCACGATGACCCGTTGGAATAACAAAACGGTCTTCATAATTGGCAATCGCTAAATAACGATACATTTCATCCGCTTGTTTTTTCGATAAACCCGCATCAGCTAATACTTGTAAATCTTCAACACCTTCAACATGTTCAGCTCGTTTATAAGCACGCATTGCTAATAAACGTTCAAGCGCACGCGCTACCGGCTCTTCATCACCAGCAGTGAGTAAATTCGCTAAATATTTAAGCGGAATACGCAAAGCTCGAATATCAGGAATAACACCTGCTTTGCCAATAGTAGCCAAATTACCTGAATCAACAGCACTTTGAATCGGACTTAATGCAGGAATATACCAAACCATCGGCAAAGTACGATATTCAGGATGCAGTGGCAGTGCTAGTTTCCAATCGATTGCCATTTTATACACGGGTGATTTTTGTGCAGACTCAATAACTGAATCAGCAATACCATCTTTACGTGCTTGCGCAATAATCGCTGGGTCGTTTGGATCTAAAAACACTTCCAATTGTTTTTCGTATAAATCAGTTTCGGAGGCGGTAGAGGCCACTTCTTTAATTTTATCAGCATCATATAAAATAACGCCTAAATAACGAATACGACCTACACAAGTTTCACTACAAACCGTTGGTTGACCTGCTTCAATACGTGGGTAACAGAAAATACATTTTTCTGATTTTCCTGATTTCCAGTTGAAGTAGATTTTTTTGTATGGACAGCCTGAAATACACATCCGCCAGCCGCGACATTTTTCTTGATCAATCAAGACAATGCCATCTTCTTCACGTTTGTATATTGCGCCAGACGGACAAGAAGCCACACAAGTAGGGTTCAAACAATGTTCACACAAACGCGGTAAATACATCATGAAAGTATTTTCAAATTCACCGTACATTTGTTTTTGCATGTTATCAAAATTTTTGTCTTTTGAGCGTTTTTCAAACTCAGTACCTAAAATTTCTTCCCAGTTTGGACCCCATTCAATTTTTTGCATACGTTTGCCGGTAATAACAGAGCGCGGACGAGCCGTTGGCTGATGTTTTACTTCTGGCGAGGTATGTAAATGCTGGTAATCAAAATCAAACGGTTCATAGTAATCATCAATTTCTGGCATATTGGGGTTAGCAAAAATACTCGCTAATACCCTAAATTTACCGCCAATTTTAGGTTCGATGTTACCGTCAGATTTACGAACCCAGCCACCATTCCATTTATCTTGGTTTTCCCATTCTTTTGGATAACCAATACCTGGTTTTGTTTCTACGTTGTTAAACCACGCGTATTCAACACCTTCACGCGAGGTCCAAACATTCTTACAAGTAATTGAACATGTATGACACCCGATACACTTATCAAGGTTTAATACCATACCTATTTGAGAACGAATTTTCACAATTCTACTCCTTAAGCTTGATCTGGGTTAGTTGGAAGAACGCGCGGTAATTGCTCAGTATTTGAGGCATCAAAGCCATCATCATCTAACCAGTCTACTTTATCCATCTTACGAACCACCACCATTTCGTCACGATTACAACCCACAGTACCATAGTAGTTAAAGCCCCAAGATTGTTGAGCATAGCCACCAATCATGTGGGTAGGTTTCATTACAATACGAGTTACTGAGTTATGATGTCCGCCACGAGTTCCTGTCATTTCGCTACCAGGAACATTCACAATACGTTCTTGTGCGTGATACATCATCACCATGCCTTGCATAACCCGTTGCGAAACCACCGCACGACAAGCAATAGCACCATTAACATTAAATACTTCAACCCAATCGTTATCTTCAATACCCGCCTCAGCAGCATCCGTTTCACTCAGCCAAATAATTGGACCACCGCGCGATAATGTCAGCATTAACAAGTTATCCGAATAAGTACTATGAATACCCCATTTTTGATGTGGCGTGATCCAGTTAAGGACAATTTCTTTTTGGCCGTTAGGCTTGGTATTTTTAATAATTTCTGTTGTTTTAGTATTTATGGGTGGACGATAAGACATCAATTGCTCACCAAACGCTTGCATCCATTTATGATCTTGATAAAACTGCTGACGACCAGTAAGCGTTCGCCATGGGATCATCTCATGAACATTAGTGTAACCTGCGGTATAACTAACGTGTTCATCTTCTAAACCCGACCATGTTGGTGAAGAAATAATTTTACGTGGTTGTGCTTGTAAATCACGAAAACGAATTTTTTCATCTTGTTTAGGTTTTGCTAAATGGGTATGATCAAGGCCGGTAAACTCACTTAATGCTGCCCATGCTTTAACGGCAACATTACCATTGGTTTCAGGCGCTAACGTTAAGATCATTTCTGCCGCATCAATAGCGTTTTCTAATTGCGGACGACCTTCACTAATACCTTCATCGGTAACACGATGGTTTAAATCGCCTAAGAGTTTAAGTTCTTCATCAGTATTCCAACCAATACCTTTACCACCATTACCTAATTTATCCAATAATGGACCAACCGAAGTAAACTGTTTGTAGATGTTTGGATAGTCACGCTCAACAGTAATCATGTTTGGTGCAGTAACACCTGGAATTAGGTCACATTCGCCTTTTTTCCAATCTTTAACATCAAACGGCTGTGCTAATTCGCCTGCGGTATCATGTAACATAGGTACGGTTACTAAATCTTGTTCAATACCTAAGTTGCCTACCGCAACCTCAGAGAATGCTTTGGCAATACCTTTAAAGATTTCAAAATCAGATTTTGCTTCCCATGCAGGATCAACCGCTGTTGATAATGGATGGATAAATGGATGCATATCTGAAGTATTTAGATCATCTTTTTCATACCATGTTGCGGTTGGCAATATAATATCTGAATACATACAAGTAGACGACATTCTAAAATCTAAAGTGGTTACTAGATCTAATTTACCGGTAGCTCCTTGTTCAACCCATTCAGCTTCTTCTGGTTTAAAGCCGTCATTTTTACTTAAATCTTCATTCATAACGCCGTTTTTAGCGCCTAATAAATATTTAAGCATGTACTCGTGGCCTTTACCTGACGAGCCCAATAAATTTGAACGCCAAATAAACATATTACGTGGAAAGTTTTCAGGTGCATCCGGTGCTTCAGCGGCAAATTTTAAATTGCCGTTTTTAAGCTCTTGTACAGTAAAGTCTTTTGCCGACATTCCCGCTTCAGCGGCATCTTTAGTTAATTGTAATGGATTACGATTTAACTGTGGTGCAGATGGTAACCAACCCATGCGCTCTGCTTTGATATTGTAATCAAGCATATGCTCAGAGAAGTCGGCTTTATTTGCCATTGGCGATAACACTTCATGAATACTTACTTTTTCATGACGCCATTGTGAAGAATGGTTATAGAAAAATGATGTACCATTCATTTGACGTGGTGGACGAGTCCAATCTAAACCAAAGGCCAATGGTTGCCAACCAGTTTGTGGACGTAGTTTTTCTTGACCCACATAATGTGACCAACCACCACCCGACTGACCCACACAACCACACATCATTACCATGTTAATTAAACCACGATAATTCATATCCATGTGATACCAGTGATTCATTGCCGCGCCGACAATGATCATTGACTTACCTTTGGTTTTATTCGCAGTATCAGCAAATTCACGGGCAACTTTGATCACTTTGGAACGATCTAAACCGGTGATTTTTTCTTGCCATGCTGGCGTACCTGGAATGTCGTCATCATAACTTGAAGCAACATTTCCACCACCTAAACCACGGTCAATACCATAGTTAGCCATCATTAAATCATATACAGTGGCAACTAAATATTCTTTACCGTCGGCACCTACAATGGTTTTACTGGGTACATTACGTACTTGAATTTCGTCTTGATCGCATGCTGTCCATGCTGTATTGGTAGCATCAGCAGCAAAATGAGGAAAAGCAACAGGAGTAACACTTGAAATATTATCACCATCTTTTGCAAGCAGCGTTAACTGTAGCTTGGTTTCAGCGCCAGTGTTACCTTCGCGCTCTTGAATATTCCATTTGCCTTTTTCACCCCAACGATAACCAATAGAACCGGTAGGAGAAACTAACTCGTTAGTGTTTTCGTCAAGCCCGATAGTTTTCCAATCTGGATTATTATCTTGACCTAAATTATCCGCTAAATCTGAGGCACGTAAAAAACGGGTTGATTTAAACGCAGCGCCATCATGTACAGAAGCATCGTCAAATTTTTCTAATAATACCAACATCGGAAAATCGGTATATTGACGCACATAATTAGTAAAATATTCACTAGGTTTTTCYAAATGAAATTCTTTTAATATTACATGACCAAACGCCATGCCTAATGCAGCATCAGTACCTTGTTTAGGATTTAACCATTCATCGGTAAGTTTTGAAACTTCGGCATAATCAGGGGTAATTGATACCGTTTTAGCCCCTTTATAACGAACTTCTGTAAAAAAATGCGCATCGGGAGTACGAGTTTGTGGAACATTTGAGCCCCAAGCAATAATATAGTTTGAGTTATACCAATCGGCTGATTCAGGAACGTCAGTTTGCTCTCCCCAAACCATTGGAGAAGAAGGAGGTAAATCACAATACCAATCATAAAAACTTAAACACACACCACCCATTAATGATAAATAACGAGCACCCGCCGCATAAGAAACCATCGACATCGCCGGAATAGGTGAAAAACCAACAACGCGATCAGGACCGTAAGTTTTGGTGGTGTATACGTTAGCTGCTGCAATAATTTCGTTAACTTCAGTCCAGCTAGAGCGCACAAAACCACCTAAACCACGTTTTGATTTATACGACTCTGCTTTCGCTTTATCTTCAACAATGCTACCCCAAGCTTCAACAGGGTTCATTGTTGCCCGTGCTGAACGCCATAATTTTAATAATGGTTTGCGCACTTTAGGATATTTTAAGCGGTTAGCACTGTATAAATACCAAGAATAACTTGCACCACGAGGACAGCCACGCGGTTCGTGATTAGGTAAATCAGGACGAGTACGAGGATAATCAGTTTGTTGGGTTTCCCAAGTAACCAAACCATTTTTAACATAAACTTTCCATGAACAAGAACCGGTACAGTTTACCCCGTGGGTTGAACGTACAATTTTGTCATGTTGCCAGCGTTGGCGATAGCTGTTTTCCCACTCACGACCTTCATTGGTGGTATCACCATGACCGTCGCTAAATTCGCCAGTTTTCTTTTTAAAAAACTGTAAGCGATCAAGAAAATGACTCATCTTTTTTTCTCCGTTGAAATGAACCGAACTAAAATAAAAGTAAAATAAATTTTTATAACTATAGTTCGGCTTATTGTAATTTGATGGTTTTTTTTAATAAGACACAATTAAAATTTGTAGCAAAAATGAGAGTCAACCTTTGTTCATAAACTAAAAGTCAACTCCCTATATATAACCTTAATTATTTAACCAAATGTAATTAAGGATTATGATACTCTGCACCTTTACGTAAATAGAACCACCAGTTAATTAAAATACAAACTCCGTAGAACACTGCAAAACCATATAATGCATTTTCAGGAGTCGTTAATTTTATTTGCTCACCTAATACTTTAGGAATAATAAAGGCACCGTAAGCAGCTACTGCTGATGTCCAACCTAATACAGGACCGGCTTGTTCTTTATCAAACACCATAGAAATAGTACGGAAAGTTGAACCATTACCAATACCAGTAGCGGCAAACAATATTAAGAATAAAATTAAAAAGGGTACAAAATAATCTTGTGGTGTTGCTGAGGCATACGCTAATTTCATGTAATGAGCCACACCAATAGCACTAGCGACCATAACAATTGCACAAATTTGTGTTACTTTTGCACCGCCCATTTTATCGGCGATCCAACCACCAACAGGACGAATTAATGCACCGATGAATGGTCCCATCCAAGCATACATTAACGCACTTGGGCCGTCAGGATTAGCTAAACCATGAGTAACAACGCCATCTACTAACACATGTTGATAACCAAAAATAACTTTAATTGACAAACCAAAACCTGCTGCAAAACCAATAAAAGAACCAAAGGTCATGGTATAGATAACACTCATGACCCAAGTGTGTTTGTTATTAAAGATTTTATATTGATGAGATAAATTTTCTTTTATTTGACCCGGAATAAGTTTTAATAAATAAACAGTTAAGGCAATAACTATCGGTAATACAATCCATTTACTAATCCCGAAACCACTACCCCCTACTTTTTCTGGAAGCATTAACCAAAGACCAAACACAGCCGTAACAAAACCAATTGCTAACATACCTGAAATAATACCAAAAGAGCTTACAGGGCTAGGTAAATCAGGCGTAACATGAGAGGCTTTAATATTGTTCATGCCAATCCAGCCAATAACGGTTAAAGGAATTAAGAACAATAACCAAATATAGCCAGCATTTTGGATCCAAGCATCAGTACCCGCTGGAATTTTACCAATGAGCGTACCCGAGGTATTAACTAAGGTCATAGGATCGCCACCAAACAAACCAAAGGTCATTGCAAGTGGTACTAAAATTTGCATAGTAGTAACACCAAAATTACCTAATCCGGCATTTAAACCTAACGCTAAACCTTGTTGTTTTTTAGGGAAAAAGAATGAAATATTAGACATTGATGAAGCAAAGTTACCGCCACCAAAACCAGATAACAATGCAAGCAGTTGGAATACCCATAATGGTGTATTAATGTCTTGCAGCGCGATACCTGCGCCAATCGCTGGTATCATTAATAAAGCGGTAGTAAATACTATAGTATTTCGCCCACCAGCTAAACGGATAAAGAAACTACTCGGAATTCGCAGTGTTGCACCGGTTAAACCAGCAACAGCCATTAAGGTGAATAGTTCAGATTTTGCAAACGGAAAACCTAAGTTTAACATTTGAATAGTAATGATCCCCCAGTATAACCATACCGCGAAACCACATAACAAACTTGGGATAGAGATCCAAAGATTACGGTTAGCAATCTTTTTACCTGTACTTTCCCAATATTTAGGATCTTCTACGTCCCATTCTTTGAGATCTGACATTGTTTTCTCCAACTTATCAGTGTTTTTAAATAACTTCATTTTAATCGACAAACATTAAATTAACTTAGATCAAGAACGAAGCAGTCTTTTTAACTTTACATACGTATTAATTTTTTACTGACGCTAAAGTAACAAGCCTAGTAAAGACAACCTTGATTTGGATCAATATTTCAAACAAAGCAAAAGGAAATAAACACAAAGTCGCCACTCAACTACCACTAAATAGGTAGACACCACTAGCATTAAACACTATGATTTTTAAAGAAAAATATCGCAAAAGAACAAAAACCATACATTAATTATGGAATTAAAACTATTTAGTAGTAGAGCTACCACACAACAAAAAAGTTAAGTATGCTAGACCAATACTCATATATTAAGTTAAGTACTTTTTTAAACGCATGGATAATTCTTCAAGCACCTCATTAGTTGCTCGCGTAGGGCAAGTTATAACTATTATTATTATGCTCAGTGTCATTAGCATGATTTCATCCATGTTGGTAACTGAAAGTCTAAGTGGCGATGCCGCACAAATAAATAAGGCGGGAGCTTTACGCATGCAAGCAATGCGAATTTCGCGCGCTTACTTTACTGATCACAGTGCAAATTATCAGGGTATTAATCATGAAATAGGCTTGTTTGAGCAACGATTAGAGCATCTATTAAATAGTGGCTTAAAGGCCGCACGAGAAGATGAAACCATAGAAAATCAATATCAAAAAGTGTTAACCGTTTGGCAACAACTAAAAATACTTGCTTTAGATAAAAAAACAAACCATTTCAAAAAATTAACAAGTAATAACTCAATTGAAAAATTTGACCATTTTGTCAGTTTACTTGATCAACTCGTCTATTTATTACAACAAGGTTCAGAAAAAAAGCTTAATTTATTACGACTTATTCAGGGCATTAGCTTATTATCAGTTTTAATTGTTTCTATTATTATTTTAGCCAAACTGAATAAATCGTTGATCATTCCATTAAAACAGCTAGTTAAAGTTGCCAATGAAACAGGTAAAGGAAATTTTGATCTTAAAGCACAATATCAAGGTGATGATGAATTAGGCGTATTGTCGAACGCTATTAATCAAATGTCGAGCGAACTTAAAGCCACTTACCAAGATTTTGAACAACGAGTAAAGCAAAAAACTCAACAATTAACGCAATCAAATCAATCACTAGAAATTCTATATCGTGCTGCTAAACAATTAACCAGTTATGATTCGCACCACATCACTACTAATCAAAATAAAAATCAGCAGCATATAAGTCCGCTACTTATTAAAGAATTAGAACAAGTATTAAGTTTCGGAAAAATCAGTATTAATATTAATAAACAGAACAATTTACTTATAGATATTTCTAACTCATTTGACAGCATAGATCATATTTGTTTTAACCATGTAAAATTTCCTTTGGAGAAACAAACACTGTTATTTGGTTATTTAATTTGGCAATTCCCTAAAAGCGAAATAATAGCGCCGTGGCAGAAACAGTTATTACAAGCAATGGCCGATATTATTGCCACCGCTATTGAACTTGATCAAAAACGCAACAGCGAAAACCGCTTATTGATCATGGAAGAACGCGCGATTATTGCCCGAGAATTACATGATTCACTCGCACAATCGCTGTCGTACCTAAAAGTACAAATGAGTTTATTAACCCGAAAAATGCAAAAAAATGCCGAAGCACAACAAATTGAAGAAACTATTAATGAAGAAACTATTAATGAATCAATTAATGAAACGATTACCGACATTAAGCAAGGCTTAAATAATGCCTATTTACAGCTACGAGAATTATTAACCACCTTTAGATTGAAATTAGACGATCCCTCATTAGAAAATTCTTTGCAAGGCACTATTGCTGAATTTAAAGAAAAGTGCCAACATCCCATAAAACTGAACTATCAACTACCTGACAATTATCTTAATGCTAATCAAGAGATACATTTATTACAAATAATCAGAGAAGCGCTATCAAACATTCATCGCCATGCTGGTGCAACTAAAGCTAGCATCGAAATAACCCACAATAATGACATGGTAGAAATTAGCATTATAGATAACGGTAAAGGTTTACCAAGAGAATTTTCACAACAAGGACACTTTGGCTTAGGTATCATGGAAGAGCGAGCAAAGTCCCTCAATACATTAATCAATATCACTAATCTATTGCCACATGGCACTGAAATAAACTTACACTTTAAAAGATAAACAAACTTTCAATCTATAAATAGAGAAAAAAATGACCGCAAAAATTTTACTGGTAGACGATCATCCCATGCTACGCAAAGGTGTAGCACAATTACTGAGTTTAGAAGATAATCTTGAAGTGATCGCCGAAGCAAGCACAGGCGAAGAAGCTATTACACTGGCAATAAAAAATCCTGTTGATTTAATATTACTCGATTTAAACATGAAAGGGCTTAGCGGTATTGACACGCTCAGTGCGCTAAAACGTGCAGGAGTTACCAGTAAAGTCGTTATTTTTAGTGTCTCAGACAACGAAGCAGATGTTTTACAAGCGTTGAAATTTAATGCCGATGGTTACTTATTAAAAGACAGTGAACCAGAAGAATTAATTGAAAAAATCAACTTGGTGCTCAAAGGGGAATTTGTGATAAGCACACCATTAACACAAATTTTAGCTCGCTCATTACGCCCTGCTCTACAGAAAACTTCTTTAATCGAAAATTTAACGCAACGGGAATTAGAAAATTTAAAACTTCTTGCTAATGGCAAAAGTAACAAAGACATAGCCAATAAACTTGGCATTACCGAGGCCACCGTAAAAGTACACGTAAAAAACTTATTAAAAAAACTCGGCTTAAAATCTCGCGTTGAAGCTGCACTTTGGGCGGTTGAACATAAAGTAAGTCATTAACAGCCTTTTCGTCATTCCCACAGTCTTCAAATTAATCATTCCCGCAGACTTACCTACCGCCATACATCGCAATGCTCACATGCCGTCATACATCGCAATGCTCACATGCCGTCATTCCCGCAGTCTTTTAAGCGGGAATCTATACTTCCAACCAAACGCAATGGCTCTACGTCGTAATCAACCACATTACTGAAGCCTTTTCGTCATTCCCGAGAGCTCTGTTCGGGGATCTATACTTCCAACCAACCATAAAGGCTCTACGTCGTTAACAACACTTAAAGCCAACATAGTCATTAAAAATTATAGGGTGAAAAGGCTATGGACAAAAAATCCACGCTAAAAAATAACCGTTCGTGTTGCGGTAGCTGTACTAGTACTTCACTGACTAGCACAGTAACCGACACAGCAACAGGCTCAAAGAATAAACCAACAACACCGATAAACAGATCAAATACCCAAACGACACAATTGCTCACTTTAAAAGCTGGGTTAACGGCAAAATGAAAGGAGTAGCGACGAAGTAGTTACATAATTTTACATGCCTATGCACTTGGCTCAGGATCGTCTTTCCCGCAGTCTTTTAAGCGGGAATCTACGTCAAAAAGTACGAGATCTTCGATAAAAGTGTCTCGAAGATGACGATTATAATAAATACCTGAGTTATCTGCATAGGCATGTAATTTTAAGACTTTAACATACTGCTGTATTAATTCAGGATGCTTTTTAAAAAATCTTCGTTCGCGCCGAGCATATGAGTAAGGACGTACAACTTTAAAGACTACTAACAATCTCTTTTTTTAACGCCACAACATAATTATCAAAATCACTAATGACAGAGCACTCACCTTTGGTAACACATTGTTCAGCTTCAGATATAGCTAAATCTAACTGATACCCTCTAAATTGATTATACTCTTCTACAGACAAAATAACGTATTTGGCTTTGCCTCTTACATCAACCATAACACTGTTTACATCGCTATTAATCATTGCTCGCTCTATACCTGCAATACCATTTCGTTTTAAATCATTTGCATTAATTGACAGGATAATATTTACCTTTTGATATAAACTACACAGGATAATAATAGCGCAATAAATGGCAACCCTAGCAGGATTTAACCTCATTATAAAAAGTAAACAGCTTTAAAAATTAATGATGTGAAAAATCAAAAGGGTTGATCAATGTTAACTGACAATCAATAAAATCTTTTACATTACGGGTGGCAAGAGCAAAACCATGCAAACGAGCAATGGCTGCAATTTGTCCATCAAAACAACTCATAGGCTGACCTTGCTTACGCTTTGCCGCCAAAATCTCACCATATAGAGCCGCAGCATTATCATCAAAGCTTAAAATACGCTGTTGAAAAGCATAATTAACAAATAATTTAAAACGCTCATCTAATAATTTTTGACGCTTACCCATTGGCATAACATGCAAGCCGTAAGTTATTTCGGCAATGGTGATACTAGTTAAATACAAAGATGAAGTATTTTGCTCATTCAACCAGTTGAGTACAGCACTTGATGGCGGTGAGGTCATAAATTCAGAAACTATATTGGTATCGAGTACGATCATTATTCAAAACTTATAGGCTCAAACACTTCACGAGGGGCTATGTTAAGCGCATCACCATAAACAGGCGTAAATAAACGCACAGCCATATCTCCAATATTTTCAGGTGTAGTAACTGATTGTTTAATTATTTGCCTTACCTCCTCTTCCATCGAAATTCCGTGTTGTACAGCTTGCTGTCTTAACAGGTTTAAGGTTTCTACGTCTATTTTACGAATACTTAAACTCGGCATAATAAGCACCTTTTATTTCATTAGTGATACCTAAATAATAACGAATTAATTAAGTGCTGTCAAAAACAAAAATATGCTAGCGCATCTTATATTATTATAAATGGAAAATTGTTTTTCAAATTCACGGCGAGCTATGCCTGTTGTTGTTGCCGAGCCGCAAAATGGCACGCAGCGTGATCAGCTTCGGTGAGAATGAGTGATCATCTTCATGAGAATACGCAATTCCCGCAGACTTACCTACCGCCATACATCGCCATACATCGCAATGCTCACATGTCGTCATTCCCGCAGTCTTTTAAGCGGGAATCTATACTTCCAACCAAACGCAATGGCTCTACGTTGTCATCAACCACATTACTGAAGCCTTTTCGTCCCGCAGACTTACCTATCGCCATACATCGCAATGCTCACATGCCGTCATTCCCGCAGTCTCTTAAGCGGGAATCTATACTTCCAACCAACCGCAATAGCTCTACGTTGCCATCAACCACATTACTGAAGCCTTTTCGTCATTCCCGAGAGCTCTGTTCGGGGATCTACATTTCCAACCAACCGTAAAGATTCTACGTCGTCATCAACCACATTACTGAAGCCTTTTCGTCATTCCCTAGAGCTCTGTTCGGGGATCTACATTTCCAACCAAACGCAATGGCTCTACGTCGTCATCAACCACATTACTCACACCAACGTTTTGCTTAGACATATTATTATTCCACAAACAATCGGCAATTT
>NVTW01000014.1 GCA_002401725.1 Gammaproteobacteria bacterium
AGCAATGGGGATCAGTGTGTATGCCATTTACCAACTATCAATAACAACAATGAATATTATTTGGTTAGGTGCATTAATGATCAACTTACCCATAATGTTGTTTATCAGTCGCGTCATGATGTTTAAGGATATGCCAAGGACTTCTGCGCATTTTCCTTTGATCACATTACTTGCTGTATTAGGTGTAATTCTAGCTTTTTATAATGCTTATTTTAAAATAGGTCTAGAGCAGCTTACCAGTATGGATCAAATTGGATATTTACTATCAGTAATTAGTTTTGCTATGTATTTAATGTATAATTTTTGGTATTCATCATTAGGCCGTGGGTTGCACCCTTTATTAGAAAAGAATAAAATTTTACCACCGTTTAACGTAACCGATATTCACGGAAAGTTAGTTAACTCAACTGATTTTAAAGGCTCTCCAGTAGTATTTCTATTCTTTCGTGGTAACTGGTGTCCGCTATGTATGGCTCAAATTAAAGAAATAGCCATTAGTTACCAAGAATTAACGGCTTCTGGTGCCAAAGTTGTTTTGATTTCACCACAACCTGAAAAAAATACCCAAGCACTCGCAGCGAAATTTAATGTGCCTTTAAATTTCATGACCGATATTGATAACCGTGCCGCCAAAACGCTTGGTATTTACATGCAAAATGGTTTGCCTGCGGGAATGGAAATGTTCGGCTATGACAAAGACACTGTGTATCCAACCGTAATTATTACCGATAAACAGGGAAAAATCATATACAGTGATTTTACTGATAATTATCGCGTACGCCCAGAGCCGCAAGATTTTATTGACGTTTTAAAAGAGGCTACGAGCTAATAAAAAAAGCAGCTTTAGCTGCTTTTAAAAGGAATTATTAACCTCATTCTAGCTACTTTGTTAACACATAATCTAAAATACCTAATGCCGCTTTACGACCTTGATCTATGGCGGTAACTACTAAGTCTGAACCGAGTACCATATCGCCACCGGCAAAAATATTATCATTACTAGTTTGCAGGGCAAATTCACTGTTATCAGTGGCAACAACACGCCCTCTATTGTCTACTTCAACGCCAGCATCTTTCATCCATTGTGGTGGACTGGGTAAAAAGCCAAACGCGATAACTACAGCATCGGCAGGCATGGTAAATTCACTACCAGCAATAGGTTCAGGGTTGCGTCTACCCTTAGCATCAGGTTTGCCAAGCTGAGTTTCTATAAAGTTAACGCCAATGACTTTACCTTGTTCATTTACCGCAATATCAAGCGGTTGTATGTTAAAAGCAAAGTTAACGCCTTCTTCACTGGCATTTTGTACTTCGCGTGGAGATCCCGGCATATTGGCTTTATCACGACGATAAGCACAAGTGACTTCAGTTGCTCCCTGTCTAATTGAAGTACGTACACAATCCATTGCGGTATCACCACCGCCTAATACCACTACTTTTTGTTTATTAAAATTGATATAAGGTTTAAGGTTTTTAGCATCATTGTCTTCGTGAAGTTGCATTAAGTTTTGGGTGTTGCCAATAAGAAAATCTAGCGCATTGTAAACACCGTCAGCGTTTTCATGATCGAAACCACCACTCATATCGGTGTAGGTACCTAAAGCTAAAAATACTGCATCGTATTGATCACTTAATTCGTTAAAGCTAATGTCTTTGCCTATTTCGGTGTTTAGGCAAAACTCTATACCCATACCTTCAAATATTTTGCGGCGGCGAACAATAATGTCTTTTTCCAATTTAAATGACGGAATACCAAATGTTAACAAGCCACCTATTTCAGCATTTTTATCAAATACAACGGCATCAACGCCATGACGCGTTAGCACATCGGCACAGGCTAAACCCGCAGGACCGGCACCAATAACGGCTACTTTTTTACCTGTTTTTACTACCTGTGATAAATCAGGCGTCCAACCTTGAGCAAAGGCGGTGTCAGTAATGTATTTTTCAATATTGCCTATGGTTACTGCACCAAAATCAGCGTTGAGGGTACAAGCCGATTCGCATAATCTGTCTTGTGGGCAAACACGGCCACACATTTCTGGTAAGCTGTTGGTTTGGTGACATAATTCTGCCGCCTCGATGATTTTTCCATTAGTGACTAATTCTAACCATTGTGGAATATAATTGTGTACAGGGCATTTCCACTCACAATAAGGATTGCCACAGTCTAAGCAGCGATCGGCTTGGCCTGCACTTTGTACTTTACTTAGTGGTTGATAAATTTCGACAAAATTAATTTTACGTTGTGCTACGGCTTTCTTCGGTGGATCAATACGCTCAACATCGATAAATTGATATACATTTTTACTCATTTTTTATCTCGCTATCTCTTTATGCTATTAAGGTTACTGCGCTTGTACACGAAGCTCGGCAGAAGAACGGCTATGATGACCCAATAAGGTTTTAACATCGGTAGCACTTGGCTTAATTAATTTAAACAACGGTGCAAAGTCATCGAAATTATCTAAAATTTCATGGGCGCGAGGGCTATCAGTTTCGGCTAAATGTTGACTGATAATGCCGCGTAAATGTTCTTGATGAATGGTTAAACTTTCCATATCAAGCATTTCAATAGACTCAGYATTTAAACGTGTGTCTAAATCTCCTGCTTCATCAAGTACATAAGCAAATCCACCCGTCATACCTGCGCCAAAGTTAACGCCTATTTCACCTAAAATGGTGACGATACCGCCAGTCATATATTCACAAGCATGATCGCCAGTACCTTCAATAACTGCATGGCAACCTGAGTTACGTACCGCAAAACGTTCACCAGCGCGACCACAAGCAAAGAGTTTTCCGCCAGTTGCACCATATAAACAAGTGTTACCCATGATCATGGTTTTATGGCAAATGTATTCCACCCCTTTGGGAGGCTTAATGGTGAGCTTGCCACCTGCCATACCTTTACCGACATAATCATTAGCATCGCCGGTTAAAATCATGTTTAAACCGCCTGCATTCCAAACGCCAAAACTTTGTCCTGCGGTGCCCGCTAAATAAATAGTTATTGGGTCGCCAGCCATGCCATTATTGCCATGATGTAGGGCAATTTCACCAGAGAGAGTCGCGCCTACAGAACGATCAGTATTTTGAATAGTAAATCGATATTCACCACCTGTGCTATGCGTTACCGCGTCACGAGTAGCAGTAACAATGTCTTGATTGAGTTTTCCTTGATCAAAAGGAATATTGTTTTCTGTTTGATATAATGCGGTATTATCTCCTGCAACAACTGGAGCAATAATTGGTGATAAGTCCAATTTTTGTTGTTTGGCAGTAATACCTTTTAGTGGTATTAATAAATCGGTGCGACCAATGAGCTCGGTTAAGCTTGCCACGCCTAATTTCGCCATAATTTCACGGACATCATGAGCAATAAATTTAAAGTAATTCATTACTTGATCAGGTAATCCTTTAAAGAATTTCTCGCGTAAAACCTCATCTTGTGTCGCTACACCGGTTGCACAGTTATTTAAATGGCATATACGTAAAAATTTACAGCCTAATGCCACCATAGGCGCAGTACCAAAGCCAAAACTTTCAGCGCCTAAAATAGCAGCTTTAACAATATCGACACCGGTTTTTAAACCACCATCAACCTGTAAACGTACTTTATGGCGTAAACCATTAGTGACTAATGATTGATGTGCTTCGGCTAAGCCTAACTCCCAAGGGCATCCCGCATGTTTTACTGACGTTAACGGGCTGGCTGCGGTGCCACCATCGTAACCGGAAATAGTAATGAAGTCGGCATAAGCTTTAGCCACACCTGAGGCAATAGTGCCAACACCGGGGCCTGACACCAATTTAACCGAAATAACTGCTTTGGGGTTTACCTGTTTTAAATCGAAGATAAGTTGCGCTAAATCTTCAATAGAATAAATATCGTGGTGTGGCGGTGGTGAAATTAACGTAACACCAGGTACCGAAAAACGTAATTTAGCAATTAGTGGTGATACTTTATCACCGGGCAATTGGCCGCCTTCACCGGGCTTTGCACCTTGTGCAACTTTAATTTGCAAGACATCGGCATTCACTAAATAGTGTGGCGTAACGCCAAAGCGACCTGAGGCAATTTGTTTAATGCGAGAATTTTTTACTGTACCGAAACGGCGTTCGTCTTCACCACCTTCACCTGAATTTGAACAGCCACCTAAGCGATTCATCGCAATAGCGAGCGCTTCGTGGGCTTCTGGACTTAACGCGCCGATCGACATAGCGGCGCTGTCGAAGCGTTTAAATAATTCACTATCGGCCTCAACTTGTTCAAGTTTAATAGCTTTAGTATCTTCTTTAAAGGCAAGTAAATCGCGTAAAGTGGCGATAGGGCGTTGGTTAACTTCTTGAGCAAACTGTTGGTAATCAGCATAACTGCCTGTTTGCACCGCGCGTTGTAAATAGTTAACTACATTGGGATTAAAGGCATGATATTCGCCGCCATGCACATATTTAAGCAAGCCACCATGATTTACTTTTTGATGAGCTAAAAAAGCACGACGGGCAAGGTTTATATTATCTTGTTCAATATCATTAAAGTCAGCACCTCTAATACGGCTAGGTAAGTCAGGAAAACAAACCTCCATAATGTCTTGTCCTAAACCGATAATTTCAAACAAACCTGCACAACGATAGCTGGCAATGGTTGAAATACCCATTTTAGACAATATTTTTAACAAGCCTTTATTAATACCATTACGATAGTTTTCTACCGCTTGACGAGGCGTTAAGTTTATATGTTTTTGTTCAACCAATTGCTCAATAGTTTCATAAGCAATGTAAGGGTAAATAGCGGTTGCGCCTAAGCCTAATAAAACCGCATATTGATGTGAATCGCGAGCGGCTGCGGTTTCAATTATTATGTTTGAATCGCAGCGTAGCTGTTGATCAACTAAGCGTTTTTGAACAGCGCCAACAGCCATTGCTGCCGGTATCGGTAACAAACCATCGTGAATTTGTCTATCGGATAGCACTAAAATTACCGTATGTTTGTTGCGGACTAGATCTTCTGCTTCATCACACAAACGCACAATAGCCGCTTTTAAGCCTTCATCAGGATCATAATTCAGTGTTAAGGTATCACTACGATAATGTTCAGGATCAAGTTCGCGCAACTGTTTTAAGCCGGTATACATTAAAATAGGCGTGGTGAATGTTATGCGATCGGCATGACCGGTAGTTTCATTAAAAACATTTTGTTCGCGACCTATGCTGGTAGCGAGTGACATCACATAACGTTCGCGCAAGGGATCGATTGGTGGGTTAGTAACTTGCGCAAATTGCTGGCGAAAATAATCAAATAAGGTACGTGGTTGGCTTGAAAGTACTGCTATTGGCGTATCATCACCCATTGACCCCGTGGCTTCTTGACCATTTTCGGCAAGGGTTTTAATGACTTGATTAATTTCTTCATAAGAATAATTAAATAATTTATGGTATTGCGCCATTTCTTGTTCAGAAAATACGCGAGCACCGATCATATTGGCTTCACAGTCAGCAAAAGGGGTTAGTTTGCGTACATTTTTAGTGAGCCATTCGCGATAAGGGTGGCGGTTTTTCAAATCTTCGTCGATATCGGTTGAGTTGAACATTTTGCCGGTGTAGGTATCAATGGCTAGCATTTCACCTGGGCCTACACGACCTTTTTCAACCACTTCGTCTTCGCCATAATCCCAAATGCCTACTTCTGAAGCAAGAGTAATAAAACCGTTGCGGGTAATAACATAACGAGCAGGGCGCAAACCGTTTCTGTCTAAGTTACAAGCCACGTGGCGACCATTGGTCATTACGATGCCTGCGGGGCCATCCCAAGGTTCCATATGAATAGAGTTAAATTCATAAAATGCTTTAATATCGTCATCCATGCGCGTGCTATTTTGCCAAGCAGGGGGCATTAATAAACGCATGGCGCGAAATAAATCCATACCACCAGCTAAAAACAGCTCCAGCATGTTATCAAGTGATGAAGAATCTGAGCCGCTTTCATTAACAAAAGGCGCGGCATCTTGTAAGTCGGGTAGTAATGGCGATCTAAATTTATAAGTACGAGCGCGTGACCATTGGCGATTGCCGCGAATAGTATTTATTTCGCCATTATGCGCTAAATATCTAAACGGTTGTGCTAAATGCCATTGCGGTGATGTATTAGTAGAAAAACGTTGATGGAATACGCAAATGGCACTTTGCATACGGATATCAGCCAAATCTAAATAAAAATTGGGCAGATCTACCGGCATCATCAAGCCTTTATAAATAGTGACTAGGCAAGATAGGCTGGCAATATAAAACTCATTGTCTTGGGTTTCTGCTTCGATTCGTTTTTCAGCACGACGACGTGCCATATACAAACGACGTTCTAAATCGCGATTACGCCATCCAGGTGGTGCATCAACAAATATTTGCTCTATTTTGGGGAGGTTGCTAGCGGCAATTTCACCTAAAATATCGACATTAACAGGCACTTCGCGCCAACCTACTACGGTTAAAGTTTCATTACTTAATTCTTGTTCGAGAATTTTTTTTGTTAAACTTGTTTGTATGGGATCGGTATTTAAAAAAACCATACCAACAGCATATTTTTTACCAAGTTGCCAATTGTTTTCTTGGGCAACACTGCGAAAAAAACTATCGGGCTTTTGCAATAACAAGCCACAACCGTCACCTGTTTTACCATCGGCAGCAATACCGCCACGATGCTGCATACGATCGAGTGCTGAAATTGCAGTTTTGATCAGTTTATGACTTGCCTCTCCATGTTGATGGGCAATTAAACCAAAGCCACAATTGTCTTTCTGTTGATTGTGATCATAAAGCTGCATAGTGTTCTCCTGAATATGTTTTAAATATCATCTTGATGTTTTATTTGATATACCTATGCAGATAACTCAGGTATTTATTATAATCGTCATCTTCGAGACGCTTTTATCGAAGATCTCGTACTTTTTGACGTAGATTCCCGCTTAAAAGACTGCGGGAAAGACGATCCTGAGCCAAGTGCATAGGCATGTTATTTAATGTTTTTCTAAGCAGGGGGCTACAAATCACTCTTAAAGATGTAATTGTTCTGCATAAATACCCTGACAACATCAAAGATGAAGGTTTAACATTACTGCTTATGTAAGCAAAGGTCAATTAAAATAGAGTTAATACTCGTAATTTTATTACATAAGAATTGGTTATTATCGGAATAATAACCAGTTATGGTTAATGTGTCATAAATTTGTCGTGATTATAATAATTCACACACTATTTTATTGAATATTCGTGTAATAAACTTACATTAGTTTGTTTTGAATTAATATGCAAATAAAGTGGGTGTTATATCAAGTCTATTCAGTTAATTATGCTCAAATAGAATTTTAAAGTTTAGAGGTAAGGAATTGATTGCGAAGTATGATTACTGATGAAAATAGCTCCAGCATTGCACAAGGTAATACCAATAAAAAAGCCAAGTACAAAATACTTGGCGATAAATAATTGGAAAAATTTAAAAATAAAAAGTTAAGCTTGATAGCCGCCTTCTACACCTTTAGTGGTTACACTTACTGCATCATGGGCATGTAACGATTCCAAATGATTTATTTTTAACCAAAAATCATCATAATCTTCGTCGGCTAAATTCATGGTATGTTGTAAACGACGAGCTGCGTCTTCGCAAAACATTAAATTTTGACCATTTAAACGCGCAAACTCTTGTTCATCTTCGCGTTTTACTGCTGCTTGTACCGGTGTTTTTAGCGCATTTTCTATAAGATCAACTAAACTGGTGATCGGAAAATCTTCAATGTTAGTATTCAGTTTTACTTTAACTTCGGCAACAGAACGTTGGCTATGAGGAGTTGCCACTATACCTTCAGTAGTGCCTAACCATTCATGAACGGCTTGGTGATCTAATTGCTTGGTAGCGGCAAAGTTTTCCGCAAAGGCTTTTTGTACTAACTGGCGAGCTAATGCTGCTGAACAAGGGCAAGTTGATGAATAGGTAACATTAAGACTTAGTTCAACTGTTAACTGTCCTTTATTTAAGCGTCCGATAATAGTGACTGGATACGCTTTCCAGCCTAATTTACCACTAATTAACGATTTACGACGTAGATGATAATCAAAGTTAAATTGTACTTTGGCATTATCGCTTAAATCATGGTGACTGCTGATGAAACCATCAAGTAATGTAACTAAGCTCGGAAAATTTAAAACACCATTTGCCGAAAGTTCATCAATAAGTAAATACAAGCGCGACATATGAATGCCTTTGGCCTGTGGTTCTTTTAAATTAACAAATGCATTGATGTGAGCAGAAACCATACGTTGGCTTTCACCTTTGGAGGCAATCATTAAAGGCATTTCAATGTTGCTCATACCTACCCAGTCCAGCTTGCCCTCAGTTTGGGCTGTGGTGTGGTTGGCAATATCAGGCATTGATGACGACATTATTACTCCGCTATTTTGTCACTAATTTAGTTGAATTAAGAACTTTGAATTCAAGGGCGCATATTCTACCCCAATTTTACTWGAGATCCGTAATTTTATTTTTATATACGCAAACTTGTTAGTCAAATATTTATTAATTCATGTTAACCTTATAATTATTTTGTTTTGTTATCTTAAATGTGAGGTTTTTTATGAACAAAAATGAGCAGTTAGATTTGAATTTGCTTGGGGATTACCTAACTAATTTAGGCAAACCTACGCTGGTTAAAATGATTGCTTTATATGAGCAACAAGTGGCGCTGTATTTACAAAATATAGAACAAGCCATTGCTGATGAATCACAATCATTGTGGCAGGAGCATTGCCATAAAATGAAAGGGGCGGCAGGTAGTGTTGGCTTAACTCAAGTGCATTTATTGTTAGTAACCTTAGAAAAATCAACCGAAAGTTTTGCAACGAAAGCGGCAGAGTTAGATAAATTAAAAAGTTTAAATAAAAAAGCCACTGCTGAATTTCAACAATGGCTTAGTAAATAACTACAATAAGTTTAGCTGTTTATTGCTCTACTGAGCCTACAAAGCGATAACCTTCACCATGGATGGTATTGATTAATTCAGGACCATTTTCAATTACTTCAAAATGTTTACGTAAACGCCTGATCGTTACATCAACGGTACGGTCATTTGAACGTAAATCGCGACCAGTCATTTCTTTAATTAATTGTTGACGAGTAACAATTTGACCGGAATTTTTGATTAATAAACGTAATGCTCTAAATTCACCACGAGGTATAGAAACCACTTCACCTGTAGGCGAAGTTAACTTACGGGCATGGCAATCAAGCGTCCATTGGTTGAACTTAATAACTGACTCATCTAATTCGGTCGCTGTTTGATTTATTCTGTTGAGAATGTTACGTGCTCGAATGGTTAATTCTTGAGGGTTGAAAGGTTTTGTTAGGTAATCATCAGCACCAATTTCTAAGCCGAGCACTTTGTCGATATCACTATCTCGCCCCGTTAAAAATATCAGACCTAAATGTTGATTCTTTTTAAGCTCTTTCGCTAAAATCAAACCGTTTGTACCTGGTAGATTGATATCCATAATCACCAAATTAATACTATTTTGTTGCAACTGTTTGTCCATGGATTCACCATCAACAGCTTCTGATACTTGATAGCCTTCGGCTTCAAATAAACTATGAAGATTGAACCGAGTAACTTCTTCATCTTCAACAAGTAGGATATGGGGTTTCTGCATCGTTTTTTCCCAGTACTAAAACAATATTAAATTTAATTGACTAATTGGTCATTATAAAGACAAAAAATAATTGTGCTATAAAATTTTTTACACAAAGTAAATTAAAATGATTTTTTTGCTTGTATTTTAACCAATTTGGCTTTTTGTGTGCTCTTTTCGATACTATTCATTCAATATTGGAAAGTTTATATCGAAAGTAACACCGGCATTTGGATAACTTTCGAAAGAGATAGTTCCATTTAATGCTTGGGTTATCAAATTGTAAACCAAATGCATACCTAAACCGCTACCACCAGAACCGCGTTTTGTGGTGATAAAAGGATCAAATATTTTTGATTTTATTTCTTCTTTTATACCCATACCATCGTCATGGTATTGGATACTGATTTGATTTTTTAATAACACTACGGCTATAGAAATAGTGCCATATTCTCTGCCGTCAAAGCCATGAATAATAGAATTAATAATCAGGTTAACTAAAACTTGGTTAATAGGCCCTGGTTTGCTGGTAATAATAAGATCTTCTGGACAATCAAACTCAACTTTATAGTTGGTGTTTTTTAATTGCGGAGCTAGAGTTAGTACAACTTCTCTAAGTAAACCTTTAAAATTAAAACGTCGATCTTCTGAGCTTGATTGATCAACCGCAACTTGTTTGAAGCTGGTAATTAAGTCGGCAGCGCGTTGTAGATTACGCATAATGATATTAAGATTTTCATCACTTTCGGCAAAGAATTTTTTTAACTGGCTCGATTTAAGGGTTTTATTTTCAAAAGCTTGTTTAATATCTACCAATCGGTCATATAATAAGCTTGATGAAGTTACGCCTAAACCAATGGGCGTGTTTACTTCGTGAGCAACGCCAGCAACCATATCGCCTAATGATGCCATTTTTTCACTTTCTACTAATTGACCTTGGTATTGGTGTAATGTTTCAAGAGTAGAGAGTAATTCTTGATTCGACTCTTTTAGTGCATCAGTTCGATGGCTTACTTTATCTTCTAATGATTTATTAAGTTGTATAAATTGTTGTTCAGATTCTTCTTGTCTAGCAATATAACGTTCAGCTCTACTGAGCATAATATTTATGTTTTTGGCTAAAATGTCGAGTTCTTGATAAGGCATATCATCACAGCGCATTGAAAAATCTTTTTGTTGTGCGATTAGCTGAATATTAGTAATTAATTGCTGGATAGGAGCTGTTACTGTTCTTTGCAATCGAGCCACAATRGCAAAAGCTATTAGTAACATCATAATTGCTATCACTAAAGTGTATATAGCCAGCTTAAATATTTGCATATTTAAATCGTCTAAATCGAACTGGATGTATAAATAGCCAATAAGTTGATCGCTGTTGTTAATAGGGACGCTAAATTCAAAATAATTATCATAAAATTGTGGCGATAATAATGATGTTAACTGCGCTAATGTATCGGGTGGTTGATAAAAGTTCGAGCCACGTTTGTAACTACTAAAAAGTTTTACTTTTTGCTTTTCTTCGGGGTTCAATCGATAAATGTAAATATAATTTAATTCAGTAATTGAGGTGAGTGTTTGTAAATCGTCATTGAGGCGTTTAGGGGCATTATCAATTAAAGCCTTAATGCTTTTATGGCTGATTACCTTAGCCCATTGTGATGCGTTTTTGGTTATTTGTTCTTCCGCTGCCGTAGAAATGGTAACAACGACAATAGAGTAACCAATTAAAAATACAATTGAGCTATACAGCATAAACCAGCTGTTAACTTTACGATGAATGGATGGCACTCTCTTATGTGTGATCATAAATTTAAGTATTGTTGTTTCTTGTTAAGTCTCGTTAGATGCTAAAGTCAGTATGGTATAAAAATAGCCTAATATAAAGAATAGTGAAGTAATTCTTTAACTTAAAATTAATAACCTATTTTGATTAAGTATTAGCGGTAACTTTTATAAACACAAAAGCCTTTTTTATTGACTAATTTCACTGTTTTTCCAATATGTTCAGCCATTATAGGTTGATAGCGCAGAAAGTTATTAGCAACAATGGTAATGTCACCATTGTTGTTAAGATGTTTTTTTATTCCCGATAAAAATGACTCTGTTGAAGCGTAGTGTGTTTTTAATCCTTGATGAAAAGGCGGGTTAGCAACCACATGTTGAAAGCTGTTTTTTACTTGGCTTAAACTATCTGAAGCAAAAACATGACCGTTTAGTCCGTTTATCGCTAAGGTTTTCTTGGCTGAGGTTAACGCTAAAGCATTTACATCGAGTAATTCTAACGTGGTAGTGTTGAATTTTTTACCGATAAAGGCACTGATTACGCCAGCACCGCAGCCAAAATCTAATACCTTGCCTGACATTTTTTTGGGAAGGTTATCTAATAATAATTGAGTGCCAATATCTAATTCATTTTGGCTGAAAACGCCGGGTAATGCCGCAATAGTTAAGTTGATGCCATCTATATTTAAAGGGTACTCTTTGTACCAATTATTGAGATTAAACACTGTAGACTTACCATTAAATTCGCCTAAAAATAAAGAACAGTGGCGCGCAGAATCAATTTTTTCACAATAACAGAGATAATCATTACTTAATTTTGCTACCGATTTTACGCCACTTTTATTTTCACCTACAAATAATAGTTTGGCTTTGTCTGCTAAGTGTGGCGCTATCATGGCTAAAATATAGGTAAATTCTGCTTTTGATTTAGGGAAAGAAATAATCGCCAAATCATGTTTTTTATCATTGTGGTAATAAGCTGAAAAATGAGTGTTTAGTTGCTGGTACTGGAATTTTTTTAAGGCTAAATGTTCGGCATAATTGACATTGAAACAATCAATAGTTGTGTTGTTATTGTGCTGAATAAATTGTTCTACAAAATTGTCGGCTGGCGTATTAATTAATAAGGCTTGAGTACAGTCGAGTAAATCAACATTTCTTAGTAATAGCTGGCTTGTATTAGATAAAGACATTACACTTCCAATAAGATCTTGGTTTTAAAGCGATCCTACGTTAGTTTTAGTGTTAGTGCTATACCCACCTATCAGGAACTTTTTATTTAACATGGATATTTTTGGTTTTAAAAATGAGGCTATATGAAGCGATCATTTAGACAAGCAAATGTTCTCGGTAAAAATATAAAAAAGCTTATTATTGTTTGGCTAAAAAGCGATCTTCGTCAAAAACTGCTAGATTTTCGTTATTTTTATTTGCCGCGCTTTTTCTCTAAACAATGTAAAACAGCGGTTTTTTTAGCGTTAAATGATCCGCAAAGCTTAATTCTAATTCAAGTATTAGCACCATTGGAAAAATGCTATGACATTGAATTTGAATTAAATTTAATTAGCGGTATGCTCTCGGCAGATGTTTTAGAGCCGCAACAATGGCGGCAATGGTCTTTGGCTGATGCTAATGTGCTTGCTGCACACTATCAGTTAAAAACCATTACAGAATATCCTCAACAGAAAGATCTAGTTACTGGCCAGCAATTATGGCAAATTCAACGTCGATCACTTGCCGACGCGTGTAATATTTTTTGTAAAACATGGTATGGAGGGTTCAGTGAACATTTCCCTGCTTCAACTCCGGTCATTAATTCTCAATTTAAAAATCAAGATACTCTATCCAGTAAAGGTCATTATTTAGCCAGTACAATTTTGTTTTGTGGTGAATGGTTCTTAGGTATCGATCGTCTTGAACATTTTGAGCGTAAGTTAATTAAATTAGGTTTGTCTCAAAAAGAGAAAAGCGATGTTTGTTACCCTAAAGCTAAGTTGCAATTTTTATCTGCAACTAAGAGTAAAAATCAACTAGAAAAACCAATTAACTCAGATACATCAAGTGTAATAACGGCTTACATTTCATTACGTAGCCCTTATTCTTATTTAGGTTTTACACAAGTAAAACAGTTAGCAGAACATTATCAAGTTGAACTAATTATAAAACCTGTATTGCCGCTAATGATGCGTGATTACCCTATTTCAATGGATAAAATGCGCTATTTTTTCCTTGATACCATCCGTGAAGCCAAACTGCTCAATATTCCATTTGAAGATTTTGAAGATCCACTTGGTCAAGGGGTAATTAATTGCTATCAACTATTCGCTTATGCTCAGCAACAAAATAAAGCGGTTGCTTTTATGGAAAAAATGTATCGTGTAATTTATGTGGAAGGTGTTGATTTAACTAAGTTAAATCACCTGCAAAAGCTTTGCCAACAATTGGGTTTAGATTTTCAAGCGGCGCTTGTATTTGATTTGAAACACCCTTGGCAGCAATGGGTGCAGCAAAATTTAACCGAGTTAGAAAAATTAGATTTTTGGGGTGTGCCTTGCTTTGTTTTTCAAGACGTAAAGGTTTGGGGACAAGATCGGTTGTGGCAAATTGAAAAAGCTATAATTGAAAGCTGATAATTTTGGCAGCTAACAAATAAATTTAATTTAAGTTGACTAAAAACTCTAAAAAATGATTTAATACCCTCGTCCCTTATTCTGATTGGTTTGTTTATTAACTGTTAATATAACTAAATATTAATAATAAAGTAAATGAATTAATATCAAAAAGGGCCAGAAGAGGAGCGTTAGCCAGGTAAATATTCTGAGAAGATCAAACTTCATTGACGAATATTGAGGGGGATTAGCGCCGAGGTAAAGGTAGTTTTGATGCTACATTTATCGGTCGACAAAATTGAATTTTTGCGACTGTCACCTTTAGGTGGAGAGCTTCTGGCCTTTGTAAAGACTACGGCACTTCACTTATCCTTAAGTTTAGTTGCAATAATTAGTACTTTACAAACGCCTAAAAAGTTCTCCGAACGATATGAGTTCGAGAGCAATGAATCACAATAATTTATTAATACATACTTCAACAGCACAAACTTCAACTGATCACAGTTCAGCGCTGCAAACGGTTTTATGGACGGCATTAGTCACCCCTTTTACCGCAAACAACAGCATAGACTTTGACTCCTTAACAGTCATTGCCACCAAACAAGCGCAAGCCGGTAATGGTATTTTATTACTTGGCAGCACTGGCGAAGGGTTAGCGCTAACTCGTGATGAACATCAACAAATTGTTGAGTTTGTTTGTCAGCTTAATTTAAATACCCCCTTAATGGTTGCCGTTGGTGGTTATAATTTAACTGAGCAAATTGCTTGGGTTAAACAATGTCATCACTACGCTATTGATGCTTTTTTATTGGGCACACCTATTTACGCGAAACCCGGTGCAGTAGGACAAACGCACTGGTTTGAACAATTACTTGATGCCACTAATTTACCGTGCATGCTTTATAACGTGCCATCACGTAGCGGTGTAGAAATTCCCTTACAAACCGTTATAAATCTAGCTGAACATCCTAATTTTTGGGCGATGAAAGAAGCCAGTGGCGATATCAATAAATTTTTAGCTTATCGCCAAGCAGTGCCGAATGTTGCCATCTTTAGTGGTGAAGATTCCATGATGCCGTATTTAGCTAATGCTGGTGCCTGTGGATTAGTTTCGGTGTGCGCTAATGCTTGGCCTGAAGCGACTAAATATTATGTAGAACTTTCTCTACTAGGGCAAACACAAGCACTATTTCCATTATGGCATAACGCTATTGCGAGCTTATTTAGTGTTGCTAATCCTATTCCAGTAAAAATGCTGATGCACTGTCAAAATGAAATTAGTTTGCCTAATTTACGCGCGCCATTAACGCATTTAGAGCTTGAGTCAACCTCAACCTTATTAAGTATTGATTTACAAATTGATAATTGGCTAGATCAACAAAATAACGGTGTAAAAATTTTAAAAAACTCATCATTAACTATTAATCAAGCCATAGGAGCCTAACATGAGCTGGCAAGAAACTTTATCACAATTAGAAGCTGGCACAGTACGTTCGGCAACACAAAATGAGCAAGGTCACTGGCAAGCAAATATTGACGTTAAACAAGCGATTTTGGCGGCATTTAAAGCAGGTGAAAACACTGAATTTTCAGGTAATTACCAAGGGTTTGTTGATAAAGGTAATTTACCTGCGCGCCAATTTACCGTGGCAGATAATGTCCGTTTAGTGCCGGGTGGTTCATCGGTAAGGCGTGGTGCTTATGTTGCAAAAGGGGTAATTATTATGCCACCGGCTTACATTAATGTTGGCGCTTTTGTTGACAGTGGCACTATGGTTGACAGCCATGCGTTAATTGGTTCATGCGCGCAAATTGGTAAAAATGTTCATGTGTCAGCAGCAGTGCAAATTGGTGGGGTTTTAGAGCCTGTTGGCGCTAGCCCAGTGATTATTGAAGATGATGCTTTTTTAGGTGCAGGCGTAGTTATTGTTGAAGGTGTCGTGGTTAAAAAAGGCGCGGTAATTGCGCCAGGTGTTTCGCTGTCTGCCTCTATTCCCGTATTTGATTGCGTAAACAACATTATGTTAGAGCGTGGTTCGCCAATTCCTGAGCGCGCAGTGGTTATTCCCGGTACGCGCCCAATGAAGGGTGAATGGGCTAGAAATCACGGTTTAAACATGGCGTGTGCGCTTATTGTTAAATATCGTGATCAGCACAGCGATGCTTCGTTAGAACTTGAAAGTGTGTTGCGCTAGGGTTTTTTTAGTTAAGAGTAAATATTGATGAGTAATTTACCGCACTGGTTAGGTGAGAAATTAGCAACTAGCTTGTTAGCTAAAAAAACGTTTGTTGACGAAGCTGGGCTTGATCATGAAAATGGTTATTTTGTTTATCACCTTGATAACTTAAAGCGACATTTAGCTAAATTACAACAGCAAGATATAGTCAAACTTTGGTATGCGGTAAAAGCCAATCCGTTATCGAATATTATTAAAACATTAGGCGGGCAAGGTTTTAATTTTGATGTTGCTAGCGTGGGTGAATTACAACAAGTATTAAGACAAGATATTGTTCCCAAACGTATTTTAAATACGGGACCAGCTAAATCAAAAAAGCAGCTTAATTACTTTCTTCAACAAGGGGTTAACACCTTTGTTGTCGAAAGCTTAAATCAGCTTAACTGGCTAAATGAATGCGCACAAGCACAAAATAGCAAACCAACTGTGTTATTACGGGTGCAATTACAATGGCCCGATGGTGAAAAAAACCCGTTAGGTGGTAATAGCTTAACGCCTTTTGGTTTAGCCACTACACAATGGGCGCAGATCCAGTTAGGTGATTATCCCGCCCTTGATATTTGTGGCTTACATATTTTTCAGTGGGGCAATATGCTCAGTAATGAAAAAATGTATTCATTGTGGTCGCAAATGGTGCCGCCGTTAACGCAGTTAGCAACGCAGCTTAATATGAATTTGAAAATTCTAGACTTAGGTGGTGGCTTAGGGCTCGATTATTTAACGCAAACTAACACTTTATCTTGGTCACAAATTATCAGTGATTTAGCACAAATCAAGCAGCAAGCTGGTGTTGAAGAATTGTGGTTAGAGTTAGGTCGTTATGCAGTAGGCGAGTGTGGTTATTACGTAACTGAAATCATCGATAAAAAAACAAATTTTGCTGAGCAGCAGTTAGTATTAGCGGCGGGCATAAATCATATTATTCGCCCAGCTATTACAGGGCAACCATTTCCATGTTGTGCATTAAGTGAAAAGGTTGCACTTAAAAAAAATGCGGCTGAAAAAATGCTTGATTATCATGTTTATGGCCCTTTGTGTACCAGCTTAGACAAGCTCGGCACTTTGCCTTTACCCGCTAATATTGATGTTGGTGAGCCGCTTATTTTTGGTTATTGCGGTGCTTATGGTTTTAGCGAGAGTATGCCGTTCTTCTTATGTCATAACATCGCGGCTGAATATGTTTTTGAACAGGGTAAGTTAACGCAAGTGCGCGCTGCGCAAGCAGCAAGTACCTATTTAAGATAAAAGGCAAACATTAATGTGCGAATTTTCTAAACAAGTGCTGCATGTCGGCGAAATGGCCAGTGGTGTACAACTAACCATTCCTGTGTATCGTTTAAAAAGCGCCATCGCTGGCCCTAAAGTGTACATTCAAGCGAATATGCATGGTGCAGAAGTGCAGGGTAATGCGGTTATTTTCCAGCTGTTAGAAATACTTAAAAATGTCGAATTTAAAGGTGAAATCACCTTAGTTCCTTATGCTAATCCTGTTGCTTGTAATCATAAAAATGGTGAGTATACGCTGGGGCGTTTCGACCCTATTACTGGTGTTAATTGGAATCGCATGTATCACTTTAATGACGCTATTGTTGCGCCATTTACTGAACAGTTTTTACAGGCTGGTGATGATGAAATTGAAGCGGCATTTAAGCAATTATTATTAGATGAAATAGTCAATAAGCTAGAGCATAATCAATATGGTTTAACTACCGGTCAGCGCATTGCTTATCAATTACAACGTATGGCACAACAAGCTGATATTGTTTTAGATTTACATACAGGCCCTATTTCGAGTAAGCATTTATATTGTCCAGAATATGCTAAGGACAGTGCTAGTTATTTTAATATTGAACACACTATTTTGATCCCTAACGAGTTTGATGGTGCAATGGATGAAGCTAATTTTTGCCCGTGGTGGACGTTACAAACAGAATTTCAGCACTTAGGTCGTAAAATTAATTTTAATAAAGAAAGTTTTACGGTGGAGTTAGGTTCACAAGAGCAAATTAACTTAGAGGTTGCCAAAGAAGATGCCCGAGGAATTTTAAGTTACCTAACGTATAAAAATGTGCTGGCTAATGAGTATTTTAAACCAGTAAAAATGACTCGATATGCTTGTTATTTGCCAGATTATAAAGCCTTTTATTCACCGATGGGCGGTATGGTCGATTACTTAGCTGAATTTGGTCAGCCATTGCCAGCAGGTGAACCTTTAGCACGTATTTTACGGATGGATAATTATGGCGATGATCAACTAGATAAAGAGCTAAATGATCCTATTCATTATTTATCACTTGATCACGAAGTTTTACCGATATTGCATTTTGCTTCTGCTAGTGTGAATCAAGGTACTGAGCTTTATAAAGTATTTAATAAATTTTTTGTTTTATAGACGAACAAGTATTACAGCTAAATTGCTTTATTGATAAATCACTGCTACAAATTAAATGCTGACTTTAATAAAAGTTATTACTTATTGGTAAAAATGCGCATGTTGAATTTTTTTTAATGGCATTGTTATTGACCTTTTCAGTTCATGCTGAGCAAGCTGTTATTATCAATGACGTATCTTGGCCGCCTTATTTTTTTGTCGGTGATAAAAATCCGCAACAAGGTATCGGCAAAGAACTGTTAAATATTTGTGTTCCGCTGGCTGGTTATAAAATTGAATATCGGCGCTTACCTATAAAACGCACTTATCTTTATATGGAAAATGGTGATATTGATATTACCGCTTATTCATATCGCAAAGAACGCGAACAATTTCTAATTTACGCTAAAGAAAAACTCTTTAGTTCAGACTTAGGGTTTGTTGTAAAAGCAGGCAGTAATATTGTTATTAAGAGTTTAAAAGATTTAACGCCTTACAAAATAGGGCGTTTGGCTGGTCTATCGTACTCACCTGAATTTATGGCAATTATTGAAGATAAAGAAAAAAAACACCAAGTGATCACTAGTTACAATTCAAAATCGATGTTTTCGCAATTATTAGCATCAACACCGCGATTTGATATTATGGCGAATTCTAAAAGTACCTTTTACTGGCAAGCAAAAATGCTGGGTGTTAGTGGTAAAATTAAGGTATTAGATTTTAGTATTAAGAATAAAAATTACTTTATAACAGTGTCGAAAAAATCTATCAATATTAAAGATCCACAAGCTTTTATTGCTAAAATAGATAACTGTTTGCGAACTCTTAAAAGTAATGGTAAATATAATGAAATTTTAGCCAGTTATGGTTATACAATTCAGTAAGGTTTGAATTTTATTTTAAACGAATACCATTCTTTTCAATGGTTATTTTTCCTGTTTTTAGCAAGTTTCCCACGGTTGATTTAAAGGTTTTTTTACTGACCCCTAAAGTGCGCTGTATTAGTTCAGGAGAACTTTTGTCGTGTAACGGGCTAAAGCCATTGTTTGCTTGTAAATGAGCAATTAAAGTCTCTTTAAAATCAATAACTTTACCTTTACCGCCGCGTGTTAAGATCAAATCAATACGACTATCTTCACGCATCTTTTTGATGTAACCGGTTAGTCTTTTACCGCTACGCAGTGGCTGAAATATTTCATTGTCGTATAACAACCCCCAATGTTGATCATTAATAATTGCTTTAAAACCTAAATCAGTTTTGCTCGCGATGGTGAGTTCTACTTTGTCGCCATCATTATAATCGGCGGGATAAATATCAATATATTTATCAAGTTTGCTTGAAGCGGCAATACGTTCAGTGCGAGTATCTAAAAATACTCTGACTAAATAATATTTTCCTTCTTCCATTTTGGTATGTTGTTGATTGTAGGGCACAAGTAAGTCTTTTTTTAAGCCCCAATCTAAAAACGCACCCATTTTATTAATTTGCACTACTTTTAATGAGGCAAACTGATCAACCTGTGCGAGTGGTGTTTCTGTGGTTGCTACTAACCTGTCAGCAGAATCAAGGTAGAGAAAAATTTTTATTTGTTGATCAATTTCAATATTCTCAGGGGTATAGCGTTTTGGTAATAATACTTCACCTAATTCTCCTGCATCGAGATAGGCACCATTATCAGTCAGTGCGATAACCGCTAAGGTATTGTATTTGCCAATATTTACTATGGAGTTTGCCATTACTTTTCCTGAAAATAAAAGAAAGATATTAGTTTGAAAATCGTATGATAACTGATTCTAGAGGGTGTTATCGATATTTTTTAGCTGAAATTATGGTGTTATTTTAAGTTTGCTGCGCACATATTCATTATGACGAAGATGTAATAAATCGGCAATTTTTCGAATAGTATGTTGCTCTATCGCCGAAATTTCACCGTCAGCATTGGCTACTTGCCAAAGCATATCGAGCAGTTTTATTTTATCGTTAATAGTGTAATTTTTATTAATTTTAGAGGTGAATTGATAAAAGTCAGTGGCTTGCTCACTCAGTAATTCGGCACTAGTTAAAATTTCAGTAAGCTCTACCTTAGATAAAGCAAAATGTTGTGCTAATTGCGCGATAATTGCGGCACGTTCATCGTCGTCACTGTTACCATCGGCACGCATTATCTCAGTTAACAAAACGGCACAAGCAAGTTGTAGCGATACTTGATCTTGTTCAGTGCTTGTTGCTGAGGTTAGTGTTGCAATAAAATGGCGAAGTTTAGCGATCATTAATGACTCTATTTTTTAGTGAATTTATTGTTGAATAAATTCAGCAATGGTTACTGGAATATCAAGCAATTTGTTATTTCGATAAACCTTAAAAATTAAAATGGTATTTGGTTTTGTTTCAGCAACAATATCAAGAGCTTGGGTAATGCTTTGGATCGGTGTTTTTCCTATCTGAACTACCACATCGCTGGGTTGCAAGCCAGCCCGCAGCGCTGGGCTATCTGGCGAAACACTTTCAATAACAAATCCTTTAATATCGGTTAAGTAATTATTGGATATTATGCCTAACCAACCTCGAACAACACGCCCATTTTCAATGATTTGTTGCATTACTTTTGCAGCTAATTTATAAGGTACGGCAAAGAAAATCCCCTGGATCTTAAATTGTGGATTCGATTCTCTAAATTCGCGTGAATTAATACCGACCAATTCTCCTCTAGTGTTAACTAAAGCGCCACCGGAGTTACCTTTATTTATAGCGGCATCCATTTGTAAAAATTCTAAATAGTTAGTGCTACTTAAACCATTGCGCCCTGTGGCGCTGATAATGCCTTGAGTAACTGTTTGACCTAAATTAAATGGGTTGCCAATCGCCAATACAACATCGCCAACCGCTGATATTTGTGATGCTTTTTGTGGAATTACCGGTAAGTTTACTGCATTTACTCTTAATACGGCTAAGTCAGTAATAATGTCATAACCAATAAGTTCTGCTGGGTATCTAACCCCACTTTGTAATAAAACTTTAATTAAATCAGCGTTTTGAACGACGTGAAAATTAGTTAATATATAACCATTGCTCGCCATGATCACGCCCGAACCTAAACGGCTAACTTTTCGTGAACCTTGATAATAGCTCGGAGTAGACTCTATTGCTTCTGAGTAAATATTTACCACCGCAGGGCTGGCAGCATTTACCGCGTAGGAATAACTTAATGGTGCGGCGTTTTGTTGGTTGTTACTGAATAATGGCGATAAATAAGTATTGTCGCGTAGTTGTGGCACGGAAAGTAATAATATAACCGCTATTATGATGCCGTAACCGACGGAATTTAAAATATATTTTAAGACTGCTAATATTTTCAAAGGAATGTTGCAAATTTGTTGTTTTTATAAGGTTAGCATATTTAACCGAATTTTATAAATAAAAAGACCTACAAAATGACAATGTAGGTCTTTAATAGCGTGAAAATATTAAGCTGTTATTAACGGATCATAATATATAAATTACTTTGTCCACGTTTAATATTTAAAGCGAAAATACCTTTTTTATTTTTTAAGGCATTGCGTAACTCGGCAATGTTTTCAATAGGATTACGATTAATACCAACAATAACATCACCTTTTTTCAAGCCGATATAATTAGCGTTAGTGCCTTCTTTTACTTCGGCAACTTTAATGCCAGCGCCGTCATCATTATTCTCTAATTTAGCACCTTCAAAAGCCGGATGAATATTTTTGGCTGCAATATCAACAGTTTCAGCGCGTTTTAGTTTTATGGTATATACTTTTTCGTCGCCATCGCGAAGTATGGTTATTTTAACTTTTTTACCTGCGCCAATAGTACCAACTCTACCGCGTAACTCTGAAAAAGTTTTTACTTTTTTACCATTGATTTTAGTGATCACATCACCTGGTTTTATCCCTGCTTCTTCAGCAGCTGAATCAGCGGATACTTCCTGTACAAAGCCACCTTGAGTTGTTTTTAAATCCATTGCTTTGGCAATATCACTATCAATGCTACGACCAACTATGCCTAATACACCACGATGTACTTCACCAAATTCAATGATTTGGTCAACTAAATTTTTCATCATGCTACTAGGAATAGCAAAGCCAATACCAACGTTACCACCACTTGGCCCCAAAATAGCGGTATTAATACCGATCAACTCACCACGTAGGTTAACCAGTGCGCCACCTGAATTGCCGGGATTGATTGCCGCGTCGGTTTGAATAAAATTTTCGTATTGTTCTATTTTTAAACCACTACGGCCTAAAGCACTCACAATTCCTGAGGTAACTGTTTGCCCCAAACCAAAGGGGCTACCAATAGCGATAGAAAAATCACCAACACGTAAGTTATTTGAATCGGCAATTTTTATTTCGTGAAGATCTTTAGCATCTATTTGTAATAGCGCAATATCACTTTCAGCATCAGCACCTAATTTTTTAGCCGTAAACTGACGACCATCTTTTAAGGTGATTTCTATTTCATCAGCTTCATGAATTACGTGATAATTAGTAACAATATAACCTTCGTCAGCATCAATAATTACGCCTGAACCTAAGCCTTTAAATGGTTGTTCTTGAGGGCCTCGTCGTTGACCCGGACGATTAAAGAAAAATTTAAAGGCTTCAGGTACGCGTTGTTTTACTTCGTGAGTACCTTTAACCGAGACACTAACAACGGCTGGTGTTGCTTTTTCTAACATAGGTGCAAGGCTAGGAAGCTGCTGACCACCTACTGAAAAAGGTATGCCAGCATTAGCTGTGAAAGGCAAAATTAGAGTGCTAGTAAATAAGGCCGCACTTATTAAAATAGCTAAGTTTTTTTTCATTGGTTTTTTCATACCGAATATAACTCCTAAATATAATTTAAGTATTGTGGTTCACAAAAAAGGAACTCAAGAAGAGACTCAAATAGAGACCAATACAAGGTTATAAAGTTCGGTCTACTATGAGTTTGTATTTGTAACACTTTGTGTCTGATCAACAAATAAACCACTGGGTTCATCTGAATAATCTAAAGGAGGTTGTGAAATTTTTTCAGGTTCTTCTTGATCTCGTTTTGGATGTCGTTTTGCTGCTGTTTCTGTTAATTGCTGTTGAGTTTCAGCTGAAAAAAATGGCATGTTAGAAGGTTCAATAACCGAAGCTTTTTTCAGTAATTGCGTACTTTGCTCCATTTGTTGCATTGCTATTTGGCAAGTACTGTTCATTTGTTCAAGTAAATTAGCTGACTGATCTAAGTGCTCAGCAACATCTTGCTTGTATTGTGATAATGCTTGTTCGCCTTTGTCGATTTGAGCTAATAACTCGTTGTCTTTCTTAGATGATGATGCAAAAAAATGATGAGCAAAATAGCCAAAAATAGCGCCAACAATAAAAGTGATAAATCCTAATGCTAATGGTGTCATATAAGTTACCTACGTTGTATTATGAATAATAATTAATGGAAACTAATTAATACTAATTAATGAAAACTCATTAATAAAAAAACCGCTTTAAGCTATTCAAGTATATTCCCTCTTGTAATGCTTATATAGGTTTAAATTTTCAATTTTCAAGAATATTTTTTAATGGTAGTTAAATGATTAAACTTTCCCCACTTGCTAAGTATAAACAAGATTTAACTGATGAGAATTTTTATTACGATGCAGCGCAAGAAAATGCAGTAAAACATCTGCAACATTTATATGAAGAACTACAAAATAAACCGTTACCGGTAACGGGCTTTAAAAAAGTATTGAACAGATGGAAACGTGTAGTCTCTAAGCCAGAGCAAAAAATGATTAAAGGGGTCTATTTTTGGGGCGGTGTTGGTCGTGGTAAAACCTATTTAGTTGATACTTTTTATGACAGTTTACCTTTTGAAAATAAAATGCGCGTACATTTTCATCGCTTTATGCACCGCGTACATCAAGAGCTTAAAACATTAACGGGACAAGCTGATCCATTAAAAATTATTGCTACACGCTTTGCCGATGAAACCTGTATTATTTGTTTTGATGAGTTTTTTGTGTCAGATATCACTGATGCGATGATTTTAGGGACTTTATTTGAGCAATTATTTGCTCATAACGTAACTTTAGTAGCTACTTCAAATATTATTCCCGATAAACTGTACTGGAATGGCTTGCAAAGAGTGCGTTTTTTACCTGCAATAGCGTTGATCAATAAACATACTAAAGTGGTTAATGTTGATAGTGGCGTTGACTACCGGTTAAGAACATTAGAACAAGCTGAAATTTACCATTATCCGTTAGACGAACAAGCACAATTAAATTTAATTCAATACTTTAATCAGTTGGCGTCTGAAGAAGGAAAACAAAATACCGAAATAGAAATCAATAATCGTCAACTTACCACAATAGTAGTAGCTGATGGTGTGGTTTATTTTGATTTTTCTGTGTTGTGTGAATCAGCCCGTAGCCAAAATGATTACATGGAAATTAGTCGCGAGTTTCACACCGTATTATTAGCGAATGTAAAACAAATGAATGCCAATTGTGACGACAGTACCCGCCGGTTTATTGCGTTGGTTGATGAGTTTTATGAGCGTAATGTAAAGTTAATAATTTCAGCCGAAGTTGCTTTAGAAGAACTGTATTTAGATGGACGTTTACAATTTGAATTTAAACGTTGTTTGTCACGCTTACAAGAGATGCAGTCGCATGATTATCTAGCCAGTGAACATTTGCCTTAACTTTTCCTGTCATTCCCATTTTCCTGCCGCCCAATTTCTATTTTATCCCTACTATTTCCCTGTCATCCCCCCCCATTTTTCTGTCATCCCCACCATTTTTCTGTCATCCCCACGGAGGTGGGGATCTAATGTATGTAATTGTTGTTCTCGTAACATCTTAATCAACTTGGTATTAGTCATCCCCTCGTAGGAGGGGATCTACTGATAGTATCTACAAACGTTAATTTTCTAAAAAGATTGAAAATTAAGCGTGATCTTTAAAATAACTTTCTGTATAATCTTGCGCTCCCAACGTTACTACGTTTTGACCTTAAGTCGAAACAATGGGCTCGATACTCGAAGGGGTAAAGCGTAGCCTTAATTAACCGATAATCTAATGGCTAACTATTAAATTATTATTTATGTAACATTTTAAAAAATGGGTTTTTTAATGAAAACTTTTGTAGCAAAACCAGAAAGCGTAAAACGCGAATGGTTCTTAGTGGACGCCGAAGATAAAACTTTAGGTCGTATCGCTACTGAAATTGCAACTCGCTTACGCGGGAAGCATAAACCAGAATATACTCCTCATTGTGATACTGGCGATTACATCGTTGTTATTAATGCTGAAAAAGTAAAAGTTACTGGTAATAAAGCGAAGGGTAAAATTTACTACTCGCATACTGAATTTCCTGGCGGCTTAAAACAAATTAGCTTTGAAAAGTTAATTGAAAAAGCGCCAGAGCGTGTAATTGAATTTGCAGTTAAAGGCATGTTACCTAAAGGTCCTTTAGGTCGTGAAATGTACCGCAAATTAAAAGTGTATGCTGGTGCTGAGCACAAGCATACTGCACAACAACCACAACTTTTGGAGCTTTAAGCAATGGCTGATAATCAATATTACGGTACTGGTCGTCGCAAGAGCTCTACTGCTCGTGTGTTCATGAAAGCTGGTAACGGTGCAATTACAATTAATAAACGTGACATTTCAGAATACTTTGGTCGTGATACGGCTCGTATGGTTGTTCGTCAACCATTAGAATTAGTTGAAATGGTAGAAAAGTTTGACTTTAACATCACTGTTGTTGGTGGTGGTATTTCTGGTCAAGCTGGCGCAATTCGTCACGGTATTACTCGTGCGTTAATGCAATACGATGAAACTTTCCGTAGTGATCTACGTAAAGCTGGCTTCGTAACTCGTGATGCACGTAAAGTTGAACGTAAGAAAGTTGGTTTACATAAAGCACGTAAGAAACCACAATTCTCAAAACGCTAATTTTCGTTATGCTCAGTATTTATGCTGCGTTGTTATCATTTTTCGCCCCAATCGTTTAGTTAATCTAAACTCAGGGGCTCAAAATTCAACGCCTTGGCTAAATACAGATTATTTAGAAAATGTAATGATTTAAAAACCGACCTTGTGTCGGTTTTTTTATGTTTTTAATTTATCCTTAAAATGTATTCATTTCCTTTACATGTTCAAACTCTTGACCTAGCTTTAAGTGGAATAAAAAATACTGTGAAACGACGAATAAAATAGTGATAGCGTTATAATATTATTCCGTTGTTGTGCGTAATATTACGCTTTTAATGATAATAATTCTTATTACATTGAATGGCGAGTTACTCGCACTTATATAGGCAAAATAATTACTGAAATAAATCCTTAAATCAGTAAATTACCTTGTAAAAATAAAGCTATTTCTTTATGATCATAGAGGTTTTTTCGGGAATTTTTTTTCGTGTATTTTATTTAAACAAAAAAATAATTTTTTAGTTTAATTTAGAGTGAAATTTGTTTTGTTTAAATAAAACTAATTTGGAGAGTTTTAATGAGCAATGTGCCAGTTGATAATGGCCGTCGACGCTTTTTAACTGCCGCTACTTCAGTAGTCGGTGGTGTAGGTGTTGTTGGTTGGGCTGTGCCTTTTATTGGATCTTGGAACCCAAGCGAACGCGCAAAAGCCGCGGGTGCTCCGGTTGAAGTCAATGTGGGTAAAATAGAAAAAGGCCAGATGATCCGCGCTGAATGGCGAGGTAAGCCTGTATATATCGTTCGCCGAACGGAAAAAATGTTAGCAGAGCTTAAACTGGCTGATGTGACCGATCAATTGCGTGATCCTAACTCAGAAGAAGCACAGCAACCATCTTATGCGACTAATTTTAATCGTTCAATTAAAGCTGAACTTTGGGTTGGTTTAGGGGTTTGTACGCATTTAGGTTGTGCACCTACTTATGAAAAAGATACCATGGGTGAACGAGTTAAAGCTCTAGATAATGGCTTTTTCTGCCCTTGCCATGGCTCAACTTATGACCTTTCTGGTCGTGTTTTTCAAGGCGTTCCTGCACCACTTAATTTAATGGTTCCCGAGCATTCATATATTTCAGGAGATAGAATCATAATTGGTGTTGGTCCTGATGCAAGTGGAGGAAAGGCGTAATGTTGGCAAATCTTATGGCTTGGATTGACAAGCGTTTACCTGTAACTGATGCGTGGAATAAGCATTTAGCTCAGTACCCAGCACCAAAAAACTTTAATTTTTGGTATATCTTTGGTTCGCTTGCCATTTTAGTTTTAGTTAATCAGTTGCTTACTGGTATTTGGTTAACGATGGATTATAATCCTTCTGGCGAAGGTGCATTTGCTTCAATCGAATATATAATGCGTGATGTAGATTACGGTTGGTTATTGCGTTATATGCATTCAACGGGCGCATCAGCATTTTTTGTCGTTATTTACATGCATATGTTCCGTGGTTTAATGTACGGTTCTTACCAAAAACCACGAGAATTATTATGGTTGTTTGGTATGCTGATTTTCTTAGCATTAATGGCTGAAGCCTTTATGGGGTACTTATTGCCTTGGGGAAATATGTCTTATTGGGGCGCGCAGGTTATTATTTCCTTGTTTGGTGCTATTCCTGTTATTGGTGATGATTTAACACTGTGGATACGTGGTGATTATGTTATTTCGGGCGCTACTTTAAACCGCTTTTTTGCCTTGCATGTTGCGGCTATTCCTTTGGTGTTAGTTATTTTAGTTTTCTTCCATATTTTAGCTTTACATGAAGTCGGTTCAAATAATCCTGAAGGTACTGATATTAAAAAACCTAAAGGAAGTATTCCAGAAGAAGAACAAAGCAAGTTCAAATTTCACAAAAATTATACTGATAAATATGACATTGTTGATGCTATACCCTTTCATCCATATTACTCAGTAAAAGATATTATGTATGTTGTGGCGTTTATTTTTATCTTCTGTTGGGTAATGTTCTTCCATCCTGACGGTGGCGGTTACTTTATGGAAGCGCCAAACTTTGAACCCGCAAATGGCTTGAAAACTCCACCACATATTGCACCAGTTTGGTATTTTGGTCCTTTTTATACCATTTTACGTATTATCCCTAGTAAAGGCATTGGTGCCATTGGTATGTTCGCTGCCATTATCGTTTTATTCTTACTACCTTGGTTTGATCGTGGTGTGGTTAAATCATTAAAATCTCGTAGTAAGCTTCATACCTTTAACCTTATCCAATTTGCGATTAGTTTTATTGTATTAGGTGTACTTGGTACTAAAGCGCCATCACCGATGAATAATATGATTGGTATTATTGCCGCATTTGGTTATTTTGGTTTCTTTGTCGCACTATGGTTTTATAGTAAAAACGAAAAAACTAAACCGGTTCCAGAGAGGGTTTCAGGATAATGAAAAAATTAATCATAACATTAGTTACCGCTTTTATTTTGACTCCAACCCTTGCTATGGCAAATTCTGGTGCTCACTTAGAACATGCGGACAATGATTTAACCGACAAAGCTTCATTACAACGTGGCTTTAAAGGATTTATTGATAACTGTTTAGGCTGTCATGAGTTAAAATACCAACGTTATAATCGTACTTTTAAAGATTTAGAGATCAGTAATGATGATGGTTTAGCTAATTGGATGTACACGGGTGAAAAAGTGGGTGATCATATCACCAATACTATGCCGAAAAAACAAGCGGCAAAATGGTTTGGTACCGCACCACCTGATTTAACACTAGAAGCTCGTTTAAGAAGTCCTGATTGGATCTACACTTATTTACGTTCTTTTTATGTTGATAGTGAACGTCCATTTGGCGTGAATAACAAAGTGTTTAAAGATGTAGGTATGCCGCATGTTTTACAAAATTTGCAAGGTATTCGTACTATTGATGAACACGGTAATTTAGGTTCAGCAACAGGTGGTAGTATGACCGAAGAAGAGTATGACTCTTTTGTTCGTGATCTTACTAACTTTTTAGAATACACCGCTGAGCCGAGTAAACTTGAACGTGAAAGTATGGGTTATTGGGTATTAGGATATTTATTTATCCTCTTTATATTTTCATACTTCTTGAAAAAAGAGTTTTGGAAAGACGTTCATTAAGTTATTGAAATAGTTTACATATAGTTTAAGGGGCTTGATGCTTAGGTATCAGCCCCTTTGTTAGTTTTTATATTTTAAGTTTTTATTTTGGAGGCATTATGGCCGTAGCAGCAAACAAACGCTCAGTAATGACGTTGTTTTCACACGCAGATAATATGTACAGTCATCAAACCCGTATTGTGTTAGCAGAAAAGGGCGTTGGCGTAGATATTAATTTGGTGAACTTGGCAAATTTGCCTGAAGATTTAATTGATCTAAACCCATATGGTACAGTTCCAACGTTAATTGATCGTGAATTAGCCTTATATGAAGCAAAAATTATTGTCGAATATTTAGATGAGCGCTTTCCGCATCCACCATTAATGCCTGTATATCCAGTGGCTCGTGGACGTAGTCGTTTAATGATGCATCGTATTGAATGCGATTGGTACTCGCTTGCCAAAGTGATTTTAAACGGTAGCAGTGACGAAGCAGCAAAAGCACGCCTAGAACTTAAAGAAGGGTTATTAAGTATTGCGCCTATATTTAATGAAGCGCCTTATTTTATGAGTGAAGATTTTAGCTTAGTTGATTGTTATTTGGCACCCTTGTTATGGCGTTTGCCGGTTTTTGGTATTGAATTAGATGGTCAAGGCGCAAAAGAATTAAAAGCCTATATGTTACGCGTATTTGAACGTGAATCATTTCAAGCATCATTAACTGAAGCAGAACGTGAATTACGCTTTGGTTTGTCGGTTTAATTACAGGCAAAAATTATAAATGTCAGAACAAATGACTTCAAATAAGCCCTATGTTGTTAGGGCTTTCTATGAATGGATATTAGATAACAATTTAACGCCATATATAGTGGTTGATACCACTGTTTATGGTGTATTAGTACCATTAAATTTTGTTACCGATAATCAAATAGTGCTTAATATTTCACCTGATTCTGTTGGCGGAATTTCGTTAGTGGGCGATGCCATAGAATTTAGTGCGCGGTTTGGTGGTAAATTAGAACGCTTGTTTGTGCCATACGGTGGCATTTCTGCTATTTATGCGAAAGAAAATGGTGCGGGTACTTCATTAGCGGTTGAGCATACTGAACCATCAACGGACGTTGCTGAGCAACAACCGAGTCAGCCTTTAGCATCGGTAGAAACTAAAAATAAAGACGCTTTAACGGATACGATAAGAAAAAAAGGTAGAGCAAGCTTAAAAGTGATTAAATAGCTTTGAAATATTTTCTCTAGTAATAAAAAAAGCAAGCGTAAAGCTTGCTTTTTTTATTGTTACATTCTTACATTTACATTGCTTTTCTTTCCATATGCTCCCATAAAATCTACTATGGTCTCTGTCGCATCGAAGGTAAAGCAAGAAGATGACGTATCAATACATTTCTTGCCTTTTATGTGACTAAAGGCACCAAAACCATCGTATTGTTTGTGATGTTTCATACCTTCTAATTGGCTGATAAGAATATCTTCATAACTCCATCTATGCCCAACAATGGTGATCACTTCGATGTCGCGAGGTACTTGACGAGTCAACTCTTGAACAAATTTTGGCGTATCTTGTTTGATTTTAATAAAATTTAATTGAGTTCTACTGTCTTTGTAACCATAAACCCCTAATTTCTTATAAAGTACAGCAGCAGCTAGTAGATCTTTTTTAACGTAGTAGCCATTTTTATACATTTTAGCTAATAAGTAGCGAGCTGGTTTGTAAAATAATTTAGACGCTGCGATCAGTAAGTTTTCAGCTTCTACTTGATGAGTTTGAGGATTTTTTTCATTTTGTAGAAGTTCGACTGCATGTTGGAACATCGCCGGAGGGAATTCACTCTTTGCTGCATTAGTGAGTAAGTATTCTGCTTTATTGAGGTTTTTATCAACACCTAAACCATTTTTATATAAATAAGACAGCATCCACATTGCGGTTAATGAATCATGCTTCTTAGCCATTTTTAAATATTGTGCCGCTTTTTCTGGGTCGTAAGTAACACCATCGCCTTTTAGGTGGGCTATTGCCAACAGCACACCGGTGTCTGGATTGCCCCAGCGAGCATATTTTTTCATTTGTTGCAGCGTTTCTTTGCAATAATCTGAATCACAATCAAGTGTGGCATTTTTCTTATGATCACCGAGCATAAAATCACTCGGTAACATGATGGTAGGACTTTCAGCATTTCCAGTATTTGCAGCATTGTTACAGAGTAAAACTAAAGATAGTGTTGTAATAGAGAGTAGCTTTTTAGTGATGTTTGTTAACATATGTATTCCCTGTTCTTGTTGTTTAAATAACACCCATTTAGACTAGATGTAAAATATATGTAAGTCAATATAAATAACGAAATACTTCGTACTTTCACTGGTGATGAAAAGAATTGTTTTTTTATATTATATTCAACTAGTTATGATTTATGTTTTATTGCTTTAATTATCTTCAGAGTTAAAGATTACTATTGTGTTAATCGCTTAATTCCCAAATTAACCATGAAGATAAATGTTGTTGTTTAGCTAATGCCATTGTTTTTTGCTGATGTTGTTCCGCTTGTGAATTTTTGTTTAGTGCTTTTAACGCTAAGCTCATTTGATGATGCCAAAGCGCATTATTTTTGCCGTGTGCTTTTACTTTATTCAATAGTGCTAACGCTTTTTTAGGCTGTTTTTTAATGACAAAACCTTTGGCTAGTTGAATGCTTACTTGCATCAATGATGCTGGAAACTCTTTTTTAATTTCAGTAAGCAATTCATCTACTTTATCCGTTTGTTTGGACCAAAAAATATATTGAGCAAACTTATAAGTTTGCACCCATTCAAATTGAAAGCCAGCCCAGTTATTTTTCTTCAGTTTAAATTGTGCAAGCACTTGCTGATAATCTTTTAATTTCATCATATCTTGCGGATCAAAATAAAAATTGGGGCTTAAAAATGTTAAACCATCATAAAGGGCGGGCATTGCCGTACTAAAATGACTTTCATTAGGGTAATGTTTAAATTGCCAATGCCAATTTTTTAATGCTTTTTTCTGACTATTTTTAATCGTTTGTTTCAACGCGGCAACCGTTTTATCTACCCCCATTTCTTCTTCATTAGCGACAGAAATGAAAAAGTCAGGCAGGGGATTTTTACTGGTGTTTATATAGTTAGACAGCTTTTTCGGTAAAGCATAATCATCAAACCAAGCACTAGGACTCATTGCTAAAAACGCATTAAAAGCGGTGTTTTTCTGCATCATTTCGAAAGAGGTAAATAAAGCGCCGAGAGAATAACCCGCTAACGCTTTTTGACTGTTGGTGCGAAAATCATGATCGATTATTGGCAGTAGTTCGCTGTTTAAATAATGTGAAAACTGTTTGGCACCACCGTAGTCGCTACTGTCTTTTGCTTTTTTGTCAATCGGCCAAGTCGTGGTGTAAAGGTAATCGTTTTGCCCTTGGTTCGCGACACCAATAACGATCATTGGTGGAATTTTACCCATTCTCGCTAAGTTAGTGACTAACGCTGAGGTGTGTTGAAATTGAAAGTCACCATCAATAACAAATAAGCTTGGATAATGGCGATCACTAGCATAATAGTTTTCAGGTAAGGACACCATGTAACGGCGTTTGCCCTGAAATATTGTCGAATGATGCTGGTAAGTGTGACTCGTAATAATTGGCATTTTATTCGCGGTTGTGGTTAATTCACTTGCTGTTGCGCAGGGAAACGTAAATAAAAAGAGCGTAAATAATAGTTGTACAGAGATTAACTTACTGAACATAGTTATTCCTTAATTGTTCTTATTGGTTTTACTTTTAATTATTGATTTTTAATGTAAAGTCATTGGATTGTCATAAATATTTAATTAAGTGTACGCGGTGATAGGTGTTTTTGCTATGCAGGATTATTTTTTGCGTTACGACTAAAGAGCTAAAAAGATAGTTGATGCTATTTAGGTCTTAATCGAACAGCATTACGCCAATTAAGACCATTATGATTATAAAATAATGACTGGTTTTACAGTGAAGTAGGTATAAAGCTATATAATTCACTTAAGGTTGTTGGTGTGTCACATAAAAAAGATCCACTGAGACATTTATAATTTTTGGCTTTCCAATAGAATGGTGCACCATTAAAACGTACATTACTTGCCAGTTCTTTAATTTTTGTGGTTAATGTTTTTTCAAAATTATCGCTTGAGCTGGCGCTGGTAACAGTATTGTTGAACATAATAACTTTATTTTGTGTGATCTTCGCTAAACTGCTTTCCATCGCTTGTGAGTGATTATTGGTTTTTAAAATATTAGTTAATTGCTTGCTGCTATCTTTATATTCCGTAAAACTTAATCGTTTGTATAAGCTTGCCGCTGCAAGTGGATTAATTTTAACAAAATTACCCTGTTGATATAATTTTGCGAGCAGATATTGAGCGGGTTTAAAATATAATTGGGCAGCGGTGGTTAATAACTTTTCAACTTCTGGTAAGTGCTTATTTTTTGTTGCTTGGTTTTGCAATTGCTTAAGTGCTTTTTGGAATAGTGCGGGTGGGTATTTTTTCTTTATTGCTAAACTGAATAGCTGTTGTGCCTTTTTACTATTTTGGTCAACGCCTAAACCATTTTGATACAAATAAGAAAGCATCCATATTGCACGCAGTGAACCATGGTTTTGAGCATTTTTTAAATGCTGAGCAGCGAGTTTTGGGTTATAACTTAAGCCATCACCCGTTAAATAAGCAGTAGCTATGGTTATATTTGCACTAGGTACCCCCCATTTAGCATACTTTTTAACTTTTTTGAGTAGCGCCTTACAATTTATTGAAGTGCATTGTTGTTGGTTTTGTTGATAAAAATTTGTAATGAGGTAGGCATTGTTTGATAAGTTTGTTGTTGATGCGTTGGCTGAATTACTTAATAAAAACAAGCTCATTAAGTAAATTAGGATGTAAGATAGATTACCTATTACTGTTGATTTTTTTAACATGGAATATTCCTTTTTCGTTTTATTTGGCTGATGTTTTTCATCACTAATCTAGCTCAAAAGTCTAGCTCAAAAGCGTTGTAATAGAAAAAATAAAAACGGAATTTAGCGGAATTATAAGGAATTTAACGATCCTTGTTGTTCTTTTAAGTTATTCCAAAGAGCAGTGGCAACTGATCCTAAGTGTTTATTATTTAGTTTAAGTGCATGGTAATTTAATTGCTGTTCTAATTGTTTTATCCTTGGCTAATAGCCGGTTGAGTTTTATGTATAAGTTCACTGGCTTTTTTAGGCTACCTTGCTCAGCAACCAATTTAAGCATGTTTAATTGTTCTAAAGTCATCACCAAGCCAACGCAAGCAAATAAAGTCTAGATTAATGACTGATAAATAAATATTCAATATTAATTTATATTTTGTAGTTGCATAATAGTTTCACCAGTAAAGGTCGATATCAAAATTTAGTGAGTTTAAGTGATGAAAAATACCAATAGCCATTATGGGTGGTTGAGTATAGCTATACATTGGCTTGTTGCCGTGATGATCTTTACATTATTTGCACTAGGTGTTTGGATGGTGGAGTTAACTTACTATGACTCATGGTATAAAAGCGCGCCAGAATTACATAAAAGTATTGGCATTAGCTTATTTATGATCATGCTATTGCGACTTGTGTGGCGAAAAAAGCAAATTCAGCCGCAACCATTAAATACTCATAGTAAGTTTGAGCAAAAATCTGCTCACATTGTGCATTTATTACTTTATGGCTTGTTCTTTGTTATCGCGATAAGTGGCTATTTGATCTCTACCGCAGATGGGCGTGGTATTGAAGTATTCCAGTTGTTTACTGTAGTCGGCTTTGGTGCTTTTATTGAAAACCAAGAAGATATTGCGGGTGTTATTCATCAATATTTAGCCTACAGTTTAATTGTGTTAACACTATTACATGCACTAGCAGCATTAAAGCATCATCTTATCGACAAAGATATTACCTTAAAACGGATGTTAGGTTGGCGTAAAAACTAATTAAATCATTAACATTACCCGTGGTGCATTAAAAACTGTTTTTATTAATTTATCACCTGTAGGTTGGGCTTTAGCCCATCAAATAACAATTGACGGCATAAATGCCGACCTACAGAAATAATACCGGCCAGTTTAACGTAGATAAAACAACCAAAAACTGTATGTTTTTCCTAAATGCACCACGGGAATAATGTGTTTTCGCTTATCATCACCATAATTTAGTAAAGAAGGATTTTAAATGTCAGTAATTCCCGTAATTTTATCCGGTGGTTCAGGAACACGTTTATGGCCATTATCTCGTGAACAATATCCAAAACAATTATTAAATATTGTTGGTGGTAAAAATACCATGCTGCAAGATACTTTACTGCGCGTTAAGCATTTACAAAATCCTATTGTGGTATGTAATGAAGACCATCGATTTATGGTGGCTGAACAGTGTAAAACTGTTGAGATTACTCCTTCAGCAATAATGCTTGAACCTGTAGGTAGAAATACCGCACCTGCCATTGCCTTAGCTGCGTTAGCCGCACAAAAGCAAGATGAAAATGCCATTATTGCGATATTCCCCGCTGATCATGTTATTGAAAATCAACAAGCATTTGAACAATCGTTAGAAATTGCCATTGCAGCAGCTAAACAAAATAAACTAGTAACCTTCGGCATTGTTGCCGATAAACCTGAAACCGGCTACGGCTATATAAAAGCTGAAATAGACAATGTAGGTTGTACTTCAGTGCGACAAAACTACTTCAACGTTGAAAAATTTGTCGAAAAACCAGGCCTTAAAACCGCTCAACAATACATTAACTCCGGCGATTATTACTGGAATAGCGGCATGTTTGTTTTTAAAGCCTCTGTTTACTTAAATGCCTTAGAGCAAAGCAATCCAGAAATCGTTAATTGCTGCCAACAAGCACTAGATAATGCTCAACACGATTTAGACTTTACGCGTATAGATAAAATAAGTTTTGAACAATGCCCTGATGATTCCATTGATTACGCCGTTATGGAAAAAATGGCGGAAAAAACAGAGCATGTAGTAGTAGTGCCAATGGATGCAAATTGGAGTGATTTAGGTAGTTGGAGTTCGTTATGGGAAATTTGTAAAAAAGATCAGCATGGTAATACCCATATTGGCGATGTGATCGCCATTAACAGTAATAATAACTTGGTACACAGCCCTGATAAATTAGTCGCGACTATTGGCCTTGAAAATATTGTAATAATTGAAACCCCCGATGCGTTATTGGTTGCTAATAAAAACCAAGTTCAAAAAGTAAAAGCGGTTGTTGGCGAACTAAAAAAATGTCAGCGTAGTGAGCATATACAACATCGCGAAGTACATCGCCCGTGGGGTAAATACGACTCCATAGACAATGGCAGTCGTTATCAAGTAAAACGTATAACCGTAAAGCCGGGTGCAAGTTTATCATTACAAATGCATTATCATAGGGCTGAGCATTGGATAGTGGTTACCGGTAGCGCCATTGTACAAGTTGGCGAAAAAGAGCAATTAGTTACTGAAAATCAATCGGTTTATATTCCTATTGGTGAAAAACATCGCTTAACTAACCCTGGTAAATTACCACTAGAGCTAATTGAAGTACAAAGTGGCAGTTATTTAGGTGAAGACGATATTGTTAGATTTGAAGATATTTATAAAAGAACATAAATTTTATGGCTAGGCAGATAGCTCAAGTATTTAGTATAATTGTCGTCTTCATTATACCTCACTGGTTGCTTTTTGTAGGTTGGAATTTATGCCAACAAAATTAGTCGCACTGAAGTACGACCTACATGTTGAGATAATATACATTTCTTGACAAAGTGAATTTGAACTTAAGTAGAAGCTCTATTGAGTGAGCGTCAATTTTTAATTTTAGTAAAACAAGTAGTAGATAAATAAAATATGTCTCAAAATGATCAAACATCAGACCATCAACAAATGGTACAAATACTTCCATCAGACTATTTACATCACGAAGATGACAGCATTGACTTGCTGCAACTCATTTTAAATTTAAAAAAACGTTGGAAACAAATATTTCTGATCACTTTTATTGGTACAGCATTAAGTGTTGCTTATGCCTTATATTTACCGAAAATTTACCAGTCATCTGTAGAAGTGTCTCAACCTAAAACTTCAGCGATTGTAAAGCTTGGTGAGAACGGCTTAACTCAATACAGTAAAACCAGTTTATTTAAAGAATATTATGATAAAGCACGCTCACAAACATTTTTAAAACAGTATATCACTACGCAAGGGTACTTAAAAAAGCTTTACCCTGAAGAGTATTCTGCGAGCAATACCGAAAAAATGTTTAGTAACTTTATTAAAGATTTTAAAGTGGAAATTACCGAGCCACAAGTTGCTAAAGGAGAGTTTATTGACCAACCGTCGCGTTTTTCTTTGTCGTTACAACACAACAATGAGGCATTATTATTAGAAATTATTAACGGCTACTTAAATACCACCAATGAATCTTTGCTTAAAGCCATAAAAAAAGATCAAATAGCGCAACGTAAGTCACTAATAGAAATACAACAAAGTAAAATAGCTTTACTACGCAGCAATGCAAAAACATCGCGTGAATTACACATTAAAAAAATTGTAGAGAATAATCAACTAGAATTAAATCGTTTATTACAAGAAAAAGAATTGTTAGTGGCGCAAGCAAAAAGTGATAGAACAACTAAAATAGCTCAAATTGAAGAAAAAAATGCGCAAACATTAAATGAGTTACAACAACAAAAAAGCTTGTTAATTATAAAAGCCAAAGAAGATAAGTTGACTCAAATTGCTAACACTAAAGAAGCATATTCTATTGCCAAAACACTAAAAATTATAAACCCAACGCGTTTAGATGCCTTAAATAAAACGAGAAATGAACAGGCGGCTACAAACATTATGTTAAGTAACAGTAATTCTTTACCTTTGTATCTTATGGGCACAAAGTACTTAGAAACATTACTTAAAACATTAACCACGAGAGAAAATGACGCTATATTTCTACCTGAGTTGAGCCAAATAAATAGTAAAATAGCTAAAGTGAAAAAAGATATAGCATTAAAATTTTTAAAAGAACGAAAAAATGACGCCCCATTTCTTTCAGAGCTAAATAAAATAGAGACAAAAATAGTAAAATTGAAGAATGATCAAAACCTTAAAGCCTTAAAAGAACGCCAATCTGACGACCCATTTATTACCTCGTTACCCAGTATTTTAAATACTATTGAAACGTTAAAATCTAAATCATTAGATTTTAACGGTGTAAAAGCATTTACCTTAGAAAAAGCGGCTTTATTAACTAATAAAGCGATTAAACCTAAACGTGCCTTAATAGTAGTGCTTGGCGGAATACTCAGTGGTTTTATTGCTTTAATAGTCGCGTTGTTTTCATCAGCAATGGCAAATAGAAAAGAGAGTGAATAACTTTCATGACAACTAATGTTAGATGGCATCAACGATTAAATAGCTTTAACATTACCCTAAAACAATTAGAACAGGGAGTAGAGTTAAGTGAACAACGAGAACTTTCTTCCTTAGAAACACAAGGGCTTATTCAAGCATTTGAATATAACTTTGAGCTATCTTGGAAGGTAATAAAAGATTTTTATGCGGAACAAGGTGTAACCGATATACAAGGCAGTAGAGATGCGTTCAGGTTAGCTTTTAAACGTGGCTTAATTGAACAAGGTGATATTTGGATGGGAATGATTAAAAGCCGTATTCAAACTTCACATACATACAATGAGCAAAGTGCTGAAGAAGTTATTAGTAAGATAAAAACTCAGTATTTACATGAGTTTTTGAAATTAAATTCAGTTTTAGTATCAAAAAAATGACCTGTTTTGGTTTGACCACCGTAGTTATAAAACAAATACAGCAAGTATTTGAACAATACCCTGAAATAGATAAAGTTATACTTTATGGTTCAAGGGCTAAAGGTAATTATCGAAATGGCTCTGACGTTGATTTAACCTTACAGGGTGCAAAAATCAACTTAGACATATTAAACCGATTAAGCACCGAATTAGATGATTTACTGTTACCATATACGATAGATTTATCTATTTATAATCATATAGACAACAAAGATTTGATCCAACATATAGAAAAAGTAGGCAGAGTTTTTTATCGGGGAACTTTAAAAGAATCGTCATCCTCGAATGTTTTAGTCGGGGATCTATAAAAGGATTGTCATTCCCGAAGTCTTTTAATCGGACGTGGCATGGATGCTACATATTAGACAATGCATGGAGCATATTGTCCTGAATTTACGTCAGAAAATACAAAATCTTCGATAAAAACGTCTCGAAGATGACGATTTTAATAAAGAGCTGAGTTTTCTGCATTAGATTAGTTGCTCACTTCGAGGAGATTTGAAATAAAAATGCGTCTGTCACCGCAAGAGATTAATATATTGGTATCTACGTTTAAAAATTATGATACAAATGCAGATGTTTATTTGTTCGGTTCTCGCGTTGATAACAATAAATTGGGTGGTGATATTGATTTACTTATTCATTCTCAATTTATCGATAAAACCATSCTWMGTMWMWKMMMATKKCARTWAAWKRAAKRGTYKSKWKWWMWWAWRAWWRRTWWRWWRYYRYYTGWWWAAYTMKWTNANCMTTYNTSTTCSWWTAMYMYWRCMSWWANCANTTAMAWYNCAKWRYYWNTWTAATRAWTWAACACYTYWMMMAMWNTRCYYTASWAWWMKWAYYWRNTTGTWNNNNCCAATTGCAAGGTGCTTTGAAATGGCTAGAACGTTCACATACACAATGCCAATTAATAAATTTAAAAAGTAAACTTAGTGATGATGATTTTGATAAATTGGAAAACTTAACCAGTCGTTTTGCGCGAGTGACAGATTTATTAATTAATAAAATGTATAGAGCAATTGATTTGGTTGAGTTTAAACAACCAGGATCATTAATCGACACCATAAATAATGCAGAAAAAAAACAGTTAATAGATTCTGTTGAGCAGGCACGAACACTAAAAGATATTCGTAACGAAATTGCACATGAATATATTCTAGAAGATCAACTCGCTATGTTTAATGAAGTGCTTGAACAAACCAGTCAGTTGATTACATTAAGTAAAAAAGCGATAAGTTACTCGGAGCAATATACTGGGTAATACAAGCGTTAACAAAGTATTATCGTCATCCCAGAAATGTTTTAGTCGGTGAACTAAAGTATTATCGTCATCCCAGAAATGTTTTAGTCGGTGAACTAAAGTATTTTCGTCATCCCCGAACGTATTAATCGGGGAACTAAAGTATTCCGTCATCCCCGAATGTTTTAATCGGGGATCTAAAAAAACTAATAATAAAAATATATTTTTGGAAGTATTAAAATTGAAATGAGAGTTAAATAATGAATAAATATATCTCCATTGAAAAGACAAAATATCTTCATGATCACACCTTGAAATTAACCTTTAATGACGGTATAGAAACTGAAACTGAAACTGATTTTTTTGATTTCCTTAAAAGATCACATCACCCAGAAATAATAAAATACCTGCAACTTGAAAATTTCAAACAATTTCATTTAAATCATGGTGATCTTGAGTGGAATGACTTTGAACTATCATTTCCTGTATATGATTTATACCAAGGGAATATTCTACATTGATAGAGATATTAGGGGATTAGGGTGCTAGGATGAATCATAAAATAATGCAATCAATCGCTAAATTATTAAATAAATTAACCCTAAAAGCCTCACAAATTGATGATATAGAGGTTATGTGGTTATACGGCTCTCAAGCTAAAGGAACTGCACATAGTGAAAGTGATATTGATTTAGCCATTGCTTTTAAAAATTTCACTTTGTCTGAGATCGATAGAAAGTTACGACCTCAAGAATTAAGTTTGATATGGTCTGAGCAGTTGAACTTGTCTGATGGAAAGCTCTCTATTATTGACATTAATACTGTGCCCGTATATTTAGCATTTAATGTTGTTGAATATGGAAACGTTATCTACAGCAACAATAATGCAAGAGAATTTAAAGAGATCCAGCGCATTTATAGCCAGTATGAATTTGAAATGATTGAGTACAAAGTGTAAAGGAATAAAAATGGTAGATCATGGTTTACAGCTTTATTTAAAAGAAGTAGTCATCCATATTAATGACTATGAAGTTGAGTTAAACGAATTAACTCAATTGAGTACATTAAATAACCGAGATTATCGAGCAGGTGAACGTTTATTACAACTGTTGGCAGAAGTCTCTATTGGGCTCGCTAAACATTGGTTAAAGTCGCTTAAAAAAGAAACTGGCAGTAACGCTTACCAAACCTTTATTGGTTTACATGAACTAGGTAACCTTACTGACGTAGAGCTTAACGAGTGGAGGAAAATAATAGGCCTACGTAATTCATTAGTACATGACTATTTAAACATTGATAAATCTATTATTAAATTAATTATAAAAGATAAAAAGTACCAAACACTATTATGCTTTTCTCAACAAGCCATTAACGTATTAAATAATAATTGCGATATTACTAATTCAGAGAATTAAAATGACCAACACCCTAACCCCTAACGCCCTAGAACCAAGCCCCGATTGTTTAGTACTTGGCTCAGGATCGTCTTTCCCGCAGTCTTTTAAGCGGACGCTGCATGGATGCAGTTTATTAAGACAATGCATGGAGCATATTGTCATGAATCTATGTCAAAAAGTACGAGATCTTCGATAAAAACGACTCGAAGATGACGATTATAATAAATACCTGAGTGATCTGCATAGGCATGAAGTATTATGTCATCCCCGAACGTGTCTCGTCATGAGGGTGAATTATCTGAAGTTCTGTTAAAACAACGTAAAAATCGGCTAAAAATCTAGAAAAGTATGAAGTGATAAGTATCAATAGAAATAATGCTATTATTGCAGCATATCAATCAGGTGGCTATAAGGATGGACGAAATTGCAAATTATTTTGATTGCCATTATTCAACAGTCAGCCGAATTATTGCAAAATGCAAGACTTGACCCTAATGGCTCTGATACATAATTTTAGTAGAGAATAGAAATGAATAAGATAGTAACCGATATTCGATGGATTCAACGGTTAAATAATTTTAAAAAGGCATTAGCTCAGTTATCTAAGTTTATACAAAAAAGAGAACTCAATGAGCTGGAAGAGCAGGGGTTGATCCAATCGTTTGAATATAATCATGAGTTAGCTTGGAAAGTTCAAAAAGATTTTTTAGAGTTACAGGGCGTCACTGATTTATTTGGATCTAAAAATGTAGCGCGTGAAGCTTTTAGGACGGGATTAATTGACGATGGTGAAATTTGGTTGAGTATGATTGAAAGCCGTAACCTAACGTCTCATACGTATAATGATGAAACCAGTAAAAAAATCATTAAGGCAATTAGAAATGATTATTTTAATGCTTTCTGTCGATTAGAAAAACGTTTAAATGATTTGGCTGATCAAGAGGGGAAGGGGCATGCCTGAGTGGCAGTCCTCGGGTTTGTCGAGTGACATTATTGATAAACTATGTTCTGTTTTCGAGCGTTTTTCTCAAATTAATTCTGTCATTTTGTATGGGTCAAGGGCTAAGGGAACCTTTAAAATGGGATCGGATATTGATTTAACCGTAGTATTAAATCCAAGTATTAAGCCTACTTTGAATTTACGCCATCAAATTTCTATGGCACTGGATGATTTGAATTTAATTTATTTTATTGACCTTTCTTTATTTGAAGAAATTGAGAATGAAGATTTGATTGAGCATATTGATCGAGTGGGTAGTACTATTTATGAAAAAAATAATTAAATAAAAATGTAGACTAAATAATGGTATGGGCACTTATGTTGTCTCTTAATTGGTTAAAAAACTGCCCTGACTTACGCAACATTAAAATAGCAGATATTACCGAAAGAACCTATAGATATGCGAGTATAATAAATTGATAGATCTTGATAATAAGGTGCTTAAAAAAATTGTTTTTTTAGCAAAAAAAAACTCGAGCGTTGAAGTAATATGGTTGTATGGTTCTCGTGCTCGACATACAGCCCACAAGTTGAGCGATTATGATCTAGCTATTGCATTTAAAGATTACGTCGCTGACCCTGTAGAGCGAAGGTTAAGGCCTGAAATATTGGCTTTGCAATGGAAAAAAGAACTGTCGATTGAAATATCAATTTTAGATATTAATCAAGTGACTTTACCATTAGCTTATACAGTAGTTGCCGATAACTGTGTTCTATATAGTAGCAACGACTATCGCTTAATGGATGAAGAGCAAAAAATAATGTCTAAGTGGGAGTTAGATCACTTATACCATAGGAAATGCTATGATTGAAACTTATGTAGATGCTATTCAGCAACATGTAAATGAAAGTGTCGAAGATCTTAATTCATTGCATAGTTTATTAAAACAAAGGCATTGGACAAGGTTAGAACGTAAAGGTGCTGAAAGATTATTACAGACGCTTGTTGAAGCTTGTATTGGTGTAGCAAAGCACTGGTTGAAAAAGCAAAATAAAATTTTACCTCCAGATGCATATTCCGTTTTTGAAAAGTTAATGGAATTACAGCTAATACCAAAAAATGATGAACGTGATTGGCAACGAATTATCGGCATGAGAAATGCGATAGTACATGATTATTTAAATTTAGATGAAAAAGTAATTAAAGCCATAATAGAAAATAAAATGTACTTAAAGCTACAAGTTTTTGCTCTTGAAACTAGTGATAAATTAAAAGGTTAACAGGCTACTATAAAAAAATGGCTCTGTTGTAGAGTCTTGTTGTTACTTCGCCAAAGGCTTATAACTAATGGGCTGTAAGCATATTCAGTATTTAAGTGAAAATCCTTTGTAAGCCTTGTTGCATAAAGCTTATATCTGACTTTTATTAAGACGACAACAGCTCTCTACAACAGAGCCAAAAAAATAGTCATCCTCGAATGTTTTTATCGGGGAACTAAAGTAACCGTCATCCCCGAGTGTTTTTATCGGGGATCTAAATAAACTAATAATAAAGCTAAATTGAATAACGTTAAACATAATGTTAGTTTTGAAAATGCAATTGAAGTATTTAAAGATGCCTTGGCATTAACAATATATGATGAAGAACATAGTGATACAGAAGAAAGATGGATAACCTTAGGTAAAACATCAAACTCAAATGTTTTATTAGTTGTACATACCTATGTAGAGTATAATAGCAACCAAACAAACATAAGAATTATATCAGCAAGAAAAGCATCAAATAAAGAGAAAAAATATTATCAAAAATAGAGATGTGTAGGTGACTATTATGAAAAATGAATATGATTTCACTCATGCAGTGACCGGGAAGTTTTATAAAAAAAATGTTGAATTTCATACTACTGTGTATTTAGAACCAGAATTAGAAAGTTATTTCATCAAAATAGCAAAGATAAAAAAACAATCACTTAATGAGGTTATCAATGAAATCTTAGTTAAGGATATTGAAATAGCTAAAATGGTCTCTATTAAATAGTCGAATTTGCCTTACTGATTAAGAATCGTCATCCCCGAAAGTTTTAATCTGGGAACTAAAAAAGAATCGTCATCCTCGAAAGTTTTTATCGGGGAACCATAAAAGAATCGTCATCCCCGAGTGTTTTTATCGGGGAACTMARGTGTTACTTCATCCATTATTGCCGATGTAACAGGGCTATCGATCACTGATATAAACCTTTTGAGTAAAAGTTAAAAATAACATATCAGCTAACAATTATTTTGCAATAGAAACAACCTTGGTGGAAGCGAAATATGTTACTTTTTGTTTTTTATTGGCACCATGATCACTGCACTAATAAAACGAAGAAAAGGTTATGTAAAAGAAAACAAAGCCGATTATAATATCGAAGAACCTAAAAAGGAGTTCCTATGACAAACAGCAGACGATTAATCAGCTTTGATTGGGCAATGAAAAAACTGCTTAGGTCAAAGGCTAACTTTGATATTTTAGAGGGCTTTTTAAGCGAGTTACTCAATGACAACCTCTCTATTCTTGAAATATTAGAAAGTGAAAGCAACCAAGAAACTGAAAACGATAAATACAATCGCGTTGATCTAAAAGTAAAAACACAAACAGATGAAATAATTATTATAGAAGTGCAGTATGATCGTGAATACGACTACCTGCATCGCCTTGCTTACGGTAGTGCTAAAGTGATAACCGAGCATTTAGAGCAAGGTGCGCCTTATAGCGATGTGGTAAGAGTGATCTCAGTCAATATAGTATATTTTAACTTAGGGGAGGGCGATGATTATGTTTATCATGGCACAACTCAATTTAGTGGTATACACAACCATAACCCGTTGCAACTTTCACCAGTGCAAAAAGAGTTATACAAAAAAACACATGTGCATGAGATTTACCCTGAGTATTATTTAATAAAAGTTGATAACTTTGATGATATCGCACGCAATAGTTTAGATGAATGGGTTTACTTTCTAAAAAATGAAGAGATCAAAGACAATTTTAAAGCCAAAGGGTTAAAAAAAGCTAAGGTTGAGCTTGATGTGATGCGTTTAACCGAGGATGACAGACAGGCCTATGAGAAACATCAAGATGATTTGCATCACCAAGCCAGCATGGTTAAATCCAACTACGACGCAGGCACACTGAATGGATTAAAAAAAGGTATTGAGCAAGGCATTGAACAGGGGGCTATGAAGCAAAATCAAGAAAATGCAAAAGCGATGAAAAAAGCAGGTGTTACTTCATCCATTATTGCCGATGTAACAGGGCTATCGATCACTGATATAAACCTTTTGAGTAAAAGTTAAAAATAACATATCAGCTAACAATAATTTTGCAATAGAAACCACATTATCTGGTCGGGGTTATCTTAAGTTAGTAAAAGATTTGAAAACTGATGGTTGGATGGTAAAATTGATTTATTTAGCTTTACCGAGCATTGAAATGTCTAAACAACGTGTTGCTGAAAGGGTTAAACATGGTGGGCATAATATTCCGTTGAAAGATATTGAACGTAGATTTTCACGAAGTTTAAATAATTTACTTAATGAATTTAATAGTATTGTAGATAGTTGTTTATGTTTTATGAATGACAATAAAGAACCCGTTTTAGTTTTTGAACAAAAAAGCCATACAAGAAATGTTATCAATAAAGCGTTTTATGAAATAATACTTAAAGGTGTTATTAAATGAATATAAATTATCRATGCAAAGCATCGAAACAAAGCTCAAAGGTTTTAATAGCTCTGCAGGACGCTGTAAGTAATGCTTTAGATAAAAAACAAAAATTAGGGCAATATGCAGTAGTATGGGATAGAAAAAAGAATATAGTCAAACAATCTAAATATTAGTCACTATTTGTCATCCTTGAATGTTATATAGGGGAACTAAATTAGTATCATCATCCCCGATGTTTTTATCGGGGAACTAAAGTATAATCGTCATCCTCGATGTTTTTATCGGGGAACTAAATTAGTATCATCATCCCCGAATGTTTTAATCGGGGATCTAAAAAGAAACGTCATCCCTGAATGTTATATCGGGGAACTAAATTAGTATCGTCATCCCGAACGTTTTTATCGGGGAACTATAAAAGAATCGTCATCCCCGAATGTATTTATCGGGGAACTAAAAAAATCGTCATCCTCGAATGTATTTATCGGGGAACTAAAGTATAATCGTCATCCCCGAGTATTTTTATCGGGGATCTATAAAAGAATCGTCATCCTCGAATGTTTTTATCGGGGAACTAAAGTATAATCGTCATCCCCGAAAGTTTTTATGGGGAACTATAAGAATCGTCATCCCCAAACGTTTTTATCGGGGAACCATAAAAGAATCGTCATCCCCGAACGTTTTTATCGGGGAACTAAAAAAATCGTCATCCTCGAAAGTTTTTATCGGGGAACTAAAGTATTATAGTCATCCCCGAGTGTTTTTATCGGGAAACCATAAAAAAAATCGTCATCCTCGAGTATTTTTATCGGGGATCTATAAAAGAATCGTCATCCCCGAATGTATTTATCGGGGAACTATAAAGTAACCGTCATCCCCGAATGTTTTTATCGGGGAACTAAAGTATAATCGTCATCCCCGAGTGTTTTTATCGGGGAACTAAAAAAGAACCGTCATCCTCGAGTGTTTTTATCGGGGATCTAAATAAACTAATAATAAAACCTTATTTTCAGAAGTATCAATAATTTAATGGACTCTCAACAACAACATCAACTACTACCAGCAAAACACGTAGGTAGTTTTTTATTCTTGATGTTTATCGCCACATTCAGGCCTACCGCTATTTGGCCAAACTTCCCTATATCCTTAGAACCTATCGCTGTTTTAGTAATAGCATTATTATTATTCTATAAAATCTACGCAACCATTGGATTTAAAGCTTTTTATCAAAAATACAAAGTTGAATTATTATTACTCACCGCCTACTTTGCTGTTTGCTTTTTATCTTTGTATTTAAACCGTTTCAGATACGCTGACACTCACGAAATAATTCGCTATGGCATAACTTTTATTGTCATCACCATGTCATTTCCGGCTGCGATATTTTTATTCTTATTACCGCAAAATAAAATTGGATTATCGTTAAGTCGATTTAAAGTTAGCGGTTATTTACCATGGATTTATTTTGCATTGTTAGCGCTAATGGCTATTTGGCAGTATTTTGATTTTGAGTCGGCTAAGAGTGTAGGGCAGTTTTTTGTGTCATCAGAAATTTGGCCAATTAAAAATATTAATAGTTTTTTTAGAATAAGTACTGATTTAGGGGCTGTTTTAGCTATTTGTATTATTGTTTTGTTTTTCGTTTTTTATGAACTTGTATCTGTTCGTTTATATAAAAATCAATTCTTCAAGTTTTTAGTATTCGTTTTTATTGCTTGCTTAATCGCAGGTGTTGTTTCTGGTTCTAGAGTCTTTTTACTTCTAATATTATTTGGTTTTCTATGCCTAGTATATCAAACAGTTAAAAGAATACCAAAATTGTTTGTGCCATCAATTATTCTTCTTATTGTTGTTTTTCATTTATTARTATTTTTTACATCCTATCGGGCTGTGGAGAAATTATCTATATTTTTACCCTATATACTACCTCTTCGAAATGGGGAGGTGCTTTTTTTGAGTGATGTAGTACCTAGAATTTCTTTAGATTTATTTTCTGATAGATTACCAATATGGAACGATGCGTTTTCTTTAATTAAAGAGTCTTTCCTTTTCGGTGTTAGTAATGGAGGTTTCCGTTTTTATTGGGAAAGTACTTCACAGAATACACATTCAATTGTTTTCCAAATATTAATTGAATCAGGTGTTTTTGGGGTCGTGGTATTGTTTTTTTTGATAATGCGAATATATGGTAAAACTATCAAGTACCACCTTAATAATTCAGTATTTCTTTTAGTCTTTCTGGCTCTGTTGTTTGATTATCAACTCGACCATAGTTTATTTTGGAATGTAAGCATTGCTTTTTTACTGATTTATTCGTTATCTAGAAAACCTATTATTTTGGAACGGTTTATGGGAAATGTAAAAATAATTAAACTATATACCTATATTTTTTGCCTATTAGTAACTTTTATACTATCTATTGTCTATTTTGAACGTTCAAAAGAAAGAACTCAAAAAGGATTACAAAGTGGTTTAGTTTGGTTTATTAGTTACCGAGATACTAAACAGTTATTCCTTATTGATCGTTCATTTAGGTTGGGACGTGAATATTTAAGCAAAGTGAAGTTAAGAAATGCAAGTTTGATCAATGAAATTAAATTACCTGAGCAAGCTTGTTTGTATTCCTATGGTAGCCATTTTTTTTTAGAGAAAGGGAATTCTAAAAAGTTCACCTCTAATCGTAATGATTTTACAAAGAGCGGAATAATTATTTCATCATACACATCATTTGATTTGAATTGTGGTGGATATACTTATCCAGAATTTCAAAATATTACTCATGAGGATTGGATATCAAATATAGGTGTTAATTTATACGAAAAAGCAAACGTTGCATGGCAAATCAGCAAGCGCAAAGTTCGAATATCTAGCCCCATATTCCAAATGACTAAAGGCCATTATAAATTAACACTAATAGGAAAAAAACTTAAGGGCAACAAAAGCTTTGTTGATATAAGGATGAATGATTTTAAATCGGAAAGTAATAACACTGCTCAAGTATTATCTGCGCAGTATGAAAATGATAAAATAGAAGTTCTATTCAATATTACTAAAACCTCTAAGTATTATTTAACAATTTCAAGTTCTTTAGATACTAATATAGAAGCAAAAGAAAATAGTTTTGTGCTGTATCCTAAATCTTTCGAACTTGTAAGGTTATGATTATGAAAACTAAAAAAATAGCAATCATCGGTTTAGGCTATGTCGGTTTGCCCCTCGCCGTTGAATTTGGAAAAAAACACCAAACTTTGGGGTTTGATATCAATCAAGCGCGTATTAACGAGCTTAAAAATGGCATTGACAGTACGTTAGAAGTGAGTGATGCGGAACTATCGCAAACAACAGAGTTAACTTTCTCTTGTCATGTTGATGAGTTAAAATCAGCTAATATTTATATTGTTACTGTTCCAACTCCGATTGATAAACATAAGCAACCTGATTTGACGCCACTTATCAAGGCAAGTGAAATGCTAGGTAAAGTGGTGAATAAGGGCGATATTATTATATATGAGTCAACTGTTTACCCAGGGGCTACCGAAGAAGTTTGCATACCTGTTGTTGAACAGGTTTCTGCTCTGAAATTTAATAAAGACTTTTTTGCTGGTTATTCACCAGAGCGTATTAATCCTGGTGATAAAGAACATCGGGTTATTAATATTCTAAAAGTAACATCAGGCTCTACACCTGAAGTTGCTGAAGTTGTTGATCAATTGTATAAATCAATCATTGTGGCCGGTACTCATAAAGCAAGCTCTATCAAAGTGGCAGAAGCTGCCAAAGTAATTGAAAATACTCAACGTGATGTAAATATTGCACTCATCAATGAACTGTCTATTATTTTTAATAAATTAGATATTGATACATTAGAAGTTTTAGAAGCGGCAGGTACTAAATGGAACTTTTTGCCATTTCGCCCAGGCTTAGTTGGTGGCCACTGTATAGGTGTTGATCCATATTATTTAACCCATAAAGCACAAACAGTAGGCTATCATCCTGAAATGATTTTAGCAGGCCGTCGTTTAAATGATGGTATGGGGGCTTATGTGGTATCACAACTTGTTAAAAAAATGCTAAAATGCCGTATTCAAGTTGAAGGGGCTAATATTTTAATAATGGGATTAACCTTTAAAGAAAATTGTCCTGATTTACGCAATACCAAAGTTATAGACATTGTTAGCGAACTAAACGAATATAATATTAATGTAGATGTAACAGATCCTTGGTGCTCAAGTGAAGAATCTGAGCATGAATATGGCTTATCATTAATTTCACCAGAGCAGGATAAATACGATGCGATTATTCTTGCCGTAGCCCATAATGAATTTAAAGAGTTAGGTGTAGAGAATATTCGTAAACTAGGCAAAAAAAGCCATGTGCTTTATGATTTAAAATACCTATTGCCTAAAAATTCTGTAGATATGCGACTTTAAATGTAGATGCAAATTTATCTGCGCTTAGATTTACTGTGTAGATATACGATTTTACATGTAGGCGTGAACTTATTCGCGCTTTATTAAATTTAGCTGAAATATAGATAATATATTTAAAGAAGAAAAAAATGACACGTTATAACGAAATTAAAAAGCAATTGACTGAATCACCTAAAATGTGGTTAGTGACTGGTGTTGCAGGATTTATCGGTTCAAATCTACTTGAAACACTCTTATTACTTAACCAAAAAGTAGTGGGATTCGATAACTTTTCAACAGGCCATCAACATAACCTTGATGAAGTGCAAAGTTTGGTTTCAGCAGAACAATGGCAAAGCTTTACTTTTATTAAAGGTGATGTTCGTGATTTTGACACCTGTATAAATGCAGTTGCCAATGTTGATTACATTTTACATCAAGCAGCATTAGGCTCTGTGCCGCGTTCAATTGCTGATCCTATAATGACTAACTCTGCTAATATCACTGGTTTTTTAAATATGCTTACCGCTGCTAAAGAGGCTAATGTCAAAAGCTTTACTTATGCAGCATCAAGTTCTACCTATGGTGATCACCCTGTATTACCTAAAGTAGAAGAAAATATTGGTAACCCATTATCTCCTTACGCAGTAACCAAGTATGTAAATGAGCTATATGCTAACGTATTTGCAAGAACTTATGGTTTTAAAACCATAGGTTTACGTTACTTTAATGTATTTGGTAAGCGACAAGATCCAAATGGTGCTTATGCTGCTGTTATCCCTAAATGGACATCTACCATGATAAATAATGGAGAACTTTTCATTAATGGTGATGGTAAAACAAGCCGAGATTTTTGTTTTATTGAAAATGTAGTGCAAATGAATATTCTTGCAGCTACCGCACCAGATGAAGTAAAAGATGAAGTATATAACGTTGCTGTAGGCGACAGAACAACCTTAAAGGATTTGTTTAGCGCTATTAAATCAGCATTAATAAAAAATGATATAAATGTTGAACTTGAACCTGTTTACCGTGATTTCAGAGTAGGCGATGTACGTCATTCGCAAGCAGATATTTCAAAAGCTAAAAATTATTTAGGTTATAAGCCAGAATTTGTTATTTCACAAGGCATTGAAAAAGCAATGCCTTGGTATGTTAAGTTCTTGAAATAATCGCCCTTTATTTATAGAAGTAAGTACATGAAAATATTAGTCACTGGCGGTGCCGGTTTTATCGGTTCAGCTGTTATTCGCAATATCCTTAATAACACAAATGACAGTGTTATAAATATTGATAAATTAACCTATGCAGGTAATCTAGAATCTTTATTAGAAGTCTCAAACTTTTCTCGTTATGCATTTGAACAAGTTGATATCTGTGATCGAGCAAGGCTTGATGGAGTATTTGAAGAGCACAAGCCTGATGCAGTAATGCACTTAGCAGCCGAATCTCATGTTGACCGTTCAATTGATGGCCCAGCCGCATTTATTACAACTAATATAGTCGGTACATATACTTTATTAGAAGCCACACGGCAATATTGGTTAACATTAAACGAACAAGCTAAAGGTGTATTTCGTTTTCATCATATCTCTACCGATGAAGTATATGGTGATTTAGAAGGTACAACAGATCTGTTTACTGAAACAACCTCGTATGAACCAAGTAGCCCGTATTCCGCCTCAAAAGCATCAAGTGATCACCTAGTACGCGCATGGCTACGCACTTATGGCTTACCTACAATTATTACCAATTGTTCAAACAACTACGGACCGTATCATTTTCCTGAAAAATTGATCCCATTAGTTATTTTAAATGCTTTAGAGGGGAAACCGTTACCTATTTATGGGAAGGGTGATCAAATTAGAGATTGGCTTTATGTTGAAGATCATGCAAGAGCTTTATATAAGGTGGTGACTGAAGGTGAAGTAGGTGAAACATATAATATTGGTGGTCACAACGAAAAGCAAAACATTGAAGTAGTTGAAGCAATTTGTGAAATTCTAAATGAATTAGCTCCTACGAACAGTCATTCCCGCGAAGGCGGGAATCCAGAAGGTTTTATAAGTTTGATTACCTTCGTTACAGACCGTCCTGGGCACGATATGCGTTACGCTATTGATGCCACTAAAATAGAAAAAGAATTGGGCTGGAAACCACAAGAAACTTTTGAAACTGGTTTGAGAAAAACCGTACAATGGTACTTAGTAAATAATGGGTGGTGTAAACGAGTACAAGATGGCTCTTATCAACGCGAGCGGTTGGGAAGTTAAGATATTAAGTGTTAGATCTAAGATCTAGAGCCTAGGGTATATTCCCATAAAAATAACAAATGTCAGAGATAATAATGAACAAAGAAAATGGAACACCTAGCACCCTAGCACCTAATACCTCTAGCGCCTCATGCAAAGGAATAGTATTAGCAGGCGGCTCAGGCACGCGCCTTTATCCTATCACTCAGGGCGTATCTAAACAGTTACTGCCAATTTACGACAAACCAATGATATTTTATCCAATATCGGTATTAATGCTGGCAGGTATTCGCGATATTCTTATAATATCAACCCCTGATGACATTGGCGGTTATCAGCGTTTATTAAAAAACGGCTCACAGTTTGGTATAAACATAAGCTACGAAATACAGCCAACGCCAGATGGCCTCGCACAAGCTTTTATTATTGGCGAAATGTTTATTGGTGATGATAGTGTTTGTTTAGTACTAGGTGATAACATTTTTTACGGGCAAGGTTTTTCACCAAAGCTGATTAATGCTGCGCAAAAGCAAAAAGGCGCAACGGTTTTTGGTTATCAAGTAAAAGATCCCGAACGCTTTGGCGTAGTAGAGTTTGATAAAACGGGCAAAGCATTAAGTATCGAAGAAAAGCCAGCTAATCCAAAATCAAACTATGCCGTAACGGGCTTGTATTTTTATGATAACAACGTGATTGATATTGCTAAATCAATTAAACCCTCAGCGCGTGGTGAGTTAGAAATTACCTGCGTAAATAACGCCTACCTTGAACGCGGCGAATTAAGCGTAGAAATGTTAGGGCGCGGTTTTGCATGGCTTGATACCGGTACACATGAGTCATTACTGGAAGCTGGGCAATTTGTACAAACCATTGAGCACCGTCAAGGCTATAAAATAGCGTGTTTAGAAGAAATCGCCTTTAATCAAGGGTGGTTATCAGCCAAAGCACTAAAAGAACTGGCTAAACCTATGATGAAAAATAGCTATGGTAAATATTTACTCGATTTAACAGAGTCGAAATTAAACTAACATGTTAACTATTTTGCAAAAGCTGATTAACCAAGGTGAAGGGCAATCAATAGAATTTAAAACTTCGTTTCAAAAAGAAGTAATAGAAGCTATTGTTGCTTTTGCAAATACTAAAGGTGGTAAAGTTTTAATTGGCGTATCTGATTCTGGCGACATTTTAGGTGTTCAACTCGGTAAAGAAAGCCTGCAAAGCTGGATTAATCAAGTTAAGCAAAACACCTCACCCTCTGTTATTCCAGATATGAACATAGTTAAAAGTGAAAATAAAAAAATAGTGGTTATTGATGTTAAAGAATATCCAATAAAGCCCATAAGCTATAAAAATAGATACTTTATCCGAAGAGCAAACTCCAACCATGTAATGAGCATGGAAGAAATTGCCAATGAATACTTAAAAACCAAAAATAGTAGTTGGGATCATTACACCGACACAACACATAACTTTAACGACATCAGCCTAGAAAAAGTAGAGCACTTTATTGGTAAAATAGAAAAACGCTTTACCCGAACGTTTGACGATAACCCTATGCAAGTTTTACAAAAATATGGATTCTTATCTTGAAAAACAGCGAAACGACGAACTTACCTTTGGTGCGTACCTTTTGTTTGCTAAAGACTTTTGTTTAATTTTAGGTGTTCAAGCAGGTAGGTTTAAAACATCTACCAACATAATAGACAGTATTTCCCTTAACACCGATATTTTAAGTGAAATAGACGAGTTAATCATCTTTGTACAAAAACACCTGATGGTTGAATACATCATAACGGGAGAAGCACAACGTGAAGAAAGATACGATTACCCGTTAGATGCTATTAGAGAAATAATACTTAATATGATAGTTCACCGAAACTACAAAGACAGTAGCGATTCGGTTATTAAAATTTTTGATGACCGTATTGAATTTTTTAACCCTGGCGATCTTTACGATGATTTAACCATAGAGCAACTTGCCAGCAATCATTACCAGTCTAAAACAAGAAACAAACTTATCGCACTTATGTTTAAAGAGTGCGGTTTAATAGAAAAATATGGCTCAGGCATAACCAGAATAAAAAAACTTTGCAAAGAACACGGGTTGACAGAGCCAAAATTTGAAGAAATACAAAAAGGATTTCAAGTTACGCTTTATAAAAGTAACCAAACTAATACAGAGCAAGCTTTAAATAATGTCGGTGTAAATGTCGGTGTAAATATTAGTAAAACGAATGTTTTTGACTTTATAGCACAAAATCAGCCAACCAAAGCAAAAAATATCGCAGAATATTTTAATGTTAGCCAAAGAACCATTGAGCGATATTTAAAGCAATTGAAAAATAACGACAAAATAGACTTTAAAGGTGCTACTAAAACCGGCGGATATTATGTAAAATAATAGTCGAACAATAAAGTGATGGTAAAACTTTCAATCCATAAATTTTCATGGTTTGATACTGGTACACACGAATCACTTTACCTTGAAGCTGCGCTTTTTGTGCAAACAATTGAGTATAGACAAGGTTATAAAATTGCTCGTTTGGAAGAGATAGCTTTTAATCAAGGCGGGTTATAAAAAAGCAGTTAAAATAACTCGCTAAACCAATGAAAAAAAATGGCTATGGAAAGTATTTGTTAGACTTATGTGGGGAATAAAATGTCTTTAATTCAGTTAATCGATTTTAAAATTCTGGGTGATGAGCGTGGTTCATTAGTCAGTTTAGAGCAAAACAAAAATATCCCATTTGATATAAAACGAGTTTATTACTTGTTTGACACTAAGTCTAACGAAGCACGAGGCTTTCATGCCCATAAAGCATTAAGACAGGTTGGCGTTTGTGTAAAAGGTTCTTGCTCCATCAAAATGGATAATGGGTTACAGCAAAAAACAGTTGTGTTGAACTCTTCTGAAAAAGGGCTTTTAATTGATGTAATGCAGTGGCATGAAATGTATGATTTTTCAGGAGATTGTGTTTTTATGGTATTGGCAAGTGACTATTACGATGAAGAAGATTATATTCGTGATTATGATGAATTTATTCGTTTGGTAAAGAGTGAATCGTGATGGGTAAGCAGTTAGATGCTAATGTATTCATCCATGAGCTTAGTGATGTATCAACATCTGATATAGGTGATAATACGAGGATTTGGCAATATAGTGTAATATTGAAAGGTGCAGTAATTGGATCTAAATGCAATATTTGCGCTCACACTTTAATAGAAAATGATGTTGTTATTGCTGATAATGTAACCATAAAGTCTGGCGTATATTTATGGGATGGTTTAAGAATTGAGAAGAATGTTTTTATTGGGCCTTGTGTCGCATTTACAAATGATAAAAAACCTAGATCAAAACAGTATCCGGAAAAGTTTCTGTATACAATAATTAAAGAAAATGCCTCTATAGGTGCGAACGCGACTATTTTACCAGGGATTACTTTAGGTAGTAATTGTATGGTTGGTGCGGGGGCTGTTGTTACTAAAAGTGTACCTGCTAATGCTGTTGTTGTTGGTAACCCCGCAAAAATAATTAAATATTTAGAGTGTCCTAATGGTTAAGTTTTTAGATTTAAAAGTAATTAACGCACAATATCAAAATGAATTAAAAGAAGCCTGTGCAAATGTAATTGACTCTGGTTGGTATGTTCGAGGAACTAATGTTCAAGAATTTGAGTCTGATTTTGCTCAGTTTTGTGATGTTGATTATTGTGTTGGTGTGGCAAATGGATTAGATGCGCTAACTTTAACTTTACGAGCTTGGAAAGAGCTAGGTAAATTAAAAGATGGTGATGAAGTAATCGTACAAGGCAATACCTATATAGCTTCGATTCTTGCTATTACTGAAAACAACTTAATTCCTATTTTAGTTGAACCTGATCCCAACACTTATAATTTAACTTCTGATGGTGTTGAAAGTGCTATTACTGAAAAAACAAAAGTCATTTTACCTGTACACCTTTATGGGCAAATTTCTCCTATGGATGAAATTATGCTCATTGCTGACAAGTATAAACTTTTAGTTTTAGAAGATTGTGCTCAATCACATGGCGCTATACTGCAAAATCGTAAATGCGGCTCATGGGGGCATGCTGGAGCCTTTAGTTTTTACCCAGGCAAAAATTTAGGAGCTCTTGGTGATGGTGGTGCTGTTACCACAAATGATAGAGAGCTAGCAGATGTTATACAAGCTCTAGGTAATTATGGTTCAGAGAAGAAATATGAAAACATTTACATTGGGGTAAATAGCCGTTTAGATGAAATGCAGGCAGCTATGTTGAATGTTAAGTTAAAATATTTGCCCGCTGAAACGAAGAGGCGTCAAGCTGTTGCACAAAGTTACCTCGATGGGATTAATAATGCTCATATTCAACTCCCCTATTTATGTAATATAAATGGGCATGTTTGGCATCTTTTTGTGATTAAAACTTTACATAGAGAGCTACTTCAAGAATACTTGCTTTCCAATGGAATTCAAACATTAATACATTACCCTAAGCCCCCTCATAAACAAGTTGCATATGCTAATATGTCTCAATATGAGCTTCCTATAACTGAAACTATTCATGAGCAAGTCATTAGCCTGCCTATGGGGTCTACGTTATCTGAAAGTGATGTGTTAAAGGTAATTAATGTCTGTAATTCTTTTGTTTGTGGATAATTGATGACATTAATTAAAACAAGTTTTCTTAACGCGATATCTGTTGTTATTAAAATGCTAACAATGCTTGGTATTAATAAAATATTAGCCGTATATGTTGGTCCGTCTGGTTATGCTTTGATTGGGCAGTTGCAAAATGCTGTAGCCATGCTATTAACATTCTCTAGTGGCGCCATTAATACAGGGGTTACTAAATATACAGCGCAATATTCGGAGTTTGAAGATAAACAACATAGCGTTTGGAGAGCATCGTTTAGAATAACTTTAATTTCAGTTTTGATTATAAGTTTTTTTATTTTTATTTTTTCTGATTTTTTATCGGTATATTTTCTAAAAAATATTGAATATTCAATTGTTTTCACCTGTTTTTCATTTACCCTTGTTTTTTTTGCGTTAAACGCTCAAGTTTTAGCCATACTTAATGGCAAAAAAGAAATATATGCGTATGTACAAGTAAATATTATAGGTAGTTTAGTTAGTTTAGTTGTAACTGTATCGTTAGCTTTTTTGTATGGATTAAAAGGAGCCTTAATAGCGCTTGTGATAAATCAATCTGTTGTTTTTTTTGTTTCGGTGTTTATTGCTAGCAAATTTGATTGGTTTAAAGCGTTTAACTTTTCTGGAGTATTTGATAAAAAAATAGCATTAAATTTATTGAAATATGCATTAATGGGGCTAACAGGCGCTATTGTGGTTCCTTTATCTCATATTTTCATTAGAACTCATATTGGAGAGCAATTTGGCTGGGAAAGTGCCGGCTATTGGGATGCCATTTGGCGAATAAGTACAATTTATTTAATGTTTATTACTTCAGTTTTAAGTGTGTATTTTTTACCTAGATTTTCCGAAATAAAGATAAAAAAAGAGTTGAGAGCTGAGTTACTCAAAGGGTACTCACTTATAATTCCTACCGTATTGTTTTTATCTTTATGTATTTATTTAGCCCGTGATTATATTGTTGTTTTATTGTTTTCAAATGACTTTTTAGCAATGCGAAACCTTTTTCTGTGGCAACTTGTGGGTGATGTTTTTAAAGTGATTAGTTGGTTGCTTGGTTATATTTTATTAGCTAAAGCCATGGTTAAATTAGTTATCTTTTCAGAATTATTGTTCGCTTTGTCTTTTTACCTCTTTACTGTTTTTTTTACAAGTTACTTTGGTCTAGAAGGGGTAACCTATGCGTATTGTTTAAATTATTTTTGTCATTTGGGGTTTATGTTTTTTTCACTAAAACGATTAAGGGTTTTATAAGTGATTTTAAAACTAATAAGAAAATTTAAAAGAGATGGCATTAAAATTATTTTATTAATTGTTGTTAGAAAAGTTATTCAATCACCACGAATTATTTTTTATAAATTTTTATCTGATATTAAGCCCGTAAATAATAAAGCTGTATTTAATCAACCCGCTATATTTGCAGGAAAGGGAACTATTAGTTTAACTAATTGTTTTATAGGTGTTTGGCCATCTCCTCAGTTTTTTTCTACTTATGCACATATAGAAGCTAGAAGTAAAAATGCGTTTATTACTATCGGGAAAAACACTTGGCTTAATAATAATGCAACACTTATAGCAGATAAAACATCTATTACAATAGGCGAAAACGTACTAATAGGACACAATGTTTTTATTTGTGATTCAGATTTTCATGGACTTGAAGTCGAGAATAGATCTAATGGTAATTATGATGCAATTTCTGTTGAAATAGGAAATCATGTTTTTATTGGGGCAAATGTAACCATATTGAAAGGCGTTCACATAGGTAATAATTCAGTTGTAGCTTCTGGTTCTATTGTTTCGTCTGATATTCCTGAAAATGTTTTAGCGGGTGGTATACCAGCTAAAGTTTTAAAAAATATAATTTAAAAGGTTATTTTAATGCTCCCCAAAGTATCAGTTATGGTGATTACCTATAATCAAAAGGACTTTATTCATGAAACGATTAAAAGTGTGCTTGAGCAAGACTATTTAAATATAGAATATGTCATTGCGGATGATGGGTCTACAGATGGTACAGCAGAGGTCATTAATGAATATGCTAAAAAATATCCCAATATTATAATTCCTTTAATAAACCTGCCTAATGTTGGAATTACTGCAAATAGCAATCGAGGCTTGAAAGCATGTACTGGTGAATATATTGCAATTCAAGGTGGAGATGATGTTTTTTTGCCTGGTAAAATAAGCAAGCAAGTAGAGTGGTTAGAGCAGGATGAAAATAGAGTTCTTTGTGGACATTATTTAAATACTTGTGACGAAAACTCAATAATCATAGGTAAACACGTTACGATAAAAGTAGCAGGTAAAGGCCCTGAAAACTGGATTGAACAAGGAACATTATATGGCGCGACATCAATAATGTTACGAGCAAGTGCTATTAATACTAATGGGTTTGATGAAAGGCTACCTATAGTGTCAGATTGGAAATTATATATAGATACTCTTCTAAAAGGAGGGGAATATGGCTATTTAACTGAGTGTCTTGGATTATATCGAAAGCATGATAACAACGTAACTAATATAAAAGAACCAGTGATGAAAGATGCAGAGGAAACTTTTAATATACTTGAGAAAGAATTGAAAGGTTGTAACAAATCGATAAAAATTGGCAGGGCTTATATTCTAGATTATGGAAGAGGAATCCAAAATTTAAACATAGGAAACCATAAAATAGCTATTCAATACTTTTTAAAATCTATAATTAGATGGCCATTTAATTGGAAGCCTTATCTGCGTCTAGCTCAAAGCTGTTTTAAGACATTAATAAAAAGATGAAAACTATCAAATATGCTCTGTATTATTAATGTTGTGATATTTTAAGGTTAAATATTATGAAAATTATTTCTCTCATGAAAACTAAAGATYATTCAATTTTTATTTTATGGTTTTTTTTTGTTTTTGGACCAACCTTAGATACACCGCTAAAGTTATTTGGGGATGTTAGTTTTATATTAACCATTATATTATCTAGTTTTTTTCTACTAAAAAATCACGATATAAAAATAATACAATTATTATCTGTCGTATTTTTTATATTTCTTTTGGCTTTATTAAATACACTACTATTTGATTCCGAAAATATTTCTGTTGGTTATAGGGCTATACTACGCCCAATAAAAGCTTGTGGAGTAATTATGGCTTCAGTTGTACTGGTAGAGTTAGCCTTTAAGTCTAAGCCTTTAAAATGCACATTGAAGGATAGGGGGGATCATCTCGTTTTTATTTTATACATGACTATTGTAGTTCATGCTCTCATTATGCTAGCTCAATTTTTTATACCTACATTTAAAGAGTGGGTTTATAGTTTTACATTGGCTAAATATCAACTTGAACATTACCAAATGTTTAGGATGGCTGGGCTTTCTGGTGGAGGGGGAGCGCAAGTTTCTTTTGTTCAAAGTTTGGGGTTTATTTTGGGTTTATACTTGCTAAATATAACAAAAAAAAATATTTTAATCTATATTGGAAATATAGCCATAATTGCTTCTGTTTTTTTGTCTGGGAGAAGTGGCTTTTTAGTTGTTTTTATTTCAATTTGTTTTTATATTATGATGAGGTTTTTTAGGTTTATAAAAACAGGTAGAGCTAAATTCTCAGTAATTAACCTATTATTCTTGACTTGTTTGTGTGTAGGGGTGGGGCTTTTATTTTCTGAGTTAATGACAAATAATGAGTATCTCAATGTGGCATTTCAGCGTACATTTGCAACAATTATCAATTTTCAAGAAACTGGAGTTATAAAAGATAATACGCTTGAAGCAATGGGTAAAATGTTTTTATTACCTGAAAGCATTGAACATTTATTGATTGGAAAATCGAGTTATATAGAAAATAATACTTATTATAAGGTGTTTACTGATATTGGCTATTTTAGGTTGATTTGGGCGTATGGTGTTCTGGGTCTAATGCTTCATATGTTTTTTTATTTTTTACTTGTTAAAATTTCTTTAATAAATAAAACRAATAAAGTATTGTCACAATATGTAATATTGATCTTTGTAATGGTTTTTATTTTCAATGTCAAAGAAATTTTCTTTTTTACTAAAATGAGCTTTCAAATAACACTGTTATTGTTTTTTATTTTATTTTATTCTTCTCGTGAAAGTTCTGTGGTGATGGGGTGTGGTATAAGCGTAAAATCAAACTAAGTGTTGTGTTTTTAGTATTAGCCGAAATTTGATCTTGGTATGATTTTAAAAGTTTAGAATGTTTTTTGGAAAAAGGAAAATCGTTGAAAGTACTAATTGCAGTAATAGCATATAATGAAGAAAAAAATATAATTAATACATTAAATTCTCTTTTAAACACAAATTACGATGTTGTTGTTGTTGATGATGGTTCTACAGACGAAACATGGCAACTTGTGAAGAATTTAGGAGTGAATATAATTAGACATAGTGTCAACACTAGCAATGCAATGATTACAGTGACTACCTATCTTTCTTATGCTTATCGAAATGGTTATGATGTTGTGTGTCAATTTGATGGGGATGGGCAACATCTTGTAAATGAGTTGCCTAAAATTATTTTGCCAATTACAAATAATACAGCCGATTATGTCATTGGTTCGAGATTTGTTGAGAAAAATGGTTTTCAATCTTCTTTCATACGTAGGATTGGGATTGGTCTTTTTTCTTTATTAATTACGAAAATTGTCAAAACAAACATTACGGATGCTACTTCTGGTTTTAGAGCATATTCCCCTCTAATTATGGAATATTTTGATGTGCGATATAAGTCTGAGTTATATGATACAAATCAGTTGTTGTTATTGAGTCATTATGCAGGAGCTAGAATAGAAGAAGTTCCCGTTGTGATGAAAGAAAGAACTTACGGAAAATCTGAATTTGGTTTTTTGCGTTCTTTTTTATTTCCTTTTCAAGGGATTATTTGTATATTAGGAATACTAATACAAAAAGGAACTAAGTATGGAACTAAAACTTAAATTAATTATTTTTTTTATAGGAATATTCTTTTTATTTATAATTAGCTTTTTTGTTAGAAGTCGACCTATACGACCCTCATTAATTTTATTGTGGTTATCTGTTTCTTGCTTTATAATCTCAATCCCTTTATTTGAACCCGTTTATAGATTCATTTCAGTGGAAATAATCGGTTTCGATGATTCGAGGCATGTTATTTATATTATTTTAATAGGCTTTTTATTAGCACATTTATTTTATTTGACGATATCATTATCGCAACTTTCAGATTATGTGAAAGTGCTTATTAAGGAATTGGCTATTTTAGAAGGGGAAATCCCTAATAAAAGTGATTATAAAAAAAATGATCACCATGAATAGACATTTTTGTAATTTTATTTTCTTGGTCAAAGCTGTTTTAGGCTATTTGGCTTATTTTTCTATCTTCCCCACATTTATATCACCTTTTCTGCATAAAGCTCGAGGTGTAAAAATCAATAAAATTAGGGATGTATATATAGCTCCAACTGTTTTGATTGATTCATTATACCCAGAATTACTAACCATAGAAAACAATGTGTACATAACAAGAGGAGTTAAAATTTTAACTCACTTCAATCCAACACCACCACAGCAAGATATAATCGGAAAAGAATCTATTTTAGGTGAAGTAATTATTAAATCAGGGGCTTTTATTGGTATATCTGCAATTATACTTCCGAATGTTACGGTGGGAGTAAATGCTTTAGTTGCTGCAGGTGCTGTTGTTACAAAAAATGTACCTGATTATGCTATTGTGGCTGGTAATCCTGCCTGTGTTGTGGGAGATATAAGAAAGAAGATATGGGAAAAATAATTTTACAAATGGTATTGATGACAGGCTTGTTAACACTGAGTCAAGTTTTTTTTAAAAAATTATTGATAGAAAAAGGTAATGTTTTTGCATCATTAAAATCTTTTTTTTATATGTTTTTTGATTTTTATGCTGTGTTAGCCATTTTTACAATGTTAGGAGCTATGTTCTTATGGACTAAGCTCTTGGTTAAAAACGATTTTACATTAATTTATCCTCTAGTTAGTATTAGCTATATTTGGGCATTGATTGCTGGTATTTATATCTTTGATGAAAGTGTAAGCATTAATAAATATGTAGGGATCTGTTTTATTTTCACCGGAATTTATTTTCTTTCAAGGAAATAAATAATATAATTTTAATTAGTTTATAATCGTTTTTTTTGTTTTGCTATGAATACTGTTTTAATAGATGAAAGATAAAGGCCTAATATTAATTGTAGGCGTTTGCTGTTTCATTGCTTACTTTTTACTTGTTAAACACGCAATGTTATTCATGCTCAGCGATGCTTATTATTACTCTTCGTTAGCTGAAAGCCTTAATCAAACGGATCATTTATATTCACTTACAACAATACCCAGACAACCCATCGTTACAACCCAAAATGGTATTGTTTTGTTGCAATATGTTTGTATTCAGTTAGGGGTCGATAATGCAGCCGAACGATTATATTATTTGTCAGTTTTGTGCTTTTTGGTTAGTTTATTTTCTTTGTTTACAATTAAAAAACTGCTTACAGATATTTTTTATTATGGAAAAGTAAAAACATTTTTAGTGCTATTAGCTATTGCGCTTAATACTAAGTGGCATACTAGTTTATTACAGCCAATAAATGATGTTTTTTTTGTTTTTTTAGCTGTTTTTTATATTTATATTTTTCTTATTGATAGAATTGTTTTTTCAAAAAAAGTCATTTATTTTATTTTTATATCACTTCTAATTACACATTTTAGAATGCAAGCGTTGCTGGTTTTTTTTACGGCTGCTATAGTTTGTTTTTATTTTAAAAATTATAAAGAGGGGATTACTCATATTACTTTATCTGTAGTTTCTATTTTAAGTGTCTGGGTTTTAAATTATTTTATTGTTGATGATTACTCTGGTATTGGGAGTATAACTGAATATTTCTTTAATAATCTAACCATTGATTATTTAATCGATAGTTTTAATACATTAACAAACTCTACTCTTCCTATTTTATTTTTTGGGACTAAAAAATTAAGCCAATATTATAGTACATTATTTGCTTTCATGATTTTTATTTTGTTTGTGGCAGGGTATAAGTCAACTGTTAATCATGATAAGAGAATGATATTTATTTTTATTTTTATTTTATTAAATGTTTTATTAGTGGTTATTTTTCCATCTCAAACAGCACGTTACTTACTTGTCGTGTTACCTTTTATTATTATTTTATTATTGGATTTTATTCCATCAATACCATTTCAAAAATGGTTTTTAGGAGCTTATGTAACCATATTATTTTTTCTGCTGTCTTATCGTGTGTTTTTTTCAACTCCAGATACAAGTTTAGATGAAGGCGTTGGGCTTCATTTTGATATTGATTATTCTTTAAATAAAGAAAATTCAAATAAATTTAAACATAAGTACTCTTTTGAGTATGATCTAGTAACTGAAACATATAAAGGCAGAGTCACTTATTTTCTGTTTGATAAATCTAGTGTCGATGACCAAAAAACAAGTAACGATAGAATAATTTATGCTGGAACGCCTGTTTTTTTCGAGTATTTTAAGAAAAAGTTACTGAAGGAACAGGTCACAATACTATCGGAAAAAGAGTCTAATCTAAAGTTTAATCTTTCGCATCATTTACGAAATGATGCGAAAATATTTGAACTTAAGGTGCGGTATTAAAAATATTGAGTGTTTGTTATAAGGGGGATAATTGAAGTTTCTAATTCTTTTTTTTGTACTAAGTTATAAATTAATTAAACGATTATACATGTACTTATTTTCGCATCGTTTTTGTGCATGTGGAAATAACGTAATATTTCACCCTTTTGATTTGTTTTCATACTCAACTATATCGATCAATGACGATGTTTACATTGGCCCCGGTGCAAAGTTTAGCGCCAGTGAAAGTTCAATTACAATTGGCAATAAAGTTATGTTTGGTCCCAACGTTACTATCATGGGGGGCGATCATAATATAAGTGTTGTTGGTTGTTATATGTATGACGTAAAAGAAAAACTCCCTGAAAATGATTTGCCTATAGTGATTGAAGATGATGTTTGGGTTGGTTGTAATGTCGTTATTTTAAAAGGTGTGACTATAGGGCGTGGTGCAGTAGTTGCTGCGGGAAGTGTTGTTATAAAATCTGTAGAGCCCTATAGCATAGTGGGTGGAGTGCCCGCTAAAAAAATTAGCCAACGCTTTACTGATGCTGAAATCATTGAGCATGAAAAAATATTAGGAATTAATTAATGTGTGGGATTACGGGCGCTATATATTCGCCAACAGTTAAAGCGGCTGACTTTGCCAGTGAATTATCTGCCTCTATAGAGAGTATTCATCACAGAGGCCCAGACTCTAATGGCAGTTTATTTTTTGAAAACACTATGCTGGGTCATGTTCGTTTAAGTATTTTAGACTTATCCAATGCTGGTCATCAGCCTATGGAAAGTAAAAGTAAACGTTTTGTTATAAGTTACAATGGCGAAGTTTATAATTTTAAAGCTTTGGCAAAAAAATATAACCTTACTGATTTGAAATCAGGCTCAGATACTGAGGTTATTCTTGAATTGTTTGAGCAATACGGCCCTAGCATTGTTTCAGAATTTAACGGCATGTTTGCCTTTTCTATTATTGATTGCCTAGAAAAAAAAATGTGGTTAGTAAGAGACCGAACAGGTATTAAACCTTTATATATTAATACTATCAACAATTGTATTTTCTTTGCCTCTGAAATAAAAGCAATAAAAAAACTCATTAACAACAAAACCTTAACGTTAAATACCAGCAAAGTTCACGAGTGGCTTTATTATGGTAGTGCTTTGGGGGCGCAAACTTTATACGGTGGTATAAATAAGCTACTACCAGGCCATTATCTCGAAATAGATATAAATACATTAAACGTTAATGATACTTGTTATTGGAAACCTACAGCGCCTAGTTATAATACAGCGAATGTAGAACATTTAATTAGTAAAAACACGGCGTTATTAGAGCAAGCCGTTCAGCGTCAATTAGTGAGCGATGTACCCGTTGGTGTTTTTTTATCTGGCGGGATTGATTCAAGTGCAATAGCAGCCTTTGCTTCTAAACATTATGACAAAAAACTGTCTACCTATACCGCAGGTTTTGATTTTTCAGAAGGTGTAAATGAGTTAGCTAAAGCTAAAAAATTGGCAGACGCACTAGGTACAGAACATCACGAAATTCATATTTCAGGTGTTGATGTGGCCGACATCGTTGAAAAAATGGTTGAACACCATGATCAGCCTTTCTCTGATGCTGCCAATATCCCTCTTTATTTATTGTGTGAAAAAGTAAAAAACACCACCAAAGTGGTATTACAAGGCGATGGCGGTGATGAATTGTATGGCGGTTATAAGCGCTATCATACGTTGGGTAACATAAACAAAATGAAATGGGCGGCTGGGCTCGGCAATGTTGCCAATATGCTGGCACCTAAAAACAAACAATACCATACCCGTCAACGATATATTAACGCGTTAAAGTCAAATGAGCAGTGGAAGCTAATGGCTTTGTTACTCACCGTTGAAGATGAAAAGGCACATCCTGAAAGTATTTTTAAGAATAACTTTAGAAAACAAGTATTACAATATTCACCGTTCGAGCGTTATAAAACATGTCAGTCGCAATTTGAACACTGTAAGTTGAGTGATCAGATGGCATTGATTGATTCTCAAATTATTTTACCTGATATTTTTCTTGAAAAAGTAGATAAGTCCACCATGGCCGCGAGTGTTGAAGTAAGAGTCCCTTTTTTAGATAATGATTTAATTGCTTTTACTCAGTCAATACCCTCATCAATAAAAATACCTAAAGGGCATCAAAAGTGGCTGTTGAAAAAAAGCCTAGCTGGCATAGTGCCTGATGATGTGTTGTATGGTAAAAAAATGGGGTTTGGCGTACCTTACGGTTTTTGGGTTGCTCATTCTTTAAAAGCGTTATTTTTTGACAACCTTGCTAAGTTTAATGAAAAATATCCGAATGTGCTCGATGTTAACTACATAGAAACCATACATAAAATACACATTGAAAAAGAGCGTGACTTTGGTTTTTTGTTGTGGAAAATTTTAAATTTTACGCTTTGGGCTAATAAATCCCATGTAGGTATTAGCTAGTGACAAAAAACTTTATTTTGATTGGTGCTAAACCTCCTAAAGGTCAAGTAGCCAACCCTGGTGGTCAACTCACCGCATCTATAGGGGTGGTTGATTATATTGAGTCTTTAGGTTTTACTATAGATGTAATTGATACAACGCAATCAAGCTTTCCTGTACCGCCCTTAAAAGAACGTTTACTAAAAGGTTTATCGCGTACTAAATTACTATTTAAGTTATTAAGAGATAAGCCAATTAATGGCGTTATTATTTTTAGCAGTAGTGGTTTTAGCTTTTATGAACGCATAGTTCAGTCATTCGTGTGTAAGTTTTATAAAGTACCTGATGTTTTTTTTATACGTTCAGGGCATTTTATGAATGCTATTAAACGTTCTAGGTTTCAGCGAACATTAGCGAGGGGATTATTAAAAATACCTACGCGTTTAGGTGTGCAAGGCCGCGCATGGGTTCCTTTTTATCAATCGTTAGGCATAAAAAAAGAGAATACCGTTTTAGTTAGWAATTGGTTGCAAGCAAACTTCCCTGTAGCAACAGAACCTAAAGTAATTTCTTCTGATCGTGCTGTTTCTTTTGTTTTTGTTGGTTGGTTGGTAAAAGCTAAAGGGGTGGTGCAGTTACTCGAAGCTATTGCTGAATTGAAAGACAAGTATCCATTTGAAGTTCATTTAGTGGGCGGTGGAACATTAGAAAATTATTGTGCACAATATAAAAAAGACAATGGCTTAGGTGATTTTTTACATTTGCATGGCTGGCAAGAAAAAGAAAACGTTTTAAAAATAGTAAATAATTCTGATGTATTTATTCTTCCGTCTGATGCTGAGGGCTTTCCTAATTCTTTATTAGAGGCTATGGCGCTTGGACTACCTGTTATTTGTACCAATGTTGGTGGGGTGTCGGACAGCTTATTAGATGGCGTAAATGGTTTTTTGCTTGAGTCTAATGATTTCACAACAATTTCTAAAGCGATGGAAAAGTATCTTGTTACCCCTGAAATCATACCAGAACAATCATTATCATCCTTGAGCATTTATAAAGAAAATCACGATAGAAGACAAAATTGCGAAATATTATTAAATCAATTTATAAACGAGTAAAAAATGAAACAAATTCTCCAAAACATGGGAAGTGGAGAAACTTCCCTCGTAACCGCACCATCGCCTCAAGCTAAATCGGGTAACTTATTAATTCACACAACCACCAGCTTAATTTCAGCAGGTACTGAACGTATGTTGGTTGAGTTCGGCCAAGCTAACTTTTTACAAAAAGCACGCAAGCAGCCTGATAAAGTAAAAATGGTGTTAGATAAAGTTAAAACTGACGGTTTAGTGACTACTATTGATGCGGTTAAAAGTAAACTAGATCAGCCATTGCCGCTTGGTTATTGCAATGTGGGGCTTGTTGCCGAAGTTGGCGCGGGTATTTCGGGTTTTAAGCAGGGCGATCGTGTTATTTCTAATGGTCCTCATGCCGATGTTGTTCGTGTGCCTAAAAATTTATGCGCCAAAATCCCTGACAATGTAACCAATGAAGAAGCATCGTTTACCGTGCTTGGGTCGATTGGTTTGCAAGGGTTACGTTTAGCAGAGCCTACATTAGGTGAATGTTTTGTAGTAACGGGTGTCGGCTTAATCGGTTTGATGACCGTTCAGTTGCTAATTGCTAATGGCTGTAGGGTATTAGCCATTGATTATGATCAAAGCAAGTTAGATTTGGCCAAACAATTTGGCGCAAATATTTGTAATTTGGGTAAAGGTGAAGATCCTATTAGTGCCGGAATGGCATTTAGTCGGGGTAATGGGGTTGATGGTGTAATAATTACCGCATCTACATCGTCGAACGATCCTGTTGCTCAAGCCGCTAAAATGTCACGTAAACGTGGGCGTATCGTATTAGTTGGTGTGGTAGGTTTAGCGTTAAGTCGCGCTGATTTTTACGAAAAAGAGCTATCTTTTCAAGTTTCATGTTCTTATGGTCCTGGTCGTTATGAGTCTTCTTATGAAGACAAAGGTAATGATTATCCTATCGGTTTTGTGCGTTGGTCAGAGCAACGTAATTTTGAAGCGATTTTAGATATGCTTGCCAGTGGTAAACTTGATGTGAAAGCGTTAATATCACACCGTTATTCTTTTGATGATGCACTTGAAGGTTATGCAACCTTAACTAATGACAAATCAGCTTTGGGCATTATATTACAGTACCCTGAAGTATCTATTGAGTCGCTTAGTTGTAATGACTTAGAGCTTACTCCCTATGTTGCCTCAAGTGCTAGTGATGCTGTGGTTGGTTTTGTGGGGGCTGGTAATTATGCTTCACGCGTATTAATACCTGCTTTTAAAGAAGCCGGAGCAAAACTACATACCTTAAGTACCTCAGGCGGTATTAATAGTGTGGTGCACGGTGCTAAAAATGAATTTCATAAAGCATCTACCGATACTGATGCTATGCTTAAAAATCCAGAGATCAATACGGTTGCTGTTGTTACTCAACATAATTCTCATGCCTACTTTGTTACGCAAGCATTAAATGAAGGTAAAAATGTTTTTGTTGAAAAACCTATTGCAATTAACTTAGAACAATTAGAGCAAGTTAAACAGGCTTATAATCAGCAATTAGAAGCTGGAAAAAATGCTAGGGTTATGGTTGGCTTTAATCGCCGCTTTGCGCCGCAAATTCAAAAGATGAAGGCATTACTGTCTTCTATTTCTGAGCCTAAGTCTTTTATTATGACCATGAATGCGGGGGATATTCCTAGTGACCATTGGACACAAAACGTTGAAACTGGTGGTGGTCGTATTATTGGTGAAGCATGTCATTTTATCGATTTAATGCGTTTTCTTGCCGGCAGCAAAATTGTATCGGTACAAGCACGGCGTATGGGTGATACCAACGCTGTTGCTATTACAGAAGATAAAGCTGCTATTATTTTGGGGTTTGCTGACGGATCTTTTGGTACTATTCATTATTTTGCTAATGGTGCCGCTTCTTTTCCTAAAGAGCGTGTAGAGGTTTTTGTTGCCGGTAAAGTATTGCAACTTGATAACTTTAGAAAGCTTACGGGGTATGGCTGGAAAGGTTTTTCTAAAATGAATTTATGGCAACAAGATAAAGGCCAAAAAGCCTGTGCTAAAGCGTTTTTAGACACCATTAGCCAAGGTGAACCTGCGCCTATTTCAGCCGAAGAAATCTTTGAAGTGGCTAAAGTTACTATCGATATCGCCGAGCAGTTACGTAGTCAGCAATAAAAAGTCGCGTTAATATGTGTTTTGCAAAACTAAGTATTAAAATAAAAACGGCAGTCGCGCTAGGTTTACCTAACCTAGCGCGCGTTTTTTTATATCGTATCGGTGTTAAATTAGGTTTTAACCCCATAAAAAAAATAATTGCAAACATAGCGCACGGTGTTTTTTTTGATGATGCAAACGTAAAGAATAATGTTGATCTCCCTATAAATTCACAATGGCAAGATCAACAATATTATTTTGGCTGGCAGGTTAACCCTTCAGCAGATATTCCTAATTGGCATAGAAGTGTTTTAACGCATTGTGAAGTTAAAGACCCTTTGCGAAATTGGTGGCAAATAGCCGATTTTGATGCCGAGCTTGGTGATATAAAAGGTGTATGGGAAGCATCGCGTTTTGATTGGGTGTTATGTTTTGCTCAACAAGCAGCGACAGGTAATAAACAAGCCTTAGATAAACTTAATACTTGGCTATTAAACTGGGTTGAGCATAATCCCCCGTACCAAGGTGTTAATTGGAAATGTGGCCAAGAGGCTTCCATTCGTGTTATGAATTTAGCGATGGCAAGTGTGATCCTTGCAAGCCATAATAAAACCAATATTGCTTTATGTTCGTTAATAAAAGCACACTTACAGCGAATAGCACCTACGCTATCGTATGCCATGGCGCAAGATAATAACCATGGGACCTCTGAAGCCGCCGCGTTATATGTTGGCGGCAGTTGGTTAGTTAATAACGGTGTGTCAGAAGGATATGCTTGGCAGAAACTAGGTGGTAAATGGCTAGAGAATCGAGCGAAAAAGCTCATTGAAAACGATGGTAGCTTTAGTCAATATTCAACGACTTATCACAGAGTCATGCTTGATACCTTCTCCATGGTTGAAGTATGGCGTAAGCAGTTAGATTTACCCTTATTCTCAAATGCATTTTATCAAAGAATAAAACTAGCAACCCATTGGTTGTATCAGCTCACTCAAGAAACAACAGGCGATGCTCCTAACCTTGGAGCTAATGATGGTGCGAGGTTGCTACCATTAACAAGCGCTGATTATCGAGACTTTCGTCCCTCTGTTCAACTAGCATCTGTTTTGTTTCTTCAAAAGAAAGCGTGGTCAAAAGAGGGTGAATATGATTTGCCTTTACAGTGGCTAAAGATAGTATTACCTCAATCATGTTTAACTCCAGTTACTAATTTTCATTTTGACCAAGGTGGCTATTTTGGTTTAAGATCGAGAGAAGGCAAAGCCTTTTTAATGATGACTTATCCAAAGTTTCGTTTTCGTCCCAGCCAATGTGATGCCTTACATGTTGATTTTTGGCTTGAGGGACAAAATTTATTAAGGGATGGGGGCACTTTTAGTTATAATGCTGGCGATCAGTATATTAACTATTATGGTGGAACGGAAAGTCATAATACTATTCAATTTGACCACTCAGAGCAGATGCCAAGGTTAAGTCGTTTTCTTTTAGGGGGGTGGTTAAAAGCTAAAGATATTTATTTCAATAGTGCATCGGGCAACTGTCAGGCAAGTTATACTGATTTACATAAAAATAAGCATTTAAGAAACGTCACTTTAAATGATAAAATATTGCTTATTGAAGATGTTATTTCAGGCTTCAACCAATCTGCTATTTTGCGCTGGAGGTTGCAACCAGGTACTTGGAAAGTTGATGGGCATTCGCTAACTAATGGTAAGCAATTCATAACAGTACATGCAACTGCGTCAGTCATACGGTTTGAATTGATTACAGGCAAAGAGTCTCGCTATTATTATCAAGAAACCGAGGTTCCTGTCTTAGAGGTAGAGCTAGCGCAAGCAGGCTCAATAATCACAGAGTATAAATATTAAATGCACATTCTTTATTTCCATCAACACTTTTCAACGCCTCAAGGCTCTGCTGGTATTCGCTCTTACGAAATGGCGCGCCGTTTAGTGCATCATGGGCATGAAGTTACTATGGTGTGTGGCAGTTATGGTGGTGGTAAAACTGGGCTAGAAAAACCTTTTGTTAAAGGGCGGAGAGAAGGTGAAGTTGACGGTATTGGTATTATTGAATTTAACCTATCTTATTCAAATAGTGACGGGCTATTAAAACGTAGTGGGCTCTTTTTAAAGTTTGCTTTAAAAAGTATTGGTATTGCCTTAACTGAAAAATACGATGTGATTTTTGCGACTACTACGCCATTAACTGCTGGCATTCCCGGTATTTTTGCTCGTTGGTTGCGTGGCAAACCTTTTGTTTTTGAGGTACGTGATCTTTGGCCTGAACTGCCAAAACAGATGGGCGTGATTAAAAATCCTCTGATATTAGGTATGCTCTCTTTTCTTGAATGGGCATCATATCGTTCAGCACATCGCTGTGTTGGTCTATCACCAGGTATTGTTGAGGGTATTAAAAAACGCGGTGTGCCTGATAATAAAATTAGCTTAGTGCCCAACGGTTGTGACTTAACTATTTTTGGTGATGATGCAACCTCATGGCGTCCGATTGGTGTAAATGAAAATGATTTAATGGCTGTTTTTACCGGTACTCATGGTATGGCAAATGGATTAGATGCGGTTTTAGATGCGGCTAAAGAGTTAAAACAACGAGGTAATAAGCAAGTAAAAATTGTATTGATTGGACAAGGTAAGTTAAAAGCTGAACTGCAAGCGCGAGCGGAAAAAGAGCAGTTAACAAATGTAATATTTCATGATCCTGTTAATAAAAATACACTTTCAGGTTTAATGGCAAGTGCCGATTTAGGTTTGCAGCTTTTAGCGAATATCCCTGCATTTTATTACGGTACGTCACCGAATAAGTTTTTTGATTATATTGCCTCTGGTTTACCTGTTCTAAACAACTATCCTGGTTGGTTAGCGGATATGATTGAAGAAAATAATTGTGGTTTTGTTATTGAACCAGATGATTTTGAAGCCTTTGCTGATGCATTAGAGCAAGCAGCCGATGATAAATCTAAATTAAAAATTATGGGTGATAATGCGAATAAACTTGCAGTAAATAAATTTGATCGTAAATTATTAGCTGATAAATGGGTTAATTGGGTTACGGCGGTTATTAAATGGTAAAGCACATTCAAGATGACTATAATTTAGCTACTCACTAGCAATTACAGTAAA
>NVTW01000015.1 GCA_002401725.1 Gammaproteobacteria bacterium
TTGGGAAGCGTTATGGGATGGTTGGTTTGCCCTAACTAAACTTTTAGAAGGGGCAAAATTCATGCAACAGCAGATGCTTGAGATGTGATCAAGAGACAGAGTCTGACACAGGGGGTATCGCTAGTATGGCAGATCCATATTTTTAGTGAGGGTAATACACGAACCACGGCAATATTTCTGATTAAATACTTGAAAAAGTTAGGTTACACACAGGTGAATAACGATTTGTTTGCGGAGCATTCTTGGTACTTTCGTAACGCATTGGTGCGATCTAATTATGAAAACCTCACCGCTGGTGTGCATAAAACAGATAGCTATTTAATCCGTTTTTTGAAAGCATTGATCGACGCGAATAATGATGTCGACGCGAACAATGATGAATTTAAAAATCGTGAAATGCAAATTCGCCACGGTAAAAGTACACCTGACACCCTAAATGATACTGTAAAACGCACGAGTGACACTGTAAATGTGAATCGTGAACCTGTAAATAATGATGTTTTAGCGCTGATCACACAAAATAAGCAGATCACTGCAATGCAAATCAGTCAGCAATGCGGCATAAGTATCAGCACAACTAAAAGGCGAATAAAGCGACTAAAAGATCAAAAAATAATAGCGCGGATTGGCAGTGATAAAACGGGCTATTGGCAGATCATTAATCAATCGAAGCAAGCGGGTGATTCATAATGACAGCAACAGCCTTGAGCGGTAGAAAGTACAGTGTTTATCCTGAGTATAAAGAATCTGGTGTTGAGTGGTTGGGGATAGTTCCCAGCCATCCCATTGGGAGATTGGTAAACTCAAAAATGTATTGCGAATTAAAAATGGAAAAGATTATAAGCATGTAGAAGTTCTGAGTGGAGGCTATCCTGTTTATGGCTCAGGTGGGGTGGCGGGGTGGCGAGTTTAAACGTAGCTCTAATTATCTATATGATGGCATATCAGTGCTTTTTGGGAGAAAAGGCACGATAGATAAATCTCTTATTGTTAATGGAAAGTTTTGGACAGTTGATACGATGTTCTATAGCGTAATATTCGAAAATTCAATTGCTGAATATATCCATGGTCAAGCAATTTTGTTTCCATATGATTTACTTTCTACCAATACCGCTTTGCCAAGTATGGTTCAAGAAGACTTACTTCAACTAGGGTTTGTAATACCGCCTGTTGATGAACAACAAAAAATAGCCAACTTCCTCGACCATGAAACCGCAAAAATTGACACCTTAATTGCCAAGCAAGAAAAGTTAATTGCACTATTAAAAGAAAAACGCCAAGCCGTTATTTCTCATGCCGTCACCCGTGGCATTCCTAATAAAGAGCAGCCTAATGCCCCATGAAAGACTCAGGCGTTGAATGGCTAGGCGAAGTACCAGAGCATTGTGGAACTAAAAGATTAAAGTATCTAGTAAAAGAGCCTTTACTGTTTTACCTTTCTTTTTTATATTACTACGCTAGTTCATTGAGCGCTTACCTTAAATCGAGTGGCGATTTTGATGATTATTGGTATTTTCATAAAAAACAGTCACAACAACGATTCTATAGTGATTTTAAATTGATGATAGTTAACCAACTAAATCCGTCGATTTAAAGGAACTACACCCATTTGAATTTAGCTGAAGATAATTGTGATAAGATGTTTAATCTTGATTCTTCTGATGAAAAGGCTGCTTATTTTCAATTACTATCAGAGTTGACAGTAATTGAATTACCCTTTGGTTTCAATTAATATCAATAGTTTGAAGTTATCTTGGAATACAGAGGGAATAAATTTTAAGTAATGATGAATACATGAAAAAATATAACCATATAATAATAAAGACTTTATTTAATATGATTAATGCCCGTTTTTTAGGCATAAAAATGCCGTTTTAGCATACAAGTTTATGAAGTATTTACTTAAAAAGGCGCTTGTTTAGCGCCTTTAATTTTATAATATACACATTGTTTTTTATAGAGAAAAGAAGCCACAGATGAAATTTAGTCCATTAGTACAAGAGTTAATTGAGTCATTACGATGTTTACCTGGTGTTGGTGGTAAGTCTGCACAACGCATGGCATTTTATTTACTTGAGCGTAATCGTGTTGGCGGTAGCAAGTTAGCGAGAACTCTTGAAAAAGCGATGACAGATATTGGTCATTGCCAACAATGTCGCACCTTTACGGAGCAAACGCTTTGTGCAATATGTGAAAATCCGCGTCGAGAGTTAGCCGCGCAACTTTGTGTGGTTGAAACACCTGCTGATGTTATTGCCATTGAACAAACGGGTGATTTTCAAGGTAAGTACTTTGTTTTAATGGGGCATTTATCTCCTATTGATGGTATTGGTCCTGATGATTTGGGTTTAGATGTGCTTGCTAAACAACTTGCCAGTGGACAGTTTAAAGAACTTATTTTAGCGACTAACCCTACTGTTGAAGGTGAAGCAACGGCGCATTATATTGCTGATTTAGCGACACAGTATCAAGTTGATATTTCACGTATTGCCCATGGCGTACCTGTTGGTGGAGAATTAGAATTTGTTGATGGTAATACCTTGTCGCATGCTTTATTAGGACGTAAAAATTACCGTCTTTAGAATGTCTTATCTTCAAATAGCTTGGATATACATRTTATTTTACTCTGTATTACATCATGATAAATATCAGACGCTATAATAAAATTCTAAATGAAGTAAGTAGATACTGAAACAAGTTCAGTATGACGTAAATAAATAGCATGGCGAGATGGCACTATCGTCATCATGACGCAGGTCAGGATCTTATCTTTCTTGACAATAATCAGAAAATTTTAAAAATCTTGCTTGAAAAATCATTCACAAACCCCACATTAATATCATTATAAAAATAGCTTAGTAATTAAATTAAGCTGATCCCTTTAGTTATTCATCAATCGATAGGAGACGTTTCAGATGTCTGAGACTGGCCAAAAAGAAAACCATAGCTTTAGTACTGATGCTAGTAAAATACTGCAACTTATGATCCACTCACTTTATTCTAATAAAGAAATTTTTCTTCGTGAATTAGTATCAAATGCCGCAGATGCTGCGGATAAATTACGCTTTAAAGTATTGTCTAATGCTGATTTATATGAAGGTGATGGTGAATTACGCGTACGTATTAGTGCAGATAAAGAAAACAATACTATTACCATTTCTGATAACGGTATTGGTATGACTAAAGAAGACATTATTGAACATCTTGGTACTATTGCAAAATCAGGTACGGCTGATTTTTTCTCAAAACTATCGGGCGATCAAAGTGCAGACTCACAATTAATCGGTCAATTTGGTGTTGGTTTCTATTCTGCCTTTATCGTTGCAGATAAAGTTACTGTACGTTCTCGTGCTGCGGGTGAAGCCGTGAATACAGCAACTGAATGGACGTCAGCAGGTGAAGGTGACTTTACGGTTGAAACGATTGAAAAAACTAATCGTGGTACTGATATTATCTTACATCTAAAAGAAGATGAGTCAGAATTTGCCGATGAGTGGCGTTTAAAATCTATTGTTACTAAATATTCAGATCATATTTCTGTTGCTGTTGAAATGCTAACGCCAGAAGTACCTGCAGTTGAGGCGGTTGCTGAAGAAAAAGATGACGAAGGTAACGTTAAATTTCCTGCTGTTGAAGCACGTGAGGCCATTCCAGCGCAGTGGAATGCGGTAAATAAAGCTACAGCATTGTGGACACGTGAAAAAGCGGATATTTCAGCAGATGAATATAAAGAATTTTATAAACACGTTTCGCATGACTTTGGCGACCCCTTATTATGGGAACATAATAAAGTAGAAGGTAAAACCGAATATACTTCACTTTTATACATTCCTACGAAAGCACCATTTGATATGTATAACCGTGAAAAACAACAGGGTTTAAAATTATATGTACAACGTGTATTTATAATGGATGATGCTGAGCAATTTATGCCATCTTATTTACGCTTTGTTAAAGGTTTATTAGATTCTAATGATTTACCGCTTAATGTGTCGCGTGAAATTTTACAAGATAACAAAGTCACTCAAGCTATTCGCAAAGGTTGTACTAAACGCGTATTAAAAATGCTTGAAAAGCTCGGTAGTAAAGATAAAGAAAAATACCAGAGCTTTTGGAATGAATTTGGTCAAGTATTAAAAGAAGGCCCTGCTGAAGATATGGGCAATAAAGAGCAAGTGGCTAAATTATTACGCTTTGCTTCAACTAATGAAGATACGGCAGCACAAAATGTTGCGTTAGCAGAATATGTTGAACGTATGAAAGAAGGTCAAGATAAAATTTATTATGTGGTTGCAGACAGCTTTGAAGCCGCTAAAAATAGCCCTCATTTAGAAGTGTTCCGTAAAAAAGGTATTGAGGTTTTATTATTATCAGACCGCATTGATGAATGGTTAGTGAGTCATTTAACTGAGTTTGATGGCAAACAATTACAATCAGTGACTCGTGGTGGTTTAGATTTAGGCAACATGGATGATGAAGAAACCAAAGCGGAGCAAGAAAAACTTGAGCAAGAATTCAGCAGCGTTGTTACGCGTATTAAAGACGCATTAGGCGATAAAGTAAAAGACGTTAAATTGTCACAACGTTTAACTGAGTCACCTGCGTGTATTGTGACAGATGAACAAGATATGAGTAGCCAAATGATCAAACTGATGCAATCGGTTGGTCAAGAAGTGCCAGAGTCGAAGCCTATATTTGAAATTAATGCGGAACATTCGTTAATTAAACATATCAGCGATGAGCAAGATGACGATCAATTTAAACAGTGGACAGACGTATTGTTTGATCAAGCAATGTTGGCAGAACGTGGCAGTTTAAAAGATCCCGCTAGTTTTGTAACTCGCTTAAATAAACTAATGTTGAGTTTAACTAAGTAACTTTACTTTTCTATAGTAAAGCGATTAATAACTAAGCTTTTCGTAGTTATAGGCAGTTGGTTATTGTACTCGTTAAACGCTTAGACATTAGTCTAAAAAAGAGCATTTTTTGTTAAAAATGCTCTTTTTTTTGATCGTTCCCCTGTATTGATACTTGTTTGCTTTCAGTTGAACTTGTATACTCAATCGCACTTTCAAGACGGGTTTATCCGTTTTTACTTGAGAGTTTTTACCTTAGCTAAAAAGGTTTATTTAAGGTAAAAATTTTTAATTCATACTTTTATTAGGGCTATATTAATTATGCGTATTATTTTATTAGGTGCACCAGGTGCGGGCAAGGGAACTCAGGCTCAATTCTTGATGGCTAAACATGGCATTCCGCAAATTTCTACGGGTGATATGTTACGTGCAGCAATTAAAGCTGGAACTGAATTAGGTAAGCAAGCTAAAGCTGTTATGGACGCAGGACAATTAGTTTCAGACGGATTAATTATTGGCCTTGTAAAAGAACGCATTACCCAAGATGATTGTAAAAGTGGCTTTTTACTTGATGGTTTTCCGCGTACTATTCCACAAGCTGACGCGATGAAAGAAAGTGGTATCAGTGTTGATCATGTTATTGAGTTTGATGTACCTGATGAAGTTATTGTTGAACGTATGGCAGGACGTCGCGTACATTCTGGTTCTGGACGTGTTTATCATCTTGTTTATAACCCGCCTAAAATTACAGGTAAAGATGATGTGACGGGCGAAGATTTATCGATTCGTCCTGATGATGAAGAAGCAACGGTACGTAAGCGTTTAGCTATTTATCACGAACAAACTAAGCCTTTGGTAGATTATTATAAAAAAGAAGCCGAGCAAACTAACTGTGCTTATTTAACTATAGACGGTACACAACCCGTTGAACAAGTCAGCGCACTATTAGCGGAAAAGTTGTCTTGAAAAATATTTTATTTTAAATGCTTAATAGCATTATAATTTAAAGCCTGCATTTGCAGGTTTTTTTTTGTTAACGAGTTTAACCACGACATTTTAACTGAGAATGATAACCCGCACATTTAAAATTTTGGGACTGGTCAAATAGCTATATTTTAGGGTAACACTTGTAGGTTGGCCTTTAGGCCATCAATCTATATTTGACGGGCTGAAGCCCGACCTACAAATACTCTATCTGTTACCTTGGTTTGATGAGTCCCAAAAATACAATTGAACGACTATTTTTATTTCGAGCTAATCGCTCAGGGTATAAAATTACTTTCCTTCCCTTTATACCCTTTTTTATTTTCTAGCTACACACAAATAAAGAGCAATATGTAAAAATAGTGTTTATACTACAATTTTAGTATCAGCTAAAGTCTAGTTATTTAAATTAAGTTATTTAAATAACCTAAGCTAAATTATTTACTGTTAATAGCATGGAGCATTATTAATATGGAATCTAATAAAATAAACATCTCAAAAAATGAACGCAGAAGCAGTAAATCAAACCAACAGATATTACTTTCTCAGTTGAGCAACTCACAAATTTTTTCAATTCAGTCACTAAAAATTTTTGGTTATTCATTTCATTTCATTCGTCAAATCGACAATAAAAACATCCCTATTTTATCTTTTAATAATAGCTTTGCGACTATAAATATTGATGGTGAAATTAATATTAATGCTGATATAAAAGTGAGAAGTAAATAAACTGACTATTATCCCCAGCCACTTTATTTGGGGATACCCCAATATCCCCTAACAAACCTATTGTGGGTGAAGTGCTACACAATTCCAATAATGATTCTTTATTTGACTTTAGAAAAAAAATATCACTATTTCATTCCTTCAACGCAATGTACATTGAGTTAAAGATAACAATAATAACAATGAGTTGATGGGCATTATTTGCCTTAATATTGAATCCTTAAAATTTAAACGSGTRGAAATWGGTTAYCGTTTTCAYAMWGATTTTCACGGTAAAGGTTATGYSTTTGAAGCAACAAARTGCGTGGTGGACTTTCTTTTTACACAAGTAAAAATTCATAAATTACTGGCTTATTGCGTTGCTGAACATCATGGTTCATACAAGCTAATGGAAAAACTCGGTATGCAACGTGAAGCTTGTTTACGTCAACATACAAAATTAGCTGACAAACAATGGCACGACGAGTTAATTTATGGCTTATTGGCGCAAGAATATAAAAATCAAGGTTAAGCTTTTTAGCTCAGCCATTTTAATCTTTTTATGRCCACCAACATTAATRCCRCGYAATAATGAAATATATTGATGCATGTTTTATCCTACTAAAGCTCTGCCCATACTTGTTTCAAGCCAAGCAAATGAATTGCAGMAAAAGCTAAACAAATAAACGAACTCCACCACCAAAATTCAGGTGTTCTCCCCATGGGGTTATTAATAAAAAAGAAGCCAGCCACTCCGCGCAGCAAGTAAATAGCACTGATCGCGACTAGTACCAGCTTTACAAAAGGTAAAGCTGCGATAACACCTGCGGCAGAAAACACATAAACACTCCAAGTAAGCAATACCGCGGTAATAAATAAAGTAATTAACGTTGCTTTAATATTACCTTGTTCAGCCCAAACTGCCATTTGTTCACCCGCGCCTAAAAATCGATACCAAGACGCACCATAAACAATACAACCAAGATGAATAATAGCGACAAAAGCATTTAAGCTTGCCGCTAAAATTAACGTTTTATTCATCCGTTTTAGACTCTCAATTATTTTTTATGTGAATTGTTTTTTATATTATACCGAGTTGATTAAGTGCTCGCGTGGGCATTTCGTTCCTCATGCACCACCCTACAAGATACTAAGGCTACAAAATGCTGTGAACCACGACGAATACCCAAATCAAATTAATATTTTTTACGCAGCCATGCCAATGGCAATAACAACAACGCCCAAATCATAGAACCACCACTGCTAGATGCAGGTGTGGGATCGACTTGTTGGTTAATTAGTGTATTTTTAGGTTTTGTTAAACCACTATCGGTAGCATCAGCAGCATCTACAATCACAACTTGATTAATAACAACAAAATTATCTAATAGTAATAATTTTTGACCTGCACAATCTTGTGCTGAATAGTTAACTACAGGTAAATTATCAAATACTTGCGATGAAGCACCGTCGGCATCGCATTGAGATAATTGTGCAATTTGCTCAAGTACGGTCATACCATCACCAATCACTTGACCAAACACGGTAAAACCAGCATTTTGTACATCTAAATTTGTACTGTTATCTGTAACATTAAAAAACCATTGATCAGTCGCACTATCTGGCGCTGATGTTTTAGCCATCGCAATAGTCCCTTTTACATTAGAATATATCGGCTCGTTGACCACAGCAGTATTGGTACTTAAACGACTTAAAGGCCAACTACTATCAACTTTATAACCACCGCCTTGAATAATAAAATTGGTCACTGAGCGATGAATGACCGCATTAGTATAATGACCTGATTCAACATATTTTAAGAAATTTTCAACCGTTTTCGGGGTGGTTTGGTCATATAAATTAACTTGCACATTACCTTGTGAGGTTTGAAATTCAACAATGGTGGCATTAGCAAACATAGACGCGCTCATTGTTGTTACAGCAAGCAATGTCGATAAAAACTTAGTCATAACTACTCTCTTTATTCTTAAGTGACGTATTAAAGTTGATTGTAAAAAAATTGTGTCCATAATAAGCGCAATCACTATAAATTGCACTGATAAAAATGTATCAATTTTCACTAGCTTAATGACACATTAATTGTCATCATAAAAGCAAATAAATACCGTTTAGAATTTGTAGTCAATAATGGATAAAAGCTTAATATGAAAAAGATCAAAAATGAAAATGAATTATTAAAAAAAGCTATCGAAATTGGCGAAAAATATGCGTTAAATCGTGGCTATAAAAATTTTTCTCCCACCGATGCTGCCAAAGAAAAAATAGAAAGTTTATATCGTTTATTAGTGCAAGACGGTTTGATCCAAGCGCTAGCTAAAGATAAAGAAGATCAAATGAATATGAAACATAAACTGGCTATTTGGATCTCAAAACAATTACCTAAAGATCATCCATTACTTAAATAATATCAAATAAATATAAGTAAATATAAGGTGGGCATTCGTACCTCATGCACCACCCTACCTTTATACTTAGCTGATTTTATAACTTACACCAATATCACAAAAATCAGTCACCAATCGGTGAACCTGGTGGCATCTTGATTTCGGTTTTAAGAAAAATAGTTTTACCTTGTTTCAATCCATAATTAATTTGTTCAATCAATAAACGATAATGGCTATAAAAGCGCTTGCTATTACTGCGGGGTTTAATTTTTTGTTGTAATTTATCTTCAAGATCCGTTAATACTACAAATACATCAGCACGCACTTCAGTCACCACACTTTTATCTAAATACAAACTTAACAATTGTTGCACTACTAACTGATTTACCCGTTTTTGAATAATATCGGTTAAACCGCTTTTGGCTGGTTTATAAATAGTTGTTTTAATTAATTGTGCTAATAGTTGATCTACCGAAACAATACTCGAATTTAACGATGATTGTTGTGCTAAACGCGCTAAACGTGCTTTATTCAATAATAACGAAATAGTATGTTGTGCACTTGCCTCTGCTAGAGTTACGCCATCAAATGTTAGCCCTGTTTTACTCGGTAAACTTTCTCGATTACGACTATAACCATAAGCTTTTGGCGGTATTAAGGTTAATATTTTTTTGGGTAACATTAATGTTTGGCTATCTAATGTTTTAAATAATGCGGTTAACGCTTGACGTTGCAAAATTGCACTAACCGTTGATAAATCAGTATTTTTCGAATTATTTTGTTTAACCGAATAACTGTAATTAACACCACCAACTAACTTAACTGCTGCTTCAACTTGATAACGATGAAAGTTATAAATGGGCGCTAATACTTGTTCTAATTCAGAAAATGGCGTACCCACAGCAATACTGTTGAGACCAAAATTTGCCAGCGCAACTTTTCGAACTTTTAGCACGCGTTCTAATTCTTCTGCCGCATTCTCACCGTTGTCCCATAAATGCCCTTGTGTATTAGCGCCTGATTGTGGCCGCGCATCAGGATCTGATATATACAAAAAACCTTGTGCTTGCGCATTAGCCACTAATTCGACTAATTGTTGCTGTTCTTGTTTTTCATCATAATCACCGTAACCGTAAGCAATAGCATATTTATCCCAGTCTCCAATATTTTTTGCATAAGCATTAGACAAGTCTAATTTTTTTATTTTACCTACCGTTTTAATCGTCACGAAGGGATGTGGATAATCCATGACTGAAGCACGGTTATTAACGCTAGCAGCAAAATTATGCGCTAAGCCTAAAGTATGACCTACTTCATGTGCTGCAAGCTGACGAATACGTGCTAACGCCATATTTTTTTGTTCACTGGTATCAGTATTTTTACCGTTAAACGGTGAGGTTAAGCCTAAAGCAATTAAATAATCTTGACGAACTCGTAACGAACCTAGCGTTACATGACCTTTAATAATTTCTCCTGTACGTGGATCAATAACTGACGAACCGTAAGACCAGCCACGCGTTGCTCGATGTACCCATTGAATGACGTTATAACGTACATCCATAGGATCAGCGTCACTAGGTAACATTTTCACTTGAAAAGCATTTTTATAACCTATCGCAGTAAAGGCTTGGTTCCACCAACGTGCACCGTCTAATAAAGCTGAACGTACAGGCTCTGGCACACCCGCATCTAAATAATAAATAATCGGTTTAACCGCTTCACTAACACTCGCTTTAGGATTTTTTTTACTCAAACGATGACGAGGTATAACGCGCTTAATTAACGGTTCATCAAGAGCACTCGCATAATCAGCATATTCCATTGACCAAWARCCRCTAAAAGGCTTAAACACTCGTGACTTATAATTATTGTCAGGTAATTTTATTAATGAATGATGTAAATGTACAGATATTGCAGTAGCATCTGGAGTAACACTTTTTAAATACTCGCCAGCACCACTGCCGGTATAAGTAACAATCGCTTCAAGTTCGGTATTGTTAGGAAAGGCTTTACTGCGCTTATTATAAATAGCACTACGGCTGTCATCTATTTTAAAATCACCCTGTTTAGTCTTTTTTAACTGCTGCGCTAAGTGGTGAATGTCTGATAATAAAAACGGGGTATAATCAATTAATACTTTATTGTTTTTTATATCGCTTGCTGCAACTTTAAAGCCCCAAATAATAGAACTGGCAAAGGCTTGTTCAACCGCTTGTTTTTCTAACTTATTATTGGTGTCAGCACGATAATAACTATTAAGCTGTCGTAAAAACACTTTATTACCAACTCGTTCAAATTGCACTAAACGGGTATTGCCTAACTGACCTCGGTCTAAGCCAATATCGTTAGAGCCTATGCCGTAGGGGAGACTTGATTGAAATAAAAATTGTTGTTCAAAATTATCAATTTCAAGATACACTTTACCTGTTTCATTATCATTATAAAAAGAAAAGTAACCTTGATTAAGCTGTTTATCCTTAACAAATTCAGTAAAACTCTCTTTTGCCTGCGCTGAAAACATTAACAAATAACTACTAATTATCAACAAGCTTAATATTGAACGAACAAATGCCATGAGAGATCCTTTTTATTTTTCTTTTGTTTTTATTTTAGACGCTAAAACCGCTATAATTATAACCAAGTAATAACATACAAAACATAACTGATGAAATAATATATACGCAGACATATTTTACTCGTCATGCTGAACTTGTTTCAGTATCTAAAAACACCAGATCTTGAAATAAATTCAAGATGACAGTTTACCTGCTTGCTTAAATAATAGTTATCGTCAAAAACATAATAACTTATTGCTGCGCTTACCATTTTCATATGACATTAACATAAAATGCTAAGAGTATAAAACATACAACAACACTTAAATAATCACTCACGTATTAGGTATAAACATGCAACGACTCGCCCCAACACTACGCCAAGACGGTGTTCCTTTAGATTTGATTTCATTAATAAAAACTATACTAGCAGCAACCAAAGAAATTTCATTTCGCGTTAGCCAAGCACACTTAGGTGGTTTAATGGGCTCAACTTTAGATGAAAATATTCAAGGTGAAATTCAAAAAAAATTAGATGTTGTTGCCAACGAACTATTTAAAGATATTTTATTAGAGTCTGGCTTTGTTAAAGCCATTTCTTCTGAAGAAGAAGATACTTCGGTTGCGGGTGATCCTGATGGTAAATTTATTGTGTCGTTTGATCCCTTAGATGGTAGTTCAAATATTGATATTAATTCATTAATCGGTACCATTTTTTCTATCCATCGTGCTCCTGTCACTATGACAGCAGCTGATCCTAATATGTTTAAACAAGCAGGTAACAAACAGGTTTGTGCCGGTTATGTATTATATGGCCCTGCAACTATGTTAGTGATGACCACAGGTAAAGGTACACATTTTTATGTATTAGATAGAACCCACGGTGGTTATTTAAGGGTAAAACGCAATGTACAAATCCCAACCGATACCCAAGAATTTGCCATTAATATGTCAAATCAACGTTTTTGGCAACCTGAAATGAAAAATTACATTGATGATTTATTATTAGGTGACACAGGACCGCGCGGTAAAAACTTTAATATGCGCTGGATAGCTGCCATGGTGGGTGATGTACATCGCGTACTTTGTCGAGGCGGTATATTTACTTACCCTGGCGATACTAAAGATGCGAAAAAACCGTATAAATTACGGTTAATGTACGAAGCTAATCCAATGAGCTTTTTAGTTGAGCAAGCAGGCGGTTTAAGTATGACCAGCGAAGGGCGAATTATGGATATAGAACCAACCAGTATCCATCAACGTGTTGAAGTAATTTTAGGATCTAAAAGCGAAGTGGAAGCGTGTTTGGCTTATTATAAAAAATAAACTAAATTAGCTAATAATAGAGAAACCAGCACACTATTTTATTGTGGGCTGGTTTGTTATTTAAAAGAGTGAAATATTTTAATAATTTTTAATCAACTACCCACGTTATTTCTTTTTTAACACCATTACGCAAATATTTAAAAGGTATTTTCTCACCTTTTTTATAGCGTGCCATGCGTTGTTTTATTTTTATTGCTGAGCCTACATCTTTAATTGCAATACCGTCAATTTCCAGCAAAATATCACCCCCTAAAAGTATATGATTATTTGCCATCATTACACTCATATTACCACCTTTAAAACCAAGTCGATCAGCTAAAGTATTGGGAATGACATTTTGAATTAACATGCCGTAACCTGCACTATTATTAATAATTTTTGATTGTTCTTTATTTAATAATAAAGGGATCAAACCAAAAAAATCACTCGGATTACTATCTATAACAGTGTGAATATTATCAACAGAAATAACAAAGCCTAAACCGTTATTACCACCCGTTTTTGATAATATATGACTTACAATACCAATGACTTCACCTTTTAGGTTAAACATTGGCCCGCCTGAGTTACCCATATTTATTGCAGCATCTGTTTGCAGTAAACGAGGCACTAAAGACGAACCTGGAATAGCCTCACTATCACGAATACCACTTAAATATCCCACCGACAAGCTGTGACTAACCCCATAAGGAGCACCAATAACCACCACCTGTTCACCAATACTATAATCATTTGCTGCCGCTAATTTAAGTGGTTTAATAGAATCAGGAACATCAAGCGCTTGAATCATAGCTAAATCAACTAATGATTCAATCCATACAACATGACCAGAAGTTTTACTGCCATCGGCAAATACCACTTCAATTTCAGTCGCTCTATCTACCACATGCGCTGCGGTTAAAATACGCCCTACCTTATTAATAAGTGCACCAGAGCCTAACGATTTAACTATTTTAGGTTTATAGTCCATTTGACCATGACGAGGTTCAGACAAAGACTTTACATGCAGTTCAACAACACTATTATTCACCCTTTTATAGAGTTTTTGAATATTGTTTTCGGCGAATACAGGACTAAAAAATAAATTTAAAATAATAAATAAAATAAAACGTGTCATTAAAATCTGACCAATAAGTAAAAGTGCAAATAGTGTAACGAAATAATTATCATTTATCAGATATTTCAAAAACAAAAGCAGAATACCCTGTTTAAAAAGTTATTCTGCTTTATTCATAAAAAATTATTTACATTAAAAACAAGTCGATTCAATTAAAAACTCGGTAACAAACCAGCAGGGATCAAATAATTCAAACCCGCGTCACTAATAATGGCTGAAGCTTCAACAATATCAGGAGCAAAATATCTGTCTTTATCGTAATAACTGACGTTTTCACGTAATTGTGCTTTCGCTTGTTCTACCCGCTCTGAACCTTTAAGTGGTGCTCTAAAGTCTAACCCTTGTGCCGCGGCTAAATATTCAATAGCGAGTACACCGTTGGTATTCTCGCTCATATCGGCTAAACGACGACCCGCAAAACACGCCATAGACACGTGATCTTCTTGGTTAGCCGACGTAGGCAAGCTATCGACTGAAGCTGGATGTGCTAACGATTTATTTTCTGACGCTAAAGCGGCAGAAGTCACTTGCGCGATCATAAACCCTGAGTTAACACCACCATTTTCAACTAAAAATGGTGGTAGTTTACTTAGTGTCGCATCAATTAATAACGCCATTCTACGTTCAGATATTGAACCAATTTCAGCAATCGCTAAGGCTAAATTATCAGCCGCCATTGCGACAGGTTCAGCATGAAAGTTACCTGCYGARATAAARTCACCTTCGTTRGCAAAYAYTAATGGATTRTCGGTAACRCCRTTRGCTTCAACWWRWARTACTTCRGCKGCTTGGCGAATTTGWGTTAAACACGCGCCCATTACTTGTGGCTGACAACGCAATGAATACGGGTCTTGCACTTTTTCACAATCAAAATGCGATTCACCAATGGCAGAGCTATCGCCTAATATTTCACGATATGCCATTGCTGCATCAATTTGACCTTTTTGACCACGTGCTTGATGTACTCGGTCATCAAACGGTGCGCGCGAGCCCATTGCCGCTTCTACTGTCATCGAGCCAATAACCACACCACTAGCAAATAAATCTTCGGCTAAAAATAAGCCTTCTAGCGAAAATGCCGTTGACGCTTGTGTGCCATTTAAGAGTGCTAAACCTTCTTTAGCCGCTAAAGTAATAGGTTCAAGTCCTGCTATTTTTAACGCTTCTACCGCCGGAATTATTTTATCCTTATACGACATTTCGCCTTCACCTAATAATGGTAATACCATATGCGAAAGTGGCGCTAAATCACCTGATGCGCCAACAGAGCCTTTTTTTGGTACACAAGGGTAAACTTGCGCATTCAATAATTTCAGCATCGCCTCAATTACTTTTAAACGAATACCTGAAAAGCCGCGTGATAATGAGTTGATTTTTAACACCATCATTAAACGTACAGTGGCGTCTTCCATATATTCACCAAAACCTGCTGAATGTGACAATACAATTGAACGTTGTAATAATTCTAATTCTTCGGTTTTAATACGGGTGTTGGCAAGTAAGCCAAAACCAGTATTAATACCGTACACTACACGGTCTTCACGGATCACTTGTTGTACTGCTTCAGCACTTTTATTAATGCCCTCATAGGCACTTTCATCTAAGCTGTATTTAATGCCGTCATAACGGCTTACTGCGCGTAATTGTGCCAGGGTTAATTGCCCTGAAACTATATTTAATTCAATTATTGGAGCTGTTTTCATATTTTTCTCGTTAATATTTTACTATTTAATTAATCTGTTATTGTTGAGTTTGGCTACGCTCTAGCCAACCTACGAAACTAAAATCACTTTTAGTTCAAATGATTTATTCAAGAGCAAAGAAAAAGCACGGAATTGACGCGAGTCAATGAGTACTTTTGATGCCATTATTAATTAAAGCATGCAGAAATAAATGTTATTTACCGTTAGCACCTTCAATCATTGGCAGGTCAAGTCCCTGCTCTTTGGCAAAATCAATAGCAATATCGTAACCTGCATCGGCATGGCGCATAACACCTGTTGCTGGGTCGTTCCATAATACACGGCCAATACGTTTATGCGCAGCGTCTGTACCATCAGCCACAATAACCACACCTGCATGTTGACTAAAGCCCATACCTACACCGCCGCCATGATGAATACTGACCCAAGTAGCACCGCTTGAGGTGGACAATAATGCGTTTAATAATGGCCAATCTGACACTGCATCGCTGCCGTCCAACATGCTTTCTGTTTCACGATTAGGTGATGCAACCGAGCCAGAATCTAAGTGATCACGACCAATTACGACAGGAGCAGATAATTCGCCATTTTTTACCATTTCGTTAAATGCTAACGCTAAACGAGCACGGTCTTTTAAACCAACCCAACAGATACGTGCTGGTAAACCTTGAAACTCAATACGCTCACGCGCCATATCCAACCAATTATGTAATTGTGGGTTATCAGGAATTAATTCTTTTACTTTAGCATCGGTTTTATAAATATCTTCTGGGTCACCCGAAAGTGCTACCCAACGGAACGGACCAATACCTTCACAAAATAATGGACGTACATAAGCAGGTACAAAACCAGGAAAATCAAACGCATTCGTAACTCCTTCGTCTAATGCCATTTGACGAATATTATTACCGTAATCTGTTGTTGCAGCGCCCGCAGCTTGTAAAGCAAGCATCGCTTTAACTTGAATTGCCATCGATTGCTTAGCGGCTTTTACTACTGCCGCTTCATCTTTTTTACGCATATCRGCAGCATGTGCCATGGTCCAACCTTGCGGTAAATAACCATTAAGCGGATCATGAGCCGAAGTTTGATCGGTAACCACATCAGGAGTRACKCCACGTTTKACTAATTCAGGAAAAACATCMGCAGCATTRCCTAAYAARCCWACCGAWATKGCTTCRCCTTTYGCYGTTGCTKCATTAATCATTGCTAASGCTTCATCTAAGTTGGTTGCTTTTTTATCRACATAGCGMGTRTTTAAACGAAAATCGATACGCGAYTCATCACATTCMACTACTAAKGCACAAAARCCMGCCATRGTTGCKGCAAGMGGTTGCGCRCCRCCCATACCACCTAARCCACCMGTAAGTACCCAYTTACCTTTAGCRCTRCCACCAAAGTGTTGTTTWGCCATTGCCGCAAASGTTTCRTAAGTACCTTGYACTATGCCTTGYGARCCAATGTAGATCCAAGATCCTGCGGTCATTTGACCGTACATCATCAGCCCTTTTTTATCTAATTCATTAAAATGTTCCCAGTTACCCCAATGTGGSACTAARTTMGAGTTRGCAATTAATACKCGTGGYGCATCRGYATGAGTTTTAAATACGCCSACKGGTTTTCCTGATTGCACCATTAAGGTTTCATCRTCTTCTAARCGATYTAACACTTCGATAATTTTGTCATARCACGCCCAATTACGTGCCGCACGACCAATGCCACCATAAACTACTAACGAATGTGGATGCTCTGCAACTTCGGCATCTAAATTATTCATTAACATACGTTTAGCGGCTTCGGTTAACCAGCTTTTGGCGGTAATTTTATTACCGTGTGGCGCTTTAATATTGCGACTGGTGTCTAATCTATTTAAATCTGTCATAGTGTTCCTCGTGACTTTAATGACTAATATTGATACTTGTCGGGAAAATTTATACCCGATTTATCTCTGTTTCATTCGCTATATAATTTCATGGTTRAAACCATTMTTACTTTTAAATTCTATAAATTAAATGAGTATAGTTTCTTTAAAAAGTAAGGTGACCACCTAAGCGATATTTATCACCAGGTGACGTTAATATTGCAAAACTGACCACGCCTTGACTTGACCATGTACGGCGTTTTATTTGTAAACAAGCTTGATGATGGTTTATCGCTAATAATTTTGTTAATTTTTCATCGGCATTAATCGCTTCAATTTCGTGGGTTGCTTCCGTTAACGGTGCTTCACTCGATAAGTATTCGTGTGCCGTAATTTTTGAAAAATTTTGTATTAGGTAATTTGGCACTAAAGTAGGGTTTACATAACGTTGCTCTAATTGAATAGGAAACTGTTCACCCGACTGCAACTTTTCAAAATGCAATACTTCAGAATAATAAACCTCAGTGTCTGGGGAAATATTAAGTTGAATAGCAACTTCATCATTCGMTTTTATGGTTTTAACTATTAACTGTTTAGCACTGTGTTGATGGTTACGTTGTTGAATTTCATCAGCAATRTTTTTAATTTCAAGTACTGACGATTGTGATTTAAAACTTGCGACAAAAGTCCCAGCTCCTTGCGATCGCACTAAAATGCCTTGTTCAGTTAACTCCTGTAATGCTCGTCGTGCGGTCATTCTGCTAACATTAAATTGCAGCGCCAATTCATTTTCAGAGGGCACTTTAGCGTGCTGCGGCCATTTTCCCGATTCTATTTGCTGACAAATATACTGCTTAATAATGATAAATTTTGGTTGATTCATAACGAGCCTCTCAAACTTGTATATACAATTTAGTACATTTTAGTTGTATATACAAGTCAAATAGAGAATTTGTTTGATAGACAAAAATAAAAGCGCGATAGCCCTATCTGTCAGATTAGCTGTCGCGCTTTAATTAAATTGATGTAATTATTTGAACATAATTAGTTTTTTTGCAAACCGTATTGATGAATTTTTTCTATCAAGGCTCTGTTGGTTGGTAAACGCGATGTTGCTAACTCAGCTTGCTCCGCAATATGGGTAAATTCTTGCTGTGCGTTATCAATATTAGTTAAACGTGATGCGATAAGACTAATATCAGTGGGATAATTCATCCCATAAAGTACGTAAAGATAGTTTTCCAAATTAAATATTTCAAAACGACTGGCAAAATCGTACTGAGTAGGCGGCTGAAATTTCCAGCGCTCAAGTTGCTCTTTTAAAGTCTCTGGAATAGAGTTAGGATCGCGATTATCCAACCAAAACTGACTGTCATTGCGTTGTGATATACAATAATGAAGTTTGACGAAATCAATAACATTATCCCAACTTTTACGGACATTCTTATTAAATTGCTGGGCAACTAAAGGCATTTCAGCCTTGGTACTAGGAAACTGTTCCGCAAGCATTTTTGCCGTTACATCAAACACCAGTAAACCTGTTGCCTCAAGTGGCTCAACAAAACCTTGCGCTAAACCAAGAGCGACACAGTTTTTATGCCAAAACTTTTCTCTATAACCTATTTTCATCGCAATTAAACGACTGTTAACACCATCGGCTGCTTTACCCACATAAGCACGTAATTGCGCTTCAGCCTGATCATGGCTGATATATTTTGAGGAATAAACATGGCCTATGCCACGACGTTGCTTTAAACCTATGTCCCAAACCCAACCACACTCTAATGCCGTTGAAATGGTATAAGAGGGGATCTCAGCATTTTCGTTGTCATAAGGAATTTGTATGGTAACCGCGTGATCTGCAAATAACACATCACTTTTATCAACGAAATCTACCTTTAAAGCATCACCAATGAGTAACGCTTTAAAACCGGTACAATCGACAAAAAAATCAGCTTCTATCTCGCCTAATGTATCGGTATTTAATGATTTAATTTCACCATTATCAGCAAGATTTACAGACCTAACTTCAGCACGTAAATGTTGGACACCTAATTTTTCGACCGCATTTCGGGTTAAAATAGTGGCAAATTTCCCCGCATCTAGGTGATAAGCATAAGCGGTTAGCCCTTGATACTCTGGCGTAGTGATCAATTTTGGCGCTAAGCCCGCATCACAAATTTTTGCCTGTATAGTAACTGCATCGGCAAAGCTTGTAGCACTTTCGTGTGAGTTTTTATGCTTACTCTTATGCAAAAGCCAGTATGGTGTTAATGCGAGATTTGGATAATCAAAGGCATGGTGATAATACTCAGGTTTATCAACAATAGGATTATTTTGCCAATTAACAAACTTAATACCTTGTTTGAAGGTAGCATCACATTCAGTGATGAATTCAGTTTCACTGATCCCTAACGCTTGTAATGATTGTCGCATTAATGGCACGGTGCCTTCACCTACTCCAATAGTGGGAATATTAGGTGATTCAATGAGCATAACTTCAACGCCATCAGGCTGTTTACTAGTAATATTTTTTGCTAAATGGTTTGCAGCTAACCAACCAGCAGTGCCACCGCCAACAATAACTATTTTTTTAATCGCTTGCGTATTCATAAAGCTTCCTAGTTGACCCGATACTTGTTTAATTAACTTTCCACATTGCAGCAATATCAGTTAAAGGCATATCGTGCAAACTTTGCAGGTAATCTTGATGCGATAATGTGTGCTTAACCACTTCTTGTGCTCGTCGGCCTAATTTTTCAAACACTTGCTTAGATTCATTCAAATCAATGGGCATATTAAGTTGTGGATAATGTTGCATACCATAAAGAATAAAACGATAATTTTCATCGGTAAACGTTGTTGAATAACCACCAGCAAGATCAAAATACTCACACACTTTATGGTTCCATACAGCTAAATTACGTTTTAAGTCAGGACAATAACCTACTGACTTTTGCGCTTGTCGCCAAAACTCAGTATCGTCACGATCAGTTAAACAATAATGAGCAACAATAAACTGTTTTAAATCGTCATAAACGCCAGCCATTAAGCGGTTATAGGAGTCACGTACTGATTGTTCAACCTGTGATGATGATAAGTGTGTTGCCAATAAACGCACCCCTAAATTTACAATGTGTAAACCGGTTGATTCTAACGGTTCAATAAAACCGCCTGATAAGCCAATGGTTATACAGTTGCCTAACCAAAACTGTTCACGACAGCCAATATTCATTTTAAGGTGTACTGTTTTCAGTATTTTTGCATCAACACCATTGTGTTCTTTTAGTGCTTGTTCTGCTTGTTCTTTAGTTAAACGATTGCCGTCATAAACATAACCCGTGCCGCGACGATTAACTAGGTCGATTTCCCATGCCCAGCCGTTATCTAATGCGGTTGCCATAGTATAAGGTTTTGGGGTTACATTTTCGGGATAGGCAATTTGCATGGCTACCGCACGATTACAAGGAAGGGCATCCTCAAATGAGCGCCAGTTATCCGCTTTAAGTTGATTAATTAATATACCTTTAAAACCACTGCAATCAATAAACACATCCGCGTTATGTTCACCATGTTCGGTATGTAATGATTTTATATTGCCATTATCAACCACAACATCGTTAACTTTACCTTCAATATGGATCACACCAGCCGCAATGGCTTTACGACGTAAATAACGCCCCATCAAGGTAGCGTCTAAATGATAACCATAAGGAACAATACCTTCATACGCTCTTGAATTAGCAGCTTTGGGACTATGCCCTTTGGCAATAAGATGAGCAGCAAGCGAGGTGCCTTGATCAAAGCGTTCATGTTGTTCTCGACCACTTAACAACCAGCGACTCGATATATCTAAACCGGAGTCAATTTGCACATGTTCAAAAGGGTGAAAATATTGATGTTCTTCACCTGTTTTATTAGGCTTCATCCAATTTTTGAATAAAATACCATTTTTTAAAGTGGCATTAGTTTCTTTTAATAATTCGTCTTCATCAATTCCCATGGCAGCAAAGAAAAAACGAATGCTATGCACAGTTGCTTCACCGACACCAATAGTGCCAATGTCTTTACTTTCAATTAAAGTAATTTGAATGTTTTGCTGCTGCTGATTATAAAGATGATTTAAGTAAAGCGCAGACATCCAACCGGAAGAACCGCCGCCAACAATGATAATTGATTTTACTGCCGTTTTACTCATAATTAACTCTCTTTGTTATAAACCTTACTCAAGCTAGTCAGTTATTCTGGCTGAGTTTTTAAGCGCGCAAGATTATTCAACTGATGAACAGATGATAAATGATTGTAAATTGGTGCTAAATAGCCTTTTTTACGCAGTGCTAAAAAGTCTTGTTTGGATAAGCTATTGAGCTTTTTCTCTGCAACGATATACAAACCATTTAAGTTTGTTTTTTTACCATCAAGATCAATTGTAAAAACTTGCTCGCTGAGTAATTCTAGTTTTGCTAAAGTGTTTACAAACCCACGCGTAAGGTGCATATTTTCATAATAACGGCCGAGGATTTCTTTGCGCTTTTGCATGTATTCGGTTTCATTGCCAGCGTCATCAAATAAATCGTCGCCTTCAACTTCATTCACTAAGTGGCTATTTTCCATCAAGATAACTTGCAACTGCGTTTCATCATCACGGCTTGGCATTAACGCAAAAGGATGATGCATTATTGCTGCAGGAACATAACTACCGCGCCACTTTTTTTGACCACAAAAAACGTTTTCATCACTTTTAAAGCCCATTAATGCCACCGGTTGAAATTCACCTGTTTCAGTATTTTTAACAAACACTATCGGCATTTCAGCTCCTGCAAGAGCAAATTCATGGACAATAACCGGAATAACTTGTTGGTCTTTAACATGAGGATGATTTGCTTTGGTTAGTAGTTTTACTTTACCGTGGTCGGTGTAATTAAGCGCTTTAATCGCTGTGGTCATAATGTTTCCTAATTGGTAATTATCGAGTGATAATGCTTTATAACATTCATTATTTATTAAGCAATACTTTAGCGATCAAAAAAGGGAGGCTAGCTCCCTTTTTTATGCCTTTAATTCTTTACAAAATTAAAATTTATAGCTAACACCGACAACAACGCGACGTGCCATTTCATACGCATATAATGGGAAACCATCCGCAAAACCACTACCATTAGATTGGAATTGATTATTGCCGAACTGTTCAGAAGTTTCACCGGTTAAGTTCACCACATCTAATTTCACATCAAGATTTTTGTTAAAATGGTAAACACCACTTAAATCTAACGAGCCAAAGCCATTGTGTAAGCGGTTACCATAAGCACCTTCTTCACGCAGCATGTATGCACTACGGTAGTTATATGAAGCTCGTACTGAAAAATCATCATTTTCAAAGAAACCACTCACATTAAAAACGTTTTTAGAGCTATCACTCAAAAATGCATTGGCATCTTTAAAGGTATCTTTATCAGTGCTGGTATCAGTATAAGTATAGTTAGTTAATAAACCAAAACCATTATCGAAGTCTTGTTGATATTGCAACTCTAAACCACGTACTTTACCGTCTTTAGCATTTTGTTTCTCTTGCACTGTCCAACCTGCAGCAACTTCACCAGGATTCATATCACCAGCAAAACCAATTTCAGCCGACGTCGCATGATATTCTTTAATACTGATAAAGTTTGATACATCTTTAGCAAAGAATGTTGCTGACAGTAATGAACTTTCGTTGAAATACCATTCAACGCCAACTTCAAATTGATCGGCCTTAAACGGGTCTAAATCAACATTACCGACAATCCAAAATTGATTGTTATCTAAATCGTCATTCGCACCAACAGCACTTGGATTAACATACATGTCGTTATACTGTGGACGAGCAATAGTGCGCGCTGCCGCAACACGTAAAATAACATCTTGCGCTAAGTCATACGCTAAGTTAAAGCTAGGTAAAAATTCAGAATAACTACCGTCAGAACTACCTTTTACACCATCAGTATAATAAATTGAAGTGGCATTAGTATTGATGTAACGCACGCCAAAGTTACCACGGAAGCCGTCACCGTTATAATTTGCCATTACATAAGCAGCAGTATTGGTTTCATCAATTTCGCTGTAAGAACCTAACTCTTCTGTTTTACCAACGATACTCGCTTTTGCCCAAGCTTTAAGTGCTTCAGGGTCAAAGCGTGATATTTGATAATTGCCATTACCTACATCAATAGTACCTGTGCGTAAACCTGAAGTTGAAATAGTAGGATCAAAACCTGCGGCTTGATCAAAGAAAAATTGACGAGAAGTAGTATTATGATCACCGTAACGAACACCAGCTTTAACACTACTAATAAAGTCACTTTCTAATTGAAATTCAATATCTGCTTGAAAGTAGGTTTCATCATCAGTTTTTGGTGTCGCATTAAACTGCGAACCTGTGCCCATTGACAATGAACCGGGATCATACTCAGCTAACGATTGACCTGCTATTCCATTGGGTAAATCCCACGTTTGATTACCATTGGTAAAATCGTAAGTACCACCAACAATAGGGGTATTTACACCATCATTAACCACCATTTCAAAATCAGTACCACCGGTTGACGTTGTTCTACCAAATTGTACTTCTAAGGTGTAGTTTTCACCTTCATAAGTAGTTTTTAAATCTAATACATCTGAATTCATGGTAGCTTCACGAGGACGTGCTTGATAAAAACCAGAAGCTAGCACACCTTTAACCGCTGTACCGCGTTGATCAGCACCACAATCACCACCTAAACATTCAGCGGGATTGTTGCCAGACCAACTAGTATCACCTTGAGTTAACCACAATGCATAGTTAGTATTGTCAGCAGTCATTTTCATATCCATTGCATTGAATACAAAAGATAATTGTTCTGTAGGCGCCCATTCAATAGCAGCAGTAATAGCAGAGCGTTTGCGATCTTGTTCAAAAGCAACCGGGCCGGCACCCCATTCCCAGAAAGCTTCATTACCTTGACGTTGTAATTGACGTTCTTGAGCAACGGCAGAGACCATTACACCAAAAGTTTCTTCATTGTTTTTCCAGCTATACATACCTGAAAATTGCGGATCAAATGTTTGTGAATCATCAGAATACTGACCTTCAGCAGAAACATAAGCGGTATTGGCATCCATTTTTAACGGAGTACGGGTATTTACAATAACAGTACCACCCACACCACCTTCAACAAGATCAGCTTGTGACGATTTATATACTTCTAAATCGCCAACAATTTCAGAAGGCAATAGTTCATAATTAAAACTACGTTTAGCCGGTTCTAATACAAACCAACCGGTAGAAGCAACGTTTTGACCATTTAGTGTTGTTTTAGTGAATTCTGCTCCAGCACCACGAATTGATACCGAAGAACCTTCACCAAATTGACGTTGAATAGTAACGCCCGGAATACGCGCTAAAGATTCTGCAACGTTTCGATCAGGAAATTTGCCAATGTCTTCCGCGCTAATAACATCAACAACACTATCTGAAAAGCGTTTTGCATTGATATTGGCTTTAAGGCTACCACGAAGGCCCGTAACCTGAATAACTTCAATTTCTTGTTCGGCTTTTGCTTTATCAGCAGCCATAACAGTAGTGCTTGCACCACCGGCTAGGATCATAGCAATGCTAGTTGCTAATACACCCTTTTTAAATGTTTTAGATGACATCGACTTTCCCTTACACACGTTTTTAATAATTTAGTTTTATCTTAAATTTTATTTAAATTAAGTATTATAATTTTTCAGTATTTACGACAGCGTTGTCATTTACATTTATGACAACGCTGTCATAAGCACACCTAGAACCATACAGATAAATTTTCGCTTTGGCTATAAAAAAGAGTGAGTTTTTGCGCTTTTTTTGCACTATTAACTTTAACTAGATGAAAATTAAAGACATAAATTCAAAGTTTTTAACTATAAAMWSSRYYYMAWWGSRATNTSANTYAAYRCNTTARYYSCYNGACYAAWYGGNTCWRRYATNGSKYRAMYMRRYMYMMWMAARGATGACTTTCACCATCTTTTTATTTCATTCCTATGCACTTGGCTCAGGATCGTCATTCCCGAAGTCTTTTAATCGGGAATCTACGTCAAAAAAGACAAGATCTTCGATAAAAACGTCTCGAAGATGACGATTTTAATAAATACCTGAGTGATCTGCAAAGGCATGTATTATTTTAATCTGCCACTGAATTCAGTTTAAAATTTCAGCAATATAAATGAACTGATTTCAGCTATTTTGCTGCTTGATAATAGTTAAGTAAACTCATCGTTGAACAATCGTGTTCAGCCGATATTTGATCACTGGCTAATTCTTTTTGAATGTTAGCCGCTAAACCTTTACCCAGCTCCACCCCCCATTGATCGAACGAACAAATTTGTAAAACAATACCTTGCACGAATATTTTATGTTCATACATAGCAATTAAATTACCCAATGTGGCAGGGTCAATACGTTTTAATAATATAGTATTGGTTGGCCTGTTACCTTTGTGAACTTTATGCGGTGCGACCATATCAATATAAGCATCGGTTCTGCCTTTTGCTTTAAGATCTGCCCGTACTTGTTCTTCATTAACCCCAGTCATTAACGCTTGCGTTTGCGCAAAGAAATTCGACATTAATGTTTCATGATGCCCTTTAACTGGCGTAACACTAGCAACAGAGCCAATAAAATCGGCAGGTACTACGTTATTGCTTTGATGTAAATATTGGTAAAAGGCGTGTTGACCATTAATGCCTAACTCGCCCCAAATAGAAGGAACCGTTGCATAGTTCACCGCTTCACCATGCCAATTAACCGATTTACCGTTACTTTCCATTTCTGCTTGTTGTAAATAAGCAGTAAGCATATGCAAGGTTTGATCATAAGGAAGTATTGCTTGCGATTGTGAGCCTAAAAAGGTGGTATTCCACACACTAAGCATTGCCATGATCACTGGCATATTTTGCTCGAACGGTGCATTGACAAAATGCTCATCCATTTCATGTGCGCCATCAAGTAAGGCTTTAAATTGATCAAATCCTAAATCTAACGCAATGGGTAAACCAATGGCCGACCATAAAGAAAAACGGCCACCAACCCAATCCCACATACCAAAAATATTTTTAGCTTCAATGCCAAAATTCATGGCGTTTTCTTTGTTAGCAGTAACGGCAACAAAATGTTTGCCGACAGCAGTTTCATCAAACGATGAGGCGGTTAACCATTTCATTGCAGTGCCAGCATTCATCATGGTTTCAGTGGTGGTAAAGGTTTTAGATGAAACAATAAATAAGACTTTTTCAGGATCTAACGGACGTAAAATTTCGACAATCTGCGCACCATCAACATTCGAGACATAATGCACATTAACGCTATTATCACTGTAATGTTTTAGCGCTTCGGTGACCATTTGCGGGCCAAGATTTGAACCACCGACACCAATATTCACAATATCGGTAATACGTTTACCTGAATAACCTAACCAATGTCCTTGTCGTACTTTATTGACAAAGGCTTCCATTTTTTGCCATTGCGCTTCAACATGCTCACTAACATTTTCGCCATCAACCGTTAATGATTTTTCATTGCTGCCACGAAGTGCGGTATGAAGTACAGCTCGGTTTTCAGTTTTGTTGATTTTTTCACCCGCAAACATTTTCTCACGCCAATCAGCTACATGTGTTTCTTTTGCTAATTCAAAAAGCGTTGCCATGGTTTCACTATCAATTAAATTTTTTGAATAATCTAACAGCATTTTTGGCAGCTCAACCGAAAACTTAGCAAAGCGCTCACTGTCTTGAGCAAAAAGCGTATTCATGTGTTGAGATTTTTTTTGTTGTGCAAGTTGGGTCAATTTTTTCCAACTCGACAGTGATTGGCGTGCAGTCATGTATATTCCTATGCTGGCTTTTTTTTATGCAAATAAAGTAAGGTGATAATAATATACCAATTGACAGCGCTGTCAATTGGTATATTATCAGTAATTAATGTGCGATAATTCGGCAATTAGTAAAGAATAAATAAGAAAACAATCTTCTTATGCTCGCAAGTTATTCTAGATAATAAAAATAATTAAAAGTAATAGGCTATAAACTTAATGAAAGCTACCATCAATGACGTTGCTAAACAGGCTGAAGTATCAATAAAAACCGTCTCTCGCGTGATCAATAATGAAGTATCAGTACGCCAAGCAACTCGCGATAAAGTATTAGCCGCCGTTAAAGCATTAGATTATCAGCCCAATCTTGCCGCCAGAAACCTTGCTGGCACTAAATCTTATAGTATTGCCTACGTTTACGACAACCCAAATGCTTATTACATAATAGATATGCAAAAGGGTATTTTATCTGCCTGTAAAAAGCAAGGTTATGAACTACTTATTCATCCTTGTAACGCCAAAGCCGATAATATTACACAAGAAATCTCAACCATGGTAAAACAGTCACGCGTTGCCGGTTTAGTGTTAACCCCACCCTTTTCAGAAATGCCTGAATTTGTGCAACAGATGAAGCAACTTGATGTAAAAATAGTCCGTATTATGTCGGGTGATGTTGCTCCTGATGATCTTACCCCCTGTATTATGGTTAACGATCATCAAGCCTCTTACAAAATAACCCAACATTTAATTGATTTAGGCCATCGCCATATTGGTTTTATTGTCGGTGGTGCTGAACATAAATCGAGTTCTGAGCGTTTATCTGGTTATACCCAAGCACTAAAAGATAATGATATTGCCATCAGTGAAAATTTGATTGTTCATGGCGAATATTCATTTGAATCGGGGGTTCATGGCGCTAAATCGTTAATTGCAGAAGAAATAAAACCTACCGCGATATTCTCTTGTAACGATGAAATTGCCGCTGGAGCCTTGTTCGCAGCACGCTTAATGAATATTGCCATACCTGAAGAATTATCTATTGTCGGCTTTGAAAACAGTCCGTTTTCTCGTCAAACATGGCCAACACTAACCACCGCTGATCAGCCCAATGATCAAATTGCTGAAAATGCCACTAACTTATTGATTGCCCATGTTAGAAATCAATCCCTTAAAAACATTGTGACTCACTATACACCGGAGTTAGTGGTACGTAATTCAACAGGGAGAGTCTCCACAGATAAAAATATCTGAACCTTGAAATATTTTCTTCATAAAAACAATCTATTAAATAAGCCCTATCCGATTTTAAATCGACTAACCACTTTATCTCTACTTACTGTGGCTGGTCAAAAGGTAGTGATCAATCTTAATATTAGCGGAGGATCGACCTTCATAACACAATCTCGTCAAGTTAATTTTTATACCAAACGGCTCAATAGCCCTTAAGTATTACTATTAAAAGGTGATGTACATGCAAAATATTTTTAAATTTTTTGATAAATATAAATTAGTATTAGGTTTTTCCTTGTTAATATTTTTAGGACTATTTTCGGGGCTATACAGTGTCAAATATATTTCCAGTTTAGGAAAGATAGCTATTAAGATGTATGAGCATCCGCTTATCGTCACTAGAGCCTCATTAATGGCTAATGTCGATATATTAAAAATCCAATATTTAGTCGAAAACACCTTAATGGATACCAACATAAACCCCACAACGATTAAAAATGCTCAACAACAACTCAACTTATATAATCAACAAATTGAAAGAAAATTGGCTTTAGTGCACAAACAAATTTTAGGTGTTGAAGGTGAACAACTGATTAAAAAAACCGAACAGTTTTTTGTTAAATGGAGCTCAAATCAACAACAAATACTCACTATTTTGTTGAGTCGAGGACATACTGTCGCCCTCAATTTTAAAAATAAAAATACCGTAGGTGAAAATCAACAAATAACTGACTATATGTCACAATTAGTAACCTATGCCAGTAAAAAAGCCGATGGTTTTTTTGTGGTCACCAAAGATAATATTCATTCATCTAAACTCACTACTTTACTCATTGTTATCATTTCAACCGTTATTGGCATAATCATGGCGGTTTATCTAAATAATAAAATCATCCGCCAGTTAGCACGCTTACGTGCCATGATCACTCAGATAACCCGTGATGCAAATTTATCCCATCGAGTAAATATTGAATCTCAAGATGATATTGGCTTAACTGCGCAAGCTTTCAATGAAATGTTAATAAAATTTAGCGCCTTGTTACAACAGGTCTCCGATTCGACCATTCAATTAGCTTCGGCTTCAGAGCAAGTTGCTGCTGTTGCCGTAGAAAGTGGTACTAACATTGAACACCAAAAAGTTCAAACCACCGAAATTAGTCAGGCGATAGACGAAATGAATGTGTCAGTACAGGAAATAACTCAATACGCCATGACAGCGGCTACTGCCGCCAATGAAGGAGATCAGGAAACTCAGTCTGGCTTATTGATCATGGCCGAAAACTCTGCCACCATACAAGCACTGGCAACAGCCATTGATGACGCTGCCAAAGTGGTAGAAACGTTGGCGCAAGAAAGTGGAAATATCCGCAATGTTTTAGATGTGATTAAAAGTATTGCCGAGCAAACCAACTTATTAGCGCTAAATGCTGCCATTGAAGCCGCCAGAGCAGGTGAACAAGGCCGAGGTTTTGCGGTAGTGGCTGATGAAGTTAGAACATTAGCAAGCCGTACTCAAGCAGCAACAGTAGAAATTGAAGAGATGATCCAAAGTTTACAATTAGGTAGCAAAAATGCAGTACAAGTGATGAATTCAGGATGCGAACAAGCCAATAAAACCATCGAAAATTCAGAAAAAGCAGTAATGTCATTAGATAATATTGCGACTAAGGTTGCTACACTGAATGAATTAAATAATAAAATTTCAACCGCTGCTGAGCAACAATCAACGATGGCGCAAAAAATAAATAACAACGTTGTGAGCATTAATGAAGTTGCAGAGTTAACCACCGCAGGCAGTGAGCAAACCCAATCAGCAAGCCAAGATTTAGCTAAACTTGCCGCAGAATTACAAAGCCAATTAGGCACTTTTACTATTTAAGCTCTGCTCAGTGTTTTAGCATACATAGGCTGCGTACCGAATTCTCATAAAGAATTACATGTCTATGTACTTGGGGATTGTCATTCCCGCAGTCTTTTAAGCGTGGATCTCTTTGAAAAAACATGATAAATCGATAAAAGCGTCTCGAAGATGACGATTAGTATAAATATCTGAGTTATCTGCATAGCCATGTTATTTTATAAAGGTTTACCGATAGCAACAATCTCTTTGGCTTGAGCTTTATTTATCGGGTAAATTGTTTTAATAAAACACTTTAATTGAGGATTACTCGCGGTTGAAATCGAATCAAATCGTGCCGATAAAATGGTACTCGTTGACTGATGGATATAAATGGTATGATCATAATTCAAATCATTACAATAACCATTAATTTCAAGTAAATATTTTTTATTAGCAAAGCTTGAAATAATCAAATAATCTGTGGTTAATGACTGCCAACCGGTAAAGTTAAAGGTGACTATTTTGTTTTTGCTCGCTAAATTATTCGTTGTAATATAATCTTTATACGCTAAATTTTTGTCTGCGGTTGACAGTGTAGATATTGCTGTACAGCCTGTTATTATTAACAATACCGGTAAAATCATCATCGAAAATTTCATTATTCATCCTTATTAAGATTAACTGATACTTTTAATTATAGACTCATCCATGCATTGCTAATATATAACATCCAACCATGTCCGCTCAAAAGACTGTGTAAATGACGTTCATGAGCCAAGTACATAGGCATGGAATTATTAACTCAAAAGTAAAAACCTTCTTAGATCTCGCTCTTGCCGCATTACATGTAATATGAAAATTTTGTCCCCATCTATTTTATAAAAGATACGACAAGGGTTAACAATTACTTCCCTATAATTAAGATTGGCCAACTCTAAAGGTTTTTTTCCTGWTTCTGGAAAATTCTCCAGCCTATTAATTTTACGAAATATTGTTTTAACAAGTTTTTTTGCCGCCGATAAGTTACTAATCGCTATGTACTCTGCAATTTCATCCATGTCATCAAGTGCTGGAGATGTCCATATTATTTCAGCCATTTGCTCATTTTGTCTTTGGCTGCACTATTAGGTAGAATTTCTTTATTTTTTATTGCTTGCTCTCCACGAGCTACACCCTCAAGAATTTGCATCCGTTGCTGCATAAATTCATAATGATCAACATCAACTAAATAAGCAGATGGTTGACCATGTTCAGTGATTAACACGGGTTCTTTTGAAGAATGGAGATCGGCTAATATTTTGGTCGCTTGACGTTTTAATGAAGTAACTAATTCAACTCTCATAAAATCACCTAATGAAAAATAAAATGTGGCACTATAGTATCACATCAGTAAAAAACAGGTAAAAAAAGCCTTGGTCAATATAAAATGCATCTAAAGGTTTAAATTTTGTTCATGATCATAAGTGAGTTGTTGTCAAAAGTATTTACTTAACAAAACACAGTAAAATCAAACGCTATGATCTACGTTTTATAACCATAACCACGCATAAACAGTTCAACACTCGATAACAAATAAGCATCAATTTCGTTTTGGCTAACTTGATGCTTAGTATTAAATTCTACCCGCATCCACGCTTCACCTTTCATCATATTTAAAAATTGCAACGCGGCAAAATGTGGATTGGCGATATTCAATATGTTTCGCTCGTTTAGTAATGTCATTAACTCGGCAACTTCCGTGGTAATTTTTTCGGGCCCGGCTTGATAAAATAATTCTGACAACGTGGGATGCGATATTGCTTCATAAGCACATATTTTATGTACCGCGCAGGCTTCTTTAGACGTTAGCATAGTTAAAAACCGCTGTGCCAAAATTAACAATGACTGTTTGGGATCAGTTAAATCATCTACCTCAAAATCGAGCATATGATACGAATCACATTTTTGTTCAATAGCCGCAGCAAATAACTCGTCTTTTGAACCAAAGTGGCTATATACCGTTTGTTTAGAAACTTCACCATTATTAGCGATCAAGTCCATACTCGTTGCTGCATATCCCTGTTCGGTAAATAGCTCAGTTGCTGCAGCGAGTATTTGCTGACGTTTTATCTGACTTTTACTACGTGTTTTTACTTTCATCTACTTGAACTCTTAACATGCACTATTATTTAGGGCAACAATTTTACTTATTCTAACAAAATAAACTAGACAGTCTAGTTTGACAACATTAGACTACGCAGTCTAGTTTATATTTACGTAGGGGTTTATTTATGTTTGTGTTCAGTAAGCAAATACGCACACTGTTATTTGTCAATATTGTTAGTTTGATCATGTTAAGTGCATGCGGTGAACAAGCAAATGTGAAAGTAGTCCATACGGTTATTCATCCTGCTAAAATTTTTACTGTTAAAAATCCAAACAATCGTGACTATCGTAATTTTCCTGCGGAAGTAGAAGCAAATACAAAATCAAAACTTGCTTTTCGTGTAAACGGTCAAATTGTTGATTTTCCTGTTAGAGCAGGGAATGAAGTAAAACAAGATCAGTTATTAGTTAAACTTGATCCTAAAGATTTTCAATTGCGTGTAGACGACAGAACCGCGCGTTATCAATTGGCAAAATCACAGTTTGAACGGGCTAAAGTAATGCTGGTGCGAAAACTTGCACCGCAGTCACAATTTGATCAAGCCAAAGCTAATTTAAGTGTAGCGTTATCCTCATTAAACAGTGCTAAAACTGAATTAAAATATACTCACTTAACTGCACCATTTAGCGGTAGTATTGCTAATGTTATGGTTAAAAATCATGAAACCATACAAGCTAAACAAACTATTTTAACATTAATTTCGCGCGATATGATTGATATTTCAATTCAAATTCCTGAAAGCATTATTTCTCGTGTCAAAAAAGATACTCATTATCAACCTACAGTAATATTTGATTCTCACCCCAAGCAAGAGTTTTTAGTTTCAGTTAAAGAATGGGATACTCAAGCCAATTCAAGCACACTTTCCTACAGAGTCGTTTTTTCGTTACCCGCACCAAAAACATTCAATGTTTTACCGGGGATGAGCGCCAATATTCGTATCGACTTAGCAAAAGTAACTAACGAACAAAAAAATAAATTTTTACTGCCCGTAAGTGCGGTATTTTCACCTGAAGATAAAAGTTTAACCACCAATCCAAGTTATATATGGTTAGTAAATAGCAAAACTATGAAGGTAAATCGGAAAAAGGTTATTGTGGGTAATATCACTAGCCAAGGCATTGAAATACTTAATGGTATTGTTGCTGGAGATCAAGTCGTGGCTGCAGGAGTTCATTATTTGTCTGAGGGTATGCAAATAAAATCTTGGGATCGTGAGCAGGGCTTATAAATGAAACTAGCAGAATATTCAATTAAAAACCGTGTTAGCAGCTGGATGTTTGCTGCAATATTATTGATTGGTGGTGTTATTGCTTACAACGGTTTAGGGCGTTTAGAAGATCCTGAATTCACCTTAAAAAAGGCAATGATCACTACAACCTATGCTGGCGCATCCCCCACTCAAGTTGAAGAAGAAGTTACCTATCCTTTAGAAAATGCAATTCAACAATTACCTTATGTCGATTACATAACCTCTATTTCGTCTGCTGGTTTTTCACAAATAACCATAGAGATGAAGCCAATCTATCGCAAAAACGATCTCAAACAGATATGGGATGAATTGCGTCGAAAAATAACTGATCTAAAACCTCACTTACCACCAGGTGTAGGCACACCTAATGTTATTGACAATTTTGGTGATGTTTATGGGGTTTTATTTGCCATTAGTGGTGACGGCTATAGTTATGAAGAAATTAAAGACTATGTAGATTATTTACGTAGAGAATTAGTGTTAATAAAAGGCGTTGGTAAAATCACCGTTGCCGGTGAGCAACAAGAACAAGTCGTGGTAGAAATTGCTCGTAACAAATTAGCCGCACTAGGTATTTCAACTAATCGAATTTTTCAATTATTACACACTCAAAATCAAGTTTCTAACGCCGGTGCCGTTAAGGTTGGCAGTGAATATATTCGCTTTCATCCAACCGGGGAATTTCAAAGTATCAGGGAATTAGAAAACTTAATTATTTCTAATCCGGGTGCTTCACAGTTAATTTATTTAGGCGATGTGGCTAACGTTAGTCGTGAATACGCTGAAGTACCGCATCACATTACTAACTACAATGGTCAACAAGCTTTATTGGTGGGTATTTCATTCTCTTCTGGCGTAAATGTAGTAAAAATTGGCAAGAAAATAGACCAACGCTTAGCCGAATTAGAATACGCCCGTCCTATTGGAATGAAAATAGCCACGGTATATAACCAACCCGCTGAAGTAAATAATTCAATGCAAGGTTTTATGGTGAGTTTAGCTGAAGCTGTTGCCATAGTTATTGCAGTGTTACTTATATTTATGGGGGTACGTAGCGGTATTTTAATTGGTTTAGTATTGTTATTAACGGTACTTGGCACTTTTATTTTTATGAAATTTTTTGCCATTGACTTACAGCGGATTTCATTAGGTGCGCTCATTATTGCTCTAGGTATGTTGGTAGATAACGCCATTGTCATTACCGAAGGTATATTAATTGGCCTACAAAAAGGCAAAACTAAATTACAAGCAGCCTTAGCGATCACCAAACAAACTTATTTACCGCTGCTTGGCGCGACTGTTATTGCTGTGGTTGCCTTTGCTCCCATAGGTTTATCATCAGATGCTACCGGCGAATTTGCGGGGAGTTTGTTTTGGGTACTGTTGATTTCTTTAATGTTAAGTTGGCTAACGGCAATTACTCTAACACCTTTTTTTGCTGACATAATGTTTAAAGAAACACGTCAATATGATAAAGAATTAAATGATCCTGATAATGACGAACACTTATATCAAGGTGCTATTTTTACTGCTTACAAAGCATTACTAAACCTTTGTATGAATTATCGTAAAACCACCATGTTAACTATGTTGTTACTCTTTATCGTCGCGGTATTTGGCTTTACCAAAGTAAAGCAATCGTTTTTTCCGCCCTCAAATACACCGATGTTTTATTTAGATTATTGGCGATTTCAAGGTTCGGATATTCGTGAAACGCAAAAAGATATTGAAGCCATTGAGCATTATCTATTAACACTGCCGGCAGTAAAACAGATCACCACCACCACAGGCCGAGGTGCACCACGCTTTATGCTAACTTATGCACCACAAAAATCTTATGCTGCTTATGGGCAACTCATTATTCGCGTAGCAAACCGCGAAGTGTTACCACAAGTATTAGCAAAATTGCGGGGATATATGATTAACAACTATCCGCAAGCTCAATTTAAGCTTAAACGTATGGAAATTGGTCCAGCCACTAATGCCAAAATAGAGGCACGTTTTAGTGGTGAAAACCCAGATGTGTTAAGAAATTTAGCCGCACAGGCAAAAGCAATTTTACATCAAGATAATGGAGCTTTTAACATTAGAGATAACTGGCGAGAGCGTACCAAGGTGATCCGCCCACAATTTAATGAAGCAATGGGACGCAGAGTTGGCGTAACCAAGCAAGACTTAGATCAGTTATTGCAAACTAATTTTTCGGGTAAACAAGTCGGCTTATATCGCGAAGATACTAAACTGTTACCCATAGTGGCACGCGCACCTAAAGCAGAAAGACTAAACATTGATAGCTTGCCCGAACTACAAGTTTACAGTCAATCGTCGCATCAATATGTGCCTATCACGCAAGTAGTCAGTAAATTTACCACTGAATGGGAAGATGCTTTAATTATGCGTCGBGATCGTAAACGCACBATCACSDTAATGGCDGATCCGGATGTGTTAGGTGATGAAACCGCTGCAAGTTTATTCAAACGTATAAAACCAGCCATTGAAGCAATTAAATTACCGAGCGGCTATACAATGACATGGGGGGGTGAATTTGAATCTTCAAACAAGGCTAAAAAAGCTTTATTTGGTGGTTTACCTTTAGGTTATTTAGTAATGTTTATTATTACGGTATTGCTGTTTAATTCATTTAAATCTGCTCTGGTTATTTGGACAACCGTGCCATTAGCACTCATTGGCGTAAGTGTTGGTTTACTCAGCATGGGTGCACCATTTAGCTTTATGGCATTATTAGGTTTGTTAAGTTTATCAGGCATGTTAGTGAAAAATGGTATTGTTTTAGTTGATCAAATTAATATTGAACTGGCTTCAGGAAAAGTGGCTTATCAGGCTGTATTTGATTCTGCGGTGAGTCGTGTACGACCTGTTGCAATGGCAGCAATTACCACAATTTTAGGCATGATCCCATTATTGTTTGATGTGTTTTTTAAGTCCATGGCGGTAACCATTATGTTTGGTTTAGGTTTTGCCACGCTACTTACCTTAATTGTGGTGCCTGTGCTTTACACTATGCTTTATGGAATTAAAAAAGTTTAAATGGTACATTTAAAATCGTGATAATAATAAAACATGCCTCTGCAGATCACTCAGGTATTTATAAAGTGGAAAACGCATGGAATTAACTGCTTGGCTATCATTAGCCACTATTTGTATTTTGGGTGCGATGACACCGGGACCAAGCCTAGCGATGGTATTAAAACATACCGTTGCTGGTGGTCGATTAAACGGTGTAGTCACTAGTATTACTCACGGTTTAGCGGTGAGTTTATATGCCGTTTTAACCGTATTAGGCATGGCGGTTTTAATTAATGAAACACCTTGGTTATTTAATATTATTAAATATGCTGGTGCTGGTTTTTTACTATGGTTAGCGTTTAAAGCCTTTACGGCAAAGTCTGCGCTGGCAAAAATCAATCAAATTAAAAGTAAGGTTTCATTAAAACAAAGTGCTTGGGAAGGCTTTATGATCGCCTTCTTAAACCCTAAACTTGCCATATTTTTTTTAGCATTGTTTAGCCAATTTATTGAAGCAAATGCTAGTTGGCAGCAAAAAGTTATAATGGTATTTACGGTGGGAGGTATTGATACGCTTTGGTATTGCTTGATCGCCGCAATACTTTCTCATTCATTATTTTTAAATAAATTACGAAATAATATTCATTGGGTAGAAAAAGCAACGGGCGTTGCTTTACTAGGTATAACCGCACGAGTATTACTATAACTATACTAATTTAATACACTAATTTATAAAGATAAAACTTATAAATTAGCTTGTTGTTATCTGTTTTGCTTCTACACAGAAAAAACTACTTTAAATCAGGATCAAAACCGTGTTTGATTTTTTCAATGCGTTCAAGATGTTTATGATGTGCTTTAATTGCCGCAACACTAAAAGCACCAACTAGGGCAATAATTGGTATTAATAATGATAATGTTGCAGGATTAAATAATGCTTCTAACCATTCCATTTCTCTCTCCTTTGAGCACGTAATTTATATTATTATATTTTTATTTAAAATAGAGTTAACTACTTTTTCAGTTTATTTTAGTTTATTTTACAGACAGTTCAAGACATTATTATAATATTTTTCAGTTATTACTCTTCGAAATAAGTACCCCATCCATCGTAGTCAACTTTACATTTTTGAGCTAACTCATACATAGACTGAGTTTCTTTGAAAATAATTTCAACATCAAGCGGTTGCTCTGTAGAAATATCGAAGGCAAAAATTTTACTACCATCTTCTAACTCGGCTTCTTCCGGCTCTTCTATTTCAAGACCCAATTTAAAGGCGGTAATTGCCGCTTGTTCTAATAAATCAAAATTTTCACTCGCAAAGTGATGCTCTATCGTATGAAATACTTCTTCATTAGAGCCATCAGCAATTAAATCGGCCACTAACAATTCAGTATGTTCACGCCATTGTTGTAATTCTTTATCCATGATAGTTGCCATTATTTAGTTAATTCACTTGTTTCTAATTTAATAATTTCTTGATTAAGCTGGTTAATACGCTCTTTCATTAAGTCATGAGTTTTATTTGCTGTTGCTCGAACATTTTCATTATTTTCGTTGGTTAGATAAATAGGATCAAGAAATTCAATAATAAGTTTGCCATTGTTCCAACGATTCAAATTGATTTTATCATGGGTGTTGCTCGCGCAAACTGGCACTACTGGCACTTGTGCTTGTAATGCCGTACGAAATGCACCTGTTTTAAAAGGTAATAAACCACGGCCATTACTCCGTGTACCTTCAGGAAAAAGCCATACCGATAACTGACGTTCTTTAATTTTTTTGGCAGTAAGTGCAATAGTATTCATCGCTTTATTACTATTTTTACGATCAATTAAAATATTGCCTGTTAACCAATACATTTGCCCAAAAAAAGGGATCCACTTTAAGCTTTTTTTGCCAACACTGACCGTTGCTGGCTGTACGGCATTGCTCACGGTAAATATGTCATAACTATTTTGGTGATTACATACAAAAACAAAAGGACCTTTATCTTTAACTGATTCAGGTATTCTTACTTCAACATTCAAGCCTAATAATTTTGCAACTTTCCCCAAACTTTTAGCGGCATAATAAACATTATTACGTCGAAAAGGCCTAACTAAACAATATAAAGAAAGCGCCACAGAAATAAGAATTAACGCTATGGCTAATAGTAAAATACGTATAACAGCTAACAAACACACACCCTCGAAAAAATTGACATGCAATTGTAACCTAGTTATAGCAATCCGCATAAGTATTTGCTCCCCCTTGTTGGTTAAAATCAAATAGAAAATTTTTACAAAAAAAATTCTACTGAGATCAAACAGCTATTATTTATTTTTATTTTTATTGACATTTTTGCTGTTTTTTAGCAACGTTTTTACAAAAGGTAACTATAGTTAATCTAGTTAAAAAAATAATGTTTCGGGAACAGTTACAATATTTAATCATAGATCAAAAAAATAAAATACCACATAAAATCAATTATTTATAGTAAATATCAATATACTATTAAAAACATTTAAAACTCACAAAGGGTAAGCTTGATGCAAAAATTGATAACAAAGGGATTAATTATCAGCCTATTAACTCTAATTATATCTGCTCTAGCTTTACCGGTTATGGCAGAACAAAAGCCGCAAGATAAAATAGCGGTACAACCACAAGATGAACTGCTCTTTTCTTCAAATGTAGCGGTGATAATTCCTTATCTAATAAATGATTTATCAACTGAATTATTATCCTCAAACTTAGCAGAGAATAGTAATATTTGGCAAAGTCAGCAAAATACAATTATTAGCCCAAATATGATCGAACRTTATAACGAATGGCAAACTAATAATGCGGTAGTTCATATTCAAAAGATAGAATTTAATCACACCCTAAAAGGTAGCGCTCAATATAATTATGGACGCTTTAGTGCTGAAACAGGCTTTTTAAGTGACCATAGCGCTAACGCAACGAGTAGTATTTTATATTTACAAAGTGCATTAGTGGTTTTACATTACAATGATTTTAATTTAGCTGTTGCTGCCCGTTTAGATGAACAAAAAAAGAATAATTTCAACCTTAACAATAGTGATTATATAGCGCCTATTTATACTTCTTCTTTAGGTTTTATAGGTAGTTACACTATCAATAAAAAATGGCGTGTCACTGGTGCTATAACGGCAACGTCGGTAAGTAATAACTTCGCATCAAGTCAATTAGTAGAGCAAAACCAACAAAACCAAGCAATGATTGGTACTACTTACTCATTTTAGTCTGGTGTATCGTTCTAAAAGAAAAGCTAAGCATTATCTACTAGCTATTAGTTTCGAGGATCAGTTTCTTTTACAGCACTAGATAAATTTTCTTGTTCTTTATATTTTTGCATTAATTTAGTTAAAGCTGGAAACTCATCAAACGGAAACAGTTCTCTTAAACTGGCCCAATCAAGTAAACAGAACAAACAAATAGTGGGGTAATCCCAGACCTCAAAATTACCGTTTAACACCTCAGTATTTAACTGACTAATAATTGTTGCTGCCCGCTCATTTTGTAAATTAAAAAACAAATAATCCTGTGTGTTATCTAAACCAGAGCGTTTAATTAAAAATAGGCTAACCAATGAATCGTTAACTGCATCTATTACGGTAAGCAGATTTTCTTCACGCCATGATAGTTCTGGCTGAGAATGTTTTTTGTTTAAATATCTAAAAATAACGCGAGAATCAAAAATATTTTGTTCTGCGTCAACTAAATAAGGCACTTTTAGGGTTGGATTATCCGCCAACAACTGTGCACGCCCAGCCTCTGAAAATATATCCATATTAACAAACTGGTAAAGACTATCTGTTTTATTTTTATCTGCTAACATCGCTAAATATAAACGAATTCGACGCACATAAGGGGAAGTTGTTGAGCCATAAAGTTTCATTTTAAGTCCTTGGTTATTGCTATATCTTTTGGGTAGTAAATGTTCGTTTGAAGCATTTAAAGTCAAGATACAGGATAGTGCTAAAAGTACCAAGAATATCTTCAATTAGCTTTGTGAACGATTGATACTTGCGTGTTTTTAGTCAACTTGATAGTTTGAACATTATGACTGTACTGATAAAGCTAAAATAATGGAAATACATCAAATATACACCGCTAATGAACTAAGAAATTTCACCTATATTATTGAATTAAACAATAATACCGCGATAGTTATTGATCCTTGGGATGCGTTAAAAACAAGTCAATATTTAGACAAAAAAAACTTATCCCTCACAGCAATTATCAATACTCATGAACATTGGGATCATACCCAAGGTAACGAAGATTTAGTAAAGCGATATAACTGTGAAGTTTGGGCGCATAAAAATGGCATTAATAAAATTCCTCGGCTCAGTCGCACGCTTAATACCGATGAAGTTATTGATCTTGATAATAATTGCCAATTACGTGTTTTAGATACTCCAGGTCATACTTTTGCGCATTTATGTTTTATGGTTTTAAATAATGCTCAGCCTATTGCTGTTTTTACTGGTGATACTTTATTTAATGCCGGTGTTGGTCATTGTCGCTCGGGTGGCGATGAAGAAACACTGTTCAATACTATTAGCCAACACTTTCAACATTTACCTAATAATGTTGTGGTTTACCCTGGCCATGATTATTTAGAAAACAATTTACGCTTCACCTTAGCCATTGAACCAAAAAACAAAATGGCAAAAGCATGGTTAAACCAAGTACAAGCAACGAGTTATCAAGCAGGAACAATACAAACAACGATTGGTGATGAACGGTGTTTTAATACCTTTATGAGATTAGATAACCCCGATATCATTGGGCATCTGAAATTAACAAATCCAGATGAAAAACAAGTATTTATTGCCTTACGGGGCTTAAGAGATAACTGGTAAATCGGTGTCAGCTTTTTTTACAAAGTTTAATTTCTTTCAAAAAACAAAAAATTAACTGTATGTTTTTCATACGGATATACTATCTGGCTCAAACTATGCTTGGTTAATAAATAACCATATCAGGAGAGTAGTACCAATGAAAAAATTTAACCTTTATTCAAAATTAATCCTCGGTTTATCTGCCTTTGCAGGAGCTTCAACTATAACTTATGCAGGTATAGGCCCAGCCCCTACCCCTGTTCCTGAACCAAGTATGTTGCCATTACTTGCCGTTGGTGCAGTGATAATGTTTATCGTAAAAAAACGCAAAAAATAAATGATACATTAAATTATTCATGCTTGAACTAAGCAGAAATTATCTAGCTTTTACATTAGTGTTATTACTTCTCTGGGAATACTTTTTCCCCAGAGAAGTTATAAGTGATCTTAAACAACGCTGGCTCAATAACTTTGGTTTATATTTGTTTAACTTATTAATAAAATGGGGTTTTACTTTATTAATAACACTATTCTCTATCAGTATGATCACGATAAAACATGAATACACGCTGATTTATTTATTAGAAAATAATTTATCTCCAGCATATTTTCTGCTACTTTCACTATTAATAATTGATATATTTTCTTATGGGATCCATCGTTTATTCCATACTTATAAGCTATTATGGTGCATGCACCTTGTTCATCATTCAGACATTCAGTTAGATGTTACGACTAACTTCCGCCATCACCCTTTTGAACAAATTGCTACTAGCTTAATCTTTGCTATTTTCATGTTATTCACTCAATTACCCCTTAAAGCAATGGTGATTTATGCTATTACTTCAACCATTATTCAATTATGGCATCACAGTAATATCAATATAAACACCAAAATAGATCGCATTATGGGTTGGCTTATTGTCACTCCACGTATTCATAAAGTTCATCATTCGGCTTATATAAAAGAAACTAATAGTAATTACGGTACTCTTTTTTCATGCTGGGATCGCTTGTTTTCTACCTTTTTATCGCCTTATACAACAGATAAAACAACTACTTTCAGGGTTGGATTAGAATATTTCAGAACAAACAATGAACAAACATTTTGGAAAATTCTTCAACAACCGCTAATGATGGCTAAACAATCTAATAAACAAAACACCGATATGCAAAAAGAAACAAAAAACCGATAAAAAGCAAAAAACACCAGTTTAGCTACACTTAACTCATCTTAATTCATAAAAATTACCAAATAAGTGATCCCACTATGTCTAAACCCGTTATTGCCGATATTAAACCAACTAAAGTTAGCTTAGAAAAAGACAAAAATTATTTTTTTTGTACTTRWRSACRYNCYAAMAARCANCCATTTTGTGATGGTTCACATGCAGGGACTGAATTTTCTCCACAAAAATTTACCACAAATAAAACAGCTGATGCCTATCTTTGTCAATGTAAACATTCAGCTAATACACCTTATTGTGACGGCAGCCATAACAAGTTTATCAATGCCGACATTGGCACAGCAGTTGAAATTAAGAATGCAGCAACAACCACAAACGCAATGCCTGTAGCTAAAATAACCAAAGAAGAGCCAACGGTGGCTTATATTCATCAACTCGCTAATGAAGGGATTTCTTCACATCATGGTGATATGGTCGCAATGGGAGTTCCCCGTTATTTATTACCTGATTGGGACGATATTCAAATACTAACCGCGCAGTTAGCAACTAGGCCATTGCTTGATAATGACGTAGTTAACACCGCAGTGATCATCGGAAAAAAGGCTAAAAAACCGTTAAAGCTTGCGATACCTTTATTTGTTAGCGATATGAGCTTCGGTGCCTTATCACAAGAAGCTAAAGTGGCCCTTGCAAAAGGAGCTGAATTAGCGGGTACAGGAATTTGTTCTGGTGAAGGTGGTATGTTACCCGAAGAGCAAGCACAAAATAGCCGTTATTTTTATGAATTAGCTTCCGCTCAATTTGGCTACAGTGAAGAAAAATTATTAAAAGTGCAAGCTTTTCATTTTAAAGGTGGTCAAGCTGCTAAAACAGGTACAGGCGGTCATTTACCGGGAAATAAAGTGACTGTGAAAATAGCTCAAGTAAGAGGATTAAAAACCGGTGAAGACGCTGTATCTCCCTCGACGTTCATCAACTTAAAAACTACTGACGATTTTAAACAAGTCGCTGAGCATGTCAGAGAAATAACTGGCGGTATTCCCATTGGTTTTAAATTATCAGCCAATCATATCGAAAACGACATTGATTTTGCCTTGGCTGTTGGCGTTGACTATATTATTTTAGATGGTAGAGGCGGTGGAACAGGTGCTGCCCCGCAAATATTTCGTGATCATATTTCTGTACCGACTATTGCCGCATTAGCACGAGCTAGACGCCATCTTGATAAACGTAGTGCAAATGATGTCAGTTTAGTGATCACCGGCGGTTTACGCACCGCTCCCGATTTTATTAAAGCGATGGCGCTTGGGGCTGATGCTATTGCGGTTTCTAATTCCGCATTACAAGCCATTGGCTGTGTTGGTGCTCGCATGTGTAATACCAATTTATGCCCTGCCGGTATAGCTACCCAAGATGAAGCGCTGCGCAGCAAATTAAACATTGAAAAAAGTGCTGAAAAATTAGCCCGATTTTTTAATGCAAGCACACAACTAATGCAAGTAATGGCAAGAGCTTGTGGGCACAGCTCCTTACCTAGCTTCAACAAAAATGATATTACCAGTTGGAAAAAGGAAGTTGCTGAATTGGCAGGAATTCAATATGCCGGCCACGGCTAAACTTTTAATACCAGTAGAAGAAACAAGAAAATAATCATTGACAGCAAGTGTATTCACCCCTAAAATCCACAAAATGACGAATCGTCATTATCTTTATGGATATGTATTGAAATAGTACTTGGACTGAATAGCATAGATGATTTCACTAAAAAAAGTTAAGCAAAAAATTTGTCCTGTCGCTCGCAAAGAGATGATAGTTGATGCTGCGCTTGAAATCTTGGCAAGCCAAGGTGTTGCATCACTTACCATGGATAAAGTGGTTGCTAAGCTTCCTTGTTCTAAAGGTACTGTTTATAAACATTTTTCTTGTAAAGAAGATTTGTTGATGGGTATCGGCGATAAAGCATTAACCATACTCATTGCACTTTTTAATCGTGCCGTAGCCTTTAATGGTAATAGCCGTGAAAGAGCATTAGCAATACATTTATCCTATTTAATTTATGCCATTTTACATCATGATTTATTTCAATCGGTTATCGCGATAAAAAGCCCTACGGTTTACAACAAAGCAAGTGCAGAGAAATTAGCAAAACATGAACGCTTAGAGAATAAATTAATGGCTATTATGCATAAATTAATTGCTACAGCTATTGAAAACAAAGAATTAACAAATATTAATAAGCTTAATCCTCAGCAAATTTCTTTTGCTTTATGGTCAATGAATTTTGGCACTATTGCCTTGCTAGGCGAAGACGTTATGCAATGCGAAGGGCGTCGAGGTTTGGAGGTTGAGCGTGAATATTTCAATCATAACAATATATTACTAGACGGTATAGGCTGGCTTCCTTTACAAAAAGATCACGATTATCGCCAAAGCGCCCGTAAAATTTTATCACAGCTATTTTCACAAGAAATCGCTTTAATTGCCCAAAGTGGACGTGTTTTAGTTTTTTAATGTTTTAATGTTTTAAGTTTATCATTGCCGATCATTTTTTAGTGATCAGCAACTAATTATTAACGACAAAGAAATTTTCAAGGTTAACCTATTGAAATAAAAGTTCTTTTGTCGTTATTTTTTATTATTAATATGACGATTCGTCAGTGTTATCACAAAAAGAATGGAGAAAAAAATGTCTACCAAATGGTTTAAATGGTTAACTAACCACCCTTGGTTGGTAATATTAACCGCAATTGTGCTTACTTTTGCCGCTGCCTACGGCGCACAAAAGTTAGTATTTAAAAGTGATTACCGGGTGTTTTTTGGCAAAGACAATCCGCAATTAATCGCCTATGAATCAATGCAAAAAATTTACAGTAAAAGTGATACCGTTAATTTTATTCTGGCACCTAAAAACCAGAAAATTTTCACTAATAAAAACCTCGCGGGAATAAAAGCACTAACCAAAGCAAGTTGGCAAATACCCTTTTCAACACGGGTAGATTCAATCACTAATTTTCAATACAGTCATGCTGAAGAAGACGATATGATTGTAGAAGATTTAGTTGACGATGTTACACTTTTATCTGTTGCGCAGTTAAGAAAAATTAAAACGATTGCCTTAAAAGAGCCGCTATTAATTAACAGCATTATTTCTGCAAAAGCTGATGTTACCAACGTCAGTGTAACCATTCAATTACCTGGTAAAAATCCGGTAAAAGAAATGCCAACGGTCGTTAAAAAAGTAAGGGCTTTAAAGGCTGAATTTGAAGCAAACAACCCTGAAGTAAAAGTCTATTTATCAGGTATGGTAATGATGAATACTAGTTTTGCTGAATCGTCAATTCACGACATGTCAACACTAGTACCATTAATGTTTTTAGTGGTTATTATTACCATAGCATTATTATTAAAAACCATCACCGGCACCATTTCTACCGTAGTGATTATTATTTTAAGTATTGTCTCAACTATGGGCTTAGCTGGTTGGATGGGTTTTTATTTAACTGGTCCTTCTGCATCAGCCCCAACGATGATATTAACCTTAGCTGTGGCGGATTGTATTCATATTTTATCGACGATGTTTTATGAAATGCGTCGTGGTATGGAAAAACGTGCCGCTATTTTAGAAAGCTTAAAAGTAAATTTACAACCAATATTTTTAACCAGCGCCACCACGGCAATTGGCTTTTTAAGCATGAATTTTTCTGATTCCCCACCCTTTAGAGATTTAGGTAATTTAGTGGCTATTGGCGTTTCTATTGCATTTTTACTCTCAGTAACTTTATTTCCTGCACTTTTAATGGCACTGCCTTTACGCGTCAAACAAAAGGCTGAAGATAAGCACGATATTATGGATAAAATTTCTGACTTTGTGATCAAAAAACGCAAACTACTTTTACCAACCATGTCATTATTTATATTTGGTTTTGCATTTTTCATTCAAAATAATCAACTCAACGATGATTTTGTAAAATATTTTGATGAAACAGTACCTTTTCGCCAATCAACTGATTTTATGCAAGAGCATCTATCAGGTATGACAGTGGTCGAAATATCTATTGATAGCCAAGAATCAAGTGGTATAAATTCCCCAAAATACTTAAAAACACTTGATAATTTTACAACTTGGTTACGCGCTATGCCAATAACCGATCATGTCAATACCATTACAGATACGATGAAACGCTTAAATAAAAATATGCATAGTGATGATCCAAGCTGGTATAAGTTACCCGCCAATAACGAACTCGCCGCACAATATTTATTGTTATATGAAATGTCTTTACCTTATGGTTTAGATTTAAATAATCAACTCAATGTTGATAAATCATCAGCGCGCATTATCGCCACCTTTAAAAATATGACATCAAATAAAATGCTCGCCACGGAAAAAATACTACAGCAATGGTTTAAAGACAACGCCAGTGAATACAAAATAACTATTGCTAGTCCAAGTTTAATGTTTGCACATATTGGACAACGTAATATCCGCAGTATGTTAATTGGCACCACCGTTGCGTTACTATTAATATCGATACTACTGGGAATTGCCTTAAAATCTATTCGTTATGGCCTTATTAGCTTATTACCTAATTTAGCGCCCGCCGCTGTTGCTTTTGGCTTGTGGGGGTTATTCGATGGTCAAGTAGGTTTAGCGCTATCCGTAGTTACCGGTATGACTTTAGGAATTGTGGTTGATGACACCGTGCATTTTTTAAGTAAATATTTACATGCCCGTCGCAATAAAAACGCTAATAGTCAAGAAGCTGTGCAATATGCCTTTGGTAGTGTCGGTAGAGCGCTATGGATCACCACCTTTGTATTAGTGGCCGGCTTTACCATTTTGGCGCAATCAAGTTTTAAACTAAATAGTGATGCCGGATTATTAACCGCAATTACCATTTTAATAGCCCTGATTGTAGATTTTCTATTTTTACCGCCATTGTTAATGAAATTAGACAATGGTGACAAATCATCTTTGGAGAAAAAATAAATGAAATGTTCAACTAATTGTTATCAATCAACTGTTTCATCAACATTGGCGATAGGGCTGTCTTTCGCAGTATTATTAATGTTAGTCACCGCTTTTCCAAGTACTGCTGCCACACCAGAGCAACAAGGCTTAGCAATTTCTAAAGAAGCTAAATTACGCGATTTAGGCTGGCAAGACTCTACAGCCAAGATGTTAATGAAATTACGTAACAAACAAGGCCAGACAAGCATCCGTGAAATAAAAATTAAAAGTTTAGAAGTCACCAACGACGGCGATAAAGGCTTAACTATTTTTAATAAACCACGTGATGTAAAAGGTACTGCCTTTTTAAGCTTTTCGCACGCGATAGGTGCTGATGATCAATGGTTATACTTACCAGCGTTAAAGCGAGTTAAACGCATTTCTTCCCGCAATAAATCAGGACCTTTTATGGGCTCAGAATTTTCATTCGAAGATTTAAGTTCATTTGAAATACCTAAATACACTTATAAATATTTAGGCGATGAAAAAACCAATGGGCTTGATAGCTTTATGATTGAACAATATCCTGTTGATAAAAATTCAGGCTACACTCGTCGTGTGGTTTGGATAGATAAAACAGAATACCGTACTCAAAAAATTGATTTTTATGATCGTAAAAACTCATTATTAAAAACATTAACCTATGCAGATTACCAACAGTTTTTAGATAAATATTGGCGTCCAATGACGATGAGCATGGTGAATCACCAAAACGGCAAAAGCACTGAATTAGTCTGGACAAATTATAAATTCCGCGTCGGTTTAAGCGACAAAGATTTTAATAAAAACTCATTAAAAAGAGCTCATTAAGGTTAAATATAAGCGTAATGAAAAATCACTTAACCTACGCATTGTTAATGTTAACAATGCCTATTTTATTAACACCATTTTTATCAACACCAAGTATAGCTAACGAATTTGAAGTTAGCGGCAAGATTGGTTTAGAGGCGCGTTATTTTTTTCAACAAGCGCAGTTTAGTGAACAAAATGGGCAAAGTAATTTATCTGTTTTTGTTGAACCTGAACTCTATTGGAATTGGAATAACGAAGACGACAGCTTAATATTTAAGCCTTATTTACGTGACGATCAACACGACAGCCAACGCAGCCATGGCGATATTCGCGAACTCACTTGGACACATGTTGGTAATGATTGGGAATTACGTACTGGCATTAATAAAGTTTATTGGGGTGTTACTGAATTTCAACATTTAGTCGATGTGATCAATCAAACCGACAGTGTTGAAGATATTGATGGCGAAGATAAACTTGGCCAACAAATGATTAACTTATCGTTAGTTCGTGATTGGGGCATTGTTGATATTTTGGTAATGCCCGGTTTTCGTGAACGCACTTTTGCTGGGCAAAAAGGCCGTTTACGCTCAGGTTTAGTGGTTAATACTAGCAAAGCTGAATATCAAGCAAGCGCAGGTCAACAGCATGTAGATTACGCACTGCGCTGGACAACTAGCATCGGCGATTTTGATATTGGCACCAGTTATTTTAATGGTACCAATCGCGATCCACTTTTTAACGTTGCCTCGGTATTTTCAGCACAATCGCAACAAGCTACCGGCTTAGAATTAACACCTTATTATGTGCTGATGGAACAAGTATCAGTTGATATACAGGCTACTTTAGGCGACTGGCTGTGGAAAGTTGAAGGCTTATATCGCGACACAAATTCACAAAACTACTGGGCTAGCCAAGTTGGTTTTGAATACACCCGCGTAGGTGTATTTGATAGTGCCATTGATATTGGTTATTTAGTGGAATATGGTTGGGATTCTCGCGGTGAGAATATTGCAGTGATCAATCAAAATGATGTGTTTTTTGGTAGCCGTATCGCCTTTAACGATGTGCAAAGTAGTGAAATATTATGGGGTGCAGGTGTCGATTTAGATCATAACGCTCAGAGTATTATTGTTGAGGCAAGTCGACGCTTAGGTGACAGTTACAAACTCAGCTTGGATGTTCGCTTTTTTAACAGTAAAAATGTGCAAGATATACTCACTCAACTAGATCAAGATGATCACATCCAACTTACCCTAGAAAGATATTTTTAATAGGGTATTAAACATAAAATTGGTGGGATGTGTTCCCCACCAATTTATACTATTAAAATAATTAAGCTCGACCCATAAATTTATTTTCAACGGTGTTTACTTTAACTTTGTCACCCCTAGAAATATGCTCAGGAACCTGAATAACTAAACCTGTAGATAAAGTTGCCGGCTTAGTACGCGCACTCGCACTGGCACCTTTTATTGATGGATCTGTTTCTGTGATCACTAAATCAACGGTGGCGGGCAAATCAATACTTACCGGCGTTTCATCGACAATAATTAATTGTAAACCTTCAGTTTCTTCATTAATAAATAAAATTTCTTCGCTAATACTGTCTTTATTTAAGTGATAAGGCGTGTAATCATTGCTGTCCATAAATACATATTCATCACCATCAATGTAAGAAAACATTACCGGATGACGAGAAAGCTCAGCAAACTTTAACATTTCATCTGCTTTAAACGTTTCATCAACCTTACCACCGGTAACCACATCGTACATCCGCATACGATATAAACTGCCACCAGCACGACCTTGCGGTACTGAACGCTGAATATCACGAACAATTAAGGTTTTGCCATTATGTTCAATGGCTGCATTTTTCTTTATTTCACTCGCCTTTGGCATGAAAATTATCCTAAAAATAAATAGTGGCTGAAAAATACCACGAACTGATTTTTATGCAAGTATTCTCATTGTTTTCTCTGATATTATTTATTTAAGGTATGCCTTGATCACTTGCACTAATTGTTCGCCATTAGGGCGTTTTTTATAATCACTTGAACTATAAAACCATAATAATTTACCGCCTTTGTCGACTAAATAAACGGCTGGATGCGGCAAGTTATTAGCGCGTGCCACACCATATTCACGAATTACGTTAGCTTGAGGATCTGATAAAAAGATAAACTGCTGTGCAAAACGACGTTGAGTGTTTTGCATCGACATTTTTTTATCTGGCGTAATAGCAACTACTTGCACACCAAGAGCTTCAATTTCGGGTAAGACTGCCGCAATAGTACCTAATTGATCAATACAATACGGACACCAATCACCACGATAAAAAATTATCGCCACAGCCTTGTTTTTATTTATTTCACTTAATGAAACTGGCTTGCCCTCAGCATTGGGTAAAGTAAATTCAGGAACCATTTTACCTATGGACAAAGTTTTGAAATTTTCACCTAGATCGCTGTAATTACCTTGTATCAGCTTACTTTCATCCGCGGGAGCGATAACTTTAGCCGCACAGCCACTTAAGGTAATAAACAACAGTACTGCCCAGAGATATTTTGTTTTTTTGCTCACATTTTTAACCAAATTAACAACGGCTAATAAAGTAAAGTTAAGATCGACTAGAGACATAGAGGTTATCCTTTATTTTTTCGTTAGGGCAATTCACCCGTTATTTATATAGGTTATAGGTTTTTGCTGACGTTTAATTTATGACTATTGATAGCTTAGTATAAACTATCAGTTAAGACCTAGAACAAAGACGATAACTTTCAGTTTTTTAAATTGAATAAAATCCATACTAGACGACCGGTCTGTTATTGGTTATTATAGCACCATGAAAACACAGCACAACCCAACAAAACAACACATAATAGATACTGGTTATCAATTAATTTCAGTAAATGGCTTTACTAACGTTGGTTTAGCCGAGATTTTAAAAACGGCAGCGGTGCCCAAAGGCTCTTTTTACCATTATTTCAAATCAAAAGAGCAGTTTGGTGAAATTATTATTCAAGATTATTTTCTCCAATACTTAACACAACTTGATCAGCTTTTTGCTGAGAACACTACACAAACAGCGCTTGAACAATTAATGAATTATTGGCAGTTATGGCTAAACGGTAAAACCAGCCAGTGTGAGCAAAATAAATGCTTGGTGGTAAAATTAACTGCTGAGGTTGCCGATTTATCAGAAACCATGCGTATTGCTCTGCGCAACGGCTCAGCACAAATAATTCAACGCATCGCTCAATGTATTACGGCAGGTGTTAAAGATAAATCCATTTGTCAGCAAAATGCAGATGAAAGTGCCAGGATGCTTTATAGCATGTGGTTAGGTGCCAGTTTGTTGAGTAAATTACATCGTGATGAAACAATATTGGATCAAACATTACTGCAAAGCGAGCGATTATTAACAACCGCTAAAATAACTTAGCCGCGTAGCGAAGCAAGCTGCGTTTAAAAATTGTCTACAAATATTCAAGACATTAAAACAGAACGTTCCAATAGCACTATTGGGAATATTTTCCGGCAACTAACTAGTTGACTGGTCTATTAAAATAATTTATTAAAACCATCACTATAAAGTAAAAAACCAAAGGAAATTAACAATGAACATATTATTAGTATTAACCTCTCACGATCAACTTGGCGACACTGGGATGAAAACAGGATTTTGGTTAGAAGAATTTGCAGCTCCTTATTACGTATTTAAAGATCAAGGTGCACAAATCACATTAGCGTCACCAAAAGGAGGTTTACCTCCACTTGATCCAAAAAGTGATGAAGCCGATTTTCAAACAGATGCCACACGTCGCTTCGCCGATGATCAGCAGGCACAACAATTATTGGCCAACACCGTAAAATTAGAGAGCATTAATAGTGACGACTATGACGCGGTATTTTACCCGGGTGGTCACGGCCCGTTATGGGATTTATGTGAAAATTCTCACTCAAAAGCAATAATTGAACGTCAGTTTACTGCCGGAAAACCTGTTGGTTTAGTATGCCACGCTGTGGCCGCTTTACGTGATACCACTAACACCAACGGTGATGCTTTAGTTAAAGGAAAACGCGTTACTGGTTTTAGTAATAGTGAAGAAGATGCCGTGCAGCTCACCAATGTAGTACCTTTTTTAGTTGAAGATAACTTAATTGCTAATGGCGGCTTATATAATAAAGGTGATGACTGGACAAGCTATATTGAAGTTGATGGTAACCTGATCACCGGACAAAACCCTGCCTCATCAGCAGCCGTTGCCACCGCAATGTTAGTGCAATTAAACGTTTAGAAACAAAAAATGTAGTAACATATATTCTCGTTCCATTTTAAAATACAAATTTAAAATGGAGCGAGTATAGATCAGCCCTATAAGCCAGCGCTATAAAATAAGTGAGATTGATATTACTACAACATCGCTAAAAGCTGTTCATTCGGCTCTGGCTCTGTTAAGTGATTCGCATAATTAGAAAGTGTTTTGATACTAATGATCAGTACCAGATCATAAATATTACGACGACTAAAACCTGCGACTAAAAAGCTACTTATTTGCTCGTCTGATACAACACCACGTTGATCTGTCATCGCCACCACCATGTCAACTAGTGCTTTATCACTGGCATCTTCAATCACTAAGTTTTCTACAATAGCAGTTAATGTTTGAGCATTAGCTTTATTCACTTTACCAAAAGCACGGTGAGCAACTTGACAAAATTCGCAATTGTTATAATGACTTACCGCGAGCAAAGCAACTTGTTGATGTGGCGTCGATAAGTCAGTTTTTGCTAACAATTCATTTAACATTGCATAGGCTTCAATTAAATATGGTGCTTCAGCCATATAGGCAAATAAGTTTGGCACAAAACCATACTTACTTTCCACTTTAGTTAAAATTTTTTGGGCAGCACCACTGCTATTTTCTGGGGTATAAAAGGTGAAATTGCTCATTTTTACTCTCTCTTAATTTATTGAAAATTGTCTTTAATAACGCTTTCTGTATAGACACTTTTTAACCTAGACTAATTTCAAACAATTTAGTTATTAGTTTAATTTGTCATGGCGTATAGTTATAAACTATCACAAAAGGTAAAAAYGTAAATTTTAACAATGATAAAAGTAAAAGTTTTAGAATATTTAACTGCAGGTGCCCGCTACAAACGCCTTGGTAAGGCGGCACAGGCTTGTTTTGTAAGTCAACCGACGTTAAGTGGGCAAATATTGAAATTTGAACAAGAATTGGCTTTGTAATTAATAGAAAGAAATAGAAATATAGATAACATTATGCTCACCCCAGCAGGCGAGCGCTTAATTATTGAAGCGACAAAAGTGATCAATGCCACCCAATCGTTTGACGATGCCGCCAAAGAGTTACTTGATCCCTTTTCGGGCGATTTACATCTTGGTTTAATACCAACATTAGCACCTCTTTTATGGTTTTGGTAAAATGATCTTAATGGTGATTTTTACGCGAGTTTTTCGAACTTTTGTTGTGGCTACTACGACGAGAAGATGAATTTTCCTTTACCCGTTCACTCTTATATTGACTGCTACGATGGCTGCTATTTTGGCTTTTGTACTGACTTTTATATTGTTTAATATTGCTTTCTTGATAATGAGTTTTTCTTGGCTCTTTATACTGTGCTTTATATTGCTTATTCACCTTTACTGGCGATGGATGTTGGCGAGCAAGCTCTTGTTTTTGTGACCTTGTATATTGTTCTGCTCTTTTTGGCGCATTATGCTGAGCCCTTTTAAACTTGTGTTCACTAGAAGTTACCGATTTTTTACGATTATAACGCAATTGTTGAGAAAATTTTTGATGCTTATTTGCACGATTAAACGCCTTAGTATTACCCGAATGTTTGTTTTTTTCTCCGTTAGGTTTAAAGCCTCCGCTTTGCGCTATTTTTAAAGAACGATTATGTCCTTTACTCGCTGAAATACTTGGACGATTGCTGTGATAACGTTGCTTAATATGTTCACTACGATAAGCAACACCACGGCGATGGCTAGGATTATGACGCCACGCTTTCATATTATGACGATTTAATTGATAACCATAACTGTAACTATTGCGATATCGAGGGTGAAAATTATTAACGACAACCACATGATGATTTTGCCAATTAAACGCATTGAAAAAATAATTAAATGATATACTTACACCAAGATCCCAATAAAAAGGACTATTATGAGTGCGGTAATAATGATGATTATAGTGAGCAGTGGTCCAATAAACAGGTGGGTAATTATTCCAATACCAATCACCATAAACATAACGACTATCGTAATAAGGAACATAGACAATATCAGGTTGTGCCGATTGAATAATAATAGTTCGAGTTGCTCTTTTAATATCCATATTATCCATTTGATCTAAACTTCCCGCTTGATCGGCTTTTTTCCTTAAACTTTGAATGCTGGCAAGCACTTGTTGCTCGTTTTGCAAAAAAGCATCACCTAATTTTTGTGTCCACAACAAATCATCATTTAAACGTTTGATCACCCGTGGAAACGGCATTAAAGCCTTAACACTAGCATCCCAATCTTTATTTTCAACCTCAGTAGCAATTTCATTATTATCAAGATCAGGATGTTGTACCAACCAGAGTTGTGCTTGCACAATTTCTAGTGGATAAGTAGATGCAATTAAGATATGGGTAAGAATACTGTCGGGATACAAGGCAATAGGAGCGAGTATTTGTGCAAGTTGTGCTTGATTTAATTCAGTTTGTTGCGTGTCATCACTGGCTAAAGATAAAAAACTTAAGAAGCTTAAAACTAAAACGTAAAAAACTAACAAACACTTTTTGAAAATATTCATAATTTCACCTGTTTTATGTTACATATTGAAGAATACTGACATCATAAAACAGTTAAGCTGAACGCTAGCTGAACAATAGCGCAATCATTACAGCGGAAAAGTTAACACAAACATAGCACCTGATAATTTGGAAGATTTCTTAATTTGTAATTGCCCTTGATAAGTATTGACCAAATCCCGAACAATTGCCAAACCAATACCATGACCTTGTTGATAGGTATCTGCTCGCATACCGCGTTGCATAATTAACGCTCTTTGCTGTTCGTCAATTCCTTGTCCATCATCAGCAATAACTAGGGTTAATTCGCTTGGTGAACAATTAACGTTTAACGCAACTTGTTGCTTTGCCGCTTTATAAGCGTTATCAAGTAAATTCCCTAAAATTTCCATTAAATCAGCTTCATCACCTTTGAAACTGGCTTGCTCATCAAGAGCACAGCTAATGGTTAATTGTTTATCCACATAAATTTTATTTAGGGTATTAATAATTTTATTGGCAATTGGCTTAATTTTAATACCTAAATGCCATGATGCTTGCCCTGCACTTTGGGCGCGCTTTAACTGATGCTCAATCATTTGATTAATGATGTTTACTTGCTCTTGTGAGCTGGGAGATAAGTCTTGCTGCGATTGTATAACGGCTAACGGCGTTTTTAAACTATGGGCTAAATCAGCCAGCGCATTACGATAACGCTGACGTTGATTTTGTTCTGTGGTAAGCAATAAATTTACTTGTTCAACTACAGGCAATAATTCTTGCGGATATGATTGTTTTAACTGCGGAGACTTACCTTGTTCTACTTGTGCTAAATCTTGCTTTAAAACGGTTAACGGTTTTAATGTCCAGATTAACCATAAGCTTTGCACTATGATCAGTAAAACCATTAACACCAACAGCCAAGTCCATAACTGTTGGTTAAAATTTGCAATAACCGCTAAAAATTTAGTTTGATCTTTAATAATGTGCAAGGTCATCGGAAACGATTTTTTGCCATCACTAAAGCTCACACTAAAACTGTAAATTAAATGCGTTTTTCCGGCGAGTTCAATTTCTTCATAAACTGACTTTCCTAATGCTGGCACTGGTAAGTTTTTAGGATCGCTGAGTCCTAATAAAGACTTTGATCGCCATAAAATTTCATTATTTATACTTGAAGTGGTGATCAACGCATATAAGCCGGTTTGACTAACATTAAGCTGATTATCAAGCGCTTGCTCTGGCATATAAAGCTGCTGTTGCTCAACTTCAGCCGCTGCTAAAATCGAGTAACTATAAGCACTTAGTTCATTTTTTATAGCGTTGCGAATTTGTATTTCAAAGGCATTATTAAGCGTTATACCAATAATTGGTAACACCATAAAAATCATAAATAAAGCACTGATCATCAAGCGGCTTTTGAGTGAATTTTTTTGTACTAAAAAAAATTTAATCCATTTATTCATCATCAATGCTAATTTAAATTATCCGTAAAAACTTTCAATTTATATCCTTGCCCACGGAGTGTTTCTATAAACTGGTATTCGTTATTGGGATCTAATTTTTTACGCAAACGGCGCACAAAAACTTCAATCACATTAGAGTCTAAATCAAAATCTTGATCATAAATGTGCTCAGTCAAAACCGTTTTCGATTTAACTTCACCTAAATGTAAAAGTAAATATTCCAATAGCTTATATTCAGAACTACTTAAACTAATTTCATTATTATTAACTAAAACTTGCATACTTTTAGTGTTAAGGCTTAATGGCCCATTGTCAATAATCGGGCTTGCTTGCCCAGCCGAGCGACGAATAAGTGCATTAAGGCGTGCTAATAATTCTTCGACTTGAAAGGGTTTAGTTAAATAATCATCGGCGCCAGCATCTAAACCAGCAACTTTATCTTGCCAGCGATCACGTGCTGTTAAAATTAAAATAGGAAAGCTGATCGCTTGTTCACGTAGTTTTTTGATTAAACTAATACCGTCGATAATCGGCAAACCAACATCAATAATGGCAGCATCATAATTAGTTTCACTGCCTTGAAACAAGCCGTCTTGACCATCACTAGCAACATCAACAGAGTAATTAGCCTGTTGTAAATGCAATTGTAAATTGCTTTGCAAAGCGAGATCATCTTCAACTAATAATAAGCGCATAAATTATTTATCTTCCTGAATGAAGCCTAATTTCAACCTTGAACTCGACCACTTTGCGCATCAACAAACACTGAAATAATATGACCATCTTTTTTAATTAACTTCACTTTATAACCAGTTTTGCCGTTTTGCTTTTTTTTGCTCACTTTTAAAACCCTACCACCAAAACGACTCTTAGCAATACGCGCCGCTTGTTGAGGATTTTGTACAGCCAGTGCTTGACCTTTTCTATATTGAGACAAACTATGTTGCCCACTAGCATAACTAGGTAAAGCCACAAAATTTAGCAAGGTAACCGCTAATAATAAAATCAACTTCATTCTAATAACCTGTTGTTAATCACTACTTATCAAACAATAATTCGGATCATAACTTAACATGGCTATGCAGATAACTCAGGTATTTATACTAATCATCATCTTCGAGATGCTTTTATCGAAAATGACGAGCCTGAGCCAAGCACATCGGCATGTAACTTAAATCATGTGACTGAGTGTATAAGAAACAGCACTTAGCTTAAAGTGATCAAGCTGAATTTAAGCTGAACAATTTTATTTAATAAATGTTTATTTGCGTTCAGCTTGCGTTCAGTAAAGTTGCGCTTTAATGGCTACAACAAGCAATGTTGTTCTTAATAGGAAGTAGCCATGAATACCAAAACTAGCCCAAACACCAAAAAATCGATTTTAGCCACCCTGTTCGTTATATCGCTAGGACTATTTATATCCAACCACGCTTTTGCCAATAAAACCAGCGTAAGCATTTCAGTTGGGCAACCTCAAAAAAACATCAGCGAACTAGATCGTAATATATTACTGGAGCAAACGAAAAAAAGTGAAGCCACCATAGGTATGGAACGCCAACAGTTTATAGCAAAATTATCAGCAATAAAAACATTATTAACAAAAAGCAGCCAGCAAAAAATTGATCACGACAGCTATCAGTTTGCTATTTTCAATGCTCAAAGTGCGTTACTGACTGACGATGATTTTGATGGTTATTACCAAGGTTTCAGTATTACTTTCGATGCCGACTATTTACGTTATGATGACTTTGATACGGCAACTGTTTACGCTGAAATGTACTTAAGTAAAAACGGTGGCCCGTGGTTACATTATTTTACCACTGATGCTTTTACTATACATAGTGATGATCCTGATGATGATTACGAAGTGATCACCACACTGGTTGATGGTTATAACAGCGATAATTATGATGTATTAATTGATTTATACGAAGTAGGATATTCCGACATAGTAACTACTTATAGCAGCAGCGACAGCAATGCCTTATATGCCTTACCATTAGAGAGTGCAAATAACGACATTTACCAGCCTGAGCAAGTAAGCTATAGCGTAGAAAGTGGTGGTAGTTTTTCATGGTTAATATTAATACCCTTATTTTTAATATCATTAGTTAAAAACCGCAAAACCCAATAAAGTTCAACCTAACAAATCACCTATAAGATCACCTATAAAATCTAATTATCTTGATGTTTTATAGGTGGTTATTTATTGCCTCATGCGATAAAAAAGAAAACTTCACTATTCTTCTCCGCTGCTATACTTGTAATGATTATCATTAACCGAACAGTATAGTTCAAGTAAATACAATGCAACAAGAACGTACGCTCGCTGCCATTATGTTCACCGACATTGTCGGCTATACCTCGCTCATGGAAAACAATGAGGATGAGGCGTTGCATGCCCTTGAAATTAACCGACAACTCATCAGTTCCGCAATCAATCAGCATCATGGCCAATGGATTAAAGAAATTGGCGATGCTACCTTATCTACCTTTCACAGTACTTTAGATGCCTTAAATTGTGCCTTTAAAATTTTAAAATTAATTGCTGACTATCCTAATTTAAACCTGCGCATTGCCTTGCACCTTGGCGATATCGTGCAAGAAGAACATGATATTTATGGCGACGGTGTAAATATAGCATCACGCTTACAACACTTAGATCCCGTAAATGGCATTGCTATTTCTGAACACTTTAATGCACAAATACAAGGCAAAAGTAACAGTAAATTTCAGTCTATCGGTTTTCCCACACTCAAAAATATCAAGGCAAATATTGAAGTATTTATTTGGGATCAAGAGCATAAAGCGCCGTACATCTACGCCAATAATAACGTCGCTAAGGAAAACAGTAAAAAGACAGGCAACATTTCGCCAAAATGGATAAATATTACCGCATTATCGATCATTTTAATGGCGGTGTTTATCAGTTATTTCTACCAACAAAATGATGCTGTTTCTCCGCAAAAATCATTCGACACCACAATAAACCCCATAAATAAAAACTCGATAGCCGTACTTAAATTTAAAAATATAGGTGAAAGCAATAATAGTTATTTCAACGAAGGCTTATCAGAAGAATTATTAAACTTATTAGCGCGAATGAAAGAGTTAAAAGTTGCTTCTCGTACTTCGACTTGGTCATTACCTGACAATATTAATGCCACCGATGTTAGAAAAAAACTTAATGTAAATTATATGGTTGAAGGCAGTGTTAGAAAATCAAACAACAGGATCAGAATTACAGCACAACTAATTAACACGCAAACTGGTTTTCATTTATGGTCAGAAACCTATGATCGAGAAATGACTGATATTATTGCTATTCAAGACGAAATTGCTGATAAAGTAACACAATCACTCAAAATTTTATTATCAGCACAATCAAGAAAATCTATTTCTAGCCCTAAAAAAATTAATGCTCTGGCTTATGATTATTATTTAAAGGCAAAAAATCACCTGCGCCAACCAAGAACATTAACTAGTTTAAATTTATCTCAGCAGTATTTTAATAAAGCACTAGCACTTGATAATAGTTTACTACTCGCCATCGCTGGACTGTGTCAAAACCAAATAGAAGTGTATCGCATCACGTTAAAACAGAGTGATTTCGATAGTGCTGAAAAAAATTGCACTATAATTTTAAAATCAAACAGTTACAAAACTGAAATGTACACGGCAATTGGCAACCTTTACTTAGTTTCTGGGCGTTATGAGGACGCTGAAAAATCATTTAATGCAGCCTTAACTTTAGATCTCAATTCTATCGATGCTTTACTTGGGTTAGGTCAAACACTCAATGTATTAAATAAACAGTTACAAGCAGAGCAATATTTCAAACGCGCTATTCAAACTGAACCTAATTATACAAAAACCTATGAATTTTATGCGAGTTACTTGTACAAAAATGGCAATTATGAAAAAGCGATCAGTCAATTTAGAAAAGCCATTGTTTTAGGAACAGAAAAAAGTGAATCTTACAATGGCTTAGGTGGTTCTTACTTTGCAATAGGCGATTTAGAATCGGGTATTAATGCCTTTGAACAATCACTCAACATACGTAAAAGTAAAGAAGCCTATTCAAATTTAGGCACTGCTTATTTTATGAAAAAACAATTTTCAAGATCCGCCAAGATGTATGAAAATGCCATAGAATTGGCACCGAATGACTACCGTTTTGTCGGTTTTCTTGCTGAAACTTATGAGCAACTTCCCGATAAAATACATAAAGCTACTAGCACTTACCAAAAAGCGATAACACTTGCTGAAAAAACTTTAAATATAAACTCAAATGATACCGTAACATCAAGTTCACTTGCGATGTATTATGCCAAAACGGGTAAAAACAACAAAGCACTAAACTTACTTAAAAAACTTAGTAATCAAGATCTTGATGCTAATTTACTCTATTTAAATGGTGTGAGTTACCTAACCACTGGCAAAACTGAATTAGCCGTTAAGACTTTAATCAAAGCGGTTAGCAAAGGGTATCCTCGCGAATTATTAAAAGTAGATAATAATTTTACAACACTTAAAAAAAATAAAAAATTTAAAACCTTAATCAAATCCTGACGATTAAGACATTATATAAGCGCGTTTTACGCCACTAAAGGAGAAACAAGATGAAAAAAATACTAATAAATAAGTTATGGGTTATTGTTATAACTCTATTATTTTCAACAAATACCATGGCTAAATGCTACTTAGATCTTTGGGTTATCGTTGATAGCAAAGGCATTCCACAAAAAGTAGTCAATAAAGGTTCAAAGCCCCCTCTCCCTTCCTTTAAAAAACAAAAAAAAGAGAAACATCGTGGTGAAGGTTCAAGAGGTAAGCAGATTTGCTGGCGAGCTTATAAAGTAGATCAAAAGGATAATAGTCGTTATATTCGAGCTAAAAAAGTAAGTATTGCCATCATCTGGAGTCCATTTGATAAAAATTTCAACATTAATTTCAAAAAAATAGTAAAAGAAGATATTCCCAAAAATGTTCCGTATGATATTAGTTTTAAATACTCGGTTGCTACTCGAGCTTCAAAACCTAATAATGATAGACCCAGTAAAAATGCAGACGGCGACAGAATCAATCCAACTTATTTAGATCCCGTCATTGTTATTAGAAATATTAAATAATAACCCTAATAACTTTTTAGTAGACTTTTACATTCCTAAAAATATAAGCTATCGCTAAATATTAAAATTTAGTGATCGCTTTAATATGTTCGAATCTAGGCTCAAATTAAAACAACAGTTAATCAGTGAAATTATCGTTCATCTACAAGATGAATTAGACCAAGCCATGCAAGCCGCTAATAACGCTCATAATGCGGCAACTGACGATCAAAGTGTGGCTGAAACCCAATACGACACGCTTGCCATTGAAGCGAGCTATTTAGCCGAAGGACAATCTAAACGTGTAGCAGAATATCAAACAGCCCTTCAAGCTTATCAGCAGCTAAAACTTGCACAGTTTAATGATCACAGTGATATTAAATTAACTGCTTTAGTGCAACTCACTAAAGACAAAAATTGTTCACATTGGTTTTTTATTGGCCCTTATGCGGGTGGTTTTCGTGCTAATATTCACACTGATATTGGTGATCAACAAATCACCGTGATCACACCTCAATCGCCTATGGGTTTGGCGATGATTGGTAAGCAACAAGATGATGACATTGAAATAACCTTAGGAAACGAGAAGTTACAAGATTATATTTGTGCGGTAAAATAATTTAACCCTTGAATTTTGTACGTTAACCCGCATATTAGTTTTACCACTTTAATAGTAAAAGTTAATGCACTAATGACTAGCCGCCTGATAAAATTTTTTATCCTCATTATCAGTGCTTGCCTATTAAATGTTAATACCACAGCAGCGAGTACTTTTGAGCATCAAAGCGATGTTGAAATTACTCAAAAGCAACTCAAAGCTCAACCACTTTTAGATTTATTAACTAAAGTTCAGAGCTTATCTAAAGTAAAATCTCAAAAAATCTATCACTATTTAATAACTAACACTTTTAAATTAGCGGTAACCGATGTATTAACTACTTTACAAACCTACCAAAACAGACAAATTACGGCCTTAATATCCCAGCAATTTATATCAGCAATAATTAAGGCTAATTGGCTTTTGCTGTACCGTAATATTCAATCCATAGCAGATAAAAAACAACCTACATTTATCTAGATTTCATTTAATTATTCTTGTCTTTCACATCATTTATTGGTGTTGAAAACCGTTATTGATTTTCATGGCTATGCAGATAGCTCAAATACTTATTTTAATCGTCATCTTCGAGACGCTTTTATCGAAGATCTCCTATTTTTTGATGCGGATTACCGCTTAAAAGACTGCGGCAATGACGATCCTGAGCCAAACACATAGGCATATTGATTTTTTAAATTTTAAAAATGGAATTATTTATGGATTTCGAYCTTACGCAACTATTATTAGTGTTTTTACCTTGGCTAATTTTTTGCCTTATAGCATTTTCAGCAATAAAACTGATCAAAAGTGCAAAATCAAGAAAAGGAGTGGCAGTTTGTTTTGGCGTGCTCGTGCAATTATTTTCCCCAGATCCTTATATTGAGAGAACAATAGAAATGGTGACTGTTGAAAAAAAAGCAACCAAGAAACAACAATACAAAAGTGGTGACATCAAAGCCAAAATATAAAATGATTGCGGTTCGCTACGTTCTAGCCAACCTAAACCAGCATCAATACATAACACTCAATGCTGGTTGGTGTTGCGGCACAAAACCCAACACCAACAAACAAAAAAGCTAATCAAAGACTAAGACGACAACAAAGCTTTTATTTTGGATAAATCAACCGTTTTATCATCAACTTTTAAATAAGCCACGGCATCTTCAAATACTAAGGTGGCTTCATAAACTCCCGGCATATTAATTAATTGCTCGGCAATGCCATCCACTTGTTCTTCACCATCTAGAGACATTGCAAAACTATAACTTTTTGATTTCTTTAATTGTTTCATACTTAACGCGACCAAAAACCAAATAGCAACAACCAATGCCATCACTAAAAATACATCTTGCTGTGGATATTTACTTTCAATAAAACCACCTAACACGCCACCTAAAAAAGCTCCAAAAAACTGGCTACTTGAATACATTCCCATTGCCGTACCTTTTAATCCAGCAGGGGCAATACGCGCTAAAAATGCCGGCATAGTCGCTTCTAGATAATTAAAAGCAACGAAAAAAGCAAACATAGTGGCAAAAATTAAATAAATATCGTTACCCACAAACCATAATAAAAATAGACTAATAGTAAGGAGTAATACCGCAGCAGAAAACATTTGGTTTTCAATTTGTTTTTTCATCGCAATGATCATAAATGGCAGCATCACAAAAAACGATCCTAACAAAACGGGTAAATAAAGCTGCCAATGCTGCGCGAGTGGAAAACCTATTTCGACCAACAAACGTGGGAGTACAACAAAGCATGCGGTCATTGCCATATGCAAAGCAAAAACACCAAAATTCAAACGCGCTAATTGAGCATTTCCGAGCAAAGAAAGTAGTTTTTTAGGCAAAGCAACATTATCGCCTTTCGGTGCTTTGTTCACTGAATTGGGTACCATAAATTGGATCATAAACATCGCGAAAATCGTGAGAATAACAATAAACCAAAACAAGCCACTTAATCCTGATAAATCAGCTACTATTGGTCCTAACACCATAGCCACCATAAAAGAGACACCAATGAACATACCAATAGTTGCCATCACTTTGGGTCGTTGTTCTTCACGAGTTAAATCTGCGGCTAGTGCTAAAATAGCACTAGCGATGGCTCCTGTTCCTTGTAAGGCACGTCCAGCAATTACTCCATAAATACTGGTTGAAGTTGCCGCAACAATACTTCCGAACATAAAAATGAGCAAACCAAATAAAATTATCGGTTTGCGACCAAATTTGTCTGACAATAAGCCCATTGGTATTTGAAACAATGCTTGTGTTAAACCATAAGCACCAATGGCTAAACCTAGCCAAATAGGGCTATAGCCAGTTAAGTGCGTGCCATAAATGGCAAACACAGGTAAAATCATAAACAAACCAAGCATACGCAAACCAAACACACTGGCTAGTGAAAACGCTGCTTTTTTTTCAAGACTGTTTAAACCGGTAACGCTCATTTTATTTTACAACCTCGGTAAACTAACAAAACATCTTTAAGTAACACGAATATATTCAAACAAAAAACGCAGCATTATAGCATGAATATTGTTGTTTTTTAATGGTCTTTTTTTATTGTCACGGTTAAATAAAAACTAAAAAAGCGCTGAAGTTTGCTAAAAAATTATGCGATAATGATCGATTAATTGGTGATAGAGTCAAAAATTAGTAATGAAACAAATTGAAGTTCGCGGCGCAAGAACCCACAACTTAAAAAACATTAGTTTAGATATACCACGTGACAAACTTGTTGTTATTACAGGGCTTTCTGGCTCAGGTAAATCTTCTTTAGCCTTTGATACTCTATATGCCGAAGGTCAACGTCGTTATGTTGAGTCGCTTTCTGCTTATGCCCGTCAATTTTTATCATTAATGGAAAAACCCGATGTGGATCACATTGAAGGCTTGTCACCAGCCATTTCTATCGAACAAAAATCAACTTCACACAATCCACGTTCAACCGTAGGTACTATCACTGAAATTTACGATTACCTACGCCTACTTTATGCCCGTGTTGGCGAGCCACGTTGTCCTGATCATCATCAGCCTTTAGCCGCACAAACCGTTTCTCAAATGGTAGACAAAGTATTAGCGCTTGAAGAAGGCACTAAAGTGATGATCCTCGCGCCGGTATTACAAGATAGAAAAGGTGAACACGTAAAATTGCTCGATAACCTTTCGGCACAAGGTTATATTCGCGCTCGTATTGACGGTGAAGTGTGWKAYWKRKCTRRWYYMMYMWMSCYKGMRWYMMAMMWRAMWMACAMTMYTKWRGYMGWKRTWSATCRMCTAAAAGTACGTGCCGATATCCAATTACGGTTATCAGAATCGTTTGAAACCGCGTTAGGGTTAACTGCAGGTACTGCCAACGTTGCTTTTATGGATGAGCCTAATCGTGAAGCGTTATTATTTTCTGCTAACTTTGCTTGCCCACAATGCGGCTATAGCATGCAAGAATTAGAGCCACGATTATTCTCCTTTAATAATCCCGCTGGTGCTTGCCAAACCTGTGATGGTTTAGGCGATCAACAATTTTTTGATCCCGCGCGCGTTATTGCCAATCCAGAATTAAGTTTAACTGGCGGCGCTATTCGCGGCTGGGATAAACGTAATTTTTATTATTTTCAAATGTTACAAGCACTCGCTGCACATTTTAGTTTTTCACTCGATATTCCTTTTCAAAAGCACCCTGAAAAAATTCAACAGCTTATTTTAAATGGTAGTGGCAAAGAAGAAATTGAATTTAAATACATGAATGATCGCGGCGATATTGTTATTCGCAAACACCCATTTGAGGGTATTTTAGTTAACATGAATCGTCGCTATCGTGAAACTGAATCAAATGCGGTACGCGAAGAGTTATCCAAATATTTAAATCATCAATCTTGTCCTGATTGTAACGGCAGTCGTTTACGCCTYGAAGCACGCAATGTGTTCGTTAATGAAACACCCTTAAATCATATTACTGAATTATCTATTGCTGATGCGCTCGCCTTTTTTCAAAAATTAGATTTGCAAGGTGCAAAAGGGCAAATTGCTGAAAAAATTCTTAAAGAAATTAACGACAGATTAGGTTTTTTGGTTAACGTAGGTTTGAATTATCTTAACTTGTCACGTGCGGCTGGCACGCTATCGGGCGGTGAAGCACAACGTATCCGCCTTGCTAGCCAAATTGGTGCCGGTTTAGTTGGCGTAATGTATGTGTTAGACGAACCGTCTATTGGCTTACATCAACGTGATAACGAACGCTTATTAGGTACATTGGTGCATTTGCGCGACATGGGTAACACCGTCATTATTGTTGAACACGACGAAGATGCCATTCGCAGCGCTGATCACATTATAGATATTGGCCCAGGCGCTGGTGTACACGGCGGAGAGATAATCGCGCAAGGTAGCTTAAAAGACATTACCGACAATGCTAATTCGCTTACTGGGCAATATTTAAGTGGAGTTGAAAAAATTGCCATACCAAAAAAACGTACACCATTTAACAAAGATCATGTATTACGACTACTTGGTGCCAGTGGTAACAACTTACAAAATGTTGATTTAACCATTCCATTAGGGCTATTAACCTGTGTTACCGGCGTTTCGGGCTCAGGTAAATCAACGCTCATAAACGATACCTTGTACAAACTAGCGCAAGCCGAGTTAAACGGTGCAACTACACAAGATCCTGCACCTCACAAAGAAATTATCGGTTTAGAAAAACTTGATAAAGTCATTGATATAGACCAAAGCCCCATTGGCAGAACACCGCGTTCAAACCCTGCAACCTACACCGGAATTTTTACCGCCATTCGCGATATTTTTGCTGCTACGCAAGAATCACGCTCACGGGGTTATAAACCCGGTCGTTTTAGTTTTAATGTTAAAGGTGGTCGTTGTGAGGCTTGCCAAGGTGACGGTTTAATTAAAGTTGAAATGCACTTTTTGCCTGATGTTTACGTACCTTGTGACGTTTGTAGTAGCAAACGCTATAACCGCGAAACGCTAGAAGTACGCTATAAAGGCAAAAATATTTTTGAAGTGCTGGATATGACTATTGAAGATGCACTAGAGTTTTTCAATGCCATTCCCGCAGTTAATCGTAAATTGCAAACGCTAATGGATGTTGGTCTTAGCTATATAAAATTAGGGCAATCGGCGATCACCCTTTCAGGTGGCGAAGCACAGCGGGTTAAATTATCAAAAGAGTTGTCTAAACGTGATACCGGACAAACGCTATATATATTAGATGAACCTACCACAGGTTTACATTTTCATGATATAAAACAGTTATTAGCCGTGATCCATCGCTTGCGCGATCATGGCAATACCGTGGTCGTTATTGAACATAATCTAGATGTCATTAAAACTGCAGATTGGATTATTGACCTAGGCCCAGAAGGTGGTTCTGGCGGTGGTGAAATATTAGTAGCTGACACCCCTGAAAATGTCGCGATGAATAAAGTGTCACATACCGCGAAGTTTTTAAAACCACTGCTTAAATAACTCTAAATGACCATGAACATAACAAGGCATCAATAATAATTATTTGAGAATAAGCCATGAACAATAAATTTATTTACTTGCTCGCCTTTTGCAGCGGCTTTTGCATTATGGGAATTGAGCTGCTAGGCGGTAGAATATTAGCGCCGTATTTTGGTAGTAGTATTCATATTTGGGGGAGCATTATAACCGTGTTTATGCTGAGTTTATCGTTTGGTTATTTACTTGGTGGTAAGCTTTCAACCCGCTCGGTATCACTTAAACATTATGGAATAATTTTTATTCTTGCAGGCTTAACAATATTACCGATTGTGTATTTTGCACAAGCGCTAATGGAACTTATTTTTGTTAATATAGAAGATAGCCGCTACGGCTCTTTACTCGCTGCAACCGGCTTGTTTTTTATTCCGACCCTTTTTATTGGTATGTTATCACCCTACTCAGTACGATTGTTAACCACACATCAAGACAACAGTGGCAATATTGCTGGTAATCTTTATTTTACTTCTACCTTAGGTAGTGCGCTCGGCACTATTATTACCTCATTTTATTTAGTACTGTATTTTGACGTTAATAATATTGTGCTAAGTTTTAGTTTTACTTTGATAATTTTAGGCTTAACCGCTTGGTTTGTATGTTTATTAAGAAGGGAAAAAACGGTTTATTAATACGGCTTCAGCATCCTCAGTTTTATCGAGATAATAATTAGTACTAAAAGGAAATTTTTGTTTAAAATCAGCAGACTTAAACATTAAATCTAAATAAATTAAATGGTGTTTTAGTTTTAATGTTTTTTTTCTTGGATCGTGTTTAATAACGCTTCTATGTGATGAACTTCATTTAAACCACTATGACAAACGGCACTGATCAAACAATTTATCAATAAGTCTTTTTCGTCAGGATTATTGACACTATAAATATTATTTAACCACTTTTTCTCAAAATAGTGAAGAATTTTGACGTGCTTGAACCATGTTGAACTTTTGAACGGTCGCTCTCGTTTTATTTGAATTAAGTGTGTTGAAATAGCGACTTCCCACAATTTTACTTTAGTGCCATCGTCTATTGCTTTAGCGATGGAGTTATGTGCTATAACCACACAATTTTGAGAAGAAAAGTACTGGCAAAGTTCTTTAACAAAAACAGGCCATTTTTCACTGAGGGCTGTTAATTCAGGCTCAGGTAAAAAAGCTTTAGGGAAGTGTTTTTCAAAAATGATTAATCCTCTTTTGATGAATTTGTTTTTATCACTTTTTCGAGTTGTTTCACGTTTGACTTTACCTACGGACTCCTTTGTCTCTGTCTCTTAGTCACATCTTTTTCTGTAATTTGTTACTAGCCAGTATAACATTAGCATTCTAATTTTTTATTAGGCTACAAGCTAATAAAAACTTGATTTATTTCACCGTTATGATCAAATACTTTCTTTTATATACAAAGATATATCATGACATTTTCAATGGATACAGCGAAATGGGCAAACAAACAATTTGGTCATGCTGAGCTAGGCGATAAAAGGCGTACAAAAAGGTTGGTTAAAATTACCACTGATTTAGCTAAAAATGCAGGTAAATCATTAGTCAAAGCAAGTAAAGATGATGCAAGCATCGAAGGCGCTTATCGTTTTATTAGAAATTAATATATCAGTGCAGGTGAGATAGCTAAGGCTGGTTTCATTGCTACAGAGCAAGAAGTAAAGAAAAAGCAGCTTGTATTATCACTTGAAGATACAACAGGCTTAAGCTTCAGGCATTCTGTTTGTAATGAACTAGGTGAGGTAAGCTCCGCTAAAAAAGATAAAGTAAATGCTAAAGGTAGGACAATATTTTATCACTCAAGCTTAATGTTAGATGCTCAAACAGAGAAAGTAATAGGGTTAGCAGGACAACAACACTGGCACCGAACTGAGCAAGTTAAAAAAGGTGAGCAAGCGCAGCAGCGGAATAAAAAGGAAAAAGAAAGTTTTAAATGGCAAAAAACATCAGAAGATTTAAATGAACAATTTGCTAATACAGATAATATTCTTCATGTATGTGATCGAGAGTCAGACATTTATGAATATTTAGATCACCAACAGAGTAACGAAAATCGGTTTATCGTCAGAGCTAATCATGATCGTAAACTTATCAACCTTAATAGCAAACTGCATTCAGTCAGTAAAACACTATCACCTCAAGCGCATTATACGATTAATATTGCACAACGAGGAGGTCGAAAAGCAAGAAAAGCTAAAGTAGCATTAAGCTATTTTGAAGGAGCGATCGGCAGTCCAAAACGAGTTACGGGGAGCAAGACACTGACCTTCAATGTTATTATTTGCCAAGAAATAGGGGAAGATAGCCAAGAAGAAAAGCTTTGTTGGTATTTATATACCAATGAAATAATAGAAAATACAGAGCAGGCTAGGCAGCTTGTCAGGTACTACGAACTAAGATGGCGTATAGAAGAATTTCATAAAGTATGGAAAACAGAGGGAACTGAAGTAGAAAAGCTACGGATGCAAACCAAAGGTAATATGGAACGAATGGTTGTGATATTAGCTTTTGTGGCCATATTGTTAATGCAATTAAAAGAACTGGCTCAGAACCAAGAGGAAGCAAAAAAAAGCCCGGGAGATGAATTTTTTAGTCAAAGAGAATGGAAGTTACTTTGGTTAAAAACAGAAAAGAAACCACTGCCAGTAGAAGTCCCGTCGTTACACTGGTGTTACTATGCTTTAGCTAAATTAGGGCGATGGTACGATAGCAAGAGAACGGGCAGAGTAGGAACGAAAGCCATTTGGTCTGGTTGGCAAGAATTGATGATAATGATTGATGGCATTGAAATTGCCAAAGCTCTACCAGATGACGATTAATTTATCAAAAAAAGATCTGATCAAGAGACAGCGCCTATGGATAAAGGCAGTGCTCAAAAAGCGTTAAAACGTGTACTTCATGATTGTCAGATTAAAAGACTCATTAGCCCCCCATTCACTTCGTCATTGTTTTGCTACCCATCTACTTGAACAAGGGCTTGATTTACGCTCTTTACAGCAATTACTGGGACACGCCAGTCTCAACACCACTGCGCGCTACACACAACTCACTAAAGTTAAACAACGTGATATGTCACACGCCGTAAACAAATTAACAGATAAACTCGATATTACATGGACGGTAAAATGAGTACCTTTATCGATTTACTACGCCAACATCACCAAGCCCTTGAGACTCAGTATAGCGTTAAATTATCACATGACATACGTAAAGCGATTTATGCCATGCTTTTGTGTAAAACAGCCCAACAACGACAATCACTTTGGGCTTGTGATGCGTGCGAATATCATGACCGGACGCCGCTTTCTTGTGGTCATCGCAACTGCCCACAGTGCCAACAAAATACTACCTCGCAATGGCTGACTAGGCAAAAAGAAAAACGCTTGCCCGTGGATTATTTCATGGTGACGTTTACTTTACCCTTTGAGTTAAGAGCCTTAGCAAGGCGACGCCCCAAAGCCATGTTCAAACTGATGTTTATCGTAACATCATCACTATTGAAAGACTTTGCAGCGCGTCAAGGTTTAGGCAATATAGGCTTTACCTCGGTACTGCATACCCACAGCAGAAGACGTGAATTACACCCTCATTTGCATATTATTGTGCCTAATGGCGGTTTTGATGCAAAACGAAAACAATGGCGCAAAGGAAAAAAAGGCTACTTGTTTAATGCCTTTGCACTCGCTAAAGTCTGGCGAGCACGCATGCTCGACGCCATAAAGAAACACCCTGATTTATCCTTGGTTAACCTCAAGAAAATGCCAACCAAATGGGTGGTTGATTGTAAAAAAGTCGGCAATGGCTTGCCTGCATTAAAGTACCTGTCACGGTATTTATATCGTGGGGTATTGCCTGATAAAGACATTATTCATTATGACCAACACAACGTCACCTTTCGTTATCAAGATAGTACAACGAAAAAAATAAAACACCGTACGTTGCCAACACTCAAGTTCTTAATGCTGATACTGCAACATGTTTTGCCCAAAGGTTTGCAGCGGGTGCGGGATTATGGGCTGTTATCGTCAAGCGCTAAAAAAGTGCGCTTGATCATTCAACTGCTGTTATTGCCCATTCACGACTGGCTAGCCCCAACAAAAGAAATCACTCAGCCTCGTGCTATTCGACGTTGCCCTTGCTGCCGACATGAAATGCATTGCATTGGCGTCACACGAACGCCCTAGCCGAGAGGCGAATATAATAAGGATAATGACAAAGGAAAAGTATTAAAAATAAGGAGAGAAAATAACAGATGAAACAGTAAAAAGTAAACCGACGAAAAAGAGTTTTCTTTACGTCTTAACTTCGTTCGCCTTGCGATCCCTTCAATAAAAAAATCATTATTTACACTATAAAGCAGATCCCGGACTTGTCCAACACCCGAATAAGGTGTCGGCTGCGCGACACCTATTCTTATTTGTTAGCAGCGCTGTTTGCTACTCACCTTTTGCGTTTGTTTTTTCATTACGTTTAATACGCCATTTATCAAATTCCTCTTGAACAGATGAACCTGATCTTGCAGCATAAAACCTAGCTGCTGAAACTAATATTAAAATTAAACCCACAACAACATTAAAAATAGATTTTTCAACGACACCTAAATAAAAAAGAAATACAGCTATAAGAGCTAAGAAAATTTGAGCGAACATAAAAACTCCTTTTATAAATTATCCACTATTGGATGATAAAAAACTCTAACAATTTAAGCCAACGCCTTAATAAACGGAAAATTACGGTTGGCTATAATCGCGAAGCGATGCCCAACTGTTATTTTTCCGTTTGATTAACTTGTTATATTTTTTATATACGCCATAATGTGTATATAAAAACATATTATACACATAGGTGGCAAAAATGAGAACTAACATTGTTATTGACGATCAACTAATGAACGACGCGCTTATAGCTACGGGGCTCTCTACTAAGAAAGAAGCAGTAGAAGAAGGTCTGAAAATGCTAGTTAAATTGTATAAGCAAAGTAACATTAAAAATTTCAGAGGTAAACTAAAATGGGAAGGCGATCTTGATGACATGAGAACGGCTAAATGATTTTAGTTGATACTAGCGTTTGGATTGATTACTTTAACGGCAAAGATAACCTTGAAACAGATATACTAGATAAAGCTTTAGGCAATGAAACTGTAGCGATTGGAGATCTTATATTAATTGAAATATTGCAAGGGTTTCGTGCCGACAAACAATATAATATGGCAAAGGAGCTCTTAGAGCCTTTGCAGAAGTTTGAAATGCTAGGTTTAGATATTGCTGTAAAAACCGCAGACAATTACAGAAAACTAAGAAAAAAAGGAATAACGATAAGAAAAACAGCCGATGTCATTATTGCTACTTATTGTATTGAAAATAATATTCCTTTGCTGTTCACCGATCAAGATTTTATTCCCTTTGTAAAGCATTTAGGATTACAACCAGTCGCTTTAAAAATATAGTCTTAATCATTGTTGTTACGTCATTGCACCATCACTTATCCCTAAGAAACCTGGTGAGCGTATTAAAACGGATAAACGTGATGCACTAAAATTAGCAAAGTTACTTAAATCAGAAGATTTA
>NVTW01000016.1 GCA_002401725.1 Gammaproteobacteria bacterium
TTCAGCCCATCAATATTGACGGCATGAATGCCGACCTACAAAACATTGTATTTGCGACGATTTATTTGACTAGCAACAATTTACGGGAACATAGCCTTTGTAATAAAAAACGCATGCTTAGCTAAACATGCGTTTTTAAACTGTTAATGAATATCTATTGCACTAATTCGTTATCAGAAAACTCACCACTAAATAACGGGCTAGATAAGTAACGTTCTGCTGAACTTGGTAAAATTACCACAATATTTTTATCGGCATTTTCAGGTAATTCGGCTAAGCGCTTAGCTGCAACAACCGCTGCTCCTGAAGAAATACCGGCAAGAATGCCTTCTTCTTTCATTAAGCGGTGTGACATTGCCATGGCATCATCATTAGAGACTAATTCAACGGCATCGATCATTTCCAAATCAAGATTACCAGGAATAAAACCAGCGCCAATACCTTGAATTTTATGAGGCCCTGGTTTGATTTCTTCACCATTACGTACTTGGGTAATAACCGGAGAATCAACAGGTTCAACCGCAACAGTGGTAATTGCTTTACCTTGTTTAAGTTTTATATAACGGCTAACACCAGTAATTGTGCCGCCAGTACCAACACCGGCTACAAAAATATCAATATTACCATCGGTGTCATTCCAAATTTCAGGACCGGTTGTTTCTTCATGGATTTTAGGGTTTGCAGGATTATCAAATTGGCCTAATAACACATACTTATCTGGGTTTGATGCTTTAATTTCGTTAGCTTTAGCAATCGCACCATTCATCCCTTTTGCGCCCTCGGTTAGTTCAATGGTAGCACCTAACGCTTTTAATAATTTACGACGTTCTAAACTCATCGTACTTGGCATTGTTAAAGTCAGTTTATAACCACGCGACGCAGCAACAAAGGCAAGCGCAATGCCGGTGTTGCCACTGGTTGGTTCTACGATTTCTCTATCTAAATTAGCACCAAGCAAGCCTTTTTCTTCTGCATCCCAAATCATGCTAGCACCAATGCGACATTTAACGCTATAACTAGGGTTACGAGACTCAATTTTGGCGTATACATTTCCACCAGTAACACGGTTAAGTTTTACTAACGGCGTATTGCCAATAGAGGTTGAATTATCTGCATAAAGTTTTGACATGATGTTTTCCTTGCAATTGTTTTATCTGTTTGGTCATAAATTTAAGTTAAAGACCGTAAATTAAAACAATTGTTTTAATAAATTTAAAATACTCGTTAAGATTAGCCCTTTATTATAGAAACAGAAGTGATATTTTGTTATAACTTATATGCAATTTAGTTATAGATAAATATATATTTAGTACAAAAAACAGTACGATTTAGGAAACACCATGAATTCTTTTTCAAGCACGACCAATTACATTGTTTCAAAAGATCTACAACTGGCTGTTAATGCAGCCATCACTTTAGAACGGCCATTATTAATTAAAGGTGAGCCTGGTACAGGTAAAACCATGTTGGCTGAAGAATTAGCAGCAAGCCTGAATACTGAATTGATTTCTTGGCATATAAAATCAACCACCAAAGCTCAACAGGGCTTATATGAATATGATGCTGTGTCTCGTTTACGCGACAGTCAATTGGGTGATGAAAAAGTCCATGATATTAGTAACTACATTATTAAAGGTAAGTTGTGGCATGCCTTTACTGCCGATAAACGACCGGTGTTATTAATTGATGAAATTGATAAAGCCGATATCGAGTTTCCTAATGATTTATTATTAGAGCTCGATAAAATGGAATTTTTTGTCTATGAAACCCAAGAAAAAGTGGTGGCAAAACAAAGACCGATCATCATTATCACTTCAAATAATGAAAAAGAATTACCGGATGCCTTTTTGCGTCGTTGTTTTTTTCATTACATTAATTTTCCTGATAATACTGAGATGCAAGCCATTGTTGATGTTCATTTTCCAGAGATTAAGAAAAAATTATTAAATGAAGCACTAACATTGTTTTTTGATTTACGTAAGTTGCAAGGGTTAAAGAAAAAACCTTCAACCTCAGAATTAATAGATTGGCTAAAATTATTACTCGCTGACGATATTGATTTAAAAGTACTACAAGAAAGTCGAGTTAATAAGACTATTCCGCCGTTACATGGCGCCTTACTTAAAAATGAACAAGATGTACATTTATTTGAAAAACTTGCTTTTCTACATAGATCGCAACGTTAATTTTTAGGTAACTAAAACATGCTAATTGATTTTTTTACCAAAGTGCGAGAATACAAAGTACCTTGTACTTTACGCGAGCTACTTGATTTAATTCGAGCTTTAGAACAACAGGTAGTTTTTGCCAATATTGATGATTTTTATGTACTTAGTCGCGCCATTTTAGTTAAAGACGAATGTTATTTTGATAAATTTGATCGTGCTTTTGCTGATTATTTTAAAGGAATTAGTGAGCGTGAATTAGATCTGTCAAAAATBCCCGAAGATTGGCTCACGAAACAATTTGAAAAACAGCTSANGNTRATSMKGAAAAAGAAAAAATAAAGGCGCTAGGTGGTTTTGATAAAATTATGGAAACCTTAGCCGAACGTTTAAAAGAGCAACAAAAACGCCATCAAGGCGGCAATAAATGGATCGGTACGGGGGGCACTTCACCGTTTGGTGCTTATGGTTATAATCCTGAAGGGGTAAGAATAGGTCAACAAGAGTCACGCCACCGTAAAGCCGTAAAAGTGTGGGATAAACGCCAATTTAAAAATTTGGACAATAATGTTGAACTAGGCACGCGTAACATCAAAGTAGCATTACGCAAACTGCGTCAATTTGCACGCTCTGGTGCCAGTGAACAATTAGATTTATCTAACACTATAAAAGCAACGGCTAATAACGCTGGTTATCTTGATATAAAAATGCAGCCAGAGCGTCACAATGCGGTAAAAGTATTAATGCTTTTTGATGTCGGTGGTTCAATGGATGATCATATACAATTATGCGAGCAATTATTTTCTGCCGTCCACACAGAGTTTAAACATTTAGAATTTTATTATTTTCATAATTGTATTTATGAAACGTTGTGGCAAGATAACGATAGACGAAACCAACAAGCAATAGATTTATTACAAGTGTTGCATACCTATAGCCGTGATTATAAAGTGATTTTTGTTGGTGATGCCACTATGGGACCCTATGAAATAACTTATCCTGGAGGTAGTGTTGAACATTGGAATCAAGAAGCTGGTAGTGTGTGGTTGAGTAGGGTACTTGAGCATTTTGATCATTGTATTTGGCTAAATCCACAAAATGAAGCACATTGGCAATATTATCAATCTATAAATATTATCAAACAATTGCTGGAAAATAAGATGTTCCCGTTAACCGTTTCAGGCTTAACACAAGGGATCAAAGCCTTGCTCTAATTTTATAGTATATTAGTCTTATAGCAAAAATTAATAACAATAATCAAAAGAACAAAATGGACATTTATTCATGACTAAAGCAATAGATCCAGCCAGCACACCGTTAAGTGAAGAAGAAACACGCGCAATTTTAACGCCCTTTGCTTTTAAAATTGATAAAAGTCTATTTGGACTCAGTTTAGCTAAACCGTGGAAACGAGGTGTAGCCTTGTTAATTGATTTACTGATCATTGCTGTATTAAGCGATGCTCCAGGAGAATTATTAGCGATAGTTATTGCCATAACTTTATATCGTTTAGGTGGCAAAAAACGAGCGCAACAACAAGGAAAAATTAAAGGTGCAAAACGTAGAGCGGTGTTGCGTGGTCTAGGTATTTTTATTGTTTTTGTGATGTTATTAGACACGTTGCCAAGTATGTTTAATTCGTCAAACAAAGAAGATCTCATTACAAAAAATGCCAGTGACATTAATATAAGCGATCCCAAATTGGTGGCCATTGTTGCCAAAAAATTAGTTACCTTAATACAAAGCGACTGTAATAACTTATCATGTTGGGAAAAAGAATTAAGTGATATTCCTAACTTGCTAAACTCTGTAGCTGATCAAAAAATTCAAACTCAAGATGCAGTCGTAGCAATTCAACAATTGGTTGAATTAACGGAGTTGAATAAGGAAGATCAACAATATTTAGCTTCAAATATTTTAAAACAATACCAACAACTAAAAGCACAACAACAAATCGAACCTAACGTTAGCTCTGATAATAAAGTAATAATAGTTGAACAAGAACCACTGACAATACCCCAACCAGTAAAAGAGCAGAAACCCATCTATTCCGTTAAAAAACTAATAAAAGGTATTATTGATGATTTAGGTTTAGGATTTGGCTGGGCTGCTTTTTACTTTACGATATTTACCGCACTTTGGCATGGTCAAACATTAGGTAAAAAATTACTGAAAATTAAAGTATTACAACTCGATGGTACACCGTTAACATTAATGGATAGTTTTGGTCGCTATGGTGGTTATGGGGCAGGAATAGCCACAGGTTTGTTGGGATTTATACAGATTTATTGGGATCCTAATCGACAAGCTATTCATGATAAAATTTCAGCAACCGTGGTGGTGAATGTGAACGCAAGCAATAAAGTTAACATGACTCAAAAAAGTGAGTGATATAATCTCACTCACTTATATTGATTACGGCATCCACGCATAGCTTATTTTAGTAAAGAAAGTGCGTTGTTCACGCCTTAAATTCGATAAATCATCGTCTTGAAAACTACTATCAGAATAACCTAAGAAAAACACCGTTTGTGGATTTAACTTATAAGAGTATATAAGCTGAGTTGAAAGACTTTTCTCTTTATTACTCACATAAGTAAAGGGATTATTATCAAGGTTGCGATCAACATTACTATAAACAACATTAAGTTTTAAATAACTACGAACATCAAATTGATAAGATATTCTAACATCAATTAAATCAGCATCATATACATACGACCCATCAGCGTCTAAGTGTTGCTTTTGGGCATAGAGATCAAATAAAAGGTGATCGGTGGCAAAAATAGTCGTGTATGCGGAGAATTCTCGGAAATCACCTAAACGATTATTCGCATAATCAATTTTCTTACCAACAATGCTGCTGCCATATAATAAAACTCTCGAATTTGGTTTGAATTCAGCTGTAACTTCCAATAATTGTTCATTAAAACGGCTGGTATTATGATCAAGTTGTATATTGGCTTCGTTGTGGCGTAATCCTATTTTTGTTGCGTCAGTATATTTAATATTAAATTTAGAAAGCATAGGACCTAAAAATTCGGCTTGTGCGGTCATGGTTTTGCCCAGAAATTCATTATTATCATTATGTTCAATATTCCAACTTGCTATGGCGTGAATTTCACTGAAAAAATCGTTTTGTTCACCATAAATAAACCGAGTGGCATCAATGGAATCTTTTTTATAATCAGCTTTGGGCATAAAACCAAGATCTGCACGAAAGTTTTTTGATAATGATTGATGACTAGCATTAACTAACCAATATTCAGAGTCGTGTTTAAAATCTACTTTATAGGCTTGGCCATTAAAATCATCATTAAATTTAGTACGATGAACTTGTTCGGTAAAGTCACAATCAGCAAAAATACAATCTTGGGTTACGGGTTTACTACAATCATTACCTAAACAAAAATTTTGAAATAAATCATCAGGGTATTGGGTATTACTAGATAATGCCTGTGCTAAAAATGAATTACTGTCATCAAGACGATATTTACCATCAACACCACCAACAAAATTATGATAGTTATCGCTGCTTCTTAACGTAGAGATAACACCAACAGATACGTCATCATTTACGTTATAACGATAGTTAGCCGCAGCAGAAGTACTCTTTTGATCAAGCGCCGCTAAACTCGAGCTAATATTACCCGGTACAATAAAATTAGTTTGTTGGTCATTGGTAATGAAAATACCATAACTGTGATCTTTTTCTCGACTGGTCAATTTTATACCATAATCAGGATCAGCAATGTTACGCGTATAAACAAGATTGTAATTACTACTAAAATAATCTGAATTTTCTAAAAAGAAAGTACGTTTCTCATCATAAAACAATGAAAAAACAGTATTTACGCTCAGTTGTCCCGCATCCGATTCAACGGTTGAAAAGTCAGGGTTGAGTGTTGCATTTAACAGCGTGCTTGGTGTAATTCCCCAACGTAAATCTAAGGATAAATCGGCATTGTTTTTTGCTTTATAATCGTTAGTGGGATCGTATATATCACGGGTTTCATCTCTTGTTATAACCGTGGCAGGAGTTAATGTTATATTTTTTCCAATTTTAGCATCTTTAAAACCAGTAATTTCAGGCATTTGGCAAACCCAGCAAGCATTATCACGATCGATAGGCATATGTGAAATACGTAAACGCTCATCACGAGGGTACATACGAAATAATTCCATTGCCCATGTTTTTTGATGATCATTTTGTTCAAAGTTTAAGGTGCTAAATGGGATCGCCATTTCAACTTGGTAACCTTGTTCGGTAATTTTACCGTAAGATTGCCAAATACCATCCCATAAATAGTTATTATCACCAGTTACTTCGTTTTGAATGGCATCATTTTGTACGCCAAAAGGGTTAACGAAAAAAGCATAATTAAGGCGCCGACTATTAAAAGTATCGAGTTTTATGCCAACAACGTCATCTGTACTAGTAGTATCACGATCGGCTAAAAAACCAATAATGTTTTCAGGGTGGGGATCATAAGCAATAAATGAAATATAAAGATATTCACCATTTTCTATTACTTTTGCTTCTGTTTTTACTGGACTAGGTAAATTATTCCATGGATCATTAACAATATTCATATCAATTGCTAAGGCTTGCTGCCAAGCACTATCGTTAAGTTCACCATCAATAGTAATTTGTTCAAAAGTATGGGGGATAGAATAACTATTTATTTTTTGTACAGATGGACTCTTATTTTGAACATTTGCCTTTATTTGTTCATTAGCATGATTATACCCACTAAATGTTAATGCAAATAATGTTGTTAAAACGGTAACTAGGCTAATACCGCTATTCCTTAGCCAAGACATTCTTTCTCCTGAAAATTTTTATTATATTGATCTTTTTATTCTTTTTACGCTTACATTTTTTAACGTAGSGYARCANWTKRWCAARMKWAKCNKRTSWWWTWYRWKAWAYTNMYSAWWMYTAATWTYWKTRTTYWTKMWWWTRARGWAANWTTAAAGCAAAATTATTGCCAACTATAATCGGCAGGTTGTTGGCGGATACAGTATTTATTTGGGAATAAAGACAAATTACGGCATAATATTGATATTATTTTTATCAATCAATACTCTACTATGCCTTTTTTACTTTTAGATAATTTTGCGTTGTTACTTTTTTTTAGCTGCTGGTTAGGTTATACCCAGTTTGCAAAAAGAAAAGCAAAAACAACCAATTGTATAGCTCATTGTTTACACCAACATAGAATTCATTGGATGAATGAGTTAATAAAACGTGATTTTAGAGTAGGGGATAGTGCTTTATTAGCAAATTTAGAACGCAATATCGCTTTTTTTGCTTCTACTACGCTATTAGTATTGGCTGGTGTTTTAACCTTGTTCTCACAAGTAAAACAGTTAGAGGTGATAATTTCATCATTACCTTTTGCATCCTTTCCTAATCATTTTGCCATTCAACTAAAACTAAGTTTACTAGCGTTAATATTTATTCTCGCCTTTTTTCAGTTTACTTGGTCAATGCGACAATATGGATTTTTGAATGTCATGATCGGTGCAGCCCCTATTGATTTAAAAGGACAAGACGATAATTTAAAAACATACGCGATGCAAATGGCAATAGTACAAGATCAAGCTGCACACTCTTATAATTATGGATTACGTTCTTATTATTTTTCATTAGCGGTGCTAACGTGGTTTATACATCCGATCATCTTTATTATGGCGAGTGTTTTTGTTGTCTATACCTTATTTATGCGTGAGTTTAAATCAAAAGCGGTTAAAGCTATTACCGTAGGGCAAGAGTGTTTAAAAAAACATGAACAAAAAAACACTAAATAACTCACCTTCACTTTATGCTGACTATGGTGTAAATGACTTTGATAAATTTGATTGCTTAAAATTATCCAAAATTATCTTTTTGTCGCTGTTATTTATATTACGTGGTTATATAGTTTGGATCATGTCGGTTACAAATATGCGCGACAGAGTCGCTATTATTGAGTGGTTATATCCAGATCCTAAATTATTTTATCTTAGTTTGGTTTCTGGTGCTTTTGGTTTGTTTTTAGTACTGATCATCAGCATACGACGCCCTGATGCCCCCAATTGGGTTAGAATTAGTTGGATAAATTATAGATCTATTATAATTACGGGGTTGATATTAGATTTGGCTATAAGTGCTTTTGGCTATTTTTATTGGCAGTTACTTTCGTTAATATGGCTATTTAGCCAAACGAGCATTGTATCAGCTTTGAGCTATTTTTTATTTACCAGCAAACGCATTAAAATAAACCTAGCAGAGTTTCCAGAAAAAATGCCTGAAAACTAGTCTTTAATATAGTAAAGGTAACGCGTTACTTAAGTATAAACGAGATTATCCTTTATAACCAACATCTTGTAGTAAGTCAGAGCCTTCAGCCGCTTGGCGAGCCAAATCATCACAGCGTTCATTTTCAGGATGTCCAGAATGCCCTTTAACCCATTGCCAATTCACCTTGTGACGCTTATTTTGATCGTGTAATTGTTTCCACAAATCAACATTTTTAACGGGTTGTTTGCTCGCTGTTCGCCAATTGTTTTTTTGCCACTTAGTTATCCATTGCGTTATTCCTTGGCGAACATATTGACTGTCAGTGGTTAATGTTACCTGACAAGCTTCTTTTAGCGATTGTAATGCAACAATAGTGGCGAGCATTTCCATACGATTATTAGTGGTTAACTGATATCCTTGCGATAACTCTTTGGTATTGTCTTTATACTTTAAAACCGCACCGTAACCACCAGGACCTGGGTTTCCCAAGCATGAACCATCAGTAAAAATTTCAACTTCTTTTTGCATTTGTAGTATTTATCGAAAAAAACAGACCTTAATTCTACCTAAGGCTTATATAACTAGCGACAATTATTTAAATCATTTCACAAGTTTAGTGAAATATTCATATAATGAACATATTAGTGATTTTTAGGTTTATAACGTGACAATAAACGAAACAAATACCGATAATTCAGAACAACGTTTAATTATTCTTGATACTGAAACCACCGGTATTAACCCCAGAGAAGGGCACCGTATTGTTGAAATTGGCTGTGTTGAGATGATCAATCGTCAGCTAACCGGTAATAACTATCATGTTTATATCAATCCAATGTTTGAAATGGATCAAGAAGTTATTAATATTCATGGTTTAACGAATGAGTTTTTACAGGATAAGCCATTATTCAGTAAAATAGCAGATGAATTTATCAATTTTATTCGTGGTGCAGAATTAGTTATTCATAATGCAAAATTTGATATTGGTTTTATGGATCACGAATTTAGCCTTTTAAATCGTGGTTTACCTAAAAGTAAAGAAATTTGTACAGTTACCGATACATTAAAAGTATCTAAAGACGAATTTGGCTCACCAAAAACGTTAAATTTTTTAGCCAAACACTATCGTGTTGATAAACTTGTTGATCGAACCTATCACGGCGCTTTAATTGATGCTCAATTGTTAGCGTTTGTTTATATTGAAATGACGCGTCGCCAAGAAGCTTTAAATTTAACGGCAGGTGATGGAGTTGATGGTAACGCTAATGATATTCGAAGATTACCCAGCACACGCGAGCCTTTAACTATTGTTTGTGCTTCTGATGAAGAATTAATTGCACATCAACAACGGTTAGACGTTGTAACTAAAGAAGGTGGAAAACATTTATGGCAAAGCTGATATTTTCTTTAACTATACTAATTTTATCTAACATTTATACGCCTTTGGCAAATGCAGCAGATAGTATTGTTGAAAATAAAATTAAATATATTAAAAATGACAACATCACCAATGAAATACCTTATTTCGATAATCGCTTTCGTTTAGATGCACAATTAAATGAAATAACGATGCTTTTTTATCACAAAGCGGGATCTGTTCCTGTTATTTTGATCCGTCCTGACGGCAGCAAACTACGCATTAATGATTATGATCATGAAAAAATAGAATGGTATGACGATCTTACCTTCGATATGATCAAAATGAAAAAACCTATACCTGGACCATGGCAGGTTATCGGTGATGTGCTACCCAATAGCCAAATTCTAGTTGTATCTGATGTAACAATTGCAGTAAATCCACTACCCGCAGTTATTTTAGCGGGAGAAACATTAAAAGTTGAAGGCAAATTGATCAATGGCAACTTAGCCATTAATAATCCTAAGTTTAGAGATGTGGTAGAGTTGGAAGTTAAATTGATTAGCACCAATAATTCAGCTTATGAAAATTTTGGTTCAGAATCTATTAATCTAACCACCTTTCGTGATGACGGACGTGAACTTGATGAGCATGCCAGTGATGGTATTTTTACCGGTGAATTTCAGTTGACAATCCCTGCTGGAGAATGGGTACCTATATATCGAATTAAATTACCCATGGCGACGCGGGAATTACGTCAAAAAGCGATAATATTACATAAAACGCCAATATCCTTTAAGGTTGATGTAGCAAAAACAGAAGGTGAGTTTCATCAAGTTCATTTTATTATTGATCCCAAATATGTCGACCCTGATAGTTTTATCTTTCAAGGTAAAATTACTTATCCAGATCGACAAGACGAAGCATTTTCGTTGATGGATGGGGAAGGCGCTGATCGTATTAAAAAGTTTAAATATACTGAGCCAGGTGTACATCGTATTAATGTCAGTGCATTTGGTAAAACGATTAATGGTAGGGAGTTTCGTTTAGTTGTTCCTGAATATACCTTTAATGTAGAAGTAACCGAAGAAGAGTTATTACAACACATCAGTGAAATTAATAAGGATGGAATATCGGATGCTGATGAAAGTACTGTAAACCAAACAGAAATAGACCAACAGTTATCACTAAAAGCTCAACAGCAAGAATTTCAGCAAAAAATTGAGCAAGCTAAAGCAAAACAACAAAAACAATGGCTGATTATTGGTATAGGCAATATCGTGATTATTTTAATTGGTTTAGGTATATTTTTCTTTTTACGCCGTAAAAAATTAAAAAATGAACCACGCTAATTTATTTAATATTAAGCTTTAATCAGCCTTTAGGATAAAAGTTGCTGGAAAATTCGTCTTTTTGCTCAGCAAATATCCAAACAATAAAATAGTAATAAAAAGGTGTTGACTCATAACCCTCATAACCGTATTATTCCCGCCGCATTCAACGAGAGTTGTTTGGAGCTTTAAATATGAAACACAATGTGGCAGTTGGTTAGTTGATTACATAACCTAGTGGCCTGTCACAACAAAGTAGGCAAATAATGTCGACATCAAAATGTTTCAAAAATTTGATGCGGAGTGGTAGTTCAGTTGGTTAGAATACCGGCCTGTCACGCCGGGGGTCGCGGGTTCGAGTCCCGTCCACTCCGCCAATTTATTTAGAGTTTTGTTTTATTTTACAAGAATTGATTATAATATCTGGTGACAAGAAATTATAATTTAGTTAGATAAAACATATATGAAAGCAATACAGCGGAGTGGTAGTTCAGTTGGTTAGAATACCGGCCTGTCACGCCGGGGGTCGCGGGTTCGAGTCCCGTCCACTCCGCCAATTTTGTTTTCAATTAAGGTTAGATTCTCAAAATTCATCAAGTGTAATACAGCGAGCGGGTGTCAGTTGGTTAGCTATTCATTAAAACTCAGCGGCTACGCTCATATCTTTACCATCAATACTCAAAATATTCATAATTCTTGCTTTATCTTTATTTTACATGCCTATGCACTTGGCTCAGGATCGTCATCCCCGCAGTCTTTTAAGCGGGGATCTACGTCAAAAAACAGGAAATTTTCGATAAAAACGTCTCGAAGATAACGATTATAATAAATACCTGAGTTATCTGCATAGGCATGTTATTTTATATTAATTAATTACCGTTATTGCTTTACAAGCTAAAATGGCTGTGGATAATCGCGGCATCTTAAATTTTTATTGTTGAATTATGTTTGAACTAAAATATAAAACCCCAGCAGAATGGGCGCAAGTAGTATTATCAGATTTCGATGCTTTTTTAATTGACCACGCAGCGGCGGAAAAAAAAGCTTCTGGTATGGCAATGTCTTTAATATCGCATTACCCCAATCGTAAATCTTTAGTGCGTGCAATGGCTGATTTAGCCATTGAAGAATTGATCCATTTCAAACAAGTGCTAAAACTTATTCAAACACGTGGTGTTGAATTAGGACCTGATAGCAAAGACGCTTATATTCATCAAATTAGGGCGATATTTCGTAAAGGTAGTGATGTTTTTTTTCTGGATCGCTTAATTGTTGCTGCGGTAATTGAAGCACGCGGCTATGAACGTTTTTCTTTGGTTGGTGAAGCTTTACCTGAGGGAAAAGACAAAGATTTATATAGCACCATTGCTAAATCTGAAGAGAAGCATAAAAACCTTTTTATAGAGCTTGCCTATGAATATTTTGATAAAACCGAAGTAGATCTGCGTTTGGATGAAGTTTTATCAATAGAAGCTGATATTTGCAGTAAGTTACCCTTTAGACCTGCACTGCACTAAGTTAACTTTTGGTATGACTAAAAATATTCATAAATACTTAAATAATTATGCCGAAATTGAGGTGCAAGCTTTACTTAATTTTCCTCAATGCAAAAAATATCAACAGGTAGTGATTATTCCTGCGTTTAAAGAATCAAACTTGTTTGTTGAGCGTTTTTGTCATTCGGTGTTAGCTTCGCAAAATGTTTTATTTATTATTGTTATAAATCAACCTGATAATTACAGTGATAGTGGTTTACAACAGAGTTTATGGCAACAATGTTTACACGTAGGTGTACTAAGTTGGCAAAATAAAAACATGACCTTGGTAGATATTGATGAGTCTAATTCGTCATTACTGCTTGTTGATCGTTTTTCAACGCCTATTGCGGTTAAACAAGGTGTCGGTTTAGCTCGAAAAATAGGCGCGGATATTGCCTTGGCATTAATGTCAGTACAAAACATCACTTCGCGCTGGTTATATTCAAGTGATGCAGATGCGCATTTACCTGATGATTATTTTTCGAGTTTATCATCGCTAGAAAATAATGTTGTAGTTGCCTACTTTAATTTTGACCACTTCAGTAGTGATATTAAAATTCATCAAGCAAATCAACTATATCAAACATCGTTACGCTATTATGTTGCAGGGCTTGAGTATGCGGGCTCGGCTTATGCCTTTTATACCATAGGTAGTATTTTGGCCTTTGACGGTAACGCTTATGCTATGGCAAGAGGCTTTCCTAAACGCAGTGCTGGTGAAGATTTTTATTTAATTAATAAACTTGCCAAACTAGGTGAAGTGAAGTTTATAAGAGACACTTACATTAAGATTGACGCACGAACTTCTGATAGAGTGCCTTTTGGTACAGGGCCTGCAGTGAATAATATTTTAGCTTTACAAGCAAACAATCAAGCTTATTGTTATTATGATCCACAAGTATTTGAATTATTAAAAGAGACACTAATAGATTTTAAAACGCTTTGGCAAAATAGAGAACAATTGCCGCAATGGTTAGCACAAAGAAAAAACATTGTTCAGCTCAGTTTATTAGCCATCGGATTAACAAATTTTGTTAATAAGCAAAGTGGTGAAAAACAGAGCCAGTTTGAAAAACAACTCACCGTGTGGTTTGACGCCTTTAAAACCTTAAAATTTATTCATGCATTACGTGAACATGGCATTAAAAATATTGATTTCGCCACCGCACTTAAACAAGAAAAATTTCAGATCAAATAACAGAACCTTTATATAACATGGCTATGCAGATAACTCAGCCATTTATTCTAATCGTCATCTTCSARRMSCTYWKRWCGMAGMWCKMSTSYKYYYWRWCSKRGWYYYMSSSYWAAWMGACTGCGGGAATGACGCTCCTGATCTAAGTATATAACCATGATAAATAAATTAATTACGTAATTCTGGTGGTTTGTACCCTGGTATTTTATTTAAGTCAAAATCATCAATTTGACTGGCTAATAAATATTTATCCGCAAATTCAAGATAAACTTTTTGATCAATAAATACATCAAACAAGTCAGGATCTATGTGATCATCTAGCCGCATCCAGCCCATAATGGTCAATGTTTCTGATAAGGTTTTAGCTGGTTTATAGGGGCGGTCTGCTGCGGTTAACGCTTCAAAAATATCAGCAATTGCCATAATACGCGCAGGGATCGACATTTGATCTCTGGTTAAGCCTTTGGGGTAGCCGGTACCGTCCATTTTTTCGTGATGGCCGCAAGCAAACTCTGGTACGCGTTTTAAATGTTTAGGGAACTGCATTGACTCTAACATTTCTACCGTAATATCCATGTGACCATTAATTATTATACGTTCTTCGGGAGTTAGTGTGCCACGAGCAATAACCAAGTTGTAAATTTCATTTTCAGTTAACAGGTTTTGATCAACACCGGCAATAGTAATGGGATATTGTTTAGCAATGTGTTTTACACGATCAATTTTGTCTTGATCAAAAAATTCACCACCTTTATTAGCAATAGTAATAAACTGGCGATCTTCACTTAATTGCTGTAGTTGTTCGGTTTTTTGTTGATCATCAATGGTGGTATTACTGGCAATATCTCGTGCAGCAATTTCAAATTTAGCGGCAACTAATTCGATGCGATCAAAAATAGTTTCTAGCTTGGTGGCTTTATCCATAACATGCTCAGGTGTGGCGACTTTTCCGCAATCATGCAGCCAAGCGGCCACACCTAATTCGTGAAAGTCTTCTTTTGCCATTGAAAAACTTTCTATGGGACCGCTATTAGTTGCATCACATGCTTTAGCTAATAACATCGTTATTTCAGGCACGCGACGACAATGACCGCCGGTATAGGGGGATTTTTTATCTATTGCTTTGGCAATTAACCGAGAAAATGAGCTGAATAAGTTTTCCATATCATCAACTAATTGCTTATTAGTGATAACCACGGCAGCTAATGATGATAACGCTTGTACTAATTTTTGCGTTTGTTCACTAAATACAGACACATTCCCTTGCTCATCTTTAGCGTTAATTAGCTGTAAAACACCATTGAGTTGATTTAGATGATCTTTCATCGGTAGTGTTAATACAGATTGTGTATGGTAGCCAGTGCGTTTATCCATTTTTTTAGCCGCGCTGGTATCAATACCGCAATCTTGATAGGCATCATTAATGTTAATTATTTCTCCTGTTGCTGCGGCAATAGCTACAATGGCTTTGTTATTGATTTTATCGTCGATGTAAATAGGTATATTGGGGAAATCAATATTTTTACCTGTTGTACCGCCTAAATGCAGCTCAAGAGAATCATTAATAATGGTTTCAAATTTCAATTCATTTTGATCGCTAATTGAATAAATAGTACCGCCATCAGCATTGGCAAAAAATTTAGCACTGAGCAAAATTTTCTCTAATAATACTTTATGATTTTTTTCTGTCGATAAAGCGATGCCAATATCGATAAAACGTTCAACATCATTCATAAAGTTTCCTTATTTATTCTGGTGAATAAAAGCACCATCCCATTTTTCATCTGGTGGTGTCGTAATGTAAAAAGTTAATCTTCGTCTATATTCTTGATACAAAGGGTTATTGCCATGCTGTTTTTGTAATGATTTTAACAAATGCAACGCATTAATAAATTGTCTTTGTTGGTAAAGTTCAAAAATTTCATTAAATTGCTTAGCCACCTGCTTTTGTTTATCATCGCAGTGTTTATCTATTGGTAAATAAATAGTTACAGCTTGTTGTTTTCCCTTTACTTTTACCTTATCAATAAATTGAAAATCATAGTTTGAGCATTGATTTTTTGTATATTCACTTACCAGTATAGTTACTCCGTAGAACTTAGTTAAACTTTCTAACCTTGAGGCTAAGTTTACTGAATCACCGAGTACTGTATAGGCTCGACGAAAAGTAGAACCCATATCACCAACATTCATTTCCCCGGTATTTAATCCGATACCAATGCTGATGTTTGGTAAGCCTTGTTGTTGAAATTGCTGCGATAATTTTGTGGTTTCCACCAACATTTGCATCGCTGAATTAAGGGCATGTTCAGCGTGGTTTTCATCAGGCAAAGGTGCGCCCCAAAATGCCATGACCATATCACCGACATATTTATCAATGGTGCCTTGGTTATTAAAAATGATTTCTGTAATAGGTGAAAAGTAATTATTTAGTAATGTTTTAAGTTTGTTGGCTGACAAATTTTCGGAAAGATTAGTGAAATTGCGAATATCGGCAAATAAAACCGTGAGCACTTTACGCTCACCTTCCATATTTAGGGCGTTTGGATCATCAAGTAATTGATCAATATGTGCTGGTGGAACATATTGGTCGAATATTGCTTTAACTTGTTGTCGTTGACGGTTTTCACTATAAAAACCTTTGCTGATGGCAATAGCAGAAAGTACAAAAGGTAACAGCAATATGGCAATAATAGGCAAGTGCAAATGCTGATAATGCCAAAGTGAAACATTTATGCCCCACAAAACACTAATACTTAATAGCGCAAATAAAGTCATCGCCAGTGGAGATAATATTCTTAAGATAAAATAAAAAAATATCGCTAAAAAGACTAATAAAATGATGTTTGCACCTAACCACCATTCAGGTTGAGTTACTTGAGTATTAGGTTGCATTAATGCTGAAAAAACGGCAGCGTGTATTTCGACCCCAGGATAAGCTAAAGAAACAGGCGTGGTACGCAAATCGGCCATACCAACGGTTGATGAACCAATAAAAACAACCGCACCATCAAAACGTTTGTCGGTGATTTTTTTATTAATAAGATCACTTGCTGAAGTATAAGGAAAGGCTCGCGGAGTAGGGCGAAAAGGGATCAACAGCTGTGCTTTATTGTCAGTGGCAATTAATGCTTTACCAATTTTTATCCCCGATAAAAGAGAAATGTTTTCTTGATGATGCCATTGCGGAATGATTTTTTCAGCAAAACTATAAACACGAAACGTTTCAAGTGCTAACGAAGGATATAAAACGTTTTTATAGTCACTTAACAACGCCGTTCGACGAATAAAACCATCAACATCTATTACAGCATTTATAAAACCTTGTCCTTGTGCCGCTTGATTTAATTTTTTAATGCTGGCGTTGTAACCTTTATATCTATTTAGTAGGTGTGGCAATGGCTGTTGAGGTTGAATTATCGCAGGAGCTAGCATATAACCTTGCTGTAGACTTTTATCTTGTTGAAACAAGGTACCTAAAATCACATCATTATTAGTGATACTTTTCGCAAAAATTGTATCATCATCTAACTGGCTTTTTAGTTTATTTAAGTCTAAGTGAATACCTTGTTTTAAGAGTGCTTGTTCTACCTGACTGACAGGGTTTTGCTGAGCCTCTGAAAATAACATATCAAAGGCTATAACAACGGCGCCTTGTGCCGTTAATTGATCAATAAGCTCTGCTAAGTATTTTCTCGGCCATGGCCAACGGCCAATTGTTTTTAAACTTTGTTCATCTATATCGACTATTTGAATATTTGCTGGGGATACAGGGTAATTGTCACTAAAACTCACTAATTTAAAGTCATAGGCAATACCTTCTACACGATCAAACCATGCTGGATTMAGCCATTGTAAAATAATTATTAGCAAGGCAACAATACTGGTAGTAATTAAGTTGTATAATTTTTTTTTAGTACTTTTTTTCATTCTTCGCCAACGGTAAAACCACATAATTCACGGGCGGCAAACACTTTTAAAGAAGCGTTCAGTTGTTTTACTTTAACTTGAGCAATGGCAAGCATTTGTTCTATCTCTTTATCACTACGACGATAATCATGACTAAACAGACAAAGCGTATCAACATTAGCTTTTATGGCTAAATCGATTACTTGATCCCAAGGCGAATGCCCCCAACCTGATTTCGCTGGAAAATCTTCGGGGAAATATTGCGAGTCATGGATCAATAGATCCACATCTTGGATAAAATCAACCCATTGTTCAATCGTGGTAAATTGATGATTGGGTGGTTGTAATTCATTGTCAGTTACATAGGCAAAACTATTACCATTTTGTTTAAACAAATAAGCACTGCCAGCACTAGGATGATTTAATTGATGTCTTAATATTGTAACGGTTCCTAATATTATCGGATCTAACATTGGTGTTGCTGCGACTATGTTAATGTTTGCTAATAGTTCATCACTATTAACCGGAAAATAGGTTCCTTGTAACTGATTTAAAATAGCTTGCGGCTCACTGGGTTCAGTTAACCCTGTAATGATATTAATTTCTCTATCTTTTTGATATGCAGGGCGAAAAAAGGGGAACCCTTGAATATGATCCCAATGATTGTGGCTCAATAATAAATAAATGGGCTTGTGATCTTTAATTAAAAGATCACCAAGCGAAATAATACCTGAGCCTGAATCTAAAATTAGGTGAAAATCATTTTTAGTTTCAATATAAACACAAGGGGTGTTGCCGCCATATTTAAGTGAATCTTTTCCAGGAGCCGATATGGAACCGCGTACACCATAGAATGTTAATTTCATCATTTTTTATTTAAACTCACCAATAATAGTTGTGCCTTTATCTCCCACAGCAAAGACCTTATTAATATTAATATTGGTTGTAGTCGAAGGTGAAATAATAATATCTCGAATAGGTTGAGTAGCTCTAGCAATATCTTTAAGCCAATTACTACCATCGGTACTGGTGTATACATTACCGTTATCACACCCAATAATATAGCGATTGCCACTAAATGCTAGGTGTGAAAAATTATCATTAAAACTCGTTGCCAATGAGGTGAAATTTCCGCCTTGTGCCGTACCCGTTACAATAACACCGCCATCACCAACAATAATATTAGTAGTGCCATTGTAAATAATATCGCGTAATGTGCCAAAGGCAGTATTGGAGAAAAAATCCATCCATGTTGTGCCGCCAGGGCTAGCGGTATTATTGCGCACTAAAATTTTTCCGTTTTGACCCACTACAACAAAATAATCATTGTCATGATCAACGCCATAAAAATTATCAAATAATGGTGTTTGTCCTGCGGTTTCACGTTGCCAGTTAATAGCATCACTACTGGTGAGTAATAAACCATTATTGCCAACGGCTACATACAAACTAAAAGGAGAACCTTGTACATCGAGTCCTGAAAACCAAAAGACATCATTAATATTATTGGTTATTTGTAATGTTTGTTGTGTCCATGTGTCGCCATTGGGACTGGTTAATATTAGCCCGCTATCACCAACAGCAATAAATCCCCCATTAAAATATTCAACTTGATTTATTGCATGAGTAACTGTTGTTAGCTGAGTCCAATTGATACCATCGCTGCTTTTGTATATTTCTGTTGGATTACCAGCGCGGATCAAAGTAGTGCCGTTGGTGGCAATACCAGTGAAGTTTCTCGTGTCTCCTTGGTTAACGGGAACAAAAGTAATCCCATCCATCGTAACAAATAAATTAGCCTGATTACCAACTAAGATAAAACGAGAACCGTCAAATATAACATCATTAATCGGTTGAGTGTCTATTCCTTGTTGTGCTGTCCATGTAAGACCATCAGAACTGGTGATCACGGTCGAATTATTACCCGCTGCTAAAAATAGTCCATTTCCATAAGCAATAGTTTTAAAATCACTACTGATGTTTGATAAATTGGATATTCTTGAGGTCCAAGTAATACCATCAGAACTTGATAACACTGTATTTGCATCGCCCACTGCAACGAATAAATCACTGCCATTACTGATCACATCACGTAAAATTTGCGTTGTGTTACTTGTTCTCGTTGTCCAAGTTGTGCCGGCAACACTGGTTTCAATTGAACCATTTTCTCCTACAATAATTAATTGTCCCAAGGCTTTTACAACACCATGAAATAAAACGGCAGTATTCGGCGTTTGTTTTTGCCAATTAATACCATCTGATGAAAACATCACCGCTTGTTGGCCTACTGCAATAAATTGTCCATTGTTTAAGATGATATTCTGCATTGCTACAGAAGTATTCGTGACTCGGTTAGGCCAACTACCACTGAAAAAAGTACCATTTACTTTTTGCTGACGAACTAAGTTTTTATTGAACTGTCCAACGGCGACCGTAGTATTTAGGCTGGGTGATGCGGTTGTCTTACCACTGGCTATTGCTAGTAGCGCAGTGCCATTATTTTGATATTGTTTTGTCCATGTAGTGGCGTTATTACTACCCAATAGGTTACCATTAGCTACAAGATGATAATTAGAACCATCAAAGCTAATACCTTGATAATCACTAATTAAAGGGGCTTTGGTACTATTCCAAATTAAACGACTTACCGTTAAACTAGTTAACGCTTTACTTGTACCACCTGCACCATCACTAATGTCATAAAAAAAGCTATCGACACCAGTAAAATTACTATTGGGTATATAACTAAAGGTTGAATCTGTACTGTCATTTAAAGTGCCATTTTCTACAGTAGAAGTAACACCAGTATAATTTAATGTATCACCATCTGCGTCAGTATCATTACTTAGTAAATGAGCTAATGTTGTACCGTCAACACTAATACTTGAATTAGGTTGCAAGCTATAAAAATCAGGATTAGCAATGGGTACTGTATTTACTTTATTGATAGTTATAGTCACCAAAGCACTGGCTAAATTGCTATTACCATCATCAATTTGGTATTCAAAACTGTCACTACCAGAGTATCCATTGTTGGGAATATAAGTAAATGTACCATCTGAATTTAATGTTAAAGTACCGTTACTCACATCCGTAATTGGTGCGGTATTAACAGTTAAACTGTCATTTTCAGGATCGCTATCATTATCTAATAGCCCGAGAATTTTTACCCCGTCAACGGATAAGGTTGTATCTTGATCAATACTATAGCTATCAGCAACCGCAGTAGGGGATTGATTGGCTGCGTTCACTGTTACCGTGATCAAGGCTGTAGCATTACCGCCGTTGCCATCGCTAATACTATAAGTTATTAACGCTGTTCCAGTTATTGCACCACTAAAAGTTATAGTATTATCGTTATTTACAATAGCTGAGCCTGAATCTGAACTAGCACTCGTTACTGTTAAAGGATCTCCATCGACATCACTATCATTATCTAATACGGTAATAATAACACTGCCACCTGAGATCATCGAAGCAGTATCATCAATAGCGACCGGATTATCATTGATGGGATTTATGGTGATAATTACTTTTGCACTGCTGGTATGGCTATTGCCGTCATCAATGGTGTATGTAAGCGTATCTGCACCATTAAAATTACTATTAGGCGTGTAATCAAGTTTATTCGTATTTAGTGTCGCCGTACCATTACTTGCTTGCCAACTTGTAATTGTTAAAGTATCGCCGTCACCATCACTATCATTATTAAGGACATCGATAGAAACAGTGGTATCTTCATCAACACTAGCAACATCATCAACGGCAACAGGAGCTTGATTTACGGAATTAACACTGATTGTAACAATGGCTTGTGCTGAACCGCCTTGTCCGTCAGTTATTTGATAAACAAAACTATCTGTACCACTAAAATTGGTGTTCGGTATATAAGTAAAAAAACCATTAACATCAATCGTTAACGAGCCATTGGTGACATTGCTAATTAATGTTGAACTTAGTTGAATAGTATCGCCATCAGCATCGCTATCATTCGCTAATATGCTAGGCAGCGGTGAGCCGTTAACAATCAAGGTAGTGTTTTGTGAAGTGTTGTACGAGTCATTAACCGCAGTGGGCGGAGTGTTTTGACCACCAACATTAATCGTTACTTGTGCGTTGTCATTTAAGCCTAAAGGATCGTTTACCTGATAAACAAAACGATCAATGCCGACAAAATCAGTGTTTGGTGTATAAGTAAAGCCACCATCAGTATCTAAAACTAAACTACCATGCGTTGTATTGGTTATGGGAGTTGTATTTATACTAAGTTGATCGCCATCTATATCAGTATCGTTGCTTAAAACACCGGGGGCAGTAACTGTTATAGATTGATTTTTTGCCGTACTGTAGGTGTCATCAACAGCTTGCGGTGCGTCATTACTCGAGCTAACTATAATATCAACTCGCGCTTGTGAAAAACCACCTTGCCCATCTTGAATTTCATATTCAAAGCTATCATTGCCAGAGAAATTTAATTGTGGAACATAGCTAAAATCACCATTTTCTTGTAGTGTTAATTGCCCATAAAAAGGAGCTCGAATTGGAATGGAATTAACAGTTAATGGATTATTATCACTATCACTATCATTATCGAGTAAATTACTGGTTAATATCGTATCTTCGGGACTTTTAACTACATCATCATTAGCAACAGGAGGTGTATTAGCTTGACCTGCGTATTGATCCATGCGAATTGTACTACTAAAAGCGCTTTCGCCGCTGCTATCAACGCCGGTGATAAAAAAATAGTAGCTTTTATTAGCCTGTAAACCAGTAAATGTTTGTGCGGGTTGTGCTAGTGCCAGTCGAGCTTGCCCATCAGTTAATGTTAAATAATTATTGTTATTAACATTGGGTTGAGTGGCTACATAAATATTGTATTTTAACAGGGCATTTTGTGGCATCCAATTAAGGCTAATACTGGTGCCATCACTGCTTCTAACAGCATTTACATCAACAATTTTTCGATATTGCCAATTAACGGTAATAGAATCGACTTGCATTTGATTCTGATTAACATCCATCACCCACAAACCAATAGTTACGGGGCCGGTGTAAAGCCCAAAATTAGCGGGATTTATACTCGTTTGGGTTTTATGAAAGCTTGTACCTGTACAGGTACTGCTATTTTGACAAAGATATTGCACATCAGTTTGTTGGTTGAAACTTAATGCCACAGCGGATATGCCATCAGGATCACTGACATTAATTGAAGCCAATAAATTGCCAGTAAAATTTTCATTATCAAAAGGATGGGTAAATTCACCGCTTGCATTAGCAGCAACAACGCTTACTATTTTTCTTGCTTGTATGGACTGATTGTTAGCAAAGCTTGGTTTAATAGTGCCAACAATCGGTAAAGGAGCAACTGTGGGTGTAGAGGTTTCAGTACTGTTGCCACCACACGCACTAAGTAAGCTATTTGCAACTAAAAATAGTAATAAAATTTTACTGTATTTATAAATATCCATGTTTATGCTCTCACTAGTTTATGGTGTTTCTGTCAGTAAAAAACCACCACCGGAGTGATTTGCTGAATTGTTTATTTCACTGAGTGAAAAATCTCCAAAAACTTGACTACCGTTGTTTAACAAAATGCCATTTATTGAACCTTCCACTAATTCATTATTGTATGAGGCAAAATTAATGTTTATTTCTAAGGCGCTACTGGCGATAATGCCATTAAATACAGCAAACCATTGACCGTTAGCATCGTTAAAAGATAATTGCCCTGTAGGAACTCTACCAGTATCAAAGTTAACTGACATACTCATTGATAAATCACTTATAGCACCAGCCGAGCTGGTAATACTGTGTTCAATAATATTGTCGAAAACCACCGTACCGCTACGAGCGGCGATTATCTCTGGGGTTACTGGTGTTAAAGGCCCCCATAAATTATTGTTATCAATTAAGGTATTGCCACTTTGATCAAATTCATCATTATTGGCATCATCATGGGGGTCGCCAATGTATCGGTCAGGGTATTTATTTTTAATCTGCTGCTCTTGTATTGATATTTCTGCAATATCAGCAATTTGTTGAGCAGGGATAGTTTCACTATGTCCTTGAGCAAATACAGCAGGTACTTTTAACGTTAATTCAACCTCGCCATTCGCGTGCACTATGGCATAGTTATAGTTTTCACTTTTACCTAAGCTGAATTTAACCGGAGCGCTTCCCACGGTTACTTGTACATCTATGGCACCATCCCAAACAGATAGATACAGATCATTTTTAACTAATTCAGCTTCGTAATGTGTTCCTCTAACGCCAATACTCGCTACAGGTGTTTGCATTTGATAACGATTCTGACCTTTTTTAAGCGCTCCTGTTACTGTTCTTAATCCACCTTTAAGTAAATTCAAACTAACAGAACCATCATGAGTTTGTTGATTATATTGATAATTATTTACAATTAATTGTGTCTCCTGTTGTAGAGACAGTAGGCCACCATCGATCATCCGTAATTGCGTATTACTGTTTTCACCAGTGTTTATGGTGTCTAATTTAAAAATCGGCGATCGGCGTTTAAGTGGGCGAATATCTTGTTGATAATTTGCATCGACTTTACCTCGGGCGACGATAGTTTTCCCAGCAGTGTCTTTACTAAAACTTAATGAAGAAAAAATAAGAGTACAAAAACTTAGGCTTACAACTAAAATTGATATTTTCATTAATACTCTCCTAACTAAAATTGATAACGAATGGCGGTAGAAACCACCGTGCGATCATAGTCGTATAGAACTAAATCACTGCTATTTTTGATATAAACAATTTTTGCGATCCATGACCAATATTTAGCAAAATATTGTTGATAATAAGCACTTGCTTTAAACGTGGAATCATTACGTGTTTTGACAAAAAGAGGGTGATCAGCTTGATAGTTTGAGCGAATATAATCGAGTTGAGCATTAACTAAAATATTGTCTGATAACTGACCTGTTAAGCGATAACTCAAGCCATAAAAATCACGACCTAAATGTTTAAACAATCCATCATCTGCATTTTCTTGCCCTAAAGATAGTGAAAAATGTGAAGTGAATTGATGCACTTTTAACTGATACCAAACTTGAGCCAATAGTTGATCTCTGTCTAAATCTGCTTGTTGATAGTCTAATAATGCATAGGTTAGCTCAGCCCCATAATCATGATTTTTTTTCAATGTGCGACTGATATTGCCAGTTAAACCATAATAATCGAGATATTTATTGTTAGCAGACAAACCCGAACCGAGCCAAAGTGGTCGATAAAAACTACTGATACGATAGGTGTTTTTCATAATTTTTTGCTGATAACCAACAAAAAGATCAGCAAAGGTGCGCGACATATCGGCATTATCTTGATAATCAGCGTAACGTATTTTACCTAACGCATACCAACGAGTATTTTTATTAATTGGTTTTAAATAGCTTGCTTGATATTGAAGTTGTAAAAAGCTATCTGATAACGTATTACTACTTTCAAATAAGCTGATATTACCTAACAAAGGAATGTTAATAACTTCATCATCAATACCACTATTAGCATTGCTGTCATAACCGCCACCCAAATCTAACTGTTGTAGCCAAATACCGCTAAGTTGTGATTCTTGGTTATCAATTGCCAATAAATAATCATCAATTTTGGCAAATTTTTTTGTATTGTCTACTTTTTTTATTTGCTCAAATTCAACTTTGGCGGCTGCAAGGTTTCCAGCCGAAAAATAACTGGCGGCTAAAGCATAGCGTGGTAATAACCAATTAGGGGTGTTTTTTACTACGCGCTCAAATGCAAATATAGCTTGATTAAAATGTCCACTAGCTTGCGCGCTTAAGCCCAAAGCATAATCAAACTCTACCAAACCTTCATAATCAAAAGTTTTCGAAAGTGCAATTTGGTAGGCTTGTTGATGTTTTTGTTGGTCGAGTAAATTAAGAATTTGAGCAATATCTTGCTTCATATCGGCGCTGGCAATAGCCGTAAATAAAAGACTAAACATTGCCAGTGCCTTGAATAATAAAACAAGACTCTGCTGGTAGCGTTTTATACAATTCATTTAACTATCCTTGAATCAAGTAAACGTGTTAACTATTTTTATTTGACTGTTGTTGTTAAGTAAATTCAAGTGAATTTGTATAAGTATAGTTGCGGTTGTATATCTTGCCGAAAATAATTATTTTTATTTTATTTCAACGATATCTACTGTTTCGTTGGGCATACTTGCCGTAGATATACGACTCAATGGCTGAAATTATTCATGATCAAAGGCAGTATCACCACTGATAATTTGCGAAGATGAGGTAATATTTTTAAAATCAAATAATGCATCACCGCATAAATGTGACGGGACAATATTTTGAATGGCAGTAAACATAGATTTTAGTAGGATCCTAAAAATTAAAGATAACACCAATCTCATAAATGATGAAGTTGGTACAAAACGCGCGCATTATAACTGAGTTTTATATTTATAAAACAAAAAGCCTATTATCTCTAAAATATAGAAAACAATAGGCTTTAACTCGTTATTTAAGGTGAAAAACAAGAACATTAATTGTCTAAAGGCGATTTATAACCTTTGGGTTTAAGTGCAAGTACATCACATTTTAATTGATCAATTACATGCTCTGCGGTGTTGCCAATTATTGCAGCAGAAAAACCAGTACGGCCAATGGTACCTAAAATAACTAATTCGGCGTCAAGTTCATTAGCGACTTCATCAATAACATCTTCGGCAAGCCCTTCACGAACATAGGTGTTTTCTTCTTTTACATTGAATTTTTCAGCGTGTTTTATCATCGCTTGTTGATGCGTTTTAAGCATGGTTTCATTATATTCTTGAGCGTTAAATTCGGGTATTTCAATGGCAATATTAACCGGTGTACCGGGAAATGAATTAACWAAATGAACGTTTGCATGAATAATTTTAGCAAGATTATTTGCCTCATCGGTAATGATTTTATTCAATGATTGATGTTCTTCTTCATCGCTACCAATGTTTAGCGCCGCTAAAATATTACCATTTTCAGGCCATTTATGATCTTTAACTAGTAACACCGGGCATGGACATTTTCGCAGCACATGCCAATCGGTAGGTGTAAATATTACCGCTTTAAGTTTGTCATGTTGATGTGTACCTTTGATCACTAAATCAAATTGGTGATCAATAACTTGGTTGATGATCGCTTCAAAAGGGCGGTTATGCCAAACTACGCAAATTTCTATTTCATAGGGTTCAACATCATGTTCAGCGACTATTTCTTCTACCCATGATTTACGATCTGAGATCACCGTACTACGCATAATCTCTCGTTCATGACTTGATAAAATAGTGGTCATTTCATACGAAAAATCAAAAATACTTAAAAATGCGGTTAATTTTGCCTTAGTTCGTTTGGCTAATTCTATCGCTCGTTTCAAAGCAATTTGATCATTAGTTGTGGGATCAATTACCACTAGAATATTTTGATATCGTTCCATAATTTCCTCTCAACTGAAAAAGCACGCACAATTAAACCCAGTTCAGGCTAACGACTAAAGTGTAGTGTGAATTTTAAATGTTTGAAAGGAATTTTGTTGATCCAGCTCAATCAAATCATATAAATTGAGCTGGTTTAACGATAAGCTAAAAGTAGGCTATAAATAAAACGGTGGTGTTAACCACTGGCAACATCATCGAGTTGTTCGATATTTAAAATGGTAATTAATTTGCCACTAACACTGATCAATTCGCTTTTTTGAAAACGATTTAATAAACGGCTAATGGTTTCAACAGTTAAACCAATATAGTTACCAATTTCACTACGAGTCATGGTTAAACGAAATTCAGTGGCGGATAAACCACGATTACTAAAACGGTTACTTAATGACAAAATAAAACTCGCTAAGCGTTGCTCGGCATTTTTATGATTAAGTAGCATCAGCATTTCTTGATCATTTTTAATTTCACCACTCATCATACGTAAAATTTGTTTACGTAGTTTAGGCATAACATTGGTTAATTGATCAAGGTTGTCATAAGGAATTTCGCACACCATCGAGGTTTCCATGGCTTGAGCAAAACTAGGATGGGTATTTTCAATAATGGCATCAAATCCTAATAAATCACCGGGCAAATGAAAACCGGTGATTTGCTCTTCACCATTTTCATCAATGGTGAAGGTTTTAAAGGTACCTGAACGAATTGCAAATAATGAATGTAGCTTATCACCATCATTAAAAACTCTATCACCTTTGTGAATAGGCCTTTTACGATCAATAATGTCATCTAATTTATCAAGCTCTTGATTATTCAAAGAATAAGGAATGCATAATTCACTTAAACTACAGCTTTGACAACTAATTTGGTTACGGCCAGGGCAAGGGGTATTTTTCATAAAATAAGGTCAATTTAATAATAAACTTTGATATGGGTCAATAATATAGAAACAATGTCTTAGTTGCAATCACTAAGCTGTAAAGTCCATAAGTAATGACTAATATAGCCATAGATTTTCGAAAAAAGGTATTTAATAAGAGTGTTTTAAACGACAAAAAACCAAATGATACACTTAATAATGCCGGTAATGTACCTAAGCCAAAGACAATCATTATCAAAAATCCACTTTGTAAACTATGACTTGCTAAGCTCCACGTAAGCGTAGAATAAACTAAGCCACAAGGCAACCAACCCCATAACAAACCTAATCCTAATGCTTTTGATGGAGAATTGATTGGCAATAATTGTTTACTTAATGGTGAAATTAATTGCCATAATTTTTTGCCAATATTCTCTACTTTATTGAGCAACATTAGCCATTGCCCTAAATACAAGCCTAATAAAATTAAAAATAGGGCAGCAATTACCCGTAAACCAGCAAGCGGTAAACCAATATTTTTAGCGGCTATAGAGCCACTAAAACCGACAATAGCGCCTATTATCCCGTACGAGAAGATACGGCCAAAATGGTAAAAAACAATAAATAAATAACGTGAATTTTTCTGTTTTGACGCTAGATTTACATTTGCGGTAGAAGCGGGAGTTAATAAATTTGTTGATGGCGATATGGCATTATTTGCTGGTAGTGCAGCGGTTAACATAGTCGTTATGCCACCGCACATACCTAAGCAGTGCCCGGAACCTAGTAAACCTATAACAAAAGCTGAAAACAAATCTAAATTCAAAGGCGATTTTCATCCTTTGCTTGCTGTTCTTTGTTATCGTTTTTTTGCACTGTTTTTGATGAGTTGTGTTGATGTGCAATAATATCATCATCATCGAACAAAATACTTAAGCCTTGTTTTTCAAGATCTTCAAATTGTTCACTTTTTACCGCCCAAAAAAACAAATAAATACCTAAGGCAGTAAACAACACCGCAATGGGGATCAAAATATAAATTATGCTCATATTATTCCTGATTTGCTTATTTAATCGGTTTTAACAAACGTAACGAATTAGTTATCACCAATAATGAACTTGCCGACATACCAATAACAGCCATATACGGTGTAATAAAGCCCATTGCAGCAAGCGGTAACATTATCGCGTTGTAAGCAAAAGCCCAAGAGAAGTTTTGTAATATTATTTTTTTAGTTTTTTTGGCAATAGCGCTTAATGTTAAAATACTGACTAATTGATCGTTTAATAAAATAACATCAGCGCCACTTTTAGCAATGTCACTACCACTCCCCATTGCTATTGAAACATGAGCAGCACCAAAAACTGGTGAGTCATTTATGCCGTCGCCAACAACAGCAACCGTGAATTTTGTTTGTGCTTGTTTAATTAACTCAAGTTTATTTAATGCGGTTAAATTGCCATGATACTCATGAAGTGATAATGCCTTTGCAACTTTTTTACAACTTAGTTCATTATCTCCAGAAATCATCCTACTTTTTATATTTTGAGAGTTTAAACTGCTGATCAGTTGGTGAGCATCTGCTCTGACATTATCAGTAAAATAAAACGCCGCAATTAAGTGGTTTTTATTATTGTGATTAGCAATTAATACACATTGCGCGTCCCTTAAATGTTGTTCACCTTGAGAAAAACTTATCCCTGATAAATTAACATTAGCTAATAACCAACTCGGCTTACCTATTTTATAAGTAAGCTGTTCGATGTCTTGTTTATTAGTTTGATGATCTGTTTTGATAATGCAGCCTTCAATGCCGAATCCGGCTTTAACACTAACATCGCTCGCCTGAACAGAAAAATCTCGATAAGGAGCAAAAGCTTTGGCAATAGGGTGCTCAGAATGAGCTTCTAAACAAGCGCCAATCGCTAATATTTGTTCCCGATCATTAATAACAGAATTATCAAATTGATGGGTTTTAGCAAGATCAAACCGTCCTGTAGTTAATGTACCTGTTTTATCAAACGCATAGTAATTTACTTTGGGCAGTGTTTCCATAACATGAGCTGATTTGATCATAATACCATGCTGATTCAAACTTGTTGTCGCACAAGTAAGGGCTGTAGGTGTTGCTAATGAAAGTGCACAAGGGCAGGTGGCAACTAAAACAGATAAAGCAATCCAAAAAGCTTGTTCAGGCAAATGATAATGCCAATAAATGGCGGTTGTAGCCGCAGTAAAAAGAATTAGGGCAACAAAGTATTGAGCTATTTTATCTGATAATTGTGCTAGCTTAGGCTTATGTGCTTGTGCGTCTTCACTTAAACGAATTAATTGACTTAAAAAAGTATGGCTACTGCTTTGTTTTACTTCTACCGTCAAATTGCCATCAATGTTTATAGTGCCACAAAAGACTTTATCGCCGACTGTTTTTGCACGTGGATGTTGTTCCCCCGATAACATTGCTTCATTAATTTGGCTGTTACCACTAATAACTATGCCGTCAGCAGGAATAGTTTCACCGGGTTTGATTAAAACAATATCTAAAGGTTGCAGATTTTTTGCTGCTACTAACTGCTCACATTGATCGAGCACTTTAGTTGCGGTCATTGGCATCAATTTTAATAAGTTTGCCGAAACAGCAGCCGCACGAGAACGCGCTCTAAACTCTAAATACTTACCCACCAATAAAAGAAATGTAAACATAGCGACCGACTCAAAATAAACTTCCCCTTTGGTGGTAAAAGTTGCCCAACTACTGGCTAAAAAAGCTAAAATAATCGCAAGGGATACTGGCACATCCATTGATAAATGTTTTACTTTGAGGGCATTTAGTGCGCCTTTATAAAACGGCAGCGCACTATAAAAAACAATGGGTAAGCAAAGAAAAAAACTCGTCCAACGTAAGTAAACTAAATTGGCTTGCGATATACCGCTAAAAGCACCGAAATATAAACCTACCGCAATCATCAGTATTTGCATCATTAAAATACCCGCAATACCAAGGCGTTTAATAAAGTTTTTATTTTGCTTTTGCTGTTGAGCTTCAGCCTCACTAGCTTTAAATGGTGTTGCTTGATAACCGAGCGTGTCGATAGTATCAAGAATTTTACTGAGTTTTAAGGTCTCTATATGCCAGCGAACAGTCGCCCTTTGGGTAGTAGCATTAACATTAATATTACTGATCCCTTTTAGTTTACTCAATTGTTGTTCTATTAACCAAGCACAAGCAGCACAACTGATACCGTCGATAGAGAGAATAGTTTCTTTATAAGTACTGGTTTGATGAGTAAATTCATTCTGCAAAGATTCATCATCGAGTAACTGATGTCGCGTTAGATCTTCGGGGATCAAGGGGAGTGATTTTTTCGCATTTTCAGTTCTAAAACGGTAATAATCAGTGAGATTATTATCAATAATTGTGTTAGCAACTGCTTCACAACCAATACAGCACATAGCTTGTGCTTTGTTGTTAATCACAACGCTAGCATTAAAACCTCGCGGTACTGTTTCGCCACAATGAAAACAATGGTTAGCACTTTTCTGCATTAATTAGCTACGGTTAGGTCAGGTATAATACTAATAAACTCTGTTTGCGGTAAATAAATTACATTTTCAATGCGCCAATCATTTTTAAATGAAGATAAGGTTACACGCCATTTTCCAGTGATTTTTTTATCGAAATGATGCCTAAAGTCACCGTTAGCATCTGCCGTTAAAGTTAACTCAAAATCTCTTTTAGCTAACGTTGGATGATAAAAATTTACTTTAATAAAAGGAAATTTTCTATCAATGCCCGTTGGGCGAATAACGAGTTCATTATCCGTTGATTTTAACGCAAACTGCATACCCAATTTTTGAGCTAGTTTAATTTTGGATATTTCAAAATTAATCGCCTTGCCTTTTTTATAATAATCGCCTACCACTAAACTGTCTGGTTCATAATTGGCAATAAAATAGGTAGTAATACTAGCAACAACGGCTATCGCGGGTAATGTAAAAACTAACCAAGCCCAAGGCTCTTTATACCAAGATGTTTTCATTTTTAAAAAGTAATACATAAAAGTTTGAGTAGATATATTGTACTTGAAAATAGTCCATTTTGCATTGAATTCAAGGTTAAAAAATAAATAAAAAAGCCTTGTTAAAAAACAAGGCTTTTCAATAACTAAGCATCTTATTATAAATAACACATATTATTTATTTAGCATGAGAAAGACTATAAACATAAGCACTAATCACATGTACTTTTTCTTTACCTAAAATATTTTCCCAAGCAGGCATTATGCCAGCACGACCATTACGAATTGATTCTTCAACTCGGCGCACAGAGCCACCATAAAGCCAAGTATTATCGGTTAAATTCGGTGCACCCAATTTAATTCCCATGGCGGCACTACCTTTACCGTCGACGCCATGACAGCCCATACACATCGCAAAACGAGGTTTACCGACTTCAACAAGTGCTACTTGTTCAGGTTTTAATTTTCGACCACTTAAACTCAGTACATAAGCAGCAACTTCTTTAACACCTTGTTCGCCGCCTAAAGCGGTAGACCAAGCCATCATGCCATGTGATTTACGACCTTTTAAAATAGTCTCTTCAATCGTTGCCGGAGAACCACCATATAACCAAGCGTTATCCGCTAAGTTAGGAAAGCCGGTACTACCACGTGCATCACTACCATGACATTGCGCGCAATTTTGAATAAACAAACGTTGACCCACTTTAAGGGCTTTTTTGTCGCTGGCTAAATCTTCAATAGTTCGTGCTGCATAAGCTTTAAAAATAGGTCCATATTTAGCGTTAGCCGCGGCGACTTCACGATCGTACTGATTTAAAACACCAGAATCTTTTTTTAAATTACTTAATGTGCGCTCTTTAGATTCTGCAAGTGTTAATATGCCTTGATTAGAGCTTTGCCAGCCAAATAAGCCTTTCCAGTTGCCTAAACCAGGATACATTAATAAATAACCAAATCCCCAAATAATGGTTATTAAGAAGAATGTACTCCACCATTTAGGCATAGGGTTATTTAATTCTTCAATACCATCGAAAGAGTGTCCCATCGACTCTCCTTCTTCAACACCGGCGAAGTTAGTTAAACACCAGCGCAATAAAAAATAGCAACCAATTAAGGTGCCAAGGGTAAGAACTGTTATCCAGATACTCCAGAAGCTAGACATTATTATTAGTCTCCTGTTTGCTTTGTTGGTTAGGGTGAGCTGGTTTTAAATCATCATCTAAAATTGAATTAGCAATTTCATCAAAAGACGATTGACGTTTTTTACTGTACGACCAAATCACAATAACAATAAAAAGTGCGAAAATTAGTAGGGTAAATAAGCCCCTAATTGTGCCGTAATCCATTATTAATACCTTATTACTTTAATGCGTGACCAAGTGATTGTAGGTAGGCGATTAAGGCTTGCATTTCTGTTTTACCTTTTACCGCAGCTTTTGCTCCGGCAATATCTTCTGCACTGTACAATGGAATACGTTTACCTTGCGCATCTTTACGCTGATGGCTGCTTGTTAAAAAGTTAAACGTTGTTAATTTTTTAGCTGTTAATTCGCCCGTTAATTCTGTTTCGGAAAGCCATTTAAACGAAGGCATATTAGATTCAGGAACGACAGAACGAGGATCAGTTAAATGCGCAAAATGCCATGCATCACTGTAACGTCCGCCTACACGTGCCAAATCTGGGCCTGTACGTTTAGAACCCCATAAAAATGGATGTTCCCATACACCTTCACCGGCAACACTATAATGGCCATAACGTTCAGTTTCTGCTCTAAAGGGGCGGATCATTTGGCTGTGACAAACGTGACAACCTTCACGAATATAAATATCGCGACCTTCCATCTGTAGAGCCGTATAAGGTTTTAAATTCGTTACTGGTATAGTAGTTGCGTTTTGGAAAAACAACGGCGTTATTTCAACTAACCCACCAATACTGATCGCAAGAATGGCAAGGGTAAAAAACAAACCAACATTGGTTTCAACCTTTTCATGTCTGTTTATAGTTTTATTAGACATCATTTACTCCTTAAACTGCTTCAATAGGCTGTAGACTTCCGTCTGCTGCCCTGATTGTTTTGATCATGTTGTAAAGCATGATGACAAAGCCGGCAACAACCAATACACCACCTAAGAAACGCATAATATAAAATGGGTGCGAAGCGGTTACACTTTCAATAAAACTGTAAGTTAACGTGCCATCGGTATTGGTTGCTCGCCACATTAATCCTTGCATTACACCCGAAATCCACATGGCTACAATATATAAAATTATACCGGCGGTGTGTATCCAAAAATGAGTGTTGATTAATTTAATACTGTACATACGACCTTGGTTAAATAGTAGCGGGATCATATGATACATTGCACCAATAGAGACCATAGCAACCCAACCTAATGCACCAGAATGTACATGACCAATAGTCCAGTCAGTATAATGAGAAAGCGCATTAACAGATTTTATCGCCATCATCGGACCTTCAAAGGTAGACATACCGTAAAAAGATAAAGAAACAATTAAAAAACGTAAAATAGGATCGTTACGAAGTTTATGCCACGCACCTGATAACGTCATGATACCGTTGATCATGCCGCCCCATGAAGGTAAAAATAGCACTATAGACATCACCATACCGACTGATTGAGTCCAATCTGGTAGTGCAGTGTAATGAAGATGATGAGGGCCAGCCCAAATATATAAAGAAATTAATGCCCAAAAATGAACAATAGATAAACGATAAGAATAAACCGGACGTTCAGCTTGCTTAGGCACAAAGTAATACATCATCCCTAAGAAACCCGCGGTTAATAAGAAGCCAACGGCATTATGCCCGTACCACCATTGCATCATGGCATCAGTAGCGCCAGAATATATAGAGTAAGATTTCATCATCGAAACAGGAATTGCCATACTATTACCAATATGCAATACCGCAATGGTTATAATAAATGCACCGTAAAACCAGTTGGCGACATAAATATGTGACGTTTTTCGTTTTGCTAAAGTACCAAAAAACACAATGGCATAACAAACCCAAACAACGGCAATCGCAATGTCAATTGGCCATTCTAGCTCTGCATATTCTTTTGATGTGGTGTACCCCATAGGTAAAGTAATAATGGCTGATAAAATTATCGCCTGCCATCCCCAAAAGGTAAAAGCGACTAATTTCCCACCGAACAATGCAGTTTTACAGGTGCGTTGTACAACATAATAAGAAGTAGCAAATAAGGCACTAGTACCAAAGGCGAAAATAACCGCATTAGTGTGTAAAGGACGAAGACGTGAGTAAGTAAGCCAAGGGGTGTCAAAGTTTAATGCTGGCCAAATTAATTGTGCAGCGATAAGAACACCCACGAGTGTACCCACTAAGCCCCAAATTACTGTCATTACAGTAAACTGACGTACAACATCAAAGTTGTAATCAACTGCCGACATATTAGTTTGACTCATGTTTAGGTTTCCGAAAGTTATAATTATTAATGAGAATTTTTCTATTAAAAATCATCATGTAAAACAAACGGAAAAATATTATTTGTGACATAAATCACAACAACTTTTGTTTACACACGATAACAGCAAGATTTTACTCTTTGCACGTGCTATAAATCAACTGAGATGACGATTTAGTTGCATTTTTTGCATAGAAAAAATCAATTTTATTGATATAGGACAATAAAAAAATAAATATTTACTGAAATCAAATAAAATCAAGATGTTTTAATTAAAAAGATCTTCTTACAAAAGGTAGACTACTTTTTAAAAATCAGCCAATTATCTGTTACAAAAACGTTATAAATTAGCAAGCGACAATAATTTACTCACCTCAACTAATGTTATATTTTTTCCTTGGAGATTAATTAACTGCTCTTTTTGAAATYTAGATAATATGCGACTTAATGTTTCTCGTCTTAACCCTAAAAAGTTGGCAAGGTTATCTCGACTCATTAATAATTTCATCCTAGCCAAGGTTATATCATGCTCTGATAATGAATCTAGCTTAGTGCGCTCTAAAAAGTTTAACAAAAATGAAGCCACCATACTTTCAGCAGATTTTTTTGCCACTAAACAAACAAACTCTCTTTGATTAACATAAGCTTGCTTGATCAACAGTTGATTAATTTGAGATTGTACTTGTGGTATAACTTTACTGCATGAAATCAACGGTTCAACGTCCACAATGCAAACAGAGCTATCTTCAATAGCAATGGCGGTTTGCTGATATTGTTGGTTAAATAAAGCATCTTCACCTAATAATTCTCCCGGTAAACGAAAACCAATTATTTTATCATCATGCAATTCACTGACTTTTTGCAGTTTAAAACCACCTGAACTAACCGCGTAAATAGCGGTTAAGGTTTCATTGTGTTTAAATAAAAATTGCCCAGATTTTATTGTAATACGCCTTTGTAAATAATTATCGGCTAAAGTCAGTGTTTTGTTTTCCAATTCTACCGGCTGACAAACTGGATTCATTGCGCAATCTTCACAGCGAACAAAATTTTTATCTGTGGCTGTTACCAATGTTGGTTGATCGAGAAAACTATTTGTCATACTTTTCGTCATAGTCGTTTAATTTATCTAGTAATGGCTAGGAGAGAAAGTTTAGAATAGTATTTTTACTTCTACAATTAATTGCTTTATGAATAAAACCTTTTATTGTTTTATATCTATTTTTGGGCTAATTTTTGCCTGTAGTCCTGCAAAAAATCATCAAAACGACTCCGTTGTACCTTTATCACAATATCAATGTTTGGCCACTCAAAGTCACTGTAACATTGAAACTAAACAGGGCGTTTTTAGTGTTACCTTTGATCGTAAAAATATTAAAGCAGAAGCACCTTTTAAGTTATTGGTTAGTTATAAAGGTACATTACAATTAAAACAAGTCACTGGATTTATGGAAGGGAAAACCATGTTTATGGGCAAAATCCCTTTATTTTTCAGCCAAGAAAATAAAAGCCATTATATTGCAGAAACTATGGTGGTTGCGTGTACAGAACCAAGTATGGTGTGGCGAATGTGGTTTACTGCAGATCTTTATGATAACGATATGCAAACAGAGGTAAAACAAGGGTTTTTTATTGATTTTAGCAGTGAATATTAAACACTTTCACTGCTAAATTAGGAATTATAATGAAGCGGTCGTTTGTTGTTTAGCTGATTTAGCATGTTCAACCAATTTAAAGGTTGAATTTTTGTCTCCTTTCACATAAACAGAACATTTTTGCCATTTTTTAGGAATATCCCAAGTAGAGTTTTCACCTACAGAAAATACATGCCGTTTATTGGCACAACGAATATCAAGTTCTCTAATATCCCCAGTTAGTTTAACTAAAGAAAAACTGTTACGTAATAATGTATAGAACCAAAATGGTTTATCTGCTAAATCACCATTAATAATAATGTCTTTATCACTGTTAATATAGGCATCAAGTTTTGCTTTATGCTGTTTATAAACGTCCAAATCAGGTTTGGCTTTTTCAAGAGATAGAATTTCAGTGAGAGTACTATAAGCCTTAGAGAAATGGTTTAATTTGATATTTAATGCATATATTTGTTGTAATATAAAAAAATAGGTGTCGTCATCAAATGTTTTTGTTCTTCGTGAAAGTGAACTATTTAAATACATTAATTCGTCTTTATCATTATTTATTAAATTTGCATATTTTGCTTTGAGTAGATTTGCATATGAGGCATCCGCAAGCTTCCACACTTTTAAATGATCTATTTTATTTATTTTTTCTTTAGCTAACTCTAAATCTTTATCATCTAAAGCTTTAATTGCCGTTCTATAAATACGGAAGAATTTTTGTGAAACGATAGTTGGACCACCGGGATTCCTAGGAGAGTCTGGCGACATCAAAAAATCCAATTGAACTGCTGTATTGCACTGTTGAACGGGTTTGCCATTTTCAAGTGCAGGAGAGTATTTCCACTTTTTCAACGCTTGTATAGCCTTTTTAGCAAAAGCTTTATGACCAACTGTATCCATGACTAAGATATTCGATACGCTACCATCCTTTTCAATCACAAAACTAAGTTTAGCCCAGCCTTCACGACCCATTCGAGCCGCTCCTCGGGGATATTTAGGCACAACCCGATCTATCGGCTTAGCATCAATAATAGTGGTAAGTTGTTTAGTTTCATTCGCTAAACTTGGTAGGGTTACACAAAGTAGGGCGCTTGCTAGTACTGATCTTATTACAATTGACTTTAGCAATGTATACTGACTTTGAAGAGATAACGGATGTTTCATCATAAATCCTTTTATTTTTAATTAAATGGTAATATATTCTTATAATTTATACCTTATTATCCTCAGTTGTAATGAATTTGTAAACAAGTATTAATCAAGCGTATTTATTGGCACTGAAAAACAACCATGTACTAATACCAATCTCACCAAATATGTGATCATTTCTACTTGTTAAAATCACCAATTACTTCGTTGTTTATTTAATAATTAACGCTGCATGGATGCAGCCTATAATACAATGCAGGAGCATATTGTCCTGAACAACTAGTTACTAAAGTAAACGCCTTGTATTTGGCAATTTTCCCTGCGTATAAAGTAGATCACCTAATTAATGAAACTGGTATAAACTTAAGTCATGCTCAAAAATCGTCTTTAAATAAATTTTGGAGTGAGTAGCATGCTTAACCTTAGAATTGTTTTATTAATATTACTTTTATCAACGCTTAGTAGCTGCCAAATAACCCAAAGCAATAAAAATACAAATATTATGGTCAACGAAAGTCTCTTACTTGATCAACAATTCCCTAATTTTTCATCTGTAGCTATTGAGTCAGAACAACAAATATTTTATTTATCGCCTGTAATGGACTACATGGTTGCAGACAAACTATTAACCGTTACCAATAAAACCAAACGTGCTAGAAAGTTAATTCATCAAATTTTTAAAACCCGAGATTTAGGATTAGTGTATTTAAGTACCGCTAATCTAGTAGCTAGTGAAGCATATAATCAAAACACAGCTAATTGCCTATCATTAACAATTATGGCGTATGCTTTAGCCAAGAAAGCACATTTAAACATTAACTTTCAAGAGGTTGACATACCAGAATATTGGGAAAGAAACGGTGAGTACAACATGTTAACTGGACATGTTAATTTAATACTTCCAATTGAAAGAAAACCTGGAATGCTGATTGTTTATGGCAATAAGAGTTTGCAAATAGACTTTGATCCTTATATAGCCAAAAAAACCTTTAAAAGTCACATTATTGATAAAAACAAAGTGATCGCTATGTATTATAACAATAAAGCCGCCCAAGCCATTGTCGATAAAAACTATACTGTTGCTTACGCTTATTTAAATGCTGCAGTGCATAAATCTCCTAATTACAGCAATTTGTGGGGAAACTTAGGTTTATTATATCGATTAACATTCAATGCTGAATTCGCCGAAAAAACTTATAGCTATGCCTTAGCGTTAGATAAGAATAATTTAACGACACTGTCTAATTATGCAGTATTACTTAAAATGATCGGCAATGTTGAACAAGCTAAAAAAATAAATACTGGGTTAGAACAAAAAAGACGAAACAATCCTTATTATCAAGCACTACTGGCTGATGAAGCAGCTTATCGTGGTGATTTTCCTCTGGCGATAAAATATTATAAAAAAGCGATAAAATTAGATAAAAGAATTCATGAATTTTATTTTGGCATTGCTAAAATTTACTATAAACTTGAACAATTTAGTCAAGCTAAAAGGGCAATAAAAAAGGCAATAGCGGTTAATCGTTTAGCTGACGTTGAAAAAAATTATATTGCGAAATTAAACTTTTTAAAAGCAAACGAGGTTCTTCATTAACATTGCTTTTTTTATTCATTCGAGTCATTTTATTTATCAACAAATAAAATTTCTTGACCAAATGCTCAAATAACTGAATTTATTATTATATTCTAAGTCACTTCTCGTTATAATAATCACATAATGAACTTATTCGTTTTATTAATATTTTTTAGGTAAGCATAATGAACAAACATTTTATTTCAGCGCAAGAGTTACTTGAAGACTCATTTCGTGTTGCAGCAAAGGTTTTTAAAGACGGTTTTCGCCCCGATTTTATTATTGGCATTTGGCGTGGCGGCGCACCAATAGGTATTGCAGTACAAGAATATTTTGATTTTAAAAAAGTTGAAACCGATCATATCGCGGTAAGAACATCATCTTATTATGGTATAAATCAACAAAGTAAAGAAATTAAAGTACATGGTCTGCATTACATTATTGAAAACGCTAATGCCGATGATAAATTATTAATAGTTGACGACGTGTTTGACTCTGGCCGTAGTATCGAAGCCTTGATAAAGCAAATTAAACAACTAACTCGCTTAAATATGCCTACCGATGTAAGAATTGCTTGCCCTTGGTATAAACCACAAAATTCGAAAGTTGATTTTTCCCCTGATTATTATATTCATGAGTCTGATGAGTGGTTAGTTTTCCCACATGAATTATCAGGATTAACCTCTGAAGAAATAAAAGCAGGAAAATCTGATTTAGCTAACATTATGGATTTATTAGTCGACTAATTAACATAATAAATAACATAGAGTTAAATTTATAAAGAAAACAATAAGCTAGTAAGCAAGCTAAATTAATAGCCAAATAACAAGAAAATAGGTAGTAATTAATGCGTATCGTTTTATTTTTGAGTCTTATCGCTAGCTCATTGTTTGTTGTTTCTTGTGCAAATCCAGTTAAATATCCGACCAAAATACCGGTTGTTTTGATTTCTATTGATGGTTTTGCCAATGATTATTTAACTATTTATCCAACTAAAAACCTCCATAAAATTATAAATAGCGGTTTAAAAGCTAAAGCTCTTTTACCCATATTTCCCAGTAAAACCTTTCCCAATCATTTATCCATTATTACCGGTGTTTATCCACAAAAACACGGTATTATTCATAATGAATTTTATAGTCGCAGTCTTGATAAGACATATCATTTAGGTGCTGGAAAAGAAGAACCTCGTTGGTTATCTTCACCTCCTTTATGGACAATAGCAGAACAGCATAATATAAAATCAGCGGTTTATTTTTGGCCTGAATCAGAAGCCAAAGTGCAGGGCATCTTACCCACTTATTACTTTAGTTATAATAAACAAACACCAAACATTGATCGTGTTAATCAAATCATTGACTGGTTAAAATTACCTAGCGATAAAAAACCACAATTTATCGCTGGTTATTTTTCTATTGTTGATACTGCTGGTCATAGATATGGGCGTAATTCACCAGAATTAGCTCAGGCTATTAGAGAAATTGACGATTTAATTGGTGTTTTACTTGCTAAATTAAAAAGTGAATTAAATAACCAAGTAAATTTAATTATCGTTTCTGATCATGGTATGGTTCAACTGAATGAAAACTCAAACATAAAGTGGCAGCAAATCATTGATAATGTAAAAGATGTTCGAGTAGTTAATGGTCAAACACAACTGTTGATTTATAGTAAAAACAAACAAGTATTAGCCAAATTAGAACAACAATTTAAGAAAAATTCCGCAAATAAATATATTGTTTATAACAGCGATAACTTCCCTAAAAATTGGCACTGGCAAAAAGGGCATGCTAGCATTCCTGATCTAGTACTAGATGCCAATGTACCGTTTATATTCCAATCATCGAAATATAAAAATCTAATAAAAGATCATTTTACTAGAGCAACACATGGTTATAATCGTATTAAAAGTAGTAATTTAAATGCTATTTTTATTGCTAAAGGTGTTAATTTTAAAAAACATTCAACAATGCCAGCATTTGAAAATATCAGTATAGCTCCATTAATATTACATTTGTTAGATCTTGATAATGCAAACAATAACATGGATGGCAATTATCAAATATTCATGCCATATTTAAAAACTCATGAATGATCCTGTTAACATTGATCTAAAAACGTGGAAAAGAAAAAATCATTTTAAGTTTTATAAAAACTTTAGCGATCCTTACTTTAACATTTGTTGTGACCTTGATGTAAGCCAAGTAGTAAAGCTTTCAAAAGAGAACAAAACCTCAACATTTTTTACCTTGCTTTATTTGTCGAGTAAAGCTTGCAATCATATAGACGCCTTTAAATTACGTTTAACTACACAAGCTGAACTAGGTGTAGAACAATATCAATTGGTTCATCCTGCCGCAACAATGTTAAAAGATGACGATACTTTTACCTTTTGTTATTTTGATTTTGATGATGAAATGGATCGATTTATTGAAAAGGCACTGTTAGCAAAAGAACAAGCGCTAATAGCAGAACCTTTAGCAAATATAAAAAACAGAGCCGATCACATTTTTTACTCAGTTATTCCATGGTTAAACTTTACCAGTTTTAAACATGCAAATAGTGGCGGTGGTTTAGGGCAACCCAAAATTGTATTTGGTAAAATCCACCAAGAGAACAATAAGTACCTAATGCCAGTGTCGGTTGAGTTGCATCATGCACTTTGTGACGGAATTGATGTGGCTAAATATATTGAATGTTTTCAGCAAGAAATAAATACTTTATAAATAACTTTTATAAAGCAGGACAACAAGAGGTGTTTGTGGATATATTTTACATAGCTTGCTATGTCCGATACTGTTTAGTATTGGACTTTTTGTATTTAGGCGTTTAAACTTAAGTAAAAGTCACTACATTAACGAATATCGTCAATGTTTTCACCCTAAAGAAAAGAATAAAAAAGAGTTTTATGGCTGTCACTAAACCTATACCTTTATATCCAACTTATACTGAATTGTGTGAATTAGCGTATTCCTTTTCTAGTAATGAGCTTAATAAAGAAACTAACAAACAAGCTATTGATGGTATTCAGTTAAATGATTATCCACAGCTGCAAGACTTTTTAACAAATACCCAAAGCAAACCTTGGTGGAAAACACATTGGTTATGGGGTTTTAATTTCCTACAATATATTGGTCGAAATAAATCTATTCATACTTATGATCGTTTTCGCAATGATATTGAGCGCTTTTTACTGTGGTGTTTTCTAGAGAAAAAAATGCCGTTAGATGATTTAAGAAAAGCTGATATTTTAACCTTCGCCGATTTTTGTTGGCAACCACCAGTAAACTGGATCAGTGATACAAACCCAAGCCGTTATTTTCTAGAAAACGGTTATTTCAAAATAAATGAACACTGGCATCCTTATAAAATACAAGCCCCTAAAAATCAGAAAAACATTACTATTGATAAGAAAAAATACCGTCCCTCACAACAAACATTAACCTCAACTTTTACCGCTATTATCGTTTTTTATAACTACCTAATGAGCGAAGAAATTTGTTATGGTAACCCCGCACATATTGCTAAAAAAGACTGTCGACATTTTATTCGTGATGCACAGGTAAAAGAAGTAAAACGTTTAACCAGTCTGCAATGGCAATATGTATTAGATACTGCCGTAGATCTTGCCGACGAAGATATTACTTATGAGCGAACTCTATTTGTTATTGCAGCATTAAAAACTTTATTTTTACGTATTTCAGAGCTTTCTGAGCGAGAAACATGGTCGCCAATTATGGGGCATTTTTGGCAAGATGAAGATGAAAATTGGTGGCTAAAAGTATTTGGTAAAGGTCGTAAACTGCGAAACATTACCGTTCCCCCTGATTTTTTACCTTTTTTAAGCCGTTATCGCTTAACTCGTGGACTTTCAACATTGCCATTCAATGGCGAAAATACCGTACTAGTTGAGAAAATTCGTGGTCAAGGTGGCATGACAACTCGACACCTACGCCGTTTAGTACAAACTATTTTTGATCATGCTTTTGATCGCATGAAACAAGCGCATGGTGAACAAAAAGCACTAAAATTACAGCATGCTTCAACTCATTGGCTTCGACATACTGGTGCGAGTATGGAAATTGAACGTGGCCGTGCATTAAAAGATTTATCTGAAGACTTAGGTCATGCAAGTATGGCGACAACGGATACTGTGTACGTACAAACCGAGAATAAGAAAAGAGCTGCAAGTGGTAAACAGCGAAAAGTTGATTGAACTATAAAATTAATTTACTTTAGGCTGCCACTTAGTGAATATTTCAGCTAAAACACCTTCTTTTTTTAATGCTTTAATCGCGGTGTTAATTTTGAGTAAGGTTGCTTTATTAAGTGATTTTTTACTCAGCATAATATGTATTTCAGCACGGTAAATAGGTAATGAAATAGATTTTAATTCACCTGAAATTTTATATTTCTTACTAAAAGCGGCTACCGTATTAGGATCGGCCAACAAACCATCAATTCGCCCTTTTAATAACATCGATATATTTTGTTCTATATCTAACACGTCATTTATGTGTTTATTAAATTCAGGTATTTTATAGAGCTTGTCAAATCTTTCACCATAATAGTAACCAGTTTCCACACCGATCAGATAAGTGCTTTTACTTAAATCCTCTAACTTATTTAAGTTGAGTTCTTTATTTTTAGGAATAAAAAGCTTCACTGTTTCATAACGATACGGAATAGTGAAATAAGCGTATTGTGCACGATCTTTAGTAAAAGAAGATCCTAAGGCAATATCTATTTCGCCTGATTTTATATAACGTAAGTGGCGCTTCCAGGGTAATTCTACATAATTAGCCGTTAAACCAGCTTTGGCAATGATCGCTTTAAATATCTCGATATCTAAGCCTATTAACTCTTGCGCTTTGTTACGATATTGATAAGGAAACCATAACTCCCAGCCAACATTTAACGAGCGCGCAAAACTTAACTGGCTAGTAAAACTGATTAACAGAAGTAGTAAAAATTTTAATAGTTTGCTTTTATTTAACAATTAATTACTCGTATTTAAATTAAAAATCTATTTAATGGGGGCTATTTTAAGCGCTAATGCAGGATCTAAACGTACATTATGCCAATTGATCCGCCAATCTAAATGAGGGCCAGTAGCACGTCCGCTGCTACCTACTTCTGCTATTTTTTGACCTTTGTTAATAATATCACCTTTTTTAACATAAGATTTACTCAAATGTAAGAAAGTTGAGCTAATACCATGACCGTGATCAATTAATAACGTACCACCAGAGTAAAACATGTCAGCGACAAATAAAGTAACCACACCACCTGCTGGTGCTAAAACAACAGCACCAGTTGGTGCAGCAAAGTCTAAACCAAAATGAGGACGTTTAGGCTTACCATTAAAATAACGTTGGCTACCATAAACACCGGTTATTTTACCTTGGTTCGGTGCAATAAAGCCTTGAGCAAAGGCGGCAATATTGCTTTTAACGGCACGCGCTTGTTTAATTTGTTTATTGTCTTTTTTAATTCGGACAATTGCTTTAGTACTTGGCTGCATGATTTTTTTTGCAATACCCGTAATGCGTTGTATTTTATATTGGCGTTTTTTAGGGGTGAGTTTTTTGACTATTTGTTCACCGTGAGCATTAATAATAACAAGTTGATGTGTTTTATTATCATCACGAGAAAAGCCAAACACAAAATCACCATGAGCAGTTAAAGAGAGTGCTTTACCATCAAAGGTTACTTGATTATTGTTCGCTGTTTTTCCTAGCACTAAAGCGCCCTGCTCAATTTCGCCTGATAATTTGACTATAGGTAAAGATGCGTGAACTAAGGCTGAATACAATACTGTTGCCGTTATAAGGCTTAGAGCCAAGCGTTTACTATTAAACACTGGCAATAGCTCCTTTTGCAACCCCTTCAAAAGCAACAACTTTATAAGTATTATTTTTATCATTATCTTTAGCTTTTAACTGCCTAGCAATAAAATCGGCGAGTAATTCTACGGTTGAATCGCAATCTACTAATTCTAAGACATTTTTTGGCACGGCTATATCAAAACGACCTTGTGGCGCGGTGTAAGCAAAATAATGATGATCGGGTAGATAATTGTTTTTGCCTTTATTTTTAGCATTGATAGATAATTGTGCTTGTTCTGGTGTGATAGTATCTGCTGTTGAAGCAATATAAATATCTTGCCAACGTTGACACCATTGCTGTTCAAGCTTGAGATCACGTTGTTCATTTTTATATATTTTAATTTTAGATCTATGCCCATGAGCAATACGCTGGCAGTTACCCTGATGCTTGCGTAAACCATGAGAATAATGATAATAATCACTGTCGATAATTTCAGCTCGTAACGTCAGTGTTAGGCCTTGCACATTATCAGGTAACTCTTGCATGATAATAGCGTGCAGGTGTGACGTTACTGAGGTTATATCAATAGTTTTTGAGGCTATTTTTGCAAAAGCACATTGGGGTGATTGTAAATAATAATCGCCACGTTGTGATCCAAAATCAACATATTCATGCCCCTCATTATCAATTGAATCAGCAATAGTTAGGGCTGTTGCTTGTATTGGCAGCAATAATTTATGATCAACGCTGTCGTCTATAATGGCTTTAATTTGTTTTTTAACAATACCAAAGTCCAACACCATATTCTCTTCATTTAAACTACCATCAAGTAGTACGTCAACAATCCAGCTTTCACCGACAATGCCGCGTTGTTCACAAAGGTATGAAAAGTCGATCACGGTTAGGTCATTTACAAATAATTGCATTCATTTCTCTTTAAACTTTTTCTATTTTAATCTTATTTATTTACATGCCTATGCAGATAACTCAGGTATTTATTATAATCGTCATCTTCGAGACGTTTTTATCGAAGATCTCTTGTTTTTTGATGTAGATCCCCGCTTAAAAGACTGCGGGGATGACGATCCTGAGCCAAGTGCATAGGCATGTTTATTTATATATTTACTTGCCAGCTAATATGCTCACCAGCTTTTACCGGCACTAGTTGGTTGTCACCAAAAATCATCGTTTCTGGTACTAACCAAGGTGTTTTAGTTAAGGTTATAGTTGATTTACTACGCGCTAAGCCATAAAAATCAGCACCATTAAAACTGGCAAATGCTTCTAACTTATCTAACGCGTTAGCTTGTTCAAACACCTCTGCATACAACTCTATCGCCGCATGTGCAGTATAAGCACCAGCACAACCACAAGCATTTTCTTTGGCTTGTTTGGTATGCGGTGCAGAATCCGTACCTAAAAAGAATTTTTTACTGCCGCTAGTGGCTGCTTTTATTAATGCTTGTTGATGAGTATTGCGTTTTAATATTGGTAAACAAAAATAATGTGGTTTAATACCACCAACTAACATGTGATTACGATTATACATTAAATGGTGGGCAGTGATTGTAGCTGCTACATTACTGCTCGCTTGTTCAACAAATTCAACCGCATGTTTAGTGGTTATATGCTCTAAAATAATTTTTAGCTGACTAAATTTAGCGGTTAATGGCGCTAAAATAGTGTCAATAAACACTTTTTCACGATCAAAAATATCAATATCACTATCGGTTACTTCACCGTGAATTAACAACGGCATATCTAACTGTTGCATTTGCTCAAGCACCGCAAAAATATTAGCGACATCCGTTACACCCGAAGCTGAATTAGTGGTAGCACCTGCTGGATATAATTTTGCGGCGAACACTACACCAGAATTTTTAGCATCAATAATATCTTGCACTAAAGTTTTATCGGTTAAATATAACGTCATCAATGGTTTAAAAGTACTTTGCGTGCTTAATTGCTCAGTAATACGTTGATGATATTGGCGAGCAAGTTCAGCATTCGTTACGGGTGGTACTAAGTTAGGCATAACAATAGCGCGACCAAAATAACGGCTAATATCAGCAACGGTACGAGGTAATACTTCACCATCGCGCAAATGAACGTGCCAATCGTCTGGCTGGGTAATAGTTAGCGTTTGTGCAAAAGTTGTCATATTTTTCTCATTTCTTTCTTATAGGTAAAATCATCTATTCAATGGTGTAATCTTTTTGTTTTAACACCGAACATATCAAAATTCTGACTCTGCTGGCGGTGTTTGAGCCTGATTTTGTGCTTGAGTTTGCAGCAAGGCTACTAACTGATCTTTTAAGTTAGGCGGTATTTTATAAATAGTTAAGCTGTCATTGGCTTGATTATAAACCACGTCTTGACCAAAGTGGCTACGTTCAAAGCTAATACTAATGCCATTACCATAGCCTGAATATTTAGTCGCTTTATTGATCACGGCTTGTTCATGAGGAAAGTTTTCTGCCAATGGATAATTTTGTTGTTGGCAAAAGCCATAAAAATCTTTGTTTTCGTCAGTAGCACCTAATGTATTGGATAATTCTTTTAACGACACATCTTGGCCACTCGATTTTTGCTCTTTACAGTAATTGAGCATTTCTTTACGTGTTTGTTGCTTTTCATCAGCATCAAGTTGATTAACACTGACAAAATCTTCAACGGCTTGTACTAATGTTTGGCTTTGTTCTTTTGCATTTAAGCCTTCTTCACAACCTAAAAAATCTAAGAAAAAATCAGATACTTTGCGTCCTGCACGCCCTTTGATAAATGAAATATATCGATCGCCCGCTGGGTTTTGCTGATAATCAAATAAATCAATACGTGCTGCTAGTTGAATTTTTTGCGTATCTAAATGTTGATTCGAGGCAATATGGAGTTGTTTGTCAACACTGTAATGTTCACTTACTGGAATAATACCAACTAACAGATATCTACCGCCCATAAATTCATAATGGCACATTAATAAATAGCCAGTTTCATCTAGATCGTACTTTTCTAATTCTTGTTTTAACAAGTTACCTGCTTGAATTGAAAAATCAAAAAAGCTTTGTTGCTGTTCATTATAACTCGTCATTAAATCGATGAATTTAGCTTTATCGCTCGGCGTGGGCATACTGGAGAAACGTCCATAAGCTTTTGACGCTTTAGCATTATAAATTTGATGTAAAGATGAAATAAATTGTTCAACTTTGGGAGTAAGCTCAATATTTTCAGGACCGTGTGTTAAATTAACGGTAGCAGTTCCTTCATCTGTCGATAAAAGTTGTTTAGAAAGAAAGTGTAATGCGATGTTAGATATTTGTAAGCTCATATTTAGCCAATTATTTGTCAAGTTAATATTTTTGTTAATACTTATAGTTAAGTAACGTTTAAGTTATTTAAGCTAAGGTTCTAGTATTAAATTTTAAACGCTTTTGGTAAACTAAGCGTTGTTATTTTATCAGGAATTTATCAAAAGATGCCTATTGTATCTAAGTATTCTAACGAACGTGTAGAAAAAATTATCGATGACTTATTAAATGTGCTTATTAATGAACAAAGCTCCGCAGATTTAGCATTAATGTGCTTAGGCAACACCGTAAGTCATGTTATAAATACACAAATTCCCGAAGCTCAGCGCGAAAAAATTTGTCAAAACTTCGCGAATGCGCTACAACAATCTATTAAGTGACCTATTAAGTGATCGATTAAGCTAACAACAAATAGTGATTTAATGACTCATTTGTTCACTACTAGCCCAGCAACTAAAAGTATAATAACAAATTTATGGTTTCTTTTGATTCTAAAACTTACAGTAAAAGACTGTTGCATCTGATCAGTTGGAGCCATTGGTTTACTTTTTTTAATATTGGCGTTGCCATACTGCTTTCCTCTATTTACATTATTGGTGAACCTTTACCTGAAACTTTTTCAGGTTTTGCTTATTTATTAAGTACATGGTTCAGCCATATGGCATTTTTAACCTTTTTTACTTTTGTCTTGATTGTATTTCCATTAACACTTTTACTGCCTCGTACGCGATTTATTCGCACCAGCGCATCCATTGTTTTTACCCTAGGTTTGTTATTGTTGATCCTCGATGCTTTTATTTATAGTCGTTTGGGCTATCATCTAAATGTGTCATCGCAAACGCAAATTATCTCACTAATTGAGAGCCAAATAAAATATAACAGTAATAGCTTTTATTTGATTTCTTTAGTGTTATTTATGGCAATTTTATCCTTTGAATTAGTGGTCAGTAATTATGCATGGAAGCATTTAAAAAGCTTGCAAAAAACCACCTTCGCTCGCCCTATTATTATCGGTTTTGTGGCGGCATTCTTTTTTAGCCATATTACTCATATTTGGGCAGATGCAAAACTAGATTACGATATATTACAACAAGATACCATTTTGCCTTTGTCTTATCCGTTAACAGCCAAAACGCTATTAACTAAATACGATTTATTCGATCGTAAAGATTATATTGCTCGTCGTAATAGTCCATTAAATTTTACTAAAAAAGTGCCTGAATATCCGCAATTAGTTAACCAGTGCTTAACTGGTAGCCAAAGGACTAAGGTTACTCAGTCAACGTTTATTGTGCTAGCAGAACAAATGATCACCACCAGACAAATTGATAATTTTGTTCAGCGCAGTAATGCTAAAGCTGTGCGCTTGTTACATCATATAGATAATGCACAAGGTGATAATGCCTGGTTTAACTTTTTTTATAGTTTACCGAGTATTTATCAAAACGATATTTTAACGCAAAATAAATCTCCCTTATTTTTACAAGCACTTAAACAAAGAAAGTTAGCGACAAGTTTTACTGAAATAAGTAGTCAACCGACAAGATCATCAAAATTACTCGATACGCTTTTTCCTACACAACAAATACTGAGTAACAGTGCTGTTTTATTAATGGCAAATAAACTCAATAGTTATCCATTAGGCTTGCACGTATTCTACTTTAACAATAAAAATTCTTTTCAATTTGAATTATTTATGGATGCGCTATTACTAGCTCAACGGCAAAAACAAAGTAATGATATTATTTGGGTAAGCTCTATCGGCAATATTGACCAACATACGCGTTTATTAGTTAAACCAGCGTTGTTGCTCGTGCCTAAATACATTGGTGGTAAAGCGCAAGCAAAAAGAGTAAATACAAATAAAAACATTAACTTACTAACAAGTCAAATGGATGTTATGCCAAATCTGCTAACTCATTGGCTAGATTGTGATTTAACTGATGTTAATTATACCGTAGGCCAAGATATATTAACGCTAGATAAAGCACGAGTTATTGCCAATACAGTTGATAATGGCTTGATGGTATTTAATAAAGACAAATCGGTATTTATTGATCAAAATGGAAATTTTCAAAGCTATTCTTTGCAATTACAATCACCTATTGTAGAAAACCCTGATTTTCCATTAATGATTGATGGCGTACGATTTATTAAACAATTTACCGATTATACAAAGCAAAAAGATAATAACGCGCATTAATTAAGCAAACAGTTGTAATACATGGTTTTATGCTTGGCATTAGTCTGATTAGTGATTATTATAACGCAGTTCGTTTATTAGCTGCGATGTAGTTAATAAAATCCAGTTAATAACGAATGGTAACATTGTCGGAATGTAGCGCAGCTTGGTAGCGCGTGCGTCTGGGGGACGTGAGGTCGCAGGTTCGAATCCTGTCATTCCGACCACTTATCTCTCCAATATTTTTTATTCTAAATAGCTAACATCGGTCCAAGTGCTTGACCACCTAATAAATGCATGTGTATATGATACACTTCTTGTCCGCCATCATTGTTGCAGTTAATTATTAAGCGATAACCATTTTCGCTAATACCCTCTTCTTTCGCGAGTTTTTTAGCAATAGTGATCATTCGTCCTAAGGTTAACTCATCTACTTCTTCAACATCATTAATCGTTGCAATAAGTTTATTCGGTACAATTAAAATATGACTGCTGACTCTTGGGTTAATATCACGAAACGCCGTCACTAGATCATCTTGGTACAATAATGGTGTGGGGATCTCTTGACGAATTATTTTAGAAAAAATTGTTTCTTCACTCATGTGTGTTACTCATTGAATTTAAGAAAATTATTAAATTGATTATAACGCTAAGTGTGTAAAAGTATACGCTAGCGCACGTTCTATCTGGATTTTTATTATTTTTAAACTAAACTTTAAATTGGTTACCACATTAAGAGGATACCAATATGAGTGCCATTTGGAATAGTCATGCCACGAAGTTAGCCAAATACCTCGATTGTAATAATGAGTTGCAAGCGCATTTATATCTTGAACAGCTAATGTTATTTCCAGTAGATATTCAAGATAAAATTATTGAGGAAATAAGCCATTTAGGACAATGCAATAAGGAAGCAATTGCCACGATTATTAATAACTATACTATGGTTGAAATAAAATAATGCACATTTAACCAAGCTATTAGGTACAAATTAATGAGTTAATTGCAAATCTCTTAATAGAGCTATTTCATCACGTAGCGCAGCAGCTTGTTCAAACTCAAGGTTTTGAGCATAGTCAAACATCTTAGTTTCAAGCTGCTTCACTTTTTTATCTATCTCTTTCACACTTAAGGTATGATACTCGCCTGCTTGCTCAGCTACTTTTTTCGCATTATTTTCACCAAATGATGTACCTAAGTCCATCACATCAGTAATTTTTTTAATGACACCTTTGGGCGTAATACCATGGTCAAGATTGTACTGGTGCTGTTTTTCACGACGACGTTCAGTTTCATCAATCGCTTTTTTCATTGATTTGGTAATTTTTGCGGCATATAAAATAGCGCGGCCATTAATATTACGTGCAGCGCGACCTATGGTTTGAATAAGCGAACGTTCAGAACGTAAAAAGCCTTCTTTATCCGCGTCTAATATCGCCACTAAAGAAACCTCTGGCATATCTAGACCTTCACGCAATAAATTGATACCAACCAACACGTCAAACTTACCTAAGCGTAAATCTCGAATAATTTCAACGCGCTCAACCGTATCTACATCAGAATGTAAGTAGCGAGCTTTAACTCCGTGTTCATCCAAATAATCAGTTAAATCTTCCGCCATACGTTTGGTAAGAGTGGTTGCCAAAATACGTTCATTTATGGTTACGCGTTTACGTATTTCTGAAAGTAAATCATCAACTTGTGTATCGACTGGGCGAACTTCAATAATGGGATCTAATAAGCCTGTTGGCCGTACTACTTGCTCGGCAATTTCACCACAAGATTTTTCAATTTCATAAGCACTTGGTGTTGCCGACACATAAATAGTTTGTGGTGCTAGCGCTTCAAATTCATCAAAACGCATTGGCCGATTATCTAATGCTGACGGTAAACGAAAGCCATATTGAACGAGATTTTCTTTACGTGACCGATCACCTTTATACATCGCGCCTAATTGCGGCACAGTAACGTGTGATTCGTCAATGATCAATAAACCATCATCGGGTAGGTAATCAAACAATGTTGGTGGCGGCTCGCCTGATGCGCGACCCGATAAATACCGCGAGTAGTTTTCAATGCCAGAGCAATAACCGAGCTCTGTCATCATTTCAATATCAAAACGCGTACGTTGAGTTAAGCGCTGCTCTTCAACGAGTTTATTATTATCTTTTAGTTGTTGAGAGTGTTCTTTTAACTCTATTTTAATCGCGTCGACTGCAGCAAGTATTTTCTCTCTTGGTGTTGCATAATGGGTTTTAGGATAAACAGTAACGCGGGCGAGCACTCGCTCAACTCGCCCTGTTAGTGGGTCAAACTCACTAATGCGTTCTATTTCTTCATCAAATAATTCAACGCGTAAGGCAAAACGATCAGATTCAGCAGGAAATATATCAATAACATCACCTCTTACCCGATACGTAGCGCGCGCAAATGCAACATCGTTACGAATGTATTGTAATTCAGCTAAACGTCTTAAAATATCACGCTGATTAATAATATCGCCTTGGCGTAAATGCAACATCATTTTTAAATAGGAATCAGGATCGCCTAAACCATAAATGGCAGAGACTGAGGCAATAATAATAACATCACGGCGCTCTAACAAACCTTTGGTTGCTGATAAGCGCATTTGCTCAATATGATCGTTAACCGAGGCATCTTTTTCAATAAAAGTGTCTGTGGTTGGTACATAGGCTTCAGGTTGATAATAATCATAATAAGAAACAAAGTATTCCACCGCATTGTGGGGAAAAAATTCTTTCATTTCTCCATAAAGCTGTGCTGCCAGAGTTTTATTTGGCGCCAATAGCATGGTTGGGCGATTTAAATCAGCAATAACATTGGCAATGGTAAAGGTTTTACCTGAGCCAGTAACACCAAGTAAAGTTTGATGGGCTAACCCCGCTTCTAACCCCTCTTTTAATTGTGCTATCGCCGTAGGTTGGTCACCATTAGGTTTATAATCGGACACTAATTGAAGTTTTTTAACATGTTCATGCGTATTTTCTGATTTATTAACACTCATGACAATATTACTTTTGCTGCGTTATCCGGCGCTGAAAATTGTTTACTAAAAAAGTAATAAGAAATTCCCGCCATCACCACATTACCTAATAAAGCACCGACGAAAAGCCCTTCTAAATCAAACAGAATACTACCTAAATAAGCTAGAGGAACGTAACAAACAAACAAGCGTACAACACTTAAAACTAGTGCCATCATAGGTTTATGTAATGCGTTAAAAGACGAATTAGTTAAAATGATCACACCTTGTAGACCATAACCTAACGGTAATATCCAAATAAACAATTGAATAATATCAGCTACTTGTTGCTCTTTCGCAAAAGCATCGCTGATCCACGGTGCTAACAGCACCATAACTACATAGATAAGTACCTGCCACATTAAAACGAATTTAATAGAACTTTTATAACTATATTCAACACGATCCATTTTACTAGCTCCAAAATTTTGGCTAATAAATGGCGGCAATGTCATCGACATAGCTAAAATAACTAAGCAAGCAATGGACTCTAAGCGCGAACCAACACCAAATGCGGCGACAGCAGACTCACCATAACGGGCAACAATAGCGGTCATTACCGCAGCAGCTAACGGAGTTAACATATTAGCACCTGCTGCTGGAAAGCCAATTTTTGCTATTTGTCTTGCCGCTTTTTTAACTTCTGAAAAGTGTGGAAGTTTGAGTGAAATTAAGTTTTTCTTCACGGTTAAAATATAAATAATAAAACCAAATCCAAATCCCCATGAAATGAAGGTGGCAACTGCAGCACCTTGCATACCTAATGCTGGCACCGGACCAAAGCCAAAAATTAAAATAGGATCTAAAATGGCATTAATTAGCCCTGCACTCCCCATAACAATACTCGGCGTTTTAGTATCGCCAGAGGCGCGTAAAATAGCATTACCAATCATCGGGCCAATTAAGCAAATACTACCAAAATACCAAACATCCATATATTGATGAATAAGCACTAAAGCAGAAGGTGACGCCCCTAATAAGCCAAATATTTGATCTGCAAAAATAAAACCTAAAAATGATAATGCGGTAACAATAATAGCGCCAAGGTATAATGCAACGCTAGCGGTTGTTTTTGCCAATTCTTTATTACCTTTACCTAGTAATTTTGCTATTACCGCAGAGGTGCCAATGCCTAAACCGATCATTAAACTGATCACCGTAAAAGTAACTGGAAAGGTAAAACTTATAGCCGCAAGTGGTTTGGTCCCCAATAATCCAACAAAAAATGTATCAACTAAGTTAAAAGTCATTAATAAAATCATCCCGTAAATCACCGGAACGGTCATTTTTTTTAAAGTACCAGCAACAGGATCATTAAGAAAATCGATATTATTAGTTTTTGACATGCCTACTCAAAGTTATGATTGAAATGATATGTAAATATTTTCGAAGTGTTATTGTAAAAGATAGTCGTTGATGCGGCTACGACTATTTGATTTTTAGTTAGTGTAAAATTCATAATTTTTGTAATGAAAAATATTTATCCAATAAAAGTACATTTGACTATATATTACCCGTAAAGAAGATAAAACAATCATTTAGTTCTATTTTATTGATTTTTAAATATTAACATGCCTATGCAGATAACTCAGGTATTTATTATAATCGTCATCTTCGAGACACTTTTATCGAAGATCTCGTACTTTTTGACGTAGATCCCCGCTTAAAAGACTGCGGGAAAGACGATCCTGAGCCAAGTGCATAGGCATGAATATTAATTATGTCATCGTGATATATGTAACAATTACCTAGCCTTTTAAAATTGGAGTTATACCAATCTCACAAACTAAGTGATCATTTTCTACTTGTTAAAATCACCAATAACAGCGTTATTTATTTTATAATGAGAACAACTAGTTATTAAAATAAATGCCTTGTTCTTGGCAATTTTTTCTACGTATAAAGTAGATCACTTAATTAATGAAACTGGTATAATGTATTTATGTGTAGGAGTTAAGTTAAACTTTAATACGAATATTCATTGAATAATAGTTACGCTCAGTTAAAATAATCTTTCTTTTATTTTTGTAGTTAATATATTTCTCTTATGGCTAATCAAGATTATGTTTCTAAACCTCGTCCGAAAAAGAAAACTGCAAAGACAGCGGTGCGTAAAAGTGCACCTGTAGGGATTGGTATCAGTTTTAAAAACAAAGTTATTATTGTTTTCACCTTAATTGCTATCATTGGCTTTGGCTATTTTTTATGGGTAATTAAAGATCAACAGCCTGTTGTTGAAACGACTAAAACAGCTCAAAAAAACACGATTAAAAAAACAGTAATATTACCCGAAATGCCAGCAGCAAAGTGGAGCTATCAAAAGGGTCTAGCGGCTAAAGAAGTAGAGCAAGGGCAATATGAAGTAGTCGATAAAGGCCCTTGGAAAATGCAATGTGCCTCGTTTAAATTAAACAGTCAAGCACAAGAATTAAAAGCAAAAATCGCCTTCGTAGGTATTGAATCTAACGTGGTAAAATCACAAGGTAAAAACGGTTTGTGGTACAAAGTTATTTTAGGCCCTTATAAACATAAACGCAGCGCTGAGCGCGATCGTCATAAGTTAAAGCGTAATAATGTTAATTATTGTCAAATTTGGTTATGGCGTTAAAGGCTATTTAACTAAAACCCCCTTGAAATTATATTTTCAGAACCCACATTAAATAACAATTAACATTTTTAGGATTGATTGTGACTACTATCGTTTCTGTAAGGCGCAATGGCAAAGTAGCCATTGGTGGTGATGGCCAAGTGTCATTGGGAAATACTGTTATGAAAGCTAATGCCCGCAAAGTTCGTCGTTTATATCATGACAAAGTATTAGCCGGATTTGCTGGCGGTACTGCTGATGCGTTTACTTTGTTTGAACGTTTTGAAGCTAAATTAGAACAGCATCAAGGGCATTTAACTAAATCTGCAGTTGAGCTTGCTAAAGATTGGCGTAGTGATCGTGCTTTACGAAAACTTGAAGCATTATTAGTGGTTGCTGATGAAAAAGCCTCTTTTATTATTACCGGTAATGGTGATGTTGTGCAGCCAGAAGACGATTTAATTGCCATTGGTAGTGGTGGTAATTTTGCCCAAGCTGCGGCAAAAGCCCTATTAGAAAATACTGAATTATCAGCGCGCGAAATTGTAGAGAAATCTTTAACCATAGCCGGTGATATTTGTGTGTTTACCAATCACTCTCAAACCATAGACGAACTATAACAAAGTAACTTTTGCTATTACTTTGCCAAATTTTCCAAGGAATTCAACATGTCGAATATGACACCACGTGAAATTGTTCATGAGTTAGACAATCACATTATTGGCCAAAACGATGCTAAACGTGCGGTAGCCATAGCTTTACGTAACCGCTGGCGCCGTATGCAGTTAAATGAAACATTGCGCGCTGAAGTCACACCAAAAAACATTTTAATGATCGGTCCAACCGGCGTTGGCAAAACTGAAATTGCTCGTCGTTTAGCTAAGTTGTCGAATGCGCCTTTTATTAAAGTTGAAGCAACCAAATTTACTGAAGTAGGTTATGTCGGTAAAGAAGTTGAAAGTATTATTCGTGATCTAGCCGATATGGCGATTAAAATGTTGAAAGAGCAAGAAATGTCTCGAGTTCAACATTTAGCTGAAGAAGCAGCTGAAGAACGCGTGTTAGATGTATTGATACCTAATCCTCGTGATAGTTTTGGTAATGAAGAAAGCACTGATAACAGTAGTACTCGCCAAGTTTTCCGTAAAAAATTGCGAGAAGGTCAGCTTGACGATAAAGAAATTGAATTAGATCTTGCCGCCCCGCAAATGGGGGTTGAAATTATGGCTCCTCCGGGTATGGAAGACATGACTTCACAATTACAAGGCATGTTTCAAAATTTATCAAGTGATAAAACCAAAAAACGTAAATTGAAAATCAAAGCAGCGCTGAAAGCTTTACAAGAAGAAGAAGCCGCTAAATTGGTTAATGCTGAAGACTTAAAACAACAAGCGATTGAAGCGGTTGAACAAAACGGTATTGTTTTTATTGATGAAATAGACAAAATTTGTAAACGTGGCGACAGTTCTGGCCCTGATGTTTCTCGTGAAGGCGTACAACGTGATTTACTGCCATTGATTGAAGGTTCAACCGTAAGCACCAAACATGGCATGGTAAAAACAGACCATATTTTGTTTATCGCCTCGGGTGCTTTTCAAATGGCAAAACCCTCGGATATGATCCCAGAAATGCAAGGTCGCTTGCCAATTCGTGTTGAATTAAAAGCCTTAACTACTGAAGATTTTGTGCGTATTTTAACCGAGCCTAATGCTTCGTTAACCGAGCAATATATTGCCTTGCTAGCAACCGAAGGCGTCGATATTAAATTTAGCGATGATGGTATTCAAGCTATTGCGAATGCTGCATGGCAGGTAAATGAAAATACTGAAAACATTGGCGCCCGCCGTTTACACACGATGATGGAACGCATTGTTGAAGAATTATCTTTTGTCGCTAATGACATATCTGGCGAAACAATTCTAATTGATGCTGACTATGTTAACGGCAAGCTTGCAGAAGTTGTTCAAAATGAAGACTTAAGTCGCTTTATTTTATAGCATAACAGTGTGATTTTTTACATTGTCCGTTAACTGATATTGAAAAACTGCAAAATAATAGCAAAATTGAGTTTATTCAAATCACTAGAGTAAAACTGAATTTTTTGGTTTTTAATTATTTAATTATTTACTCAATAGTATTCAAGTTAATTGTCGCCTAATAATTGTTAAATCGGCGGCACAACCAGTACCAAATCCAGAGCGTATAATTCGTGCTAAAGGAGTGCAAGAGCTAACAGGGTTTTCACGGACAACTATTTGACGATTATAGCGTTCGGAAAAATTTCCAGCAAGGATGCTGTTGTTTTGATACCCTACTTTATACCCCTAAATTTCTTGGCTAGTAGCAAAAGTAATAGTAACAAAACGCAACTTACGTATTTTAAATACGTAACATTTCCACAAAGCATTCAATAAAGCACATATTAAACAATCGGTTATACGTTTTATTTTCATCTACAAGCTGTAAACTTATACTTTATAAGTGTTTGTGGGAATTTAMYWYTARWARKWTMTWWTTTAAGTGTTTTTCTAGTTTGTAAGTGCTTTTATTGATTTGTAAGTACAATTTGTATATTGTAATTGTTTTATAGGAAAGAGTATTCCTGTTTAGAAAAAGTTAACAACACACTTTAATATATGAAGTATCGAATAATTCACTGGCTAAGTAAAGTTTTATATGACACCACTTGGATATACCTACCTAAACCAATACTACAATTTATTGCTACCCAAGCTCGATGTTGATGTATATCAAGATCCACAAGCCGATACTGAAAAGCTGATCTCCTATGGTGCGTCAAAAAGAAAAATTATACCGGGTACGCGTAAACAAGCACAAACTCCATTTGAGCATATGGTATTAGCCATAAAATATCAGGGTATTAGACTTCATTTTTTTTCTGCTATGTTTCAGAAAGTAGATGTAAATGCATTAACTGCCTTTRTAGCCGACAAGCCAAATTCAAAATACAACAGAGTTATATGGTACTTATACGAATGGTTAACCGAGAAAAGGCTTGATCTTAATGATTTAACCCAAGGTAACTATATTAAACTTTTTGAAGACGATTTCTACTACACGATAGCTAACGGCGATAAAAAAAAACGTACTCGCGTAATTAATAATGCGATAGGAACAAAAGATTTTTGCCCAACGATCCGAAAAACGAAAGAAGTGAAAGCGTTAGAAGATATAGACGTATACCAAACAGCTTATGCAGAAATGCAAAAGCTTGGCGATCCACTCACGGCTGATGTATTAGGTCGTTCAATTAATTACCTCTATACTAAAGAAACTAAATCTTCTAATGAAATAGAACGTGAAACACCTGTTAAGCATAAAATGAAACGTTTTTTAAATGTCATAAAAAACGTCGGTTTATTTGAGCTAACAAAAGAAAAGTTAATCGACTTACAAAATAAAATCGTAGAAGAAAATAAGCGGGCAAACGATTACCGAACAGATGAAATTTATGTGGGCAGCACCATACATCGCCTAGGCGGTATTGATGAAGATGTTCACTATATAGGCGCATTAGCTAAACATGTACCAAGTATTATGCATGGTCTTCTCAAAACTCATGAAAGATTGATGATCGATGCAAAAGTGCCAGCATTAATACATGCTACTGCCATATCATTTGGTGAAGTTTATATTCATCCTCTTGACGATGGGAATGGCCGTATACATCGTTATTTAATTCATGATGTAATGAAACAACGAGAGCCAGAACAAAAATTTATTATCCCCATATCAGCAGCAATATTAAAAAATCAAAAACAGTATGATTCTGTACTAGAAACGATTTCACGACCAATTTTAGCAATGCTTGACTGGGAGTTAGATAGTGAAAATAATAACAAACTTATTGTACATAACGATATTGATTATATGTATCGATATCCAGATTACACTGAGCATGTAAAATTTGTTTATGACATGATGACCAAAGCCATTTCAGATGAATTAGTTGAAGAAATAGGCTTACTCGTCGTTTTTGATGCGATTAAAAGTGCTATTAATAACCTAACGGATATCCCTAATAACACATTGGATAAAATAACGTCCATTATAATTAATGGTGGTGGTAAAGTGTCAAAAGCAAAACATAAACTTGTTGCTTCACACATAAATCAAGAAAATTTGATGGTTATAGAAGAATTATCAGTAAAATTAATTCAAACAATGAAAGCCAGAATTAATATAGATGTTCAAAAGTTAATGGATAAAAAATAGATTGTCTATATTTTCTGTATCCATTATTGCACTTCAGTTAACCGCCAACCAACGTTGCTAGATGTCAACGCTACACGAGCAGGGAATTTACCTGAACGCTCCATGCGCCAAATGGTAATTCGTGATTATATTGTTTTTTATCAATATCAAAAATATTTCTCAGATCTTCAATAGGCACGAACACAAGCTCATTTTTAATTTAAATGAGAGCGAATGGAAAAATCAATGAAGTTTAAAGTGATGGTCTTTTTTTAATAATTGCGTGTTTGCCATTCTTGGCGCTGAAAATTTACTGGTTCCCGAAATAAAATACGACAACATATCGTCACTGAGCCTAATATCGATATACGGATTTCCTTTATTTTTTGCAAACTGGCATGATTCAACTAAGTTTTTTTGATCCAGCCATCAGGTAGCTTTATTTTAACAAAGGCTCACATTAATGAGTCTGTTGCTTCATCGAGTCGGGCAATGGCATTTTTATCATTTTTTAATGAGGGATAATATTCGATGAGTTTTTTGGTATAAATACGGCAAGTGGTAAAGTCTAAATCATTTTTATTAATCACCGAAACAGCCACCGATACTATACGGTGCGCATCAGGCAATAGCGAATAAGATGCTGCCGTAAATTCGTTAGCTTTTGTTATAATATGTGCTATGAAAACGACCGAAACCAACAGCTCACAACAAGCTAAAACTCAAACACTTGAAGAAGATATTCTGGTGCTTAAACAGCAGCTAGATTGGTTCAAACGTCAACTCTTTGGTCGTAAATCAGAAAAACAATTACTCGATGAATTAGGCGCCCAAGGCTTGCTATTTTCTACGGATAAAAGTGCCCCTTCCACCGATACAACCACCGATATCAAAGCGCACMWRYKYMWAWCCWWSMWGMARCWYARYGSYKMKSWRRYSARWKMCAYARGGWTSMSYYWWRMYRSSTSYKYGCCYACWAMWGTTATCGACATTCCTGCACCCGAGCTACAAGGTGATGATGACAACAGAAAATATTCAGGAATGGCGATAGATACCCCCTAGGATAACGAAAGTCTTTTATGTACGCTGCATTGCCACGCAGCACGCGTCATCCCCATGCAGCACGCGTCATCCCCATGCAGCACGCGTCATCCCCACGTAGGTGGGGATCTAAAATTCTCTGAATGTATAACATTGCTGATGAAATAGAGCCAAATAAACAGAGATCCCCGACAAAAACACTCGGGGATGACGGCAGAGTACACTCGGAATGATGGCAGAGTACTCGGAATGACGGCAGAGTACTCGGAATGACGGGGAGACATTCGGGGATGACTGGATGGATCATTGGGGGTGGTAGCAATGAGTTTTTACAATAACTATTTAGCTAACAAATAAACCAATAGTTTTTTCAAATCATTCGCGGTATCTTTTTTATCTAGTGCTTGTAAATTAACGCGATATTTACCATTAACAATCAATGTTGGCACTCCCGTTAATGCACCTTTTTTAGCGAAATAATCTTGGTTTTTTTTCATTTTTTTCGCTTTAGCATTAACCATAAAGCTTTTCATTAATTTATCAAATTTAGCGCCATCAACACCGTTTAGTACAAAAACATTACGCACATCTTTTTCTGAGSYAAWMRYMGCRCGYTGTACATGAATRTAGTTAAAWAYAGCRGCRACTAATTTWNTCTCYATWCSNTARTTGYTSAGCWACWRCMAWCGMYTTASWWARCATWYSTTGWATTTKTGGKSWWGCCGCWCGTAAAAAATCAACATGATTACGAGTAAAGTTAGCATCGGCGGGTAACTGCTTTTTTATGTTGTCAAAAAACGGTTCAAATTTAAAACAATGTGGGCAGTAAAAAGAAAAATATTCTCTCACTTCTGGCACCATTGACGCACCATCGTTTACTGTGGTGTATTGTTTTCCGTCTTGATAATTAGCGGCTGATGCAAATAAAGGCATTAATAAAAGTAACACTAAACTCAAATATTTTTTCATTGTTATTTTCCTAAACTGAATATGAGGCTTTTTATTTTCAGCCATTATACTACCAAAATTTAAATCATAGGGGTTAAATTTAATGGTGCCTCTTGTAACGCTGAAAATTGCTCTTTTAATATTAATACCTGCTCTTCCCAATATTTATCGGTATTAAACCAAGGAAAATTGCGCGGAAAGGCAGGATCTTGCCAACGTTTACATAACCACGCCATATAATTAACTAAACGCATGGTACGTAGTGATTCTATCAAGTTAAGCTGTGAATATTCAAATGAAAAGAACTCTTCGTAGCCAGATAATAGCGTATCTAATTGTAACAATTTTTGTTGTCGGTCACCGGAAAGCATCATCCATAAGTCTTGAATGGCGGGGCCCATTTTACAATCGTCTAAATCAACAAAGTGCGGCCCTGCGTCGGTCCATAAAATATTGCCCGCATGGCAATCACCATGCAAACGAATAATATCAGTAGGTTTATATTGCTCAACTGCGATATCAATAACTTGATCAAGTATGGTAAAAAAGGGAACTTGCAAATACTGAGGTACAAATGCTGAACTCAATATTTGCGCTCTTGCCTCGATTAACATTTCATCGGTTGATACGCTAGCTCTGTGACTAAAGTTTTTAGTCGCGCTAACTGCGTGTATTCGTCCTAAAAATCGCCCCATCCATTCGAGTTGTTCTAAATTATCAACCTCAAAAATACGACCGCCACGGCAAGGAAATACGGTAAAAAGATAACCTTGATGTTCAAATAAACTATGACCATTGATGACTAAAGGCGCAACCAAAGGCAGTTCATGCTCAGCAAGTTCTAAGGCAAATTGATGTTCCTCTAAAATAGTCGCTTTTGACCAACGTTGTGGACGATAGAATTTAGTAACAAAACGCTGATCATCATCATCGTGAAATTGATAAACTCTATTTTCATAGCTATTTAAAGGCAATAACCCACTAGCAACAGAAAAACCTGCACTTTCGAGACCATCGATGATCAAATCAGGAGATAACAGAGAAAAATCAAAACTTGCCATGATAATTAATACATCCAATTAAAAATTGTCGCTGAGTTTAACAGAAAAAGCCATGAAATACGGCTATTTCATGGCTTAGTAACATCTATCTAAAAACGATTGGAATTATCTTCTATTAAAAAATCGACTGTCTTGGATAATTTCAACATTGTGATCGGGTGAAACTTCTTTCACCACAAATTGAATATCTGTCATGTATTCTTCAAGCTCATAGGGATCTACCGCAATACTAATAGGTAAGGTATATACCTCTGCCGCAGGTACGGTGATTTCTTGCTTACCAATCCATTTTGCATTTTTTAATCCTTTTACCGACAAGTGATATTTATTCTCCGTTTGCGACATATTAAGAATTTTTAAAGTGTAAACATTTTCTATTTCACCCTCATTATTTTCACGCCACAGCGACATTCGATCACGAATAATATCCATAGCCAAGGGTACACGTGAATAAATTTCATAGCCTAATAAAGAAATCATTACGGATAACACTATGGCATAGCCAACAAGCTTAGAACGTAATAAATGTACTTTTTTACCTTTCAGTTCATGTTCAGTAGTATAACGAATAAGACCTTGCTCATACTTCATTTTGTCCATAACATCAGCACAGGCATCAACACAAGCGCCACAATTTATACACTCATATTGCAAACCATTGCGAATATCTATTCCTGTTGGGCATACTTGTACACATAAATTACAGTCAATGCAGTCACCTAAACCTAAAGTTTTCGGATCTTGTTTACGCCCTCGTGGCCCCCTACTTTCACCACGATTATAATCGTACGATACGGTTAAAGTGTCTTTATCAAACATTGCTGATTGAAAACGAGCATACGGACACATGTGTAAACACATAATTTCTCGCATCCAACCAGCATTACCATAAGTGGCTAACGCAAAAAAGACCAATAATGCTGCTTCGGTCGAAGTGGTATTAAAGGTAAAAGTATCAATAAATAAGGTTTGCATTGGCGTAAAATAGCCAACAAACGTTATTGCAGTGAGTAATGAAAAGAATAGCCAGCAAAAATGTTTAAGCACTTTGCGCCATAATTTATTCGCATTAAGTGGTTGTACATCTAATTTTTTACGTTGATTTGCACTACCTTCTATTTTTTCTTCAAACCAAATAAAAATGAAAGTCCAGACCGTTTGCGGACATAAATAACCACACCATACCCGCCCTAAAAAGGTAGTTACAAAAAAGAGTAAAAAAGCCCCCAACATAAATAACCAAGCCAACAAGGTTAAATCTTGCGGCCATAACGTTAAATTCCATAAAGTAAAACGCTGTGTGGTAAGATCAAATAATATCGCTTGATGACCGTTAAATTGTAACCAAGGTAATGAGGCGAAAACGCCTAAAAAGACAAAATTCATTCGTTGACGAAGACGCTGAAATATCCCTTTTACTTGACGTACGTAAATTTGGTCGCGCGGCTTATAAGTTTCTACACCTTGATCTTTTTTAGTCTGTATTTTTATGTTTTTAACGGGAATTTTTTGAGCGGCAGAAGTTTTTTTAGTGGGGTCAATTTTATCAGAGTTCACAATTTAGCCTTGGCATTATAGTAAAGCATTAACATCTAATGAAAGTATAATTATAATACTTTTTGTATACTCGTTCCACTTGAAGATGTGAGTTTCAGGTTGCGCGAATATCATTTTAGTGTAAAAAGTCTATTTATTTTTATCTCAATTGACTTGAGTCGGTGCTTTATACCCCGTCTATTCATTTTATTCTCGCTGAGCAGGAAAATAACTTAATAGATTTGGTATTTTTCCATCATTATTGTTACGATAAAGTACATTTTGTAATCGTGCTATCCCTTTATTTGTGGGATTTATCACAAATACTGTAGTTGAGTATAGGACACATGTTAAAAAATTTATTGATCTTAATCGTATTTGCCGCAGTGTATTTACACTTTTATCCTCAACCCAAGCTCAATACTTGGTTTGAGCAACAAAAACAGACTATTTTTAGTGAAGTAGAAAAAGCAACGGACACTAAAGTTCGCTTAAAAGCAGATAAAATATTTAGTGATCTTAAAGGCGAGTTTAATAGTTTTCGTGAAGAAGAAATTAACCAACTAAAAAAAATAACCTCAAGCAGAGAAGCGGTGAATCACTTTTATGACAAATATTGCCAACACAAAAAATCAAACCCTATAATTCATCACACCAATGTTGCTAAAATTTGTCACACTATCGATAATTACCAAGCACTACTATAAATTTTAATTACAAAGCTATACAGAGTATATATAAAAAGCATTAGCCAAAAGTCTAATGCTTTTTTGTTTTTTACTCGGTTATAATCAATCAAGGGGAAAAGAATAGGAATTTATAATGATCCAAGCTGACAAAATAATCATCGCTGATGATCATCCGTTGTTTCGCCAAGCTTTATTAGAAATTTTAAGCGCTAAGTTATCGCAAACTAAGTGGTTACAGGCAGAAACGGTTGCTGAATTAAACGCTCAGCTAAAAACCGATCACGATGCAGATTTATTGCTATTAGATCTTAATATACCCGGTGCGCGTGGCTTTAATACCTTAGTGCAAGTGCGTAAGCAATTTCCACAATTGCCTGTAGTTATCGTGTCGGCTTATGAAGATAATAACACCATAAATAAGGCCATGGACTTTGGTGCCTCTGGTTTTGTACCAAAATCCACTCCTGTAGAAACCATTTTTGAAGCAATTAGCCAAGTGCTCTCGGGCGGTTTTTGGACGCCTCAATCTTTAAACGATAATGAGAATGCTAACGAAAAATCATCCATTGGCGAACAAATCGCTAGCTTGACTCAACAGCAATATAAAATTTTAATGATGTTTGCCCAAGGTATGCTGAACAAACAAATCGCTTACGACTTATCAGTGTCTGAAGCCACTATAAAAGCGCATGCTACAGCTATTTTTAAAAAATTAAATGTGCGTAATCGCACTCAGGCAGTTATCGCTTTAGGACAGTTAGAATTAGCTGAGTCAAGCTTTGTTGATAAATTTTGAACTATCAAAGCCCCTTTTTCAGCGCACTTAATCCTTGCCAGTCTTCTAAGTCTTGCTGCGGTTTTTCTTGACGAAATTTTGTGTACAATGCTATGCCTTGTTGATCTTCTAAAATATCAACTGCAATCCCTTTTTCTTGTATCAGTACTTCATTGCCCGAGGCGTTAGTAACATCACCAACGACTACACGACTGAAACCGCGCATGTAAATTAGTGTTGCACAAACATCACAAGGGCTAAGAGTGGTAAATATGGTTGTTTTACTAAAATCTACCCGTCCTGCATCGCGAATAGCCGATGTTTCACCATGATTGTAGGGGTGATTTTCTTGAATTAAGGTATTGTGACCTTTCCCAATGATTTGTCTGGTCGTGTTCTCAATAATTACCGCACCAATAGGACAACCACCTTCGTTATAACTCTTTTGCGCTAGCAACACCGCAATACGCATAAATTCAGCATCGCTTAAACCAAGTACAAAACCCTCATCCATTAACACAGTAAGACTTTTGGTCGGCATATGAGCAATAGCTGTTAATACCTCTTCACTTTTAAGAATTTTATTATTAAAAAGAGCCTTCATACGATATTCCCAAACATTAATATATTATTGATTAAAGCACAGTTTGAACAGGTTGTTTTTGTTATGGTTTTCGTTTGTATCTAAAAATCTAACCCAACCTAAGTAATTTTCTAAATACTTAGTTGCCACACCAGGAAATCTATCCATCCAATCCTTTAGGTGGCTGTGGTAAGCATTAACATTTTGAATGTAAAACCTTTTCAATCACCTGAACACCAGCGGCTACATTAGCCGTTTGTGAATTAAATCATTCCCTTGCGCAAACTTGATGTAAGGTCTAAACCCATCGCTGCACAAGACGCTATCTTTTACTATTTTACCTTGCAGTTCTTTATTTCTGTAGAGACTGAAGGAATAATAGCCTCATAAGTATGCTTACCTCTATCCCTTACTGTTAAGACTGGCACCCAATCTTCTTTAGATCGTCCTCGTTTTTTTGCTTTCATTCCTCTTTTTCTTGGCTTCCGCTCAAGTGTTCGACTTCTTTTTTCTGAACGTGCAAATAGGGTTTCATCAGCTTCAACAATACCTTCAAGTAAAGTCGCCTTCATGGTTGCTGGCAGTTGAAAAAACGGTGCTGCCATCTAAAAGATGTTTTTAAGTTGATATCACAATCAGTTGCTGATGCTCTTAGCACCTTGCCATTGATCATACATTGTAGGTAATCTAGCCACTTTTCTTTATTTACTCGTAAATCAATTTAACCTTCAACATGAATATGATTATCACCGGTAGCAAAAGCAACTAATCGACTCAACTGAGTAAGTGAATGATCACATTGCTGTTGCCATTCATTAAAAGCGGCTTGAATTGCCACTAAACTTTTTTTACTTTGCAGACCACCATCAATAATTCTATGGGCTCTAAAATAGCTTTCAATATCTCGGGTAAGTAAAAAAGTATCTTTACCTAATGCCCGTAACGAATAAGGACCGGTATTGCCACCTAAACGAGCGCCATGTTTTTTCAAATATGCCCATAAACCGATAATGTCATTACTCGGCCAGTTAGCGATAAAATTGGCAAAAGAATTGCCATTGTTTTGTTCATTAAAAATCATTTGCGCATTGCTTACAATAGTTTTCACTTTATTGTAATTACGAATAATTTTAGCATCAGCCGCTTTTTTCTCTAGCATTTCTTCAGGCATCATCAAGATTTTTTCAATATTAAAATTAAAAAAACTTTCTTCAAAATTTGGCCATTTGTTTTCTACTACTCGCCAAACAAAGCCTGACTGAAATACTTTTTTAGTAAAAGCAGACAACAGTCGATCATCACTTAACTGCGCAAGTGCTTGGTCATTTTCACCATCACCTAATAATTGTTTGAGGGCTTTTGCGCCGCCTTTACGTTGTGCAGCACGAGCAAAAAGTTGATCTACTGATTCTAGCTCTACTAATTCTAATTGTGCCATTACCGTTAACCTTCAATACCACAATGGCGTAGCAACGCATCTATTTTTGGCTCACGACCGCGAAATGCTGTGAATAATTCGCTTGGTTCTTGGCTGCCGCCTTTTTCTAAAATGTTGGTTAAGAACGCTTTACCTACTTCTTGATTAAAAATACCTTGTTCTTCAAAACGACTAAATGCGTCGGCAGATAACACTTCTGCCCATTTGTAGCTGTAATAACCAGCGGCATAACCACCACCAAAAATGTGGCCAAAGCTGTGTTGGAAACGGTTAAACTCAGGCGCTTTTATCACCGCATATTGCTGGCGGACATTATTTAAAATATTTTGAATATAGTGTGCTTGGTCAGCATTATTAGGATCGTACTGGGCATGCATTTGAAAATCGAAAATGCTAAATTCTAATTGACGTAACATTTGCATCGCTGATTGAAAGTTTTTCGCGGCCAACATTTTATCAAGCATGGTTTGTGGTAAGGCTTCGCCCGTTTCAAAATGACTAGAAATAAACGCTAAAGCTTCGGGTTGCCATGCCCAGTTTTCTAAAAACTGGCTCGGTAATTCTACCGCATCCCACGGCACACCGTTAATTCCGGCAACACTACTGGCGTTTATTTGCGTAAGCATATGGTGCAAACCATGACCAAATTCGTGGAATAAAGTAACCACTTCATCATGGGTAAATAATGCCGGTTTATCACCAATAGGTCGGCTGAAATTACAAGTTAAATAAGCTACGGGAAGTTGAATATTGCCCTTTATTCCTGCTTTATTAATCAGCGCACTACGACCTACGCAGTCGTCCATCCAGGCGCCGCCACGTTTATGTTCACGCGCATATAAATCGAGATAAAAGCTACCACGTAAATTGCCATCAACATCGTAAATATCGTAAAAATTTACGTCGTCGTGCCAAACATCGACATTGTTGCGTTGTTTTATTTGTAAACCATAAAGGCGGTGCACTACTTCAAATAAGCCAGCCACGACTTTATTTTCAGGAAAATAAGGACGTAAATCCTCATCTGAAATGGCATAACGGTTTTGTTTTAATTTTTCACTGTAATAAGCCAGATCCCATGTTTGTAACTCATTTATTTTAAATTTTTGTTGAGCAAACTCTCGTAACTCTTGATAATCACGCTTACCTTGCTGTTGTGATTTACTCGCTAAATTTTCTAAAAAGTTCATTACTTCTGTCATTGAATTAGCCATTTTGGTGGCAAGTGATTTTTCAGCATAATTACTAAAACCGAGCAATTGAGCAAGTTCGTGGCGAAGTGCTAAAATTTCGTTCATGACGCTACTGTTATCAAACTCACCATGATTAGATCCCTGTTCGGAAGCACGAGTAACAAAGGCTCGATAAAGTTGTTCACGTAATGTTTGATTATCGCAATACATCATTACTGGTAAATAACTGGGAATATCTAAGGTAAATAAATAACCCTCTAATTCTTTTGCTTGTGCCGCTGCTTGCGCTGCATCTAAAGCGCTTTCAGGCAAACCTGTTAATTGGTTTTTATCTGCAATATTTACCGTAAAATCATGAGTTGCATCGAGTACATTATTATTAAATTTTGAGCCTAATTCTGATACTTTTGCCGTAATTTCACCGTAACGTTTTTTGTCATCATCATTGAGCGCAATACCTGATAATTTAAAATCACGCAGGGCATTGGTGATCACTTTTTGTTGTGCTTGATCTAGCTTATTAAATTCTTCACTGTTGGCAATTTGTTGATAAGCATTAAATAAACATTGATGTTGACCAATAAAAGTACTGAATTCTGACAGTAATGGTAAACAAGCTTCATAAGCTTTGCGTAATTCATCACTATTTTTCACTGAGTTTAAGTGTGAAACCGGTGACCAAAGTTTACCGAGTACGTCATCAACTTCATCTAATGGTGCAATTAGGTTATCCCAAGTATAGATGGTGTTTTCAGCTAATAATTGCGCTAAAGTATCTCGGCAATTTTTAATTGCCTGCTCTACGGCTGGTTTTACATGCTCTGCTTTAATTTTAGAAAATTGCGGTAAACTTGATTTAGATAACAATGGATTGCTCATAATAGATGTTCTTATAGTTTATCAAATACAAAATATATACTAGATGTAATGCTAGTTTAGCCACTTATCAAGGGATAAATAAAAATAACCGCTGTAAATTTTTTAGAACAAGCGCAAAATAGGTATAACAATTAACACTATTGAAAGATGTGACTGGTGTAACAATGTTATTCATTCAACCAAAAATCAGGAAAAATTATGACCCAACATTTTGACTATATTGCCATTGGTGGCGGTAGCGGTGGTATTGCCTCTGCAAATCGAGCGGCTCGTTTAGGTAAAAAAGCCGCCGTAATTGAAGCCAAACATATTGGTGGCACTTGTGTAAATGTAGGTTGTGTACCGAAAAAAGCGATGTGGTATGCCGGACAAATTGCCGACGCATTGCATTATGCAACCGATTTTGGTTTTAAAGATTATTTAAACGCAGATAAACCTGTTTTTGACTGGGCGCGCTTGGTTAAAAATCGTGAAGCCTATATTGAGCGTATTCATGCAGCTTATCAGCGCGGCTTTGATAGTAACAATGTTACAGTTATCAAGGGCTTTGCTAAGTTTGTTAATAAAAACACCGTAGAAGTTGATGGTACTTTATATACTGCTGATCACATTACTATTGCTACGGGTGGTCGCCCGCAAATCCCTACCGTTGAAGGCGCTGAATACGGCATTGATTCAGATGGTTTTTTCGCACTAACTGAGCAGCCAGAAAAAGTTGCCGTTGTCGGTGCGGGTTATATTGCAGTAGAGCTTGCTGGCGTGTTTCATGCGTTAGGTTCAAAAACTCATTTGTTAGTGCGCAAAGAAAAACCCTTACGTAGTTTTGATGATATGTTAAGTAACACCCTCGTTGAGCAAATGGCAAAGCATGGGCCAACGCTGCACAATCACAGTACGCCTGAGCGTATTGAAAAATTAGCAGACGGTCGGTTGGTGGTGCATTTAACTAATGGTAAATCGTTAGAGCCAGTTGATGTGTTAGTTTGGGCGATAGGGCGTGAACCAGCCACCGATAACATTAACCTTGGTGCGGCGGGTGTTGAATTGGACGAGCGTGGTTTTATCGTTACTGACAAATATCAAAATACCAATGCTGAAGGTATTTATGCGGTAGGTGATAACACCGGTCGTGCACAATTAACGCCTGTTGCTGTTGCTGCTGGTCGCCGTTTATGTGAACGCCTATTTAACAACAAACCCTATGAACATTTAGATTATTCAAATATTGCCACCGTGGTATTTAGTCATCCTGTTATTGGCACCGTTGGTTTAAGCGAAGCCGAAGCAGTAACACAATACGGCGAAGATAATATCAGCGTTTATAACTCGCAATTCACCGCGCTTTATCAAGCGATCACTGAAGATTATCGCGATCCAACACGGATGAAATTAATCTGTGTCGGTAAAGAAGAAAAAATTGTTGGTATTCACAGTATCGGTTTTGGTAGTGATGAATTACTACAAGGTTTTGCAGTAGCAATGAAAATGGGCGCGACTAAAGCAGATTTCGATAATACTATTGCTATACATCCAACGTCTGCTGAAGAGTTTGTGACTCTTTAGGTCTTATTTTTGGGTGATTATACGAAAAAGAATAGATCCCCGATAAAAACACTCGGGGATGACGGGGTTGAACCACATAAAGCCCATCATTATAAAGCCCGTCATTCCGGCAATCTTTTAAGCCGGGATCTATAGCGAGTTACATCGATAAAACATTCGGTGGTATTTTAAATACTAAAACTGATAGCCCAATTGCAGAAAACCGCCAACGCGCTTATCATCATCAGTCGAGGCATGAATAGACACACCCACATTTAGCCCCGATTTATCAATGCCATTGATAAAATAGGTATAGCTAACCCCAGCTCCATAAGCATTGTTATCGTGTCTAAAGGCTTTTGTTGTTCCGTTGGTAAAGGTGGAATAAGAGTTATCAGTTTCGTTACCGACAATACTTATGTAAACACCCAAACCATGTTTGTTTGATGAGGCATTAAATAAATCAGTTATTATCCAACCGGCTCCAAATCCACAGGTATAGCCACTGATTGAACCATAAGCCACACATCCGCTAGAAATATATTTCATATCCGTTTTAGATATAATAGCAAAATTAGCACCTAGCCCGCTGTAAGCCGAGCCTGACGAATCCCCACAAAATATATAATAAAAACAATAAGGTAATATAAATTAAAATGAACTTTCATGGCATTTGGTGATCAGTTCTATCGCCAAACAA
>NVTW01000017.1 GCA_002401725.1 Gammaproteobacteria bacterium
CAGAAACTGGTAAACCATATTCAGCGAATAATTGCTTCGCTTGATACTCGTGCAAATTCATGGTGTTTTATCCATTTATCTGTAAATAAAATGGTAGCCWTKRANYMWWTTTWYTTAAANNAAKAAAWAWGMTCWKGGCTACCAATGAAAAGTGCGGGAATTATACCCACTATGTGTGYTTTACTAAAGCATAAAAACATTAAACTTTAGTATAAATATTCAATTAATTAAATATCTAATAATAAACGTGTTGGATCTTCTAATAACTCTTTGATTGTTACTAAAAAGCCAACAGATTCTTTACCGTCAATTAACCGATGATCGTAAGAAAGTGCTAAATACATCATGGGTAAAATTTCAACTTTACCGTCAACCGCCATAGGTCGGTCTTGTATTTTGTGCATGCCTAAAATAGCCGCTTGCGGTAAATTTAAAATAGGTGTTGATAATAACGAACCAAACACGCCACCATTAGTAATGGTAAAGTTACCACCGGTCATTTCATCAATCGTTAATTTACCATCGCGACCTTTTATGGCTAAACTGCGAATACCGTTTTCAATACCTGCCATGTTCATTTGATTGGCATCACGTAATACTGGAGTAACTAAACCGCGAGGTGTAGAAACCGCAATTGAAATATCAAAAAAGTTATGATAAACAATATCATCACCGTCAATTGAGGCATTTACCGCAGGGAAACGTTTTAGCGCTTCAACCACAGCTTTTACGTAAAATGACATAAAGCCTAAACGAGTGTCATGAGTTTTTTCAAACAAGTCTTTATATTTTTTGCGTAAATCCATGATCGGTTTCATGTTAACTTCATTAAAAGTCGTTAACATCGCCGTTGAATTTTTCGCTTCTAATAAACGTGTGGCAATAGTTTTACGTAAACGTGTCATCGGTACACGTTTTTGTGTACGTTCGCCTAAGGCTTGTACCGCTGGAGCAGCATTAGCTGATACAGATGCACTAGACTGTGCCACTTTAGGTGCAGCGCTCTTATTAGCTAGCGCAGCTTCAACATCTTCTTTTGAAATACGTCCGCCTTTACCACTACCTTTTACATCACTAGCCGACAAACTATTTTCGGTCATCATACGACGAACCGAAGGACTAGCAAGGTCATCGCCTGATGACATATCTTCCGCCTTAGCTTCTTGAGTTACAGGGGCAGCAGATGCACCTGCATTTAATTCACCAATTTTTTGATCACCTAAAACGGTATCACCTTCACCGTGGATAATTTTACCAAGAACACCGTCACCTTGAGCGACAACTTCAAGTACTACTTTATCCGTTTCAATATCGACTAAATTTTGATCTACTGACACGCTATCGCCTTCGGCTACATGCCAAGTGGCAACCGTAGCATCTGCGACTGATTCAGGCAATACTGGCACAACAATATCAATTACTTGAGTTGATGCAGCTACTGGTGCACTTGCTTGCACTGGTGCTGCACTTACCGCTTCAGCGCCACCTTGGGCAAGTATGGCAATAACTTGACCTCCAAGTACCGTTGCCCCTTCTTCCTGCGTTATTTCAGTGATCACACCGTCTTCGGTAGCAACCACTTCTAACACTACTTTGTCGGTTTCAATATCAACGAGGTTTTGATCGCGACTTACTTTATCGCCAACTTTCACATGCCAAGTAGCAATACTTGCATCTGCTACTGACTCAGGTAATACAGGAACCTTAATTTCGGTTGTCATTTACTTATTCCTTACTTACATTCTTTTTATGATGAAGCTCAACATAATTAAAGCTTCACGTTAAAATTACTTTAAATAATTATTCAACAGTTAATGCGTCACTTATTAATGCTTGTTGCTCTTTAACATGTTCAGACATATAACCCACGGCAGGTGCCGCCGAAGCACTACGACCTGCATACATCAAATAAGTACCTTTAGGTACGGCATTTCTAAAGTGATGTTGCGAACAATACCAAGCACCTTGATTTTGTGGTTCTTCTTGGCACCAAACAAATTGTTGTACATGTTGATAATCTTTTAATACTTCAGCCATATCCTTTTCAGGAAATGGATAAAGTTGTTCAACACGAACAATGGCAACATCAGTTTGCTCATTTTTACGACGTTGTTCTAACAATTCGTAATAAACTTTACCACTACAAAAAACCACGCGTTTAACATCACTAGGGTTAATATCATCAATTTCACCGATCACATTTTTATATTCACCCGAGGCTAATTCGTCTAATGAAGAAACCGCCAATGGATGACGTAATAATGATTTAGGTGACATCACAATAAGTGGACGACGCATAGGGCGTACCACTTGACGGCGTAGCATATTAAATACTTGCGCTGGTGTAGATGGTACACAAACCTGCATATTATGATCAGCACATAGTTGTAAATAACGTTCTAATCTTGCTGATGAATGCTCAGGACCTTGACCTTCAAAACCATGAGGTAACAATACGGTTAAACCACACAAACGACCCCATTTTTGCTCACCCGAACTAATAAACTGATCAAAGACCACTTGTGCGCAATTAGCAAAATCACCAAATTGTGCTTCCCAAATGGTTAATCCTTCTGGCTCAGCTGTAGTGTAACCATATTCAAAAGCAAGCACTGATACTTCAGAAAGTACCGAATCATGCACATCAAATGGGCCTTGCTCTGCTGATATATTTTGTAAAGGTAAATAAGCGCTGCCATCATCTTGATTATGTAACACCGCATGTCGATGAAAAAACGTACCACGCCCCGAGTCTTGTCCCGTAAGGCGAACCCGTTTGCCCAAATCAACAATACAAGCATAGGCTAAGTTTTCTGCCATACCCCAATCGAGTAATTTTTCACCTGATGCCATTTTAGCGCGATCATCGTAAATTTTTTGTACACGACCTTGAACAGGAAAGCCGTCAGGTACATGACAAACTTTTCTAGCCAGATCTTTTAGCTTATCTAATGGAATTTCTTTATCGTAATCATCATCCCAGTTGTGACCAATGTAAGGAGACCAATCAACAGAATGCCCTGTCATTGGACGCCACTGTTCAACAGTACACTGACCTTCGTCAAGTAATTTACGATACGTTGCCGTTAATATTTTTGATTCTTCTGTGGTAATTGTTTTTTCAGCAATTAATCTATCGGCATAAATTTGACGAGGAACAGGGTGCTTTTTAACCACTTTATACATTAATGGTTGTGTTGCACTGGGTTCATCGGCTTCGTTATGACCATGGCGACGGTAACAAACTAAATCAACCACCACGTCACGTTTAAACTTATTACGGTAATCTAATGCCAGTTGAGTAACTAAAATTACTGCTTCAGGATCATCAGAATTAACATGAAAAATAGGTGCCTGTACCATTTTAGCGATATCAGTACAATATTCAGTAGAGCGGGTATCTTCTTGCTTATTGGTGGTAAAACCAACTTGATTATTAATCACAATACGAACCGTACCACCTACTTTAAATGCACGCGCTTGTGACATATTAAAGGTTTCTTGTACCACACCTTGACCCGCAATGGCAGAGTCACCATGAATGGTAATAGGTAATACTATATCGCCCTGTGCATCTTTACGTCTGTCTAAACGTGCACGCACGCTGCCAATAACCACCGGATTAACAATTTCTAAATGCGATGGGTTAAACGCTAATGCCAAGTGAACATTGCCACCAGGCGTTAAAAAGTCAGACGAATAGCCTTGATGATATTTAACATCACCAGAACCTAATAAATCATCATGTTTACCGCTAAATTCATCGAATAATTTCGAAGGGTTTTTGCCCATCACATTAACGAGTACGTTTAAGCGACCGCGATGTGCCATGCCAATAACCACTTCTTTGGTGCCATGAACACCAGCGCGATTAATCAGCTCTTTTAGCATGGGAACTAAAGCGTCGCCACCTTCAAGTGAAAAGCGTTTTGCACCAGGAAATTTAGCTCCGAGGTATTTTTCAATACCATCAGCTGCAATCAAGCCATTCAACAAATCAACTTTTTCTGCTTTTGATAAACTCGCTTGTGCTTGTACAGACTCAAGGCGTTGTTGTAACCAACGTTTTTCATCGGTAGAAGTCATGTGCATATATTCAGCACCAATAGAACCACAATAAGTAGTTTTTAGTACTTTATATAACTCACCCAGCTTCATTGATTCTTGCCCTATGGCAAAAGAACCCAATTTATATTCTTTATCAAAGTCGTTTTCAGACAAGTCGTGATGTGCTAATTGCAAATCTCGTACTTGTTCACGTTGCCATAATCCTAAGGGATCTAAATTGGCATTTTGGTGACCACGAAAACGGAATGAGTTGATGAGTTGTAACACTTTAACTTGCTTAGCATCGCCACCACTAGAAATAATAACTTGCGCAGCAGGTTGTTTTGCTAGGGCTTTAAATTCATCACGGATCTCAGAGTGCTTGTATTCAACATCAGCACCTTCAATTTTAGGGAGGTTTTGAAAAAAGTCACGCCACTGTGGAGATACAGATTGTGAATTTTCCAAAAATAATTCGTATAATTCTTCAATATAAGTAGCGTTTGCGCCACTTAAATGGGAAGACTCTGTCCAAGCCTTCATAACACCTTCAGGCATTGCTAGTTCCTTTACTAGGGGTAAAAGCAACAAAAACAAATGTAACTAGCCGACTAACTTATTTTTTGATCTTTTTATAAAAATATTTTATAAAAACACTTAATAAAAAATTAAATTAGTTGAATAATTACCCAATAAATAAAACGCCCTTAAAACTACTACAAACTTCGTAGGTAAAGCAAGGATAAAATATCTTTTTTCACCCTTAATTTACCTTACGCGCTATATTAGCTCTAAACAGCTCGTTTTAATAACATCGACTTAATATGACCTATGGCTTTGGTTGGGTTTAACCCTTTAGGACAAACATCAACACAATTCATAATGCCATGACAACGAAATACACTATACGCATCTTGCAAATCGTCTAAACGTTCTTCTGTTGCCGTATCACGTGAATCGATTAAAAAACGATACGCGTGTAATAAACCTGCTGGACCGATAAATTTATCCGGATTCCACCAGAAAGACGGACATGATGTTGAACAACAAGCACATAAAATACACTCGTACAAACCATCTAACTTTTCGCGTTGTTCAGGTGATTGTAAATATTCACGTGCAGGTGGCTCATTTGCATCATCAATCAAGTATGGCTTAATTTTTTCATATTGCTGATAAAATTGCGATAAATCGATGATTAAGTCACGAACAACAGGCAAACCAGGTAAAGGTCGTAAAATAATTTTACTGGTTTTTAAGTCAGATAAAGGTGTTATACACGCCAAACCATTTTTACCATTCATGTTTAAACCATCACTACCACAAACACCTTCACGGCATGAGCGACGGAATGACAAGGTTGGGTCTTGCTCTTTTAATAGAATAAGTGCGTCAAGTACCATCATGTCTGAGCCTTCAGGTACTTCGAGCTCATAATCTTTCATATGAGGGGCATCATCAACATCAGGATTATAACGATAGATAGAAAAAACTTGTTTCGTCATTTTATTAGACATGGTAATGCTCCTTAATATTTACGTTCAAATGGCATGAAAGCATCACGCATTTTCGGTGAAAAGTTAACTTTCCGACGCATCATAGATTCTGACGATGGTTGATAAATACTATGACATAACCAGTTTTCATCATCACGTTCAGGGAAATCAACACGAGAATGTGCACCACGAGATTCAGTACGAAAATTAGCCGCATGAGCTGAAGCAATTGCAGTTTCCATCAGGTTATCCAGTTCTAAACATTCAATACGTTGAGTGTTAAAATCAGACGATTTATCGTCTAATTTCGCGGTTTTCAAACGTTCACGAATTTCAGTTAATTCAGTTAAGCCTTTCGCCATTGTTTCGCCTTCACGGAATACCGAAAAGTGAATTTGCATACAATGTTGCATGTCTTTACGAATTTGCACTGGGTCTTCACCTTTTTCACTGGCTTCCCAACGATTAAAGCGTGATAAGCTTTGTTCTAAATCTGAACTAGAAGCTGCTTTGGATTCACCCGCATCATTTAAGTAAGTACCGAGGAATTTACCCGTTGAACGACCAAAGACTACGATATCAAGTAGTGAGTTACCCCCTAAGCGATTACCACCATGAACAGATACGCTAGCACATTCACCCACGGCAAATAAGCCATCGACAATATGATCATTACCTTCATCATCAAGACGAATTGCTTGACCATGTATGTTGGTAGGAATACCCCCCATTTGATAATGACATGTAGGTACTACTGGGATCGGTTCTTCCGCAGGATCAATATGAGCAAAGGTTTTCGATAAATCACAAACGCCAGGCAGTTGTTTATTTAGTGTTTCACGGCCTAAGTGGTCTAATTTAAGTTTAAGGTGTGGACCTAAAGGACCGTCAAAACCACGCCCTTCAATAATTTCCGTCATCATTGAACGAGCAACAACGTCACGACAAGCTAAATCTTTAGCATTAGGTGCATATCGTTCCATAAAGCGTTCGCCATCTTTATTTAACAAATAACCACCTTCACCACGACAACCTTCAGTAACTAATACCCCAGCTCCAGCAATACCCGTTGGGTGAAATTGCCACATCTCCATGTCTTGCACGCCAATATCAGCACGTAAGACCATACCAACACCGTCACCCGTATTAATGTGCGCATTCGTTGTAGAAGAGAATATACGACCTGCACCACCTGTTGCCATAACGGTTGCACGTGCCTTAAAGTAAACTACTTCACCCGTTTCAATACAAATAGCGGTAGCGCCAACAACAGCACCATCGTCATTTTTAACTAAATCTAAGGCATACCATTCGCTGTACACATTAGTTTTATTTTTAACATTTTGTTGATACAACAAATGCAATAAAGCGTGGCCAGTACGGTCAGCTGCAGCGGCTGTACGAGCCGCTTGCTCACCACCAAAGTGTCGAGATTGACCACCAAAAGGACGTTGATAAATTTTACCATTATCAAAACGAGAAAAGGGTAAACCCATTTTTTCTAATTCAATAATTGCTTCAGGGCCAGTTGAACACATATATTCAATTGCATCTTGATCGCCGATAAAATCAGAGCCTTTAACGGTGTCATACATGTGCTCTTGCCAGTCATCTTCATGAGCATTACCTAACGCGACCGTTATACCACCTTGAGCAGAGACAGTGTGTGAGCGAGTTGGAAATACTTTTGAGATCAAAGCACAAGATTTGCCTGATTCTGAAATAGCTAATGCAGCGCGCATACCCGCACCGCCTGCGCCAATTACAATGGCGTCAAATTCTCTTACTGGAACGTTCACTTATACACCCCACACAATTAGAAGGCCTGCAACGAAATAAACAAGCACAACAATAGTTAAAATAAATTGTAAAACACCGCGCACTAACGCCGGTTCAACATTTTTAGACGCGCCAAAAACGCCTTGTAAAAAAGCTGGTTTTACATAATCAGATAACACTTGCCAAATACCAATCCACAAATGAATTAATAATGAAATAAGGGCTAACATGGTAAAAATTTTAACGCCTAAATTAGCAAAAAAACCATGCCAAACAGCATAGGTAACTTCTGTGGTGCTAATGAAGAAATACGCAATAAATAAAGTATAAAGAGTAAGAACAATTGCACTTGTTCTAATTAAAATAAAATCATGTACGCCACTTCGGCCTACAGTTGCAGCATTGTTTACCATAACCAAACTCCTGCTAAAACAGTGAATACTAACCACAGCGCCATAATAAATTTAGCGGTGGCATTACCAGAATCAAGTTCTTCAAAATGCCCTAAATCCATCAATATGTGGCGAACACCGCCAAGTAAGTGATAGCTTAGCGCAGATATAATTCCGAGCATGATAATTTTAAAGAAAACGCCATCAAGTAATGATTTTACTTGGGCAAATCCTTCAGCAGAAGAGAGTGATATAGATAGTGTCCACAATAAAATACCCAGTGCAAATACCATAATAACACCAGAAACACGGTGTAATATTGAAGCATTGGCGGCGGCGTGCATTTTTATTGTAGTCAGGTCGAGGTTTACTGGACGTTGTTTTTTCACGATTGTTGCCTAAAGATTTCTAATTTATATTCAAAGTCTTTGAATAGATTAGTCTTCAACTTTATTTTTTGCTACTCTAATTGATCGAAATCAAGCTTTTAGAGTAACCCCCTACGAATTTATGCTTATAATTGTAAAGCGCTTGTTAAGCCTTAAGTTAATTAAAGATAAATCCTCTTGATTATATAGAGTGGATGTAATAATTACAAATAGGTATCTTCAATTTCCTAGTATTTTTAAAGGCTTGCGGCTATTTTTTAACCGTAAAATTTTTATATAGTCACTATTCACAACACTGATGCATAATTAAATTGACTTTATAGGTGCATTTTAGAGTAAAATGCCTATAATTTTATATTCATAAAACTTAACTAAAATGTCATTTTAATTGATATTTTAGCGCTAAGTTACAAACCGATAGGGGAATAAAAACATGGCTGAATCTAAAGCCTCACTTAGCATTGATGGAAATGAGGTAATTGAATTACCGGTACTTTCTGGTAGTGCTGGCAATGATGTAATTGACATTCGAGCGTTAGGTAGCACTGGCTATTTCACACATGATCCCGGTTTTATGGCAACCTCTTCTTGTGAATCGAAAATTACTTTTATTGATGGTGGCAAAGGTATTTTACAACATCGTGGTTATGCCATTGATGACTTAGCTAAAAAAGCTGATTACTTAGAAGTTTGTTATATTTTATTAAATGGCGAAGCGCCTACTCGTTCGCAATATGATGAATTTAAAGCAAAAATTACTCATCACACTATGGTTCATGAAAAATTAGCACATTTCTTTCATGGATTTTTACCTGACGCGCATCCCATGGCGATGATTTGTGGTGTTGTTGGGGCATTATCTTCATTTTATCACAGCGACTTAGACATTAATGATCCGGCACAACGTATGCGTAGCGCCCATCGTCTTATTGCTAAAATGCCGACTATTGCTGCAATGGCGTATAAATACAGCATTGGTCAACCGTTCGTTTATCCTCGTAACGATTTAACTTATGCAGAAAACTTTTTACACATGATGTTTTCTGTGCCGGCTGAAGAATACAATATCAATCCGACTATTTCTCGTGCTATGGATAGAATATTCACTTTACATGCCGATCATGAACAAAATGCATCTACCTCAACAGTACGTTTAGCAGGATCTTCAGGCGCCAATCCTTATGCCTGTATCGCCGCTGGTGCTGCTTCATTGTGGGGTCCTGCTCATGGTGGTGCTAACGAAGCTTGTTTAACTATGTTGGAAGAAATCGGCACTGTTGACAATATTCCTAAGTTTATTGCTAAAGCAAAAGATAAAAGTGATCCTTTCCGTTTAATGGGTTTTGGTCATCGTGTTTATAAAAATTTCGATCCTCGTGCTACGGTAATGCGTGAAACTTGTCACGATGTATTAAAAGAATTAAAAATTAGTGATCCACTATTAGATGTAGCGATGGAACTTGAACGTATCGCGCTTGAAGATGAGTATTTTGTCTCGAAAAAACTTTACCCGAATGTTGACTTTTACTCAGGTATTATCTTAAAAGCTATTGGTATTCCAACCAGTATGTTTACGGTGATTTTTGCGATGTCTCGTACCGTTGGTTGGATTTCACATTGGGATGAAATGTTATCGCAAGCGGGACAAAAAATTGGTCGCCCTCGCCAATTATATACGGGTGAAATAAACCGTGAATTTATACCATTAAAAGACAGATAAACGATTTAACTTTACTTTAAATTAAATGAATAAAGCCGCTTTTGCGGCTTTTTTATTATATAATTTATGCTCATTAATTTATTCTTTAAAAATTACTTTCTATGTCAGATTATCAACATCGTTTTGGTGGTATTGCACGATTATACGGGCAGCAAAACTTAGTAAAATTACAACAAGCTCATTTTTGTGTGGTTGGCATAGGTGGCGTCGGTTCATGGGTAGCCGAGGCACTAGCTCGTAATGGCATGGGTAATATTACCTTAATTGATCTTGATGATATTTGTACCACCAATATAAATCGTCAAATTCACGCGTTAAGTAGCACCATAGGTTTAAGTAAAGTAGAAGTAATGGCAGCACGTATTAATGAAATTAATCCTGAGTGTCATGTTACTTGCATTGAAGACTTTGTTACCTTAGATAATTTGCCAGAAATATTTAAAAATTCGACTCAAAATCAGTTACAGCAAAGTAAGTTTGACTACATTATTGATGCGATTGATTCTGTAAACATAAAATCTGCGCTGATCGCTTTTTGTAAACGCAATAAACTACCGATAATTACCGTTGGTGGCGCGGGTGGACAAATTGATCCGAGTAAAATTGAAATTTGTGATTTAAGCAAAACCTATCAAGATCCATTATTGGCTAAAGTAAAAAATCAACTACGACGTGAATATAACTTTCCGCGCGCAGATCTTGCCAAAGCAGGAAAACGTAAATTTTCAATTGATGCTGTGTATTCAACTGAACAACTTTTATACCCTAATAGCAGCGGCGAAGTTTGTTTTGCTAAACAACAAGCCAATAGTGAAAGTGGCGCTATGCGGTTAGATTGTAATAACGGTTTTGGTGCTACTACACATGTTACCGCCAGTTTCGCTTTTTTTGCCGTAGCCCACAGTATTAAAAAATATTTGAAATTTAAATAATACCAATACTAGTAAGTTAGTGATCAAATATTAATGAGGATAAATTTTCAAGAACAAGGCGCTTGATTGAGTAATAGCTGGCTATTAGGATTGAAAGCAACGATGTTATTGGAATATTTAGTCCATTTAGAATGAGCACTTATTTATTTATATTGGTATAACACTCGCTATAGAACGGATTTTTTCAACAATGGCCTTAACACCATTGCCACGTGACGGACTTAAATGTTGTAGCAAGCCTAAACTTTCAAAATAACTTTCAATCACAACATTTTTAATTTGTTCGGGTGTTTTTTGTTGAAATGCTACTAACACTATTACTAATAAACCACGAATAATTTTAGCATCACTATCAGCCGTAAATAATAAACGCCCTTCACTATCTTGTTGATATTCAAGCCAAGATTGCGATTCACAACCAGAGATAAAATTTTTTTCATTACGTTTATCTTTAGTTAAACGCTTAAGTTTTTTACCCAAAAGCATAATTTCTCGATGGCGAGTATCCCAGCCCTTACACTTGGAAAATATTGCAATAATATTATCTGTAGTTAAATCAACATCACTAGTTAAACTCGCTGCCAATGATGGTAAATTAGTAGATGTTGAAGTCATAATTTTTTGCAAACACTGCAGTAAATAATCTACTTCTTCGCGGGTATTATATGCAGCTAAAGACACTCTAATACAACCATTAATACCCAAATATTCCATTAACGGCATGGTACAGTGGTGACCACTTCGTACCGCAATACCGTAACTGTCAAGGCTTGTTGCAATATCATGATTATGATGTTCATTAATAACAAAAGAAAAAATTGGAATATCGGGGCAACCTTCAACAATAAATTTTAACCTTGTTATTTTCTTCAACTGTGCAAAGCAATATTGTGTTAATTGACTTTCATATTCAGCTATTTGTTGTTTATTTTCTTGAATAAAGACCAGTGCTTGTGCAAACGCAATAGCCGCAGCAACATTAGGTGTTCCCGCTTCAAATTTAAACGGTAACGCATTAAATGTAGTGTGTTTAAAACTCACCTGCTTGATCATTTCTCCGCCATATTGATAAGCTGGCATCGCTTCGAGCAATTGCTCTTTTCCATAAAGTACACCTAGTCCCATTGGCGCATACACTTTGTGAGCAGAAAACACATAAAAGTCACAATCAAATGCTTGCACATCAATATTACAATGCGCTATCGCTTGCGCGCCATCAATAAGCGTTAACGCATTAACTTGTTTAGCGCGTTTTATTATTTTTTCTAGGGGGTTTATTTTACCGATAACGTTGGAGATATGATTAATACAAACAATTTTTGTCTGCTCGGTAATAATGTTTTCTAGCTGAATATCATCAATTTTACCGGTTTCATCTAAAGGTAAAACGTTAATCAATGCCCCAGTTTTTTCAGCAACTATTTGCCAAGGAACAATATTGGCATGATGCTCAGCATAACTCAGCACAATTTCATCACCTGCCTTTAAATTAGCGGTTCCCCAGCTATGCGCGACCAAGTTAATGGCTTCAGTTGTGCCTTTAGTCCAAATAATTTCTTTAACTGAATGTGCATTAATATGTTGTTGTACGGTTTGTCGAGCGTATTCAAATAATTGCGTAGCATTGCTACTTAATTGATGAGAGCCGCGATGAACATTAGCATTTAGCTGTTGATAATAATTTTTTTGACAATCGATAACACATTGCGGCTTTTGTGAGGTTGCAGCATTGTCAAAATACACCWACGGTTGTTTACCTTGACTAAGTTGATACTCAGTAAGTAAAGGGAATTGTCGGCGAAACAATGCTTGCTGAGATAACAACGCCTTAAAACGGCTCATAGAATGATTTTCACATAAAAATTTAAAAATAATTATACCGTATTTAAACGTTTAATTAATAAGCTTTTTAATTTGAAACTGACAATAAATAGTCATATTGTTGTCATTTTCAACCATTATTATTAGCTTAATAGGATTTTTTCTACTATAACTTAGTAGTTGTAACCAGTATAAGCTTTTTAAAGAACGAGCCTTTTAACGGAATGAACTTTAATAGCGCTATACACGTAAAAAGAAGGATAAGCAATATGGCACTTTATTCTTGGTATCTAAATAATGCAAACGATAACCAAATTACTTTAAAATCAAAAACAGAAAGTCAAAATAAATCTATGTATGCATTACATTGTACAAACTGGCCGGTAGCAAAAATAAAACATATAACACCATCTAAAAAGGTAGCAAAATTAACTCCGATAGCACCAATGACCAACATAGAAACACCTTTTTTCAAAAGCGAATTATGGCAAAAAACCTTACTACTAAGAGATCATTGGCTAAAAATTCAATTTGGGAAATAACGTTTAGAAATACCCTTCAATAAATCAAAAATTAGCCGTTAATATTTTATTTATTCGGCTTTTTTTGTGTTCAAATTTCGCTGCTTGTTGTAGCCAATAGTGGGCTTGTTGATTATTATTCTCGTGCAAACTATCTGCTAAATAACCACGGGCAATATTGTAATGGAAACTCGGCATAATATACTTATTGCCACTTTGTTTTAATATCTGACTATAAACGGCAGGAAAGTCTTTTTCAAAATATCTTAATTGTGTTTGATACGATACCGGCTTAAATGCTTGTACAATGGTGTTATCACAACTTTGCGCTTTAAATATCCCCACCTCTTGTGCATAATTACTAGGTGTACCAAGTTGCCATTTAATGACTTTTTCAGTTTTATTTAACTTATTTACTTTGGTTAAGTTAACCGCGTTAACTTGTTGAAAAATGGGTGTTGATGCTTTTATTTGCTCACGCCATGCAACATTAGCTAGCACTTTAGCTCTAAGTGTTTTTCTATTACCAATATAAACTTGTGGCAGTACCGCAACATTAGTAGCGAAAATACTCTGTTGTGTTGCTTGGCATTTTTGATGCGTATTAGGTAATGGATATTCATCAACAAAACCGAGCAAATGTGAAATTTCATGCGCAAACACATCGTTATTATCTTTGCTATCGAGATATAAAATCCCTAAATGTACGTTGGCACCACCTCGCGGCAATAGCACACCAATAAACCTACTTTGAATAGTATTAGCTATATCTTGCCAATGAGATTCTTTACATTGAATGGTCACACTTTTATTGAAACTAGATTGTACTTTAGCTGCAGTATTGCACTGTAAAGACGATAATGCTCGATAACGAACGGGAGCAAAACAGACAAAATCATTTAAGGGGTGTAATTTAAAAGCAGCAATCAATTGTTCTATTTTGGCTAAATCACTTAAATTTGTAGCAAAAAACTGAATACTATTGTCACAGGCTAGTGCTGAGCTTGTGGTGATAAGTTTTGTTTTAACATTTTGATTTACATTGTTAGTTAGTATTTGATAATGTCTGATTTTTTCTAACAGCTGCTGTCCTGTAATACTTATTGATAAGCGGGAAAACTCAGCCCTAAGCAGATTTTTTGTTGCTAGCGAAACAATTCCTTGGGCAATTAAAAGTTTAGCCATGAGCAAACTCGACTGCGGTGTTTTATTAATAATACTATTTAGCAACGTCCTACTTTTATTAAACTTATGCTGAGAAAAGTACCATTTTGCTAATACTAGTTTTGCTGGTTCAAAATCTAATCTTATTGCTTGCTGATACCAAAAAACGCCTTTATCAGTATTTTTACTGAGATAAAATTGTGCTAATAAAGATGCGGTTTTACCATCATATTTGGCTAATTTATTGGCAAAATAAAGCCATTTAAGTGAATGTTTTGGTAACTGATTTAGCTTTGTTTTTAATGCTTGTTCAATGGATAAACTCAGCGCATACCTTAGCTGACTTGCACTATTGGTATTCGTTTTTAGCTTGGCGGTTAAATACTTTTCTAAAAAAAAAGAGCTTGTCGACATTAGTGTCAACAAGCTCATTATTATAATTACTCTTATTTTAAACAAGTTCATCGGTTAAATTAGCAAAGTCATCAATAGCAAGTTAGTTTAACTGTCATTCTGAGTGTTGTTTTTAGAGGTGCGTAATAAATTTAACTCTAACCGTGCATATCTATGTTCAACAAATTCATAAACATTAGTCCCTAATGCTAGTTTAAAATAGTTTGCGGCATTGCCGTTTTGCGAACGTAACAAACTTAATTTACCTAAATAAAAATAAGCTTCACATAAGCGTTCAGTTAATGCTTTTTGATCAGGTAAACCATAAGGTAATTCTTGGGTAAATTTATCAAGAGAAATTTCGCCCAAATATAATTTGATCACCCGTTTAGCCCAGACATTATCAGCAATATTTTTTTCGCCTTCGCGAAGCATTAACTTAGCCTTTTGCGGATCAACTTTGCTTTGTGCCAAATACAACCACAACAACCGATAGGGATCGTTAACTTGTTTTTGATGAAAAGCCGAAAAATCATCAATAGCTAACTGCGCTCTACCGCCATAATAGAGCGCAATACCCCGATTAAAATGAGCATACTCGTGCTCAGGTTTTAAATCTAATACTGAATCAAACGCATCATAAGCTTGAGCATATTCTTGCAATTGCGTGTAATGAATGCCTAATAAATTGTAAGCGTCAACCATATCTGGTTTTAAATGCAATGAGCGATTAAAGTCTAACCGTGCTAACGAATTAAGGCCAACATTGTCAAAACGAACACCACGATCATAGAGTAATTCGGCGCGTTGTTCTTTAGTTAACTCAGCACGTTGAATGACTTCAGTTAATCTTGCTATGGCGATTTCATTTTTATAATTAATCGGTAATGGTTCAGCAATAATTAACTGCTTCATTGCCGTTGAATTCGCAATTTTTGGTGACGTGCTAGCGCATGATTGTGTTAGCAATATTAATGTAAAAATCACTATTTTACTAAAAACTTTCACCTGAACATTATCCTTCACTTTTATACTAAATAGAGCGGTTGTTTTCACCACACAATGACTAAAAGGGAGCAATTAAGCTCCCTTTCATAAATAATTATAGATTAAAAAATCTCAATTATTCAGCGTTGTCAGCTGCTGCTTGTTCCGCTGGTTTTTCAGCCGCTTCTTTAATACTTAAACGTACACGACCTTGACGGTCTACTTCAAGTACTTTAACTTTTACGTCTTGGCCTTCGGTTAATACGTCACTAACATTATTAATGCGTTCTTCAGCAATTTGAGAAATATGTACTAAACCGTCTTTTCCCGGTAATACGTTAACAAAAGCACCAAAATCAACAATACGAACCACTTTACCGGTATAGATTGTACCCACTTCAATTTCAGCTGTTAATGCTTGAATACGAGCGATAGCATCTTTGGCTTGTTCGTTATCGGTTGCTGCAATTTTAACGGTACCATCATCATCAATTTCAATGGTTGTACCGGTTTCTTCAGTAAGTTGACGAATAGTTGCGCCGCCTTTACCAATAATGTCACGAATTTTATCGGTAGGTACTTTCATAGTATGAATACGTGGTGCAAATTCAGAAATATCATCACGATGACCAGCAATAGCTTCGTCCATCACACTTAAAATGTGCGTACGAGCTGCTTTTGCTTGGTTCAATGCAATTTGCATGATTTCTTTAGTGATACCTTCAATTTTGATGTCCATTTGCAACGCAGTAATACCTGCGGTAGTACCCGCTACTTTAAAGTCCATATCGCCTAAATGATCTTCATCACCTAAAATATCGCTAAGTACTACAAAATCATCACCTTCTTTAACTAAGCCCATCGCAATACCAGCAACAGAGGCTTTAATTGGTACACCAGCATCCATCAGTGCTAACGAAGTACCACAAACAGAAGCCATTGATGATGAACCATTAGATTCAGTGATTTCTGAAACCACACGAATAGCATACGGAAATTCATCAGCGCTAGGCATAACAGCTAACATACCGCGTTTAGCTAAACGACCATGACCAATTTCACGACGTTTTGGGCTACCAACAAAACCAGTTTCACCAACACAGTATGGAGGGAAGTTATAATGAAGCATGAAAGCATCAGTTTTTTCACCTAAAATGCTATCAATTCGTTGAGCATCACGTTGAGTACCTAAAGTAGCAGTAACTAAGGCTTGAGTTTCACCACGAGTAAATACGGCACTACCATGAGTACGCGGTAATACGCCAGTCATTACGTCTAACGCACGAATAGATTCAGGATCACGACCGTCAATACGTGGTGAACCTTGAGTAATACGACCACGTACCACTGTTTTTTCTAAATCATGAAATAAGTCTTTCGCTTCTTGAACATTTAATGTTTCGTCAGCTTCTTGTAATTGCGCGATAACTGCATTACGAATTTCAGCAATTTTTCCATAACGAACTGCTTTTTCAGTAATTTGATACGCTTCGTTTACTTGTGTTTCAGCTAACTCAGCAATTTTAGCCACTAAATCAGCATTTTTAACTGGAGCAGACCATTCCCAAACCGGCGTATTAACTTCGGTTTTAAATTCTTTAATCGCATCAATAGCTACTTGCATTTGCTCATGACCGAACATAACCGCGCCAAGCATTACTTCTTCTGATAAAATATCTGCTTCAGATTCAACCATTAATACCGCTGAATCTGTACCAGAAACGACTAAGTCTAATTGACTTGTTGGTAATTCAGATTGTAATGGATTTAGTAAATATTTACCGTCGGTATAACCAACACGCGCAGCGCCAACAGGACCACTAAAGGGCATTCCTGAAATAGCTAAAGCCGCAGATGTACCAATTAATGAAATAATGTCAGGGGCAATTTCAGGGTTAACAGAAATAACTGTGATAATTACTTGTACTTCGTTAGTAAACTCTGATGGGAATAATGGACGAATWGGACGGTCAATTAAACGGGCGATAAGCGTTTCTTCTTCGCTTGGGCGACCTTCACGTTTGAAAAAGCTACCCGGAATTTTACCCGCAGCATAAGTGCGTTCTTGATAGTTAACCGTTAAAGGGAAAAAATCTTGCCCTTCTTTAGCTTCTTTTTTACCAACAACACTTACTAATACACAAGTGTCGTCCATGCTTGCCATTACCGCAGCAGTTGCTTGACGCGCAATAGCGCCGGTTTCTAATGTGACGGTATGTTGACCGAATTGAAATTTTTTAGTAATTGGATTTAACATCTAATTAATTTCCTTAATTTTTTAAAGACTATTTCTAATAGCTACTTTTATTGAATATAAGTCAGATGCAGATCTGTACAATTTTTTATATGCTTTGGCTCTAATTAGGTGATGAACTAAACGACATAAAAAATTATACAGTTAACAACAAAAGACTCGATAAATTTATATAGTTGCCCCACCTGAAATTTACATCGCCAAGTAGAGCGTATATACAATTGATAAATTGCCCGCACATTATACTGACCTCGCAAGTATTTGCTAGCGAGAAAGCTGATTGCGGTAACTTTATTATTAAAAAACACACTATTTAACAAATTACCGCCATTTTTTCACACTTTTGCCCAACCAAAACAGAACAAGACAATCACCCTACATATTTATACATTTTCAAACAGTTATAGACGCTAATTGACCAATTACTTAGTTAACATGCCCTTGAAAATTAAACATCAACAGCAATCAAGCATAAGCAGTTAATCAAATAACAACACTATTGAATAACTGTATTTAACAGTCAAAGGAATAAATATGAAATCACTTACTTTATTAGCACTTTTTTTAGCAACCTCAACACTAGCTTCAACTTCAGCACTAGCCACCGATTACCAGTCATTTACCTCATTGGATTATTTAAACATTGATACCCCGCAAATTAATCAAAATGTCTATTCACTAAGCAGTATTTATTTTCTAGATAAAAAATTAAGTTTAGGGCCATTAAATGAATTTGAATACATTAATAAAACCAGTAATATTTTTGGTCAATTTAGCGATATGGATAACGCCAACACTTATGGTTTAGGGGGTGAAATGTTTATCAATAAATGGTTAGTGGGTGGTTCATATAATTATATTGACCATAATAATGGTAGCGATGATACTTATGCATTAACGTTAGGCTATTTACTTAGCGATAACTTATTAGTTAAGGCTGAGGCCAATAAAGAGGGTTCGGACACTTTTTATCAGTTTTCTGCCGCTTATAATCATCAAATTAATGATAGTGACTATATTGGTTTTACTTATAGCACTGATGATAAATTTGACTCACAAACGTTGTCATCAAAATATTTCATCGCAGTGGGCGCTGATCAATATCTCAGCTTAGGTGCTAGCTATACCAATAATGATGGTTGGGATAATAATTTAGCAGCTATTGCGAGATTTTACTTTAATAACTACACCTCAATTTCAGCGAGTTATAACGATGATGATGACTACAGTATTTCTGCCAAACACTTTATTAATAAAAATTATTCAGTGAGTGCTGGTTACAACAGCAATGCATCGAGTAATGATAATGAAGACTACGATTTATATTCATTAAATTTCACTGCACAATTTTAACTCTGCCATTTTCACTTAATTAAAAAGTCACCTGAACTTTGAACATTATCAATAGTTCTGGAGGCTTTTTCTTTACAATATAAAAGCAAAATGAAAGTTTTTTTAGTTATCTGAAATTTATTTCATTACAAGTTCACATTCTCTAGCTATAATTGCCCTGAATTACCTTTTAAATAGCAACTCTTTTCAGCTAATTATTCAAATTTAATTAACGGGATGTAGAAATGAGCACAGGCAAGAATAGCCAAAATATACAATCACTTAGTCGTTCAAACAGTGAATTAAAGCATGCATTACAGCATTTTATTGACTGTGCGCCCAACTCAGGTCCGTTAATCGTTCAAATTGACAATATCAAAAAAGCGTTAAAATCWAATGAAACCATGTTCACGTTTGCAGCTTTAGTTGAACAATATGCAAAAATGAAAAAAAACTTCGATAAAACTGATTACCAAAGCAAAAAGAAAGACTTAAACACTTTAAAATCATTACTTAAAAAAAGCTTATTGAAAAATTTATCATCTAATCAATCAACAAAAATTTCAGCTATTTTAACCGATATTTCTCAAAACCAACCAGATCACGTTATCATGGTGGCCGTAGGAAAAGCTTTAGAAGGTTTTTCTGAGGATTTAAGTGTCTTAAGAAGCCAATCAAAAATCATTATTGGTGACAGAGAAGTAACCAGCGAAGAAACCGGTGTAATGGCAAGTGATATTCATTTAGCCAGTAAACGGTTACTAAAAGATGTGATCACCATATCGAATCAATTGATAAAAACTTACCCTAATGATCAATTTATACTTAACCTTATAGAAGAAGCCAGTCAAGTTACCGACCAAAAAGGGACATTTTTCAAATCAATAAACTTATTAGAAAGATCAACAACCTATTTAGCCTTATTAATTCAGCAAGAGCGTTGTGCCGCAGAAGAAATGCTCAATGATATTCATGCGAGTATTGTCGATGTAGTAAAACACACAACAGTATTAGAAAAGCTAATGAATTCAAATAAAGACGATGCTGACGGCGTAAAAAACAGCATGGCAGTTGAGCTAAAAAATATGGAAGTTAAATCAAGAGCCATTGATACCATTGAAGGCATGCAAAACCACATAAAAGACAGTGTCGCGCTAATGTCTCATATTATGAATGATTATGCAGAAACTCAAAACCAAATTAATTTAACCAATGATGCAACCATTGATGAATTAACCTTCAAAGTAAATAATGCCTCTTCATTTGTTGAAAAGCTGGAAGAAAAATTAGAACTTGCTGAAGAAAGCAATTTACTTGATGAATTAACCACCGTAGGTAACCGTAAAGGATATGTACAAGCGATCAATAAAGAACGTAAATCTTGGGCGGCCTCAAGATTGCCTTTAACGCTGATGGTTATTGATGTCGATAAATTTAAAAGTGTTAATGACAATTACGGCCATAGCGTTGGCGATCAAGTGTTAAAATGTTTAGGACAAACGTTAAAGAAACATATTCGTTCAACCGACTATGTTGCTCGTTACGGCGGTGAAGAATTTGCAATAATTTTACCGGCTACCGATGTTAAAAAAGCGGTGCGTTTAGGACAAAAACTTAAAGAAACAATTAACAACTTAAAGTTTGAATTACGTAAAAAGAACAAAGTATTAAGAATTACCTGTTCTTTTGGCATATCCACCTTCACTGAAAAAGCATTTAACACCATTGACGTATTTAATGCTGCCGACAAAGCATTATATCAAGCCAAAAATAATGGTCGAAATGCCATTGTTGTATCGTCAGCAGGACAATATAACTTTATTGATAATCAACAAGCCGCGGTTAAATAAAAAGTATAATACTTGGTGAGTCCCGTATTATTAGATATTATAAAAATCAACTATATTTAAAAGATACTTGTATTATGAATGAAAAATTAATTGTCCATTATTATACTGATATTTTATGTGTATGGGCGTGGATAGCACAGCCACGTATCGAAGAACTAAACAAAAACTTTCCCCACAATATAATCATAAAGCACCATTATCTTGATATTTTTGGTAATACTGCTGAGAAAATACAGCGACAATGGGCTGAAAGAGGCTCTTACAATGGTTTTTCTCAACACGTAGTCGACTCAGCCAAGCCTTATAAAGACGCATTAATAAATGCTGATATTTGGTCAAAAACGCGTCCCGCAAGTTCTTCTAATGCTCATTTAATCTTAAAAGCTGTTGAACTTTGCCATGATCAAAGCACCAGTATCAAAATGGCACTAATTTTTCGCAAAGCATTTTTTATTGACGCTTTAGATATCAGCAATATCACTCAACTTTACAATATACTTCAACAACACGGTATTGACGAAAACCCGATAAGGCAAACACTCCTTAATGGTACAGCGATGGCTGAGCTAATGTTAGATTACCAACAAGCTAAGCAGCAAAGACTAAAAGGTAGCCCTACTTACATCATAGATAATGGCCGACAAATCTTATATGGTAATGTTGGTTATCGAGTATTGCACGCCAATATAGAAGAACAGCTCAAACAACCGAATAATGAGGCTAGTTGGTGTTAATCAAACCAACTTCCCACTTAACCATCACATCAGGTTACTTACTAAAATAAACAACCACTCCTTTACAAAGCTCAATAGGAAAACATTTTACATATGTAATTTAGACAAAACTAATGTAGAATTAATTTAACTAAACATTTGTTAAAAATACCAGTCAAATGGAGAAAAAAATGACTGCATTAACTATTACCCCTTTTTTTGAAGAGCAAACTTTTACTGTTTGTTATGTGGTTGCTGACAAAAAAAACAAACAATGCGCGATTATTGATCCAGTTTTAGATTTTGACTTTTCTTCTGCCACAATTGCAACAACTTTCGCAGATAAGATAATTACCTTTATCAACGAACAACAATGGCAATGCCAATGGATTTTAGAAACTCATGCGCATGCAGATCACTTAACTGCCGCTCCGTATTTACAAGAAAATTTAGGTGGGAAAATTGTTATTGGTGCTGAAATTACGCAAGTACAAAAAACATTTAAAACGGTGTTTAATTTTGGTCATCACTTTAAGGTAAACGGACTACAATTCGACAAACTGGTTGACGAAAATGACAGTTTAGCCCTAGGCGATTTAACCATTACTGTTTTGCATACGCCGGGACATACACCCGCTTGTGTCACTTACTTAATTGAAGATGCTGCTTTTATGGGTGATACTTTATTCATGCCTGATTACGGCACCGCTCGCTGTGACTTTCCCGGTGGTGATGCAGAAACGTTATATCAATCTATTCAAAAAATATTTCAATTACCTGATGAAACACGGTTATTTACCGGACATGATTACAAATCACCAACACGTAATGAATTTGCATGGCAAAGCACTGTAGCTGAGCAAAAAACAACTAACATTCAACTTAACCGTAACACCAGTAAAGAAGACTTTGTAAATTTTAGAAATGAGCGTGATAGTACATTAGCTGTACCTAAATTACTGCTACCCGCGGTACAAGTAAACATTAATGCAGGATATTTACCAACACCTGAAAATAATGGCAAACATTACTTGAAACTTCCTGTAAATACGGTTGGTAAATAATGGGTTAATACCTCAAGTAAATGATTTATACTCATTAACATATAATTTGCTGCAAATGATAAAGACTTCCATGAAAAGCACCTCAACAATTCTCTGGCACGATTATGAAACATGGGGAATTAATCCTAAAATAGATAAACCATCACAATTTGCCGGTATTCGTACTGACTACGATTTAAATATTATTGGCGAACCACAAATGTTTTATTGCTCGCCACCAGTCGATTATTTACCGCAACCTGAAGCCTGTTTGGTTACCGGTATTACACCACAAAAAGCACAGCAAGAAGGTTTATGTGAAGCTGAGTTTGCCAAACGTATTCATGATTTATTTAGTCAACCTAATACCTGCGTGGCGGGATATAACAATATTCGCTTTGATGATGAAGTAACGCGCTATTTACTCTATCGAAATTTTTACGATGCTTATGCGCGTGAATGGCAGCATGGTAATAGTCGTTGGGATATTATTGATATGGTGCGCGCTTGTTATGCGCTTCGCCCTGAAGGTATAAATTGGCCAACAGTTGTTCGTGATGGTGAACAAGTAGTAAGCTTTCGTCTTGAACTACTCACCAAAGCTAATGGTATTGCTCATGAAGCAGCTCATGACGCAATGAGTGATGTTTATGCCACTATTGCCATGGCAAAATTAATAAAACAAAAACAGCCCAAATTGTATGAGTTTATTTTTAATTTAAAAAATAAAAAACAAGTCGCTGAGTTAATTGATGTTTACAACATGACCCCCATTGTGCATACTTCAAGTAAAATTTCATCGGCGCATGGCTGCACCAGTTGGTTTGCACCCATTAGTTATCATCCTAGTAATAAAAATGCAGTTATTGCAGTAGATTTAGCCCAAGATCCTGCGCCATTGTTTGAGTTAACTAGTGATGAAATCAAGGCACGTTTATATACTCGCCATGACGATTTAGCGCCGGATGAAAAGCCCATTCCAGTAAAGCTTATTCATATAAATAAATGCCCCATTATTGCACCGGCTAAAACCTTATTGCCTGAAAATGCCGAGCGTTTAGCTATTCCTCGCGAACATTGCTTAGCCAACTTAACATTATTGAAAGCACAACAAGGATTGCGCGATAAATTAAGTGATGTGTTTGCTGACAGCTATGACAACGATGAAACTATAGATGCCGAACATGCGCTTTATTCTGGTAGTTTTTTTAGCACTAGTGATAAAGCACAAATGGACATTTTACATAGTTTAACACCTGATCAATTAGCCAATCATGAGTTTAATTTTCAAGACGCTCGCTTACCTATTTTATTATTTAGATATCGAGCGCGTAACTATCCTCATACCTTAAGTACCAACGAGCAACAACAATGGCAAAGTTATTGTCACAGCAAAATACAAAACGGCGGCAAGGGCATTTTAAGTCTTGATGAATTTATGATGAAAATTGAAAATTTAGCCCACGAATTAGATGCAGATAACGAAAACAATCAAGGAAAAATGCTGGTACTAAAAGCACTGTATGAGTATGTGCAAGGATAATTTTTTAACGTGCCTATGCAGATAGCTCAAGAGCCATGATTTAATTCGAGATTATCTTTCATGCCTCTGCACTTGGCTCAGGATCGTCATTCTCGCAGCCTTTTAAGCGAGAATCTAGCTCAAAAAGCACGAGAGCTTCGATAAAAACGTCTCGAAGAGAATGACGAATATAATAAATACCTGAGTGATCTGCATAGGTACGTATAAAAATGATTATTTTTTAAAGCGTGAGATCAAGCTTGATGTGTCCCAACGGTTGCCACCATTTTCTTGAATTTCTTGATAAAAACCATCAACCATTTTAGTCATCGGCAAGTCAGCACCATTTTTTTCGGCTTCATTAAAAGCAATACCTAAATCTTTACGCATCCAATCGACGGCAAAGCCAAAATCATATTCGCCAGCAAACATGGTTTTATAACGGTTTTCCATTTGCCACGAACCCGCCGCACCTTTTGAAATAGTTTGCACTAGCGCTTCACTATCAAGCCCTGCTTTTTCAGCAAAATTAAATGCCTCAGCTAAACCTTGTACTACACCAGCAATGCAAATTTGATTAACCATTTTGGCTAATTGACCACTCCCCGCAGCCCCCATTAATTGGCTAAATTTAGCAAATGCAGCCATAACAGGTTTTACTTTATCAAAAATTTCTTGTTCACCACCCAGCATTACCGTTAATGCACCATTTTCAGCACCCGCTTGACCACCAGAAACTGGTGCATCTAAAAAGTGCTTGTTTTGTGATTTAGCAATAACGTCTAATTCGCGTGCTAATTCAGCAGAGGCAGTAGTATGATCAACTAAAATGCACTTTTCATTCATACCCGCAAAAATACCGTTATCACCTAACACAACTTGGCGAACATCATCATCATTACCCACACAACAAAAGACAAAATCACAACCATTTGCTGCTTGTGCTGGTGTTGCTGCATAACTACCGCCAAATTCTTGATGCCATTGCTGTGCTTTGGCTTTAGTACGGTTATACACACAAACATCAAAACCTGCTTTTTGTAAATGTCCTGCCATGGGATAACCCATTACACCTAAGCCAATAAATGCTACTTTTGTCATTTTTATCATTCCTATTTGTGTTCAGTTGATATATACACATTATATTTGATAATGCTAATTTACAAAAGGCAATTTATCGTAATAAAATAGGACTTTAGCTTTGTGGTAATACTACTTTTGCCTACATTTTTACTTATATTTAATTTAATTGTGCGCTATTTAATTGCTCACAATCAAGCTTTAAGGTAAACTCCCTTTCACTTATACCAATATCTAACTAGTGAGTACCAATTATGAGCAATTCAATTCATCAATTTAATGTAAAAAATAATTTAGGCGAAGAAGTATCACTTGAGCAATTTAAAGGAAAAACATTATTGATTGTAAATACTGCCAGCGCTTGCGGATTTACCCCTCAATATCAAGGTTTACAAGCACTTTATGAAAAATATCAAATACAAGGTTTAGAAGTATTAGCTTTTCCTTGTAACCAATTTGGTAAACAAGAAAAAGGCTCTAATGAAGAAATTAAAAGCTTTTGTGATTTACGTTTCAACATTAAGTTTCCATTATTTGATAAAATTGACGTAAATGGCGACAATGCTCATCCGTTGTATAACTATTTAAAAAATCAAGCACCGGGCATTTTAGGCAGTAAAGGTATTAAGTGGAATTTCACCAAGTTCTTAGTTAATAACGAAGGCAAGGTGATCAAACGTTTTGCACCAACCGTTAAGCCTGAAGCATTAGTCGCTGACATAGAAAAATTATTGTAAGGCATTTAAAGTTTATGAGTGAACAGTTAAAACTCGAAAATCAGCTGTGTTTTCGACTCTATAATATTAATAAAGCAATGACCCGTTTGTATGCGCCTTTGTTAAAGTCGCTCAATTTAACTTACCCACAATATTTAGTAATGTTGGTACTCTGGCAAAATAAACAGTGGGAAGTAGAGCTACGACAACAAGAACAGGCTCTTTCGGTTAAGGCGTTAGGCAAAAAACTCAATTTAGACTCAGGTACGTTATCGCCGTTATTAAAACGCATGGAAAATTTAGGGTTTATTGTACGTAAACGCAATACAGATGATGAACGCAGCGTTGAAGTTTACCTAACCAAACAAGGATCTGTTTTAAAAGAAAAAGCACAATGTATACCGGCAAGCATGTTCGCTAAAACGGGATTAACAGCGGAGCAGTTACATAATTTAACCGATACTTTAGATAAATTGATGGCTAATATTCAATAGTAAATATTACAAAAGGTAATGCGTTGGCTTTCGCTACGCTCTACCACTCAAATCAAATCAAAATAGTGCTTCATGAAGTTGTTCAACGACAGAGTTTGCTTCGATTTCTGGCACTAAAAAACAAAAATTATTGGCACTGGCACCATGACAAATCATACGAACATTAACGTCACCAATACTATCAAAAATGCTACGACTAATACCTTTAGTGGTATGTAAATTATTACCAATAACCGCCACTAACGATAAACCATGTTCAACGCTTACTTCACATAATTGCTCTAACTCTTTTACTACCGCGTTGGTGATTAATGATTGTGTTGAACCAGCAGGGTTATCAAAAGTTAACGCCACGCTTATTTCACTGGTGGTGATCAAATCAACACTCAGTTCATGCTTTGCTAAGATTGAAAATACTTGTGCTAAAAAACCACTGGCATGCAACATCGCGGGGCTTTTAACGGTAACTAGCGTTTGTTCTTTACGCAGCGCAATAGATCTAAACGTAGGATTTGAAGCTACTTGTTGCTGAATTTGCGTACCGCCTTTTTCTGGCTCTTTACTGGAGCCAACAAACACCGGAATATTATGTCTCATAGCAGGGATCAGCGTCGCAGGATGCAAGATTTTAGCGCCGAAGGTTGCCATTTCAGCCGCTTCACCAAAGCTAATTTCAGGAATAGCCCGCGCTTGTGCGGTAATACGTGGATCTGTGGTGAAAATTCCGACTACATCAGTCCAAATAGCAAGCTTGTCAGCATTTAATGCTTCAGCTAACAATGCGGCACTATAATCTGAACCGCCACGCCCTAACGTAGTGGTATGCCCTAAGCCATCTCGACCAATAAAACCTTGCGTAACAATTACTTTATTGATTAACTTTTCTTGTAAATTAGCTGCACAATTAGCTTTTAACGCTTCAATATCCACCACGGCTTTGCCATATAGACTATTAGTTTGCATCACTTCACGCACATCAAAATATTCGCTTGCAATGCCAATACTCGTTAAAACATCGCTAAACAATATTGAACTCATTTGCTCACCACAGGCTAAAATAGCGTCGGTTTTTTGGGCGTTATATTGCTGTGCTTGTGCACTCGCTAATTGCGTTAAACCAGCGAGCACAGTTAAAATTTCATCATTAATCTCGGCTTTATTTTCAAGGTGTTGGCTAATGTTGAGTTGAATAGTTTTAATATTACTAATTAACTGCGCTTGTTCTTGTGAACTTACATTAGCCTGTGCTAAACGCACTAAGTAATTAGTAACCCCAGAGCTAGCAGAAACCACCACAACACGATTTGAGTGATCATTTTTAATGATATTGGCGCAACGCAGCATGGCTTGATGATCAGCAACACTAGTACCACCAAATTTTGCGATAGTTAAATTGGTCATAATTTTCTCCCATAGCACGTGACGATACAGGATAAAACTGACAGGATAATATTTTTAGTAAGTATAAATTTCATTTGGGATCTCCCTAATAAGCTTGTTTATTGGTTTTTATAAACGGGTAAATAACAAGCAAATACAAAAAGGAAGAGCGTGACTGAGCAGTTAGTAGCAAAAAGCAGAGATCTAAACATTTTCAGCCAGAAGCTCTCCACCATGTTTGTGGTGTTTAATACAAAAGTATAAAACCAACGCATAAAACAAGCACAAACGGTGACAATCCTAAGGATTCAACCTTAGTAACCGAATATTAATTGCCACTCAATTAATATTCTCGGCGCTAGTCTCCCTCAATAATTTTCAACAAACTGGTGGGTTCTCGTATTATCTACCTAGCTAGCGCGCCTCTTCTGGTGTGTCAAAATAGAGGTTTAACTCTATTTTGACAACAGGCTTATTAAACCTGAAAAAAACACGGATTGCAATAGACTTTTAGACGTCTATCAAACTAATTTTTAATTTAAGGCAGTTTTCACTGGAGCAATGAAATCTTCTTGTTACAATACTTGTTCTTGTCAAATAACAATAAATACTGCAATTAATAATGGATTTATTTTTTCTAAAAAAAATGCTTGGCTTTTTATTAATGCCACTGAGTTTGATCTTAATTTTACTTATTATCGCGATCATTTTTCATCGTAAAAAACCCTCATTAAGCTTTAAATGCATGATAAGCGCGACAGCGCTTTTAATTGTTACTTCAATGCCACCTTTGGCTGATTATTTAATTAAGCCACTTGAAACTCAATATCCTCAATTCACAGCAAAATCAACAACTAAACCAATAGATTATATTGTGGTATTAGGTTGCTCGCACACCAATGACAACAGAGTACCTTTTACTAGCCAATTAAGAGCTTGCTCAATGCAAAGGTTGGTTGAAATGTTGAGAATTTATCAATTACATCCTGAAGCAACCATTATTACTTCGGGTAGTGCTTTCGGGCAAGTGCTGTCAAATGCACAAACAATGAAATTAGCAGCAATAAGTTTGGGTATTCCTGCACAAAAAATATTAACTGAAAATTTCCCTAAAGATACCGAAGAAGAAGCTCAGCTAATAGCACCAAGGGTAAAAGACAGTAATGTTGTACTGATCACCAATGCTGATCATATGCTACGCGCTATGCGTTTTTTCAAGCAATATGGCGTTGATGCTATTCCTGCACCGGCTGGTTATTGGGCGTATTCAAAAACTGCTCATAAAAACTGGGGCTATTACACCCCAAGCATTAATAAACTAGGAAAAACCACCACCGTTTGGTATGAAGCACTTGGGCTTTCGTGGCAGTGGTTAAAAAAAATATTTAATTAACCTCTAAACAGGGTTATTTATATCCACAAAATCAACCGCTAAACCTAATTCGTTTTTAAGGTGTTCGCCTAATGCTTTAATACCATAACGTTCAGTAGCATGATGCCCTGCTGCAAAAAAATGGATGTTCATTTCATGGGCAATGTGTGTTGTTTGCTCTGATGCTTCGCCGGTAATAAACGCATCTATGCCCTGCTCTGCGGCTGCTTCAATATAACCTTGTCCGCCACCTGTGCACCAAGCCACAGTGTTAATGTCTTTGTTTGATGATGGGGCAATATGTAAACATTGTCGATTAAGTTTTGTCGATATTTGTTCTGCAAATAACTTACTACTTAACGATTGTTCAAGTTCACCCTGCATAACAATGCCATCAGGTTTTAAGTTAGGTAATGCTTGAACATTATTAATTGATAATAACTGTCCTAGCTGTACGTTATTACCCAGCTCAGCATGAATATCTAACGGTAAGTGATAAGCAAATAGGTTAATATTATGCTCAAGTAAGGCTTTAATTCGCTGATGCTTAATACCGCGAATAACATAAGATTCATTTTTCCAAAAATAACCATGGTGAACTAACAAAGCATCTGCTTGTAACGCTATTGCTTGGTCAATTAACGCTTGGCTTGCAGTAACGCCGGTAACAATTTTTTTTATTTCGTCTTTACCCTGAATTTGTAAACCATTAGGGCAATAATCATTAATGGGACCAATTACTAATAATTTTTTTAAATAATTTTCTAAATTGTCTCTATGCATTAAAAATCCTACTATATCTATTTGTTTATACGAGTAAAATGAGTTGATACTTTTGCAGAGGCGCTTTTAACGGGCACAAAACTTGGTCGTAAGCGCCATTTAGGTTTTATTGGTGTTAACGGTAGAACCCGCTTTTTGGCAATAATAATATAAACAGAGCCTAAACCCGGCATAAATTTATTGGCAAATTTTTGCCAACCTCGACTAATATAATTATCATAATTTTTTGACACCAAACTTGAGTGCAAACAACGTTGATCAGCTAAAATTTCAAAGCCCATTAAATGCAACCAATCTTTAATTCGCATCGGTGAAAAAAAACGTCCTTGCCACGGAATTTGTTTACGTCGAAAAGGAACTAACTGATTAAAACCAGCTAAACTAAATGGATTAAAACCGGTGATCACTAAATAACCATTTGGGATCAACACGCGATTAGCTTCTCTGATAACATGATGGGGATCTAGCGAAAACTCTAACGTATGGCTTAACAAACATACATCGACACTGTGCTCTAATAATGGTAAATCATCTATTTCAGCGGTAATACTTCCCACTGAATGTTGTTGAACAATTGAAAACTGATGCTTAATTGGCGAACTAGTGGTATCTAATAAACTACTCAAGCAACCAATTTTAGCTAAATGATAACCAAAAAACTTTAACCACCACGGCGCTAATTGCTGTTCAATTGCCGCTTTGATAATTTTTCCTTGCGGTAAATCTTGCCAAGTGCTTGGGTGATCAGGTTGGTGAAATGCTAATGCTGGTTTCATTGTTGTTTTTCATGGTTTCATCACTATAGGTAAATTATATAAKWSAWYASMMKWYMMAKKKWMWMMAWRYYMARRKRYARASRWRYAWYKKMKMKTASTMRTWMWWMWWYYMYWWYWMMAKMMWRWMYWSMAKMYYAGCCATAAACAGGTAAAATTCATCACTCAGTTTTTAATTTAAAAGACACTACCTGATTATATGAAGTACTTATTTTCCCTATTTACGCTAATGTTTTTTTTATTTGGCTGTCAATCAACATTTTTACCCACTAACTCTGTAGCTAAGCAGCAAACTCCACTGGCGAGCAATATCGATCGCGCTTCTGTTGAAGAAATTAATCAAGCCTTATTAGTAGATGGGGCTATTGCGGTAATGCATCCGGTTGCCGATGTTGAGATCAACTTATCAGACGATGAACAAAGTAAAAGCAATGACGTTTGGCAAAGAATTCGCTCACAACTCAATTTTCCTATCCCACAAAATAAGCGAGTTATTAGTCAACGTAACTGGTATACCAATCATCAAAGCTATCTTGATCGGGTTGCCAAAAGATCTGAACCTTTTATTTATTATATTGTTGATCAATTAGAGAAAAACAATATGCCATTAGAAATGGCCTTATTACCGATTGTTGAAAGTGCTTTTGACCCCTTCGCTTATTCACATGGGAGAGCTTCGGGTATGTGGCAATTTGTACCGGGTACAGGCAAACGTTTTGGTATGAAACAAAACTGGTGGTACGACGGTCGTCGCGATGTAATTGCCTCAACCCAAGGTGCAATTGCGTATTTAAAATATTTACATAAATTTTTCGATAATGATTGGTTATTAGCGCTTGCTGCCTATAATTCTGGTGAGGGTCGAGTGCAACGTGCTGTTCGTTATAATCGTAGAAAACACTTACCCATAGATTTTTGGTCATTACGGTTACCCAAAGAAACCCGCGCTTATGTGCCCAAGTTACTTGCTTTAGCTGACATTATAAAAAATTCTGATCAATTCAACATAAAATTATTAACCATTGAAAATAAAGCCGTTATTGAACAAATAGATATTAATTCACAACTCGATTTAGCCAAAGCAGCACAACTAGCAGACTTATCCTTAGCTGAATTGCAACGACTAAACCCTGGTTTTAACCGCTGGGCAACCGATCCTGCCGGCCCTCATTATTTAGTTATTCCTAAAAACAAAGCAGTACAATTTAAAGAAAAATTAAGTAAATTAAAAAACAAAGATCGTTTAAGTTGGCAGCGTTATAAAATTAAAAATGGTGATAGTTTAAGCGTAATAGCCGATAAATTTCACACTTCAACCAAATTAATTAAACGACTTAACAACATTGATGGTTCACAAATTAGAGCGGGAAAACATTTATTGATACCCGTGGCAACTGCGTCGCTTGATCATTATATATTTTCTCAAAACCAACGCTTAGTTAAAAAACAAAGTCGCCAACATGCTGGTGCTAAAACAATTCACACGGTTAAATCTGGCGATACCTTATGGGATTTAGGGCAAGCCTATCATGTCAGCAGTCGTAATTTAGCTAAATGGAATGGCATGGCACCAAGAGACACCTTAAAACTTGGGCAAAAATTAGTTATTTGGCAAAAATCGGCTAAAAAAACGCATTCCCAAAGTGCTAATATTCAAGGTAACAGAGTCGAACGAGCCGTATTAAGAAACATTACTTACAAAGTACGTCGCGGCGACTCTTTTGCGCGCATCGCCGATAAATTTAATATCCATATTAAAGACATTGAGCGTTGGAATAACATTAGCCGCCGCAAATATTTACAACCTGGACAGTTATTAAAATTATCGGTTGATGTTACAAATAGTATTTAAATTTCACCAACAGCCAACGTTAACATTGCTTTTATTTGCTGAACAATGGCTTTATTAGTTTGGCTTTTATAGCGGCTAATACGCGGCGTGTGTATATGCCCTACAGGTAAAATTGGTGCATATTTGTTACGTAAGAGTATGCTCCGATAAGAAACCTCATTCGACAAATAACCGCCACCAGAGCCTTGCACCGAAATTTTATTAGCTAATTCACTGATAGATTTTGGATAAAATGTTCTCACCTCACCCTTTTCTAATATTGATACTTTATTATTGATGTTAATTTTATAATCACCCTGTGCTTGCTGCATTTTGTTAGCGGGTAAACTAAATTCAACAAATTCTGCCCCAACTAGTTTTTTATTTTTCAGCTGAGGAACCAATGGATGATTTTTATCAGCACCGGTAAAAACATTCAAATTATCAGGTGCTTTTGCACTACGACGTAAGGCAGGAAAGCGTTCTAAATCGAAATTTTTCCGCCCCATACTCATAGTGACTAATAGATCAATTTTTTGATTTTTCAAATAAGGCGTTAACATTTCTTCTATCATGCCTTGATCAAAATCAGCAAAACGCACTGGTATCATCAGTGTTTGTATTTGCGCATTTTTATTATCCATAGAGAGTAATAAATCATCCAACGCTAACGCGGCTACGCCAGAGGGGTTACTTTGAGCAATGTTTTTATCTAAAAAGAAAGGATCAAAGCCGGTGATTAATATTTTTTTAGCGCTATTTTTATTAAAATCAATATCTGCTACGCCACGAGAAAACAACTCTAAATCCCATAACAATTTAGCTTGTTGATCAGGCAATAAACTGGCAAATATTGGAGCTTGACGCAAAACTTTGCTCATTTGTAATCTTGTCCAATATAAAGGTCTATCATCAAAATCTTGCTGTTGGTTAAAGCTCAATTTAGCTTGTTTCCAAAGAGTTTTACCATGAACAATAACCAATTGTGTCAATGCAGTGTAATTACGTGCTTGTTGTAACTGTTGAGAGAATTTATCAACTTGCTTGTGCATACGAGTAATAACACTAGGCATAGCTTTTTTAGCTTTTGCAATACGCATTTCTTCAATAGAAAGTGACGTTAATGACTCTTTTGCAGTAACAATATTTGCTAAAGATAGCGCTAATAACAAGGTAAGCACGCTAACACTTATTTTAATTTTCATCTAATAAACCTAAAATAGAAATAACAAAGGCCATAAAGGCCATAAAGGCCAATAACTAAGCTTTTATAACTAATTGTTGCTAACAATGCTAATTTAATATTGATTTTTTCTACAGAACTGGCAAAGTGTCACTATTAGATGGCTAGCTGTTTAATACAAGTAGGTATAATTTTTAAAATTAATTATTTAAAAAACACTTTGCTTGTCTCACAATTTGATTAAACTTTAAACCTATAAGGAGTAGCGCTTCAATGTGTTCGATCTTTGGTATATTAGATATAAAAACAGGTGCTGATGCACTTCGTCCTCAAGCACTAGAATGTTCTCGTCTTTTGCGTCACCGTGGTCCAGATTGGTCAGGCATTTACAATAACGACCATGCAATTTTAGTTCATGAACGTTTATCCATTGTTGATACAGAGCATGGCGCACAGCCACTGTATAACGAAAGCAAAACTAATGTTTTGGCGGTAAATGGTGAAATTTATAATCATAAAGAGTTAGCCGAAAAACTAACCATTGATTATTCATTTAAAACAAAATCAGATTGCGAAATTATTCTACCTTTGTATGAAGAGTTTGGTGTTGACTTTGTTGATAAACTGCAAGGCATGTTCGCGTTTATTTTATATAACGAAAGCGACAACTCTTACTTAATTGCTCGTGATCATATTGGTATTATTCCGCTTTATACCGGTTATGACGACCAAGGTAACTTTTACGTTGCCTCTGAAATGAAAGCATTAATGCCCATTTGTAAAACGGTAAGCGAATTTCCTCCCGGACATATTTTAGATAGCCGTGATGGTGAGTTAAAAAGATATTATCGTCGTAACTGGGAAAAATATGGCGCAATTAAAGACAACACCACCAGCAAAACTAAATTACGTGAAGCATTAGAAGACTCAGTTAAAAGTCATTTAATGACCGACGTACCTTACGGTGTTTTACTCTCTGGTGGTTTAGATTCTTCACTTATTTCAGCCATAACGCAAAAATTTGCCGCTCGTCGTATCGAAGATAACGACTTAGCCGAAGCTTGGTGGCCTAAAGTGCATTCTTTTGCCTGTGGTTTAGATGGTTCACCTGATTTAATTGCCGCACAAAAAGTGGCAGATAGCATAGGTACTATTCATCACAGTGTTATTTTTACCGAACAAGAAGGTATCGATGCGCTAAAAGAAGTTATTTATCACCTAGAAACTTATGATGTAACCACTATACGCGCCTCTACACCAATGTACTTAATGGCGCGTAAAATTAAAGCCATGGGTATTAAAATGGTGTTAAGCGGTGAAGGCGCTGATGAAATATTTGGTGGTTATTTATATTTTCATAAAGCACCCAACGCGCAAGAATTTCATGAGGAATTAGTACGTAAGCTCGATAAACTACACATGTTTGATTGCCTGCGCGCCAATAAATCAATGTCGGCTTGGGGCATTGAAGCACGCGTGCCTTTTTTAGATAAAAACTTTATGGACATTGCCATGCGCATTAATCCTGAAGATAAAATGTGCGGTAATGGCAAAATGGAAAAAGCTATTTTACGCTCATCATTTGAAGGTTATTTACCCAAAGAAATTTTATGGCGTCAAAAAGAGCAGTTTTCTGATGGAGTTGGCTATTCATGGATCGACGGTTTAAAAGCTCACGTTGAAGCACATGTAAGCGATCAACAATTAGCCAGTGCTGAATTTAAATTTCCTATTAATACCCCTGATACTAAAGAAGCTTATTTTTATCGCAGTATTTTTGAAGAAAAATTCCCCTTAACGTCTGCGGCTGAATGTGTACCGGGTGGCAAGTCAGTTGCTTGTAGTACGCCAGAAGCTTTAGCATGGGATGAAAGCTTTAGCAAAATGGCGGATCCTTCAGGTAGAGCAGTGCTGAGTGTTCATAACGATAGTTATTAGTTTACAACATTAATTTTATTTTGAAACCCACCTTTATAGTGGGTTTTTATACATAAAAAATACATGGCTATGCAGATAATTCAGGTATTTATACTAGTCGTCATCTTCAAGACGCTTTTATACGAAGATCTCATGTTTTTTGATGTAGATTCAGGACAATATGCTCCATGCATTGTCTTCTAAGTAAGCTGCATCCATGCAGCGTCCTCTTAAAAGATTACGAGAATGACGAATCAGCCTTTAAGTGGCTATTTGTATAAGTTTAGTGGTGCGGTTGGGGGGACTTGAACCCCCACGACCTAAGTCATCAGCCCCTCAAGAATGCTCACGCAAATCACATAAACAACCTACATACAATAACTTACATGTAAATTTACGTTATATTCACTTAAAAAAGTAGCAGTACCAGTAATTTGAGATCAATAGCTTACACCTGAATTAGCAATCAAGATATTAAAAATAAGTTCACTTTTTAACAAAACTCGCTTGTCAAGACCACCTAAATCTGAACTTTTTATTTTCTTGTAAGTACATATTAATACTTATAATAACGAAGCAATGAACCTTGTAAAAGGTACAATATCTTCTTTTACGCTGGCTGCTTCCAGCGACTGCATATACTCTTCTCGCCTTTCAACTGGCACAACTGTCCAAGAGAAACCACCTGATGCCATCATTAAATTCATGATAAACCGTCCCATACGGCCATTACCATCAAAGTAAGGATGAATATAAACAAAAATGAAATGCCCTAGGATGACTCGCACCGCTGAGTTTTCTTCTGCAATCAGCAAGTCAAATAGTGCAGGCATCATATCGCGAACAGCTTCTCTGCTTGGCGGTGTATGCATGGATTTTCTAATAAACACGGGGCCAGTCCGGTAACCGGCTAAATCAGACTGCTTAACAATACCAGCAGCAACACTCGGGCCAAACAAAGCTAAGTACCAATCACCATGAACCGCTTCAAAAACTTCACCACAATTTTCGCCATGTAATACCCGTTCAACTGCAGTCATCACTTGTTGAAAAGCATCCCAGTAGCCTTTTGCCACCATCGCATCAAGATACTTTTTACTCTCATCTGATTGCTCTGGGTTCCAATCACCTGAGCGTACATGCTCAATAAGATCATAGGTAACACGATAACCTTCAATAGATAACGAGTGATAAGCATCACTGAGAAACTTATCTTCAACTTCGGCTAAATACTCATCAATATCTATTGAATCTGTTTTTTCTACTGAGAATGCTGGTGGAAAATGTTCGATAACATCATCACGCATAGCGTGCCACATTAAACGCATACGATTCACATAAGGAGATACTTCACGGCGACCAAAAGTGATTGACGTTTTATCTTCAAAAGGGTCGGCTTCTTTTACTTTATAATCAGCAGCATCCATTCCTTTAAGAATATTATCCGCAATCAAATCACGACCAATATTTCTAAAAGCTCCCGTCAAACGGCCAGCTAACGTGACATGACCACCTTCAAGTAACACCACAAGCACTTCTGAAGCATCGGTTATCATAGTTAATGCAGTTCGCATTTGAATAGGCTTATCAACAAAGGTGTTTTTTGAACAATGCACAATAGCAGACGCCAAACTATAAACTCGTAGATTATCTACTATCGTCAATTGGTTTAGGTTAGGTAATGTCGAGCGAATATCAAACACCGAAGTATTATGAATAAAGTTGGTTGGCTTATTGCGGCCTTTAGGAGAACGAACTAATAATTGTGGTGGCACTGTTTTATCACCAATATGTAATTGGATCGATTGCTCAGGAGATAAGCACCAGTTTTGTTTTAATCGTTCATCTAAATATGCAGCACAAAAATCCCAAAAGGAAGCATACCAAGATGTACTATCACCCATTTGTTCATCAGGGCTTGAGGGAATATACCAGCCTCGCATTATTTCACGAATAAAGCCGTGTTTAGACAAGCGCTCTCTATCATTGCGCTCTAGCATTTTTGATTGTAATGCAACAATCCCCTGATCTTGCAACTGTTTTAATTGCTCTAAAGAATGCGCCAACTTTTGAGAGATGGGATTCATACTCATCACCACTAGCTTTTACCGTAAACAACAATTAGCTTTTAGTGTACCATTAAGTTAGCTTTTAATGTAAACTTTAATCACTATTTCCTTTATTTAACTATGTTGTAGTTTTACAATAATATTTAACTGTTATATTAGCATGTGTAGATTCCGCTCCAAAGTTGCCACCTGTGCCAGACAAAACGTGCCACAACTATCAGCATTTTGACCACAAATAATTTAGTCGGCTACAATTACCTTCTCATAAACGATTAAGCCGCTTAATAATTGTAACTGTAACTTCCCAACATCCAGTTAAACGATCAGGTTATATCACATCAAACTTTCATCAAGTCAGTAATGCCTTGTTATAACGTGAATTTTATATTACCCAAACTTAACCACAACACAGCCCTATTTGTATAAGTTTAGTGGTGCGGTTGGGGGGACTTGAACCCCCACGACCTAAATCACCAGCCCCTCAAGCTGGCGCGTCTACCAATTCCGCCACAACCGCGCAATACTAAATCTATACTGTCTGTTTTACTAAGTTATCTTGCACATTTTGAGGTAAATCGACCTACTTAATTTGTAGACGCACAAATCCCTCAAGCTAATACGTCTACCAATTCAGCCACGTCCGCATATTCATCAATGAATACTGAAATAAATCCAGTATGAGGCACTAAGTAATTAAAATTTAGGTACGTCGCCGTTATCTTTTTTACTTGCTGCTGGAATATCTGAAGTAGAAGCAGGAGTTGTAGTACTTGTTGGTACATCACCATTCTTAACACTTTCAGGTTCAACACTCGCTGCTTTTTTCTCAGCATTTTCAGCTACTGGTGTGGCAAGATTATTCCATTCATCGGTTGCATTAACACGATTAGCCGTTAAATTACCTAATAATAGGCTGATAACGAAAAATGCAACGGCTAATAAAGACGTTGATTTAGTTAAAAAGTTACCAGAACCACCTGAGCCAAAAATGGTTGCTGATGAACCAGCACCAAAAGATGCACCCATATCGGCACCTTTACCTTGCTGAATTAACACCAAGCCAATTAAACATATAGCAACAAGTAAATAAACAACGATTAATATTTGATATAACATCTTATTAAGATCCTTTCACTGTTGAACAAATTTGAGAAAATTCATCAACTTTTAAACTAGCACCACCAAGTAGACCACCGTCTATATCAGCTTGTGCAAATAATATTTCRCAGTTTTGTGCGTTAACACTACCACCGTAAAGTAATGGCACTTTTTGAGCAATTTCAGCATCATTTTCAGTTAAAAAATGACGAATAAATTTGTGTGTTGCTTGTGCCATTTCAGGTGAAGCTGTTTTACCTGTACCTATAGCCCAAACAGGCTCGTAAGCAATAACAACTTCATCGAATTTTTTGATACCAATTTCATCAATAACCGGCTGTAATTGTGCGGCCAATACTGTTTCGGTATGTTCAGCTATTCGTTCTGCTTCACTTTCACCAATACATAATATTGGCGTTAACCCAGCATTTAATGCTGCTTTAACTTTGTGAGCAACTTGAATGCTGCTTTCTTTATAAAAACTTCTTCGCTCCGAATGACCAACAATAACGTATTTTACTGAAAATTCTTGCAACATTGTTGCTGAAATTTCACCGGTATACGCCCCATTATTGTGTTCGCTAAAATTTTGTGAACCTAAAAATACATTTTTATGGGATAAACTGTTCGCCATTGATGCTAAATAAGGAAAACTTGGACAAACAATTACATCAATATTTTCGTCAAGTTGTACTTGATTCAAGCGTTTACTCATCGCCTCAACTAAATTGAGATCACCATTCATTTTCCAATTAGCAGCTACGATTGTACGTCGGTTCATTTATCTTTCCTACATCTGAGCGGCGAGATATTAACTAACCTCAACCCAAGATACAAGTCTTTAACTAAATATCTTGTGTTGATCGCTTAGTAAATATCCAACCCAATTTATTTGAGTGTGATATTTTTAACAAGCAGCCCTTACTGCATCAGCTATAATATTAGCTAGTATCGTCACTTCCTCTTCATCAGGCCCTTCAACCATTACTCTAATGAGCGGTTCGGTACCTGATTTTCTTAACAATACACGACCACGACCCGTTAGTTTTTCGTTAACTTGGTGAACGGCGGCAACCACTTGGTCAGCCTTCATCGGATCATTATCAACAAACGCCTGTGCTGTAACTCTCACGTTAACGAGTAATTGTGGCAACATAGTAATACTTTGGCGTAGCTCATATAAACTTTTTTCAGTTTGACAAACGGCAGTTAAAACATTGAGTGCAGCAATAATACCATCACCCGTTGAAGTGTGGTTTAAATTAATGATATGACCTGAATTTTCAGCCCCTAAATGCCACGCATTTTGTTTGAGCATTTCCATTACATGACGATCGCCCACTTTACTACGCGCAAACGGCACACCTAAATCAGCCAGTGCTAGTTCTAAGCCCATATTACTCATTTGTGTACCAACAACACCACCACGCATATTACCTGTGCGTAAATCATTACTGGCAATTATATAAACCGCTTCGTCACCATCAATAACATAACCGGTATGATCAACCAACATTAAACGATCACCATCACCATCAAGCGCAATACCCAAATCGGCTTCATGCTCAACTACTGCCTTACTGATCATATCCATCGAAGTAGCGCCACAGTTGGCATTAATGTTAATACCATCTGGTTCAGAGGCTAATGCAATAACATTAGCACCTAATTCACGAAATACATCGGGAGCAATGTGATAGGTTGCCCCATTGGCACAATCGACCACTATTTTTAAGCCTTTTAGCGAAAGCTGGCTTGGAAAATTAGATTTACAAAACTCGATATAGCGACCAGCAGCATCATTAACACGCATGGCTTTACCTAATTTATCAGACTCAACACACGACATAGGTTTATCTAGTTCAGCTTCAATGGCAATTTCGACTTCATCTGGAAGTTTTTGTCCGTCTGCTGAGAAAAATTTAATGCCGTTATCATAATAAGGATTATGCGAAGCACTAATAACCACACCCGCTTCAGCACGAAATGTTTTCGTTAAATAGGCAATACCCGGTGTTGGCATAGGACCAAGCAAAACCACATCAGTTCCTGCCGCTGAAAAACCCGCTTCAAGAGCAGACTCAAGCATATAACCTGAAATACGAGTGTCTTTACCGATCAACACTTTGTGTGTGCCGCGACTCGCTAACACTTTACCGGCGGCATAACCAAGTTTCATTACAAATTCAGGTGAAATAGGATATTGACCGACTAACCCACGTACACCATCGGTGCCAAAATATTTTCTTGATGACATATTATTTTTCCTCTGTAAGCAGCGAATACTGTACCGTTGCTTGTAAAACCTTAATTGCATCCATGGTTTCTTTAACATCATGAACACGTAAAATATTTGCGCCCTGCTGAGCAGCAATAATCGCGGTAGCTATACTACCCACCATACGTTGCTGAACATCGCAGTGTAATAAATTGCCGATCATTGACTTTCTCGACGTACCACTGAGCAAAGGTAAGTTGAAAGATTTAAATTGTTTCATATTCGCTAATAATTGATAATTTTGCGCTAAGGTTTTACCAAAGCCAAAACCGACATCTAAAATTAAGCGTTGCTTATTTATACCAGCCTGTTCACAAGCTTGAATACGTTGTTCGAAAAACTGCTTAATATTGTTGATTAAATCGTTATAGCACGGTTGCTGTTGCATGGTTCTTGGCAATCCTTGCATGTGCATTAAACACACCGGAATATCACTTTGTGCTAAAACAGCTAAACAATTATTGTTTTGTAAGGCACGCACATCATTAATAATATCAGCGCCTTGCTCAATGGCTGCACCCATCACTTCAGCTTTACTAGTATCTATTGAAACTACGACATTAAAACGTTCTTTTACCGCTTTTAATAAAGGAATAACGCGAGCTAATTCATCTTCGATGCTAACCTCTTTAGCATCAGGACGTGTTGACTCGCCACCAATATCTATAATGCTCGCACCATCAACAATCATTTGCTCCACTTGCGCTAATGCCGCATCAATTTGAGCAAACTTACCGCCATCAGAAAAAGAATCTGGCGTTATGTTTAAAATTCCCATAATACTTAAAGTAGATAAATTCAACAGTTTATCTTTAGAGTTAATAACAGCAGCCATAAATTTTTATTTTTGTTAATTGCTAGTGGTTATCATGCACACCTATTTTTATAAAATAAAGCCTCGCATAACGAGGCTTATAAATAAGTGAACAACTTTATAGAATTACTTAGCTGGCATATCGTCAGGATGAGTAAGATCTGGTTTTACTACTGACGATGTTTTTTTATCCTCATTTGATGAAGAACTTGAAGCCGTTGGCCCTTTGGGTTCTGATTTTTTATCACTAGGATCCGCAGGTGGACGAACTTCTCTACGTGCCATTAAATCATCAATTTGACTCGCATCAATGGTTTCATAAGTCATTAGTGCATCTTTCATGGTATGCAAAACATCAATATTATCTTTTAGTAATTTTTCAGAGCGTTGATAGTTACGATTTATAAACTCTTTAATTTCAGCATCAATCATTTTAGCGGTGTCGTCAGACATATGTAAGCTTTTTGCCGAAGTCCGACCTAAAAACACTTCACCTTCTTCTTCAGCATAAAGCATGGGTCCCATTTTTTCAGACAAGCCCCATTGCGTGACCATTTTACGTGCGATATCAGTAGCACGTTCAATATCATTTGATGCGCCAGTTGAAACTTTTTCAGTACCATAAATTATTTTTTCAGCAATACGACCGCCATAAAGGCTTGAGATCATACTTTCTAAATGTTCTTTCGAGTGACTAATTCTGTCTTGTTCAGGTAAGTACATAGTTACCCCTAACGCACGACCGCGAGGAATAATACTCACTTTATAAACAGGATCATGATCTGGCACCAAACGACCAACAATGGCGTGACCTGCTTCATGATAAGCGGTCATTTCTTTCTCTTTCTCGCTCATCACCATAGAACGGCGCTCAGCGCCCATCATTATTTTGTCTTTCGCTTTATCGAATTCACTCATCGATACTAACTTACGCATACCGCGAGCAGCCCACAATGCTGCTTCGTTAACTAAATTAGCTAAATCAGCACCAGAAAACCCTGGTGTACCACGAGCGATAACCGAGGCTTTTACATCATCAGCTAAAGGCACTTTACGCATATGTACTTTAAGAATTTGTTCGCGACCACGAATATCAGGTAAACCAACGGTTACTTGACGATCGAAGCGTCCTGGACGTAATAACGCAGGATCAAGCACATCAGGGCGGTTAGTTGCAGCAATTACAATGACGCCTTCGTTACCTTCGAAACCATCCATTTCAACAAGCATCTGATTAAGCGTTTGTTCACGTTCATCGTGCCCACCACCTAAACCAGCACCACGTTGGCGACCTACCGCATCAATTTCATCGATAAAAATAATACAAGGAGCAGCTTTTTTTGCTTGTTCAAACATGTCACGCACACGGGAGGCACCAACACCAACAAACATTTCAACAAAGTCTGAACCTGAAATAGTGAAAAATGGTACTTTAGCTTCGCCGGCAATGGCTTTGGCTAACAATGTTTTACCTGTACCGGGTTGACSYRTTAMTNNMATMSSWGWTGGRATSMRCCCACCTAACTTTTGAAATTTAGAAGGTTCTCTTAAATAATCAACTAATTCAGCCACTTCTTCTTTGGCTTCATCACAACCAGCGACATCAGCAAAAGTGGTTTTAATTTGATCTTCGCTTAATTGCCGCGCTTTTGATTTACCAAACGACATCGCACCTTTACCACCACCGCCTTGCATTTGGCGCATAAAGAATATCCATACCCCAATAAGCAATAACATTGGGAACCATGAAATTAAAATACTGGTTAAAAAGCTTTGCTCTTCAGGTGCTTTACCTGAAGCTTTTACGCCTTGTTTAACTAAGTCATTAATAAGATCTTCATCGTATAAGCCAGGGATCACAGTAACAAAACTTGCACCGTTGCGTTTAGTACCTTTTACAACACCATTGCGGTCTACGACCACTTCTCTAATTTGACCTTGACGAACGTCTTTAATGAACGTGGTGTAATCAAGTTGTTGTTCGTTAGTAGTACTTGGAGCAAAGCTCTGAAATACCGTCATAAGTACCACGGCTATTACTAACCATAAAATAAGATTTTTTGCCATATCGCTCAACTTAATGACCTCTTGGGGTTGGTGATAAAATTAAATTTAAAGCATAATTGTTAGTTACGCTATTGAATCATGCTAATTTACTATATTTTAAAGTTGCTCGCTACTTAAACTCACTAACAAGTTGTTGCAACTTGTTACTTAAAACGACTTACACTTTATTTAAAACCGGTCGCAACAATATAAACTTCTCGCGACCTTGCTCTTGAAGAATTAGGTTTACGAGTTTTTACCACTTTAAAAACTTGTTTAATGTTTTTCATGAATTGTTCAAACCCTTCACCTTGAAACACTTTAACCACAAATGCGCCATTTTTTTTCAATACTTGATCACACATATCTAAGGCTAATTCGACTAAATACATACTACGGGCAGAATCGGCACTTTCGTTACCGGTCATATTGGCTGCCATATCTGACATAACGACATCAATATTCTGACCACCAATTTTAGTGAGTAATGCATCAAGCACCACTTCTTCACGAAAGTCACCTTGAAGAAAATCAACACCAGCGAGTGGGTCCATCGACAAAATATCACAGGCGACTACTTGTCCATTTTCGCCAACCACTTTAGCGGCATATTCAGACCAACCACCGGGGGCAGCACCTAAATCGACCACTTTCATGCCAGCTTTTAATAATTTGTCTTTATTATTAATCTCTTCTAATTTAAATACAGCACGTGAACGCAAGCCTAAACGTTGTGCTTTTTTTACATATTCGTCGTCAAAATGCTCTTGCATCCAGCGCGAACTACTCGCGGTTAATTTTTTTTTACTCATAAAAACAAATAAATTTAAGCATAAAATTGGATAGTGTTATCAAGATGGTGGTAAAATAACGTTAATTCAAGCTAACAAGTAACGAAATTTGTAAATGACCTTAAATAAAAAACAAATCCAGCATTTAAAAGGGCTGGCACATTCTTTAAAACCGGTAGTTTTATTAGGTTCAAATGGTTTAACCGAAGCCGTGATCGCTGAAATAGATTACGCCTTAAATCATCATGAATTAATTAAAGTAAAAATTCCAACCGATAACCGAGAAACAAAAGCATTAATCGTTGAGGCAATTTGTCGCGAAGCTAATGCCACTAAAATACAAGTTATTGGTAAAACCTTAATTATTTATCGTCAAAGTTCCGAGCAAAAAATTAAAATCCCTAAAGTGTAGTTTTAATCATGTTAAGATACTGATCTTCGCCAGCATGATAAAAACGTAAGATATCGTCATCCTGAACTTGTTTCAGCATCTAAAAGGCTGGCTCTTTCAAGCTAGCCTTTTTATGTTATCTCATTTCAAAATAAGGTTATGAAAAAATTACATGCCTATGCAGATAACTCAGGTATTTATTATAATCGTCATCTTCGAGACGTTTTTATCGAAGATCTCYTGTTTTTTGACGTAGATCCCCGCTTAAAAGACTGCGGGGATGACGATCCTGAGCCAAGTGCATAGTCATGTATTCCTAAGACAATTTACCATGACACTGCTTGTATTTTTTACCTGAACCACATGGACACGGTTCGTTACGACCAACACGTGCTACTTGATTAGATTGATCCGCTTGACCGCTGCTTTCATGGGTAAATTCTTTTGGTGCTTGATCTGCTTTACGCGTTTGCTCTTCAACCGCTTCAACATCAGATTCTGCTTGAATTTGTACTTTACATAAAATGCCGATCACATCAGATTTTAAGTTATCGAGCATTTGTGAAAACATTTCGAATGATTCACGTTTATATTCTTGCTTAGGATTTTTTTGAGCATAACCACGTAAATGAATACCTTGACGTAAATGATCCATCGCTGCCAAATGCTCTTTCCATAATGAATCTAAGCTCTGTAGCATTACCGCTTTTTCAAATTGGCGTAACACATCACCGCCAACTGTTTGTTCTTTATCAGTATAAACTTGTTCAACTGCGGCTAAAATACGCTCACGTAAGGTTTCTTCATGTAAATTATCATCTTCTTCAAGCCATTTATTGATGGCTAATTCTATACCTAACTCACCTTTAAGCTGCTCTTCTAAACCCGTAATATCCCACATTTCAATGAGCGATTGTGGTGGAATATGAGCGCTAATTAAATCGTTAACCACATCAACACGAATTGCCGTAATAGTTTCACTAATATCACTTTCGTCTAATAATTCGTTACGTTGCTCATAAATTACATTACGTTGATCATTAGCAACATCATCAAATTCTAATAACTGTTTACGAATATCAAAATTACGGCCTTCAACTTTACGTTGGGCGTTTTCAATACTACGCGTTACCCATGGATGCTCAATGGCTTCACCATGTTCCATACCTAGTTTACGCATCATATTTGATATACGTTCAGAGGCAAAAATACGCATTAAACCATCTTCCATAGAAAGGTAAAAACGTGTAGAACCCGGATCGCCTTGACGACCAGAACGACCACGTAACTGATTATCGATACGGCGAGATTCATGGCGCTCTGTAGCAACAATATGCAAACCGCCTAATGCAATTACTTTGTCATGTTCAATTTGCCAATCAGCGGTCGCTTTAGCAATTTGTTCTTCAGTCGGTTTTTTTAACTTCGCTAAATTTGCGCCTAAGTTACCACCTAAAACAATGTCGGTACCACGACCCGCCATGTTAGTGGCAATTGTCACTGAACCTGATTTACCTGCATCTGCAACTATTTCAGCTTCTTGTTGGTGAAATTTAGCGTTCAATACTTTGTGTTTGATTTTTGCTTTTTTCAAAAAATCAGACAAAAATTCAGAGGTTTCAATGCTGATAGTACCAACTAATATTGGTTGGCCTGTTTTAACACACACTTGAATATCTTCGAGAATTGCTTCAAATTTTTCATCAGCAGTTAAGTAAATCAAATCGGCCATGTCTTTACGGATCATCGGCTGATTGGTTGGAATAACCACGGTTTCCAAGCCATAAATATGATTAAATTCAAATGCTTCAGTATCCGCAGTACCTGTCATCCCTGATAATTTATTATAAATTCTGAAATAATTTTGGAAGGTAATTGAAGCTAACGTTTGGTTTTCATTTTGAATATTAACCCCTTCTTTTGCCTCTACCGCTTGATGCAAACCTTCTGACCAGCGACGACCTTCCATAGTACGGCCAGTGTGTTCATCAACAATGACAATTTCATCATCTTTAACGATGTAATCGACATCTTTTTGAAAGAGTTTATGCGCACGTAATGCCGCCATAACATGATGTAAAAGAGAGATTTTTGCTGCTGAAAATAATGATTCACCGTCTTCAAGCAAACCTTTTTCTTGCATAATTTCTTCAATGCGAATTTGACCACGTTCTGTTAAATAAATTTGTTTGGATTTTTCATCAATAGTGTAATCACCGGTACTTTCAACGCCTTCTTTGTCTTCTTCTTCTTGTTGTTCAAGGGTTGGTACTACGGTGTTAATTTCGCGGTAGAGCTCTGAGCTATCTTCAGCTTGACCCGAAATAATAAGCGGTGTACGCGCTTCATCAATTAAAATTGAATCAACTTCATCCACTACGGCAAAATTAAGTTCGCGCTGTGAACGTTCTTCTGGCGAAAACGCCATGTTGTCACGCAGATAATCGAAACCAAATTCGTTATTAGTACCATAAGTAATGTCAGCATTATAAGCATCACGTTTTTCATCAGGCGTCATATTAGGAATATTACAACCAACGGTCATGCCTAAAAACTCGAATAATGGTCTCGCCCAATCGGCATCACGACTGGCTAAGTAATCATTGACGGTAATTACATGAACGCCCTTGCCTGACAAGCCATTTAAGTATGATGGCAATGTGGCGGTCAAAGTTTTACCTTCACCGGTACGCATTTCAGCAATTTTACCTTGATGTAAGACCATACCACCAATCATTTGCACATCGAAATGGCGCATACCAAATACACGTTTACTGGCTTCACGAACAACGGCGAATGCTTCGACTAATAAATCGTCTAAGCTTTCACCATTTTCAACACGCTCTTTAAATTCAGCAGTTTTAGCTTTTAATTCGTCATCGGTTAATGCTTCAATTACCGCTTCTAAGGCATTTATTTTGTTAACTTCGTTGCCTAGTTGCTTTAATAATCTATCGTTTCTACTGCCGAACATCTTTGTTAATAATTTTACAAACATCTTTTAAAAACCAACTTTAGAGGAAATTTCCTATTTAAAAAACTGACTGCCATTTTAACTAAATAGCGATCAAAACTTATTCTTTAGATCCTTTGATTTATTTTTTTGCTTTGCGATAAACAAATTTCAAAGGGTTAATTTGTTTATTTTTTCTTAATATTTCGTAGTGTACATGAGGTCCTGTTGAACGCCCTGTACTGCCCATATGAGCAATAATCTGGCCCTTTTCTACTACATCACCTACATTCACTAATATTTGTTTATTATGGCCATAACGAGTCTTCAAGCCGTTACCATGATTAATTTCAATTAAATTACCGTAACCATAGCGCTCTGATGCCCAACTAACCACGCCCGCAGCGGTGGCAATAATATCAGCATCTTCTTTACCTGCAAAATCAACTCCTTTGTGCATAGCTGGTCGGCCATTAAAAGGATCTTTACGCACACCAAAATAAGATGACAGCCAACCGCGCTTAATTGGTCGCCCAGATAAATAACTACTGTCTTGTATATGGTGACCCAATGTTAAAGATTCAAGTAGGCGTAGTTGTTTTTCATTATTAGATAACTGAGTTTCTAGAATTGATATATCACTAAACAATTCAGTAAAAGATTTAACACTGCTTTCAACTAAATACTGGCTGGGTCCGCCACTGGGAGGTAATTGAGAAAAATTAAATTCTTTTTGGGGAATGTTGGCATCTTCAGCTAAACGTTCACCTAAGGCATTGAGGCGTAACACATGACTTTGTAATTCAGCTAATTTCACGCTCAAAGCAATAGTTTTTTGTTGCTCTGCTACTAATAGTTTATCGGCTTGTTCAGCACTAAAGGTAATGAGTGAATTATCTAAGGCTTTATTAGTTGCGATAATTTGTTGCGTAGACGTTATATTTTTAGGGCTATCGTCTTGAGATATAAATAAGTGTACCACTCCACCTGAAATTAACGCGAACAAAGCTAACGCAGATAACCAATGTGCTTTTTTCAAGCGCATCGTAAATCTAACGTTTTTTCCGCGATATAGTAGTGTTAAACTCATAGTGCAGTAATATGAACCCTTAAATTTTTCAGCCCGAGCCCAAATTAGAGTCAGAGCACATGCCCAGAAAATCCAAACAGCCTATAGATAGATCGTCTTTATTGCAATCTTGCGATGGTACTTTGGCCAAAATTGCAGCAAAAACTAATTATCTAAAAAAATTAACCGCTATTGTACGACAAATATGCCCTGATATTCCAGTTGAGGCGTATCAAATTGCAAATTTTCATCAATCAGCCATTATTATTGAAGTAAAATCATCCGTATGGAGTCAACGGTTACAATTTGAGCGCGTTAAAATATCACAAGCATTAAATGAAATGTCAGAAGGACTATTTACTAAAATTGAAATAAAAGTTAATCCACACAATAACAAAGCGATAGTTGTCGAAGAAAATATTCAGCATCGCTATCATCGCATCAGTAAAAAATCTGCACAACATTTAGAAAATTTGGCAAAATCAGTGCCGGAGAGTTTGAAAATAAAATTGCAACGCTTAGCGCGTTTAGCTAAGTAATAAATAGCGGAGCTGAGCTCAAGGCTTTTTTACTTATAGCTCTAATTTATATTGTCGAAAGGTTAGTTTCTAAAAATTCAATCGGTGCTTTAGCTTCACTTTGATAAGTTACCCATTCCCACGCATCACTGCGTTTAAACACTTCACGTAATAACATATTATTTAAGGCATGACCTGATTTAAAGGCATTAAGTTCACCTAAAATGCTGACACCGCCCATATATAAATCGCCAATGGCATCTAATATTTTATGTTTTACAAATTCATCATCGTAACGCAACGCATCTTTATTAAGCATACGGTATTTATCAAGCACGATGGCATTTTCTAAACTACCGCCAAGGGCTAAGTTATGAGAACGTAAAAATTCAATGTCTTTCATAAAGCCGAACGTGCGAGCACGGCTGATTTCTTTAATAAAAGAACAACTAGAGAAGTCCATCGACATTTTTTGTGTGGTGTTAGCAATAACGGGGTGATCAAATTCGATAGCGAAATTAACTTTAAAACCCTCGTAAGGTAAAAGTTCAGCCCACTTATCACCTTCTTCAACGCGAATAGTTTTTTTGATCCGTAAAAAACGCTTAGCAGCATTAAGCGTTTCTATTTCAACTGATTGGAGTAAATAAACAAAAGGTAAAGCACTGCCATCCATAATAGGAATTTCGGGCGAGTCGACATCAATAATTAAATTATCAATGCCTAAACCGGCAATTGCAGATAAAAGATGTTCAACGGTGGAAATCTGTACACCTTGCTCATTAACCAAACAAGTACATAAGGTAGTTTCACCTACAGCTTCAGGCGAAGCTGGAATATCGACAACAGGATCAAGGTCAACACGACGAAAAACAATGCCGGTATTAGCCGGTGCAGGACGGAGAGTGAGCTGCACTTTTTCACCCTTGTGTAAACCAACACCTGTTGCGGAAACACTTTCTTTAATTGTACGTTGTTTGATCATCTATAAACCCATATTGCGCTTTTATAAAAACCTCATCGGTTTGTTATTATCTACTTCCCATTACCGAGAACCAACAAGTTATTTATCCCTAAATTAGCGGTCGCATAATATACCAAAAAAAAGATATTAAATCAAAAAACCATTTTTTCACTGTTTTACTTTGTTTTACGTTTGACTTGCTTCCATTAAGTAAAAACTAAAACAGGCTGCGACTCAATACAGCGTTAATCTGCTTGCTTACGTAAAAAAGCGGGAATATCTAAATAATTTTCAGACAAGGTATCCGCAGCTTTAGCGGGAGCGGCTTGTGCATTACTATCTGGCATCGAAACAGGCGTTGCATTTGCTTCTGTTTGTGGTGCTGGAGTGTAATCGCTACCAACAACTTGCTGTTCAATTTGCACTGGTGGGTTAACTAAGGTGATATCAGGTTTGCGCTCGGCACCAATACCTGTAGCCACAACAGTTACTCGTAAATCTTCGGTCATTTCAGGGTCAATTACTGCGCCCACTACTACCGTGGCATTTTCACTGGCAAATGCTTTTACAGCATTACCAACGGTTTCAAATTCATCAATGCTAATATCCATACCGGCGGTAATATTAACTAAAATACCCCGAGCACCCGCTAAATCAACATCTTCAAGTAACGGGCTTGAAATAGCCGCTTCGGCAGCTTCTTCAGCGCGATCTTCACCTGACGCCATACCTGAGCCCATCATTGCCGTACCCATTTCAGACATTACCGTGCGCACATCAGCAAAATCAACATTGATCAAACCGGGACGAGTAATTAACTCGGCAATACCTTGTACCGCACCTAACAACACATTATTAGCCGCTTTAAAAGCATCTAATAACGTTGTACCAGGGCCTAATACTTTTAATAATTTTTCATTAGGAATAGTAATTAATGAATCAACATGCTTTGATAAAAACTCAATGCCTTGCTCTGCATATTTCATCCGTTTATTGCCTTCAAATGGAAAAGGCTTAGTTACAACCGCAACTGTTAATATACCCATTTCTTTAGCAATTTCTGCAACGACAGGTGCCGCACCTGTACCGGTACCACCACCCATACCAGCGGCGATAAAAATCATATCAGCGCCTTGCAAAGTTTGTCGGATAGTTTCTCTATCTTCTTCTGCACTACGACGACCAATTTCAGGATTAGCACCTGCGCCTAGCCCTTTAGTTACATCAGCGCCTATTTGCAAGGTTACCGTTGCAGATGAATTTCGTAATGCTTGTGAATCTGTATTTGCGGTAATAAACTCAACACCTTCAATGGTTTGACAAACCATGTGTTCTACAGCGTTACCACCACCACCACCAACACCAATCACTTTAATGATAGCTTCTTCGTTATGATCTTCCATCAATTCAAACATATTATTTTCTCCGTCTTTTGTTCCACCAAAAATTTTTCTAAGTAGTTCTTTATCGTGGGAAAATTCTAACCTATCACGTTTTATAAACTAAGACTTGAAAACAGCGAATTCTAGCAAGATTATGCTTTAGTTTCGATGTTAAATTGTCTTAATTTTAAATAAACTGACTGATTGATTAAAATTCCCCCTTAAACCAAGCACTCAAACGCGAGAACGCTCCCGACACACCTTCTGACTGCTTACTTTCTGTACTGACTTGCTCTTTCGCTTGCAAGCCATAATGTAATAAGCCAATCACTGTTGAGTACATTGGATCATTAACATATTCTTTGAGCCCTTGAATTTCTAAAGGCTGTCCTATTCTTACTGGCATTTGAAATATTTCTTCTGCAAATTCAACGACACCTTCCATTTTTGCCGTACCACCGGTCAACACATAACCCGCAGCAATTTGATCTTCTAAGCCACATTCTTTTAATTCTTCATCAATGAGCTCAAATAATTCTTGATAACGTGGTTCAACCACTTCAGCTAAAGTATGACGAGACATTGTCCGCGCTGGACGACCACCAACACTCGGCACTTCAATACTATCTTCCATACTCACTAATTGCTTTAACGCACAAGCGTATTGCACTTTAATGTCTTCAGCATGGCTCAATGGTGTTCTAAATATTTTCGCAATATCGCTAGTTACTTGATTACCAGCAACAGGGATAACCGCAGTATGTCGCAATGCACCATTGGTAAATATTGAAATATCCATGGTGCCTGCGCCCATATCGACAACACATATACCTAACTCTTTTTCGTCATCAGTTAATACCGCATAGCTAGAAGCGAGTGCTGAAAATATCAGTTGGTCGGCATGCAAATCACAACGCTCGACACACTTGACAATATTTCTTGCCATATCATTCGCACAGGTAATGATATGAACTTTTGCTTCCATACGAACGCCTGACATACCAATGGGGCTTTTTATACCGTCTTGGCAATCAATGCTATATTCTTGTGGCAGCACATGTAGCATTCTACGTTCAGCTGAAATAGGTACAGAACGTGCAGTGTGGATAACATTATCAATATCTTCTTGAATAACTTCTTGATCGTTAATAGGCACCATGCYGTTTTCGTTTTGACAACGAATATGTTTGCCTGAAATGCCTAAATATACTGAACCAATGCGACAGTCCGCCATTAATTCGGCTTCATTAACCGCTCGTTGAATCGACTGAATAACTAAATTCAAATCATTAACGCCGCCTTTATCCATACCGCGAGCAGGTTGATTACCGACACCAACAATGCTGAGTTTGTTGTCAGGCGTAATTTCGCCCACTGCAACGGTTATTTTTGCGGTGCCGATGTCTAATCCAACCACTAAATTTCTTTCGTTTATTTTAGACATTTATTATTAGCTCTTGTTGTTTATCTAATTTTTGTAAAAACCATTGCTTTGGTAATAACAGCTGCTTCGCTAATGGTTTCGTTGTTATTATTTTTTTCCAACCCACGGCTGCACCAGTATCGTAGCGTAAGTCAACATAGTCGACTTGCCGGTTTTCAGTTTTGTTTTTATTGATTTGTGCATATAAATCCATAAAACGTGACACTCGTTCAAAGCGATGTTCACGCCCTAAATTAAGTAACACGCCATCATTTAACGTTAATTGCCATGAAAAACGTTCGCTAAGCACTAACTCCTCGACAAACAAATCACCAAATTTCAATAATTTATTGAAATTATTATAATTTTCTAAAGCAATAGTTTCGCTACCTTCAGGACCAAAAAACTGCGGTAATGCTTTTTTTAGCTGACTAATATCAGCCTGAAAGACCTCACCCTGTTTATTTATCAAAAAATCGCCATTCCACAATGCAATAGGCGTTTGATCTACTACATATATTTTTAATTCATTCGGCCATTGTTTTCTTACCGACACTGAATACACCCAAGGTAATTGCGCTATTTTTTCTTGCACTTGATTAACATCAACTTGAAAAAAATTCGATAAATTAATATCTACCAACACACTAGTTATTTCACTATGTTGGGTATAACGAATTTCTCCCGATATTTTCAACACACTTACTGGCATGTTTTCTTCCGAATGTATTTGTTGATTTACAGTCCAAAAAATTGCTAACACACTTAAAACTACAGCAATAAAAAACATTACACTGCCCCAAAAACGCCAAGTAATTTTTGCTTGGTTTTGCGCTTGCTTACTTGTTAATTGAACACTATGCATGTTAGTCGTCATGGTTAAACCGCCTGCTTAGCTAAACTAATAACAACAATTTCTTTAACTAAATCAGCAAAGTCCAAACCAAATACTTTCGCCGCTTTCGGCACTAAAGATGTTTCAGTCATTCCCGGCACGGTATTTACTTCTAACAAACGCCATTGATTTTCAATACCATCAACAGATAAATCACGCATTAAATCAACACGTCCCCAGCCTTTTGCGCCAGTAGCTTTAAAAGCTTGTAATGCTAATTGCTGCACATGTTGTTGTTCTTCGACTGATAAGTGACAAGGACAATGATATTGAGTTGTTGTCGATTGGTATTTTGCTTCGTAATCGTAAAACTCCCGTGGTGTTTCCATATGGATCACCGGTAATGCTTGCTCACCTAAAATTGCAATGGTGTATTCAGAGCCTTCAATCCAAGCTTCGACTAAAATTTGTTGATCGTATCCAAATGCAGCTTGTAAGGCGCTATTAAGTTGTGTGACATTTTCAGCTTTCGCCATACCTATACTTGAACCTTCATTAGCAGGCTTAACCATAACTTTGCCACCAAGTTCAGCTAAAATATTTATTGCATCTTGGCTTTGATAGCTTGTTTTTTCAACAATAACAAAAGCAGCGGTAGGTAAATTAATGGCTTGCCAAATTTGTTTACTGCGAATTTTATCCAAAGAAAGCGCCGAGCCTAGTACATCAGAACCAGTATAAGGAATTTTCAAATATTCTAACGCACCTTGAATACAGCCATCTTCACCACCTCTACCATGTAAAGCGATAAAAGCAAGATCAATATTTTGATCGCTTAATTCAGCTAACGGATGAAATTTAGTATCAATTAATTCCACCTTAAAACCCGCTTTAATTAAACCATTGGCGATAGCTTGGCCTGATTTTAATGACACTTCGCGTTCAGCGGATCCGCCACCATAGAGTACGGCGATATGAAGATCATTATTCATTATCGATCTCCGCTGCACGGGTATTTAATAATTCATGGTCAGCCAAACAACGAGCTAATGCACCGATGTTACCAGCACCTTGAGTGATCACCATGTCTTTGGCTTGTAACTGTGTAGCCAACAATTGCGGCAATTGCTCAACATTACTGACATAAATCGGCTCAAGTTGCCCACGTTGACGAATACTACGCGCTAAACTTTTTGAATCGGCACTGGCAATAGGCGCTTCACCGGCGGCATAAACATCAAGTAAAAATAAGCAGTCTACTTGTGAAAGTACTTCAACAAAATCTTCAAATAAATCACGGGTGCGAGAATATCTATGTGGTTGAAATACCATTACTAAACGTTTGTCTGGCCAACCTTTACGCATTGCAATTATGGTCGCTTTTACTTCACTGGGATGATGACCATAATCGTCAATTAACACCATATCACCTTGCGCGGTTGATAAGTTGGCTAAGTGTTCAAAACGACGGCCAATACCCGCAAAATTACTGAGTGAATTGATAATAGCTTGTTCATTTACCCCTTCATCTTCTGCAACCGCAACGGCAGCAAGGGCATTAAGGACATTATGTTCACCGGGTAAATTTAAACTTAACTGTAAATCTGCTTTTCCCACTCTTTGCACGGTAACACTGGAAACATTGCCATTTTGCTGATAGTTACTGGCTTTAATATCAGCATCTTCACTAAAACCATAAGTGATCACCGCCCGCGAAATACGTGGCAATAATTCTCTTACTACCGGATTATCAATGCAAACCACGGCAACACCATAAAAAGGCAGGTTGTGCAAAAATTCGATATAGGTGTCTTTTAGTTTATTAAAATCACCTCCGTAGGTGTCCATGTGATCTTCATCGATATTGGTGATCACCGCGACCATTGGCTGTAAATGTAAAAATGAAGCATCACTTTCATCGGCTTCAGCAATTAAATAGCGACTCGTACCTAAACGGGCATTAGTGCCAGCACTATTTAATAAGCCGCCAATAACAAAAGTAGGATCTAAGCCCGCTTCACCAAATACGCTAGCAATTAAACTGGTAGTCGTGGTTTTACCATGCGTGCCTGCAATGGCAATACCATGACGAAAGCGCATTAATTCTGCTAACATTTCAGCACGGCGAACAATAGGAATACGTAATTTTTTGGCCGCCAACAGTTCAGGATTGTCGGCTTTAATTGCCGTTGAGACGACAATAACACTCGCACCGTTAACATTGTCGCTATCGTGGCCAATATCGATGTTAGCACCAAGTTTTGTTAAGCGTTTAACTACCACATTTTCGCCAATATCAGAGCCGGAAATTTGATAACCTTCATTAAGCAACACTTCAGCAATGCCGCCCATGCCAGCGCCACCAATACCAACAAAATGAATGCGTTTAATACGACGCATTGCAGGCGTTTTCATTATCATTTTATTTGCGCTGTTAATCACTTTAGTGCTCATGCGGCATCCTTAGTGGTTAACGCTTTAATTGTTTTAACCACTTGCAAAGTCGCATCAGCATGTGCCGCATTGTGAGCAGCTTTTGACATTTTTTGTAATACCGTATCTGAAATAAATAAACTATTGAGCATTTGCGCTAAGCTAGTGCTGCTAAAGTCGGTTTGCGGGATCAGTTTAGCGGCACCTTGTTTAACTAGATACATCGCATTTTTAGTTTGATGATCGTCTACCGCATGTGGCAAAGGCACAAAAATAGCAGGTTTAGCCACCATAGCTAACTCAGAAACTGTTAATGCACCAGCACGGCAAACCACCACATCAGCCCATTGATACGCTTGTGCCATATTTTTAATAAATTCAGTCACCTTGATGTTTTCACTGCTTAAACCGTAATCTTGATAACTTTGTAATACACTTTGCTGATTACCAGCGCCGGTTTGATGCCATACACTAATATTTTGCACCTTGATCTGGTTGATCGCTTTAGGCACAGTTTCATTGAGAATTTTTGCCCCCAAACTACCACCAACAATAAGCACCTTTTTGCTGCTTGCGGGGTTTTCAGAAATCTTATTGTCATTGTTGATAATATCGTTACGTAACGGATTACCAATAACTTCATGTTTGATAGAACTTTTAAAAGCGTGCGGAAAGGCACTAAGTACTTTGGTCGCTAAACGCGCTAAAAATCGATTACTTAACCCTGCTACTGCATTTTGCTCGTGTAACACTAAGGGTTTACCTAATAACCATGCAGCGAAACCTCCCGGTGCGCTAGCATAACCACCCATACCTAAGACAACATCTGGGTTAACTTTACGGATCACTTGCATTGATTGCAGTACCGACTGCATTATTTTAAATGGTGTTTTTAGCCAAGTTTGCCAATTTTTATTACGAATACCGGCGATGTTAATAAAAGAAATTTCGTAACCGTGCTGCGGTACTAATTGTGCCTCCATACGTTTAGCTGTGCCTAACCAATGTATGTTCCAGCCTTGCTGTGCAAGCTGTTCTGCTACGGCTAGCCCTGGAAATATATGTCCGCCAGTACCACCTGCCATCACTAATAAAGTGGGGCGGTGCTCATTTGTTTGAGTTGTTGCAGTACTCATTTTCGCCCTCCTCTTTTTGATGTGCTATCGTTTTTGTAAGTGCTAGTTTTGTGAGTGCTAGTTGTTGAGGTACTCGTAGCTTGAATGCTTTGTAGTCGCAATTCATGATCGATACGGATCAAAATAACTAAGGCTAAGCTCATAATGATCATCGAGCTGCCGCCATAACTAATCAGTGGCATGGTTAAGCCTTTAGTGGGCACAATACCAGCACTTGCGCCAATATTAACGGAAGCCTGAAAGCAAAACCAAATACCGATAGCGTAGGCAAAAAAGCCTTCGAAATACTTTTCTTTTGCTAATGCTCTACGCCCCAACAACATCGCTTTAAATACTAAAGTGGCGCTTAATAAAATAACAATGGTAATACCAACAAAGCCAAATTCTTCTGCCAAAACCGCCATAATAAAATCGCTGTGTGCTTGGGTTAAATAATCTAATTTTTGGATACTATTACCCAAACCTTGACCAAATATCTCCCCGCGACCATACGCCATTAACGATTGAGTTAATTGATAACCGGTGCCAAAAGGATCTTGCCAAGGGTCTAAAAATCCAGTAATACGACGCCAGCGATAAGGTTCAAAGATCACTAACAGTGATAAAGCCGAAACACCTACCAAAGTAATACTGATAAATTGCCAGAGCTTAGCACCCGCTAGAAATAACAAACCCAGCGTAGTAACAAACATCACGATAATGGTGCCTAAGTCAGGTTGTTTCAAAATTAATAACGCCAAAATAAAAAACACCACTAAAGGCTTTAAAAAACCTTTAAAATTTTCTTGTACTTCTTCTTTTCGGCGTACCAAATAAGCAGATAAATAACAAAAAAAGAACAGTTTGGCCGGCTCTGCTGCTTGAATAGTAATAGGCCCTAAAGAGATCCAACGTTTAGCGCCATTCACGGTATGACCAATAAGCAACACTGAAACTAATAACGCCAAACCTATCATTAGCAAAGTGCTGCTTGATTTTTGCCACCAACTCATGGGAATTTGCAATGCAATTGCAGAAATCAAAAGACTTAAAACAATATAAATAAAATGACGAGTAACAAAATGAAAGGGATCGTGATAAACGCGTTCAGCCATCGGCATTGACGCACTTGCAACAATCACCAAACCAATTAAATACATGGTGATTGCTAACACAATGTAGCTCCGATCAAAGCTTGCCTGCGTAGGGCTAGCGTAATGATTTTGTTGGGCAAACCATTGTGAAAATTTTGGTAAAGCCAACTGCTTTGTACTTTCATTAGTTGCTGTAGATCCGCCACTAACAGGGCTATGAATAACATCACTCATGAGCAAGCCTCCGCTGTGGTAATTGTTGTACTGCCTGCATAAAAACGTCACCACGTTGGGCAAAGTTTTTAAACATATCTAAACTGGCGCAAGCAGGTGATAACAAAACAATATCGCCTTGTTTAACTTGCTCACTTGCTAAGTCAACTGCTTGTTCTAAACTGTTAACTTGCTTATTTTTATTAGATAGAAGTGCTATTTTATCGCCATCTTTTCCTAGAGTGATCAACAGATCAACTGACTGCGCAATGGCTGGTTGTAGGGGGGAAAAATCAGCACCTTTGCCTTCACCACCTGCGATCAAAATAAATTGTTGCTGCTTAGTTTTTGTTTTTGCTAAGCCTTCTATCGCTGCTAAAGTCGCGCCAACATTGGTTGCCTTTGAATCATTGATCCATAACACCCCATCGTTAGTTGCCACATGTTGGCAACGATGTGCTAAGCCAGTAAAGCTAGCTAAAGCGTTAACCATAGCATTAAGTTGCCAACCAGCACTTTGCCCTAAAGCTAACGCAGCTAAGCAATTTAACGCATTATGAATTCCGGCAAGGGGTAAATCGGTTACTTTAATTAGGCTCTTTTCACCTTGGCTTAAATGCAATTGTCTATTTATTTCAACTAGGCCAAACTGCCCTGCCAAGGGTTTATTTGAGCCAAAACTAACGGTTTGTTGTTTTGTATCTAAAACTTGCTCGTTAACATTAGAAAGTGGCTGGGTTAATTTATCATCACGGTTAACCACTATGGTACACGCTTGTTGATAAATGCTTTGTTTAATTTTTTGATAATTGGCTAAGGTTTTGTGGCGATCTAAGTGATCATCACTGACATTTAAAATAGTTGCACCACAAGCTTTCATACTATGCAGTGTTTCTAACTGAAAACTAGACAGCTCTAAAATAAGACAATCAAGCGCAGCAATAGCGTTAACATCAGCTAATAAGTCCATAATAGGCTTACCGATATTACCCGCCAGCGCAATATTCAAGTCTGATTTTTCAGCAATGTGTGCCAATAAACTCACCACCGTTGATTTACCGTTTGAACCGGTTACCGCAAGAGTTGGCACACTAATTTGTAAATCGTTAATCACTTGGAAAAATAGTTCAACATCGCCCCACACTTGGCAATTTTCGCTAATGTGTGGCGCTATTGCTGTTGAATTTAAATCTATACCTGGGCTAGCAATAATAACGTGTGCTTGTTTAAGTACCTCAACATTCCAATCCCCCAAAATCAACTGCACATTAGGATAATCTTGCTGAAATTTAGCACTATCAATAGCGTTTGCCCGCGAGTCATTAACAGTAAAGCTTAAGCCTTGTTGATGTAAAAAACGCACACAAGCAAGACCAGTAATACCAACACCGAGTATTACTATTTGCTTATTTTGTAATTGTGCGCTTAACGACATCTAATAATTACCTTTTTCTTACTATCTTAGCTTTGCTATCTTAGCTTTAATGTGGCTAAACCGATTAGCACAAGCATTAATGAAATGATCCAAAACCGTACAATAACACGCGGTTCAGGCCAACCTTTTAATTCGTAATGATGGTGTATGGGAGCCATACGGAAGATGCGTTGACCACGTAATTTATACGAACCAACTTGCAAAATAACGGACACTGTTTCCATCACAAAAACACCACCCATAATAAAAAGCACTAATTCTTGTCGAACTAATACCGCGATAACACCTAACGCGGCACCTAATGCTAAGGAGCCAACATCGCCCATAAATACTTGTGCAGGATAAGTGTTAAACCATAAAAAACCTAAACCAGCACCCATAATGGCGGTGCATACCACCACCAGTTCACTGGTCATGGCAATATGAGGAATGTGCAGGTAAGAGGAAAAATTAACATTACCGGTAACATAAGCAAATAATGCAAAGGCTCCAGCTACCATAATGGTGGGCACTATCGCTAAGCCATCTAAACCATCGGTTAAGTTAACCGCATTACTGGTGCCGACAATGACAAAATAGGTAATAACAATAAAAAACAGCCCAAGTTGCGGCATAACGTCTTTTATAAAAGGAATTAATAGCGCCGTTTCTGCCGGCGTTTGTGCTATTTTATAGAGAAAAATCGCTGTTGCTAAACCGGCAATGGTTTGCCAAAAATATTTCCAACGAGCAATCAGTCCATTGGCGTCTTTGCGGATAACTTTACGGTAATCATCAACAAAACCAATAAGTCCAAAGCTAACAATAACGAATAATACTACCCAAACATAAGTATTAGACAAATCAGCCCAACATAACACGCTAATAACAATGGAGGCTAAAATTAAAATGCCACCCATGGTTGGCGTACCAGTTTTTACTAAATGACTTTCAGGGCCATCTTCACGAACGGTTTGCCCTATTTGCATAGTTTGCAAATAGCGAATTAACTTAGGACCAAAATAAAGAGAGATAAACAACGCCGTTAACGTACTAATAATCGCCCTAAAAGTGAGGTAGGAGAACACATTAAAAAAGGAAAAGTATTGGGTTAAGTACTCGGCTAGCCAAACTAACATGATTGTTGATCTCCAAGATCTTGCTGTTGAGATCTTTGTGCTGTTGTTTGATAAGCCAATTGAATTGCTTCAACCACGTACTCCATATGTGCGCTACGAGATCCTTTCACTAATATTGATATTTGTTGTGCTTCATTGACTAACTTACTTTGTAAATGTGTAATAAGTTGACTACGCGAACTAAAATGCTGACCGTTAACCAACGGCATTTCGTTGCGCTGTTGTTGTGCGGTCACAAAAGCATCTGTCGAACTTTGACTTAATACCCCCAGTGTTAGCACATCAGTTAAGTTTTTACTTGCCGCATATTCACCGACTTCTTGATGATAACGGCGCGCATCTGCGCCTAACTCGCCCATATCACCAAGAATTAAAATTTGTCTGCCCGGATAAGTTGCTAATAAATCAATCGCTGCTTTTACTGATTCAACATTGGCGTTGTAGGTATCATCAATTAAGCGACATTGTTCATTTAATTGATATAAATTTAAACGCCCTTTTACCGGTGCCATTAACAATAAACCTAAACGAATATCGTCTAAGCTAGCGCCAAATTCTAAGGCTATGGCTGCTGCTGCTACGGCATTACAAACATTATGTCGACCCGGTACAGTTAGCTCAATATAAGTATTACCTTGGTAAGTGTTTAATTTAAAACTCGCACAACCGTTGTCGTCTAACACCACATCACAGCTATAACAATCTGACTTATTTTCTGATGAAGGCATGCAGGAAAAACGACGTACTTGTTTATCTATTAAGCGCCATTGCCACTTGTTGGCATATTTACTGTCTTGATTATAAAGCGCTACGCCATTGTCAGTAAGGCTTTCAAAAATTTCACCTTTGGCTCTTGCCACACCACATAAATCACCAAAGCCTTCCAAATGTGCTGCGGCTATATTATTAATAACCGCCACATCAGGTTTAACTAAATGGGTGGTATAAGCAATTTCACCAATGTGATTTGCGCCCATTTCAATCACAGCAAAATCATGTTGTTGTTCAAGACGTAATAAGGTTAATGGCACGCCAATGTCATTATTAAAATTACCTTGCGTGGCTAAAACTTTACCTAAACGCGATAAAATAGCCGCCGTCATTTCTTTTACGGTGGTTTTGCCACTACTACCGGTAATGCCCACCGTTTTGGGTGCAACTCGTGCTTTATTAAATGCGGCTAATTTACCCAGCGCGATATGAGTATCGCGAACGATAATTTGTGGTAATGCTATATTTTGTTGATGATCAACAATAACCGCAACAGCGCCTTTTTCAGCCACTTGTTCAACAAAACGATGACCATCAAAATTAGGCCCTTTTAATGCTAAGAACAACTCACCACGACTAATCGCACGACTATCGGTATTAAGCTGTGTAACAACAATGTCACTATTGTCGTTAAGTAACAGCCCCTTAATGGCGGTGCTTATTTCAGCTAACGATAATGGGATCATGAGTTTTCCTCAATGTTTGGCGCATTACCAAGTATTTTATGGTGTTGTTGGTAAAAACTTTTCACTACGGCTCTTTCGTTATAATCAATTTTTTGATCGCCAATAATAATGTGATTTTCATGTCCTTTGCCGGCAAGTAGCACTAAATCGCCCATTTTTGCTTTCGCAAGTGTTGCTAATACCGCTTGTTTTCGATCAAGCATTACGGTGATTTTTTCAGGATATTTACAACCAGCCAAAATATCTGTGGCAATTAATTCAGGCGCTTCACCACGAGGATTATCATTAGTAATAACAATATGATCAGCACCATTTTCAGCGACTTCACCCATGAGTGAGCGCTTACCTTTATCACGATCGCCACCACAACCAAACACTACCCATAGATCACCTTGGCAATGTTCTCGACAAGCGCGCAACGCATTTTTTAACGCATCTGGCGTATGAGCGTAGTCAACCACCGCAGTTGGCTTTCGTGCTTGTTGTGACTCGTCAGAAAAGGTTTCCATTCTGCCAGTAACTGAGGTTAATTGCCCAATAGCGGCGCTGAGTTTATCTAGATTAAATTCACTGTTTTCATTGGTTGATTTTGCGATCACAACCGCAATAGCTGCCAGCAAGTTATCAATATTAAAGTCACCCAGTAACGGGCTATTAATTTTTTTACTACCTAAATGTGTCACTAAATCAAAACTAACACCTTGCTGATTGTGGCTGATATTTTCAGCGACAAGATAACAAGAGTGCTGTTTAGCTTTACTAACTTCACAGCGCGCATAAACTAGGTAAGGTTGGCTTTGTGGCCAATGAGTTAACCACTGTTGTGCTTGGCTATCATCTATATTTAATACCGCTATTTGCTCACCTGTGCTACTAAAAATAGTTTTTTTCGCTGCACTATAAGCATTCATGGTTTGATGATAATCGAGATGATCACGTGATAGATTGGTGAACACAGCAATATCGATAATATCATTAGTCAACCGACGTTGGCTTAGTGCATGCGAAGAAACTTCCATCGCCAAGTTTTCAATGCCTTTAGCCTTAAATTCATTTAAATAATGATGTAGTTCGGTTGCTCCGGGCGTAGTATTTGCTAATGGCGTTAACGCATCAACATTGCCGGCACCTAAAGTACCTAATACCGAACAAGATTGTTGAGTCGCTTGTAATAATTTAGCAATTATTTGACAAGTGCTGGTTTTGCCATTGGTGCCAGTAACGCCGATCATGGTGATGTTTTGTTGCGGATGTTGATAATAATGTTGGCATAAGGCAAACAAATGAAAATTTAGTTGATAAAACTGAATAACAATCGCGTTTTTATTGCCAACTCTGCCATAGTTGAAATGCCCATGTTGATCAGCTTTAGTACATTCAGCTAAAATGACCGTGGCACCTAATTTGATCGCTTGATCAATATATTCTCGACCATCTTGCTGCTCGCCAATAACCGCACAAAAAATATCATTAGCTTTTAATTTACGAGTGTCGTTAACTAAGGCTCTGGTCGTTAATAATTTTACTGACTCTTTCTCTGACAATTTAATAGCAAAGGCAGCTAACGCATCAAACAAAGAATAGTGAGCATAATTACACATTATTATGCTCCTTGTTTTTCCTTTTAGTCTTAACTTGTTGAGTTTGCTTAATACTTGGTGGCACATTAAGTACCTGTAATGCCGCTTTCATTACCCGTGAAAAAACGGGTGCCGCCACTTGACCGCCTTCGTATAAATCGCCACCGGGTTCATTTATAACCACTACAACCACTAATTCAGGATTTTCAATGGGCGCAATACCCGCAAATAAGCCAACATAGTCGTTACCATATCCACCTGCAACCGCCTTAATGCCAGTACCTGTTTTACCGCCAACTCTATAACCAGCAACTTGCGCTTTTTGCACATGCTCGTTTACTACATGTTCTAACATGCCGAGAACTTCTTGGGTTGATTGCTGAGAAAATACTCGTTCAGGCTCGATCACCGATGTTGAGTCCGGCGTTTTTTTTATTACTGTTAAAGGAATTTTTACACCACCATTGGCTATGGTGGTATATAACCGCGCTAGTTGCACTGGCGTAATAGCTAAACCAGCTCCCCATGACAAGGTAGCTAACTCAAACTTTGACCAACGCGGGCGATCGTGCATAATGCCCGAGCTTTCACCAATTAAGCCGGTACCGGTATCTTCACCAAAACCAACGTCAAAAAATTCTCCGAGTAAATAATCTTTCGGCACAGAAAGGGCTATTTTGCTGGTACCCATATTAGAAGAATGCACTAAAATGTCAGTAATACTTAATTTACCGCGATTAATTGGATCTGAAACGCGACGACCACCTAAACGCATCCAACCAGGGCTCGTGTCAATAATAGTATCGGCTGCAATGACACCAAAGTTTAAACCAGTGAGTATCGTCAGCGGCTTCATCGTAGAGCCAGGTTCATAAACATCAGAAATTGCTCGGTTACGAAATCTGTGCTGAGCAACATTTCTTCTATTATTAGGGTTATATGATGGGCTATTAACCAGTGCTAATATTTCACCGGTGTGAATATTAGTAACTACCACAGAACCAGAAGTGGCTTTAAAAGCACTTACCGCACCTTTTAATTCTTTATAAGCAATGGCTTGAATACGTTGATCAATACTCAACGTAATATTTTTAGGCTGTTGGGCTTTTTTTACGTCGAGTATTTCAATTTTATGCCCTTTCGCATCTTTACGAAAACGAGTTTTACCACTTTTCCCCGTAAGTGCTTGGTCATAAAGTTGCTCTATTCCGACAATGCCTTTATTATCAATATTAGTAAAGCCTACTATGTGAGCACTGATCTCACCGGTTGGATAAAAACGTTTTGACTCTTTACGTAAATGAATACCAGGAATATTTAACTTAGTAATATATTGCGCAATAGTCGGTGCGACTTTACGTTCAATATACACAAAACGTCTATTTGGATGGCGAACAACGCGATTGGTTAATTTGTTGATATCTTGACCGAGTACTTCAGACAATGCTTGCCAATGTTCAGTCATCGATAATGCATTTTTTTCCATGATAACTTTAGGATCTGCCCACACAGTTTCAACCGGCACACTAATTGCCAAATCAAAACCATTTCTATCGACAATAGAACCACGTTGAACATCAGTACCTGAAACTCTTAATGAGCGTAAATCACCCTGCTTTTTAAGCATGTCAGGTTCAATCACTTGGATATAAGCTGCCCTTGCAATTAAGCCCAAGTAAATACTGCCAATAACCGTCAGCACCAAGTAAAATCGCCATGCGGCGATCCCTGGTTTAAATTTATCTGCTGTGCGCTTAACCGTTTTACTCATGCTTCAATATTTTCTTTTGTATAGTGTTTTATTTACTTAATTTACCGTTATTAGCTTTGATTTTAGTCGCTAAGGCCTTCTAAATTAATACCTTAATAACTTGGTTTCTAACCTTCATGGTAAACGGACAATAATTTCATTCTCGGGTGTTGGTCGCTGCATGTTTAAAAGTTTTTTTGCTTTGCTTTCAATATCATTACTTTGCGATAAACTGCTTTGTTCTAATAATAAATTTCGGTATTCAATATCTATGGCATCACGTTGTGCTAATAATTGCTCAACTTGATTAGTAGCCAAGCGATTTAAATGAGTAAAATAAATCACCGCAAAGGCTGAAAAAACAATAAACACCAACATCAAATAACTCAACAAATTGCGTTGAATGTCGTGCCATACTTCAACCGCTAAAGCTATTCTCTGCTTAGCCATGAATTACTCACGCCTTTGAATTGCTGCTTAGCGCTTAATTGTTCAGTCATCTACTCTTGCTAACCTTTGTGCTACGCGCATTACTGAACTACGTGAACGCACATTTTCGCTCACTTCATCTTTACTGGGTTTTAATCTACGTCCAACCAAGGCTAATTTTTTACCTTTTTGCAATTCAACTTCCATGATTGGTAAGCCGCGCGGTACTTTTTTACCCTGTGAGTGTTTTTTCATAAACTGCTTAACCAAACGGTCTTCGAGCGAATGAAAACTGATCACCACTAAACGTCCATCTTCAGCAAGCACCTCTAGAGAAGCCGCTAACGCTTTTTCAATTTGTTCTAATTCACTATTTATATAAATGCGAATGGCTTGAAAGCTACGTGTAGCCGGATGCTTTTTTATTTCGCGTTGTGGTGCGGTAGTTTTGATTAGTTTGGCTAATTCTGCAGTTCGAGTTAAGGGATGTTCTTCTCGGCTATCGACAATAGCATTGGCGATTTTCCACGCGTGTTTTTCTTCACCAAAAGTTCGTAACACCCAAGTAATATCTTCAACATCAGCGTGTGCTAACCATTGAGCGGCAGTTTGACCTTTGCTGGTGTCCATACGCATATCTAACGGGCCGTCATTCATAAAACTAAAACCACGTTCAGCTTCATCGAGTTGTGGAGAAGAAACACCAAGATCTAATAAAATACCATCAACCTTGCCGCAAACTTGATGCTTTTGGGCAACTTCTTGTAGATCGGCAAAACCACTATGTTCAATACAAAAACGCTTGTCATCTTTAAACTTTTCTGCTGCAGCAATAGCACGAAGATCTCGATCAATGGCGATTAAACGACCTTGCTCGTTCAACTGAGATAAGATTAAACCTGAATGACCACCACGACCAAAAGTGCCATCGATGTAACAACCATCAGCTTTTATTGCTAATCCGCTGATCGCTTCTGCAAGCAATACGGAAATATGAGAATATGTAGTCGACATTTTATTGGTATCGTTATAATTTTAGTTATTGTTCATATGGTTTTGTCTTATGCCAAAAAACTAAAAATGGGGCTACAAAGACAAATCGAGTAATCGTTCAGTTAATTCAATTTCACCTGACTGTATTTGACTAATGCCTTGCTGCATTTGTGCTTGCCAAGCGTTTTCATTCCATATTTCAAACTTATTCAATTGTCCAATCAACATGACGTTTTTATCTAAATTAGCGTATTGACGTAATGGACCATTTATTAATAAACGACCATTTTTATCCATTTCACAATCGCTAGCATTGCCTAAAATCATTTGTTGAAATAATCTTTCTTGGCGATTCATGCTCGATAATTGGCACAATTTTAATTCTATTTCTTCCCATTCAGGCAAAGGGTAAAGCAATAAACAAGGATATTGAGTGTCGACAGTACAAACCATTTTTCGCTCACAATCAGCCAATAGCTCAGATCGATACTTAGTGGGTATCGTGATCCGATGCTTGCTATCGAGCGTAATTGCGTTGCTGCCTCTAAACATAACCCTTTTTTTCTCTTATTTTAAAAGTGATATTGTGGTGTTAAATACTAAGATCCACAATTTCCCACTTTTTTCCACATTTATACAGTTTAGAGAGTAAAGCAAACTTATGTCAAGCAAAGAATCAGTATTTTAATTTGCCGAAAGACTAATAAANTAAAGGGATTTAACGAAGTCGATGAATTTGTGGGGTTTTGTGGTTTTATCTCCCAAAAAATAGCGAAATATTAATTTAATTGCAGAGATTTTATCGTTAACTAAGGTAATAAAAGCGTATTAGTTGCTTACCAGTGGTGTATTTTTATTTCCGCTAAAGCACTTACTCATAATCGTAATGTATGCTGACGGATTCAACTTTATGGAGACCATCACATCAGGTTATTTAATCAATCGTCAAGAAAAATCCGTCACTTTTTTACATCAACACAGCAAATATTGGACAATAAAAAGTACAGTGTACACTCTTAAATAAAACGCTATACTGTTATTGTTATGTATCTATGAAAACAACACAACATCTAAACGATAATGTAAAGTTAATATACTACCCATTCGGGGGCGTATAATTATTGTCTGTACCTATATTTCACAAACGTCCACACAACATTTTAATCATGATTAAGCGCTTGGCAATATAGACAGTTGTGCTATGAACGATATTGACCGTGAAGGTTTGAAATTCACCATGATAAGTTAAAAAAAAATTAAAAAAAATTCTCAATTTACAAACATTAATATTAACAAGGTAAATAAATATGATTATTCCACAAGGTTTTGAAGCGGCAAAAATATTGTCACCAAAACGAAATACAACTAAAGCAACAAGCATCGAAGAATTAGCGCTAGAACAGTTAAAGCATTACGGTATTGATGCAGACTCAGATTACGGTAAAGCGCTTAGTGACACGGTTACTAACCTCTATCGCGCCCAGTCTGACATGTCGAAACTTTGGCAAATTACCAATGAAACAATCGATAGCTTAGACAAGAAAGATAAAATGGCCTATTTTAGTGCCAAACGATTCTTATCTTTTCAGCTCGCTAAAATATTGGATGGTCTGCAAAATCCTTTCAGAAAAACGGCGCAGAGTTTACATTCAAACCCCTCGACTCAAATGGCCAAAGGAAGCTACCCATTATTTGATAATATCACGGCTATTTTTTCTGCAACGCCGGTGATCGCAAGAACAGCAACTTATATATTTGCTTGTACAGAATGGGTTGACGATGCGTTTCAAGGTAAAGAAATGACTCATCAGATTTATTCAAGACTATTAAATCCAACCTCAATTTCTTTAGCGAATGCCATTGTTGATTTGGAAGCGGGCCCTTATACCGCAGAATACATGGCATGGAACTTTAATAGTGGTATGGCTGCTATTGATTCTATGCTTGCCAATGTGATGAATTATGGTGATGTTTTATTAGTCTCTAGAAATATTTATGGTGGTGTGCATCAGTTACTGGTTGATCACTTTGCTCGTAAAGACAAAATGAATCTTCAAATTGAATGGTTTGACGGCTATACGCTTGAAGAATTTGAAGTGCGATTTAATGAAATAAAAACTACATATGCTGACCGTCTAAACGGTGGTAAAAGCCTGCACGTATACATTGAATCTCCATGTAATCCACATGGTTACGTTTTAGATGTTCCAGCTATCTGTAAATATACTCATCAGGCTGGTGACCATTTAGTAATGTTAGATTCAACACTAGCTACACCGGTTCTCAATAGACCTTTACAACGCAAAGACAAGCAAGAAAGACCCGATTATTTAATGCATAGTTTCACCAAAGATATTGCAGGAACGGGTGCGGTGACCGCTGGTTGCGTTATCGCTGAAGGCTATCGTATGTTTATTCCTAAAGGTGGAGAAGCTAACGGTCTATCGTGGGAAAAATGTATGTTCTGGGATGTTTATTACATTAAAGGGGCATTCTTGAATTCTGATTCAGCTTATGATGTATTGACTGGAATGAAGACATTAGAGCAGCGTGTATTAAAGAAAACCGCCAATACCATTGTTTTTACTAACTTCCTGGCGAGTCATCCTAGTATTAATGTTCATTCGCACGCGGTAGAAGGTAATGAAAATTATGCACTGAGAGAAAAGTGTTTAATAGGAGGCATGCCTTCATCTCTGTTTACCGTTGATTTGGAAAAAGCGGGATTAAATAGAGATACTTTCTCGCGATTCTTCGATGGTTTAGAGCCGGGCTTCAGCTTGATGGTCAGTATTGGTCAAACGAACAGCATGATCCTATGTCCAGCCTTAACATCTCATTCGGRACTTGATGCAGACTCAATGGAAAAGGCGCGAATTTATCCAACAACTATGCGAATTTCTATGGGTAACGAAAATGTAAAAGACTTAATCGCCACTATCGTTAATGCGGCTAGAACTCATATTGATCCAGTCGTATCTGGGTTCAGTGAAAAGTTCATGGATGCAGGGCTAGTTGATAGTATGGTTGAAGAAATCACATTAGAAGTTTATCGAAAGAATTTGGAGGATGGTCCTAAGTTACAGGATCTATTAGCTGATTAATGGGTAATAAATCGGTGACTCGATTTAACAATTACTTGTTTAATTAAAGAAATAAAATAGCTACTATGATTGATAGTGGCTATCAACGTCAGTTGCGACCAGATAAAACGAAGAAAAATTGGCTGGAGTGTATATTTTACGGTGTGTAATATAGTTAAGAAAATTCAAGTTAACTATGTTACAATTTCATTAAATTATCTGTTGATGGCAATTCTTTCACACTACTTTTATCATCATTAAAAAGTTTCTCCGGCTTATTAAACCCTCGCTGCTCACTCTTTAGATAAATCCYWCGAAAAWWAYNCATTTAATGAAATAATAAGAGAGAATCATGCCGTTAGTAGAAAAGGTTAGTTGTAAACCAACTCCCCCCCCTTCAATATTATCACTTGCCTGTGATTTGCCCAATATTTGTTCTTTATTTGGTTTGTTTTCAGCATTGTTAGCACTGTACTTTGCCTTAATCGGCATATACCCTGCCGCGATGATAGGATTAATTTGGGCGGTGTTCTTTGATTGGAATGATGGCAAAATTGCCCGAAAAATGAAAGGCCGAACCGCAATACAAGGCCAAGTTGGTGGACAAGTTGATTCACTCATCGATATTGTCAGCTTTGGTATATGCCCCGCAATTATATTATTGAGCTATGGCAATTATAGTCCATTGTTTTTCCCCGGTGCTTTTATTATTGTCGCCGCTTGCGTCTTAAGACTAAGTTATTTTAATGTTTATGGTTTAGATGGAAAATCGACATATCAAGGCCTTGCGTCTGATAACAACGCCATCATTCTTGTTTTTGTTTTTCTGTTAGAGCGTTTTATCACGACCACAACATTCACTATCGTACTTTATATTACCATCCTTGGTTTAGCTGCATTAAATGTCGCCCCAATAAGAACACCAAAATTAAGTGGCCGTTGGTATTATGTTCTAGCTCTATACACGTTAGTTATAACGTTGATTTATGGATGGCTATTGTTCTAGTGAGCACGTAAAAAGCTTCACAGTATTTCAACATAATTCCCTCAGCAAACAACGATGTTCGCAATAATTTACTTGATGCGCGAAAAATTCAACAAAACATATAACACTATTATATTGGTTATATGTTCTATCTTTACCGGAGAAAAAAATGACAATAGTATATACCAGTGGTGTATTTGATTTATTTCACGTAGGGCATTTATCTGTTTTAAAAAAAGCTAAAGCGTTTGGCGACTATTTAATTGTTGGCGTACATTCAGATGAAGACGTGGAGTCTTATAAACGCTCCCCCATCATTCCTTGTGAACAACGATGTGAAATCATTCGTAATATTAGCTGTGTCGATGAGGTAATTATTGCGCCACTCACCCCTAATAATGATGAGAGTTTTTACGAACTACATAATATTGATATTCACGTAGCAGGGGATAATATGGAGCATATGTACAAGTTACCTCATAAAATGGGGATCATGCGTTATGTACCGAGAAGCCCGCTGACGGATTCAACGTCAATCATAAAAAAACTAAAGAGTGTGTAATTGTGTTTCATGCCTATGCACTTGGCTCAGGATCGTCATTCTCGCAGTCTTTTAAGCGAGAATCTAGCTCAAAAAGCACGAGATCTTCGATAAAAACGTCTCGAAGA
>NVTW01000054.1 GCA_002401725.1 Gammaproteobacteria bacterium
TGGGCAAATAATGTGTGTCGAAGCAAAAACGTTTCAGCCCTTAATTTTAATCGATGAACTTTGCATGGCAAGAGACAACACCAGTGACAGTGTTATTCAACCCCTTTACAGCTTATTTGATAGAGAGCAGCGTAAATGTTTTAAAGAGCATTACTTAGCACTTGAACTTGATTTATCCGGTACGTTAATTATCACCACCACCAATAACTTTGAACAGTTAAAACCAGCACTTAAATCTCGCTTAGTCAATTTTGAGATAAAACCACCCACAAAAAAACAAATGCACGGTATTGTCGCGACCCTCTATAATGAGTCGCTGACAGAGTTGGCTTTAACGCCGTATTTTAAACCCGAATTACCCTCCACCGTGTTGTCATTACTGGCTAAAACATCACCTCGTGTAGCTAAAGAAGAAATACGTTTAGCCATAGGACAAGCCTGCTCCCGCGCCAAACAAAACGCAAAAATAACACTGGATGTAAATGATTTTAATACCGCAAAGTTTAAAAATTCTACTAAGACCTTATCACGATTGAAAAAAGTGGGTGAATTGCATTAGGTAAAATAGTTTATTTCAGGTAAGATAGTTTGCACATAAATAAAAATAAGCAATCGGATTGTGCATACTCTTCTAACTTGGTTAGGTAATAAAGATCTTGAAAATATGGAGCATGAGCAAAGTGCTGCCATAGTTACGCTTGCGACTAAATCACCAACCCCTTTTGATAAAATTGTCATTTTATCTAATAAAGATGAAAATAAATGGCATAAATTTGAGCGTTTTTTGAAAAAACGCATGGCGATGATCAGTCGACCTGAACATAATATACAAGTTTATAAAGTCAATATAAATAGCCCTATTGATTATCAAACCATAGCCAAAGAAACAGAAAGTTGGATCGCCAAGTTAAGCGAAGAAGCTGATAGTTTATCTATAAATCTTACCTCGGGAACACCAGCGATGACCACATTGTCAGTGCTTATCGGTAAAGGTAAAGCTAACACTCAATTTTTACAGGTGACGCCCAAAAACGAATTATTGCAAGTAGAAATCCCCATTGATTTTGCTCAGAAATACCTACAATCTGCCTCTAAAAGTATTGCTCATACCGCTACATCGCTCCCCAAAATTGTACAAGCTTTTTCTGAATTAACAGCAAACTCATCAATAATGAAAACTGTTATTGATAAAGCTAAAAGAATTGCTGCATCCGAAGTACCTGCGTTAATTTTGGGGGATACGGGTACAGGTAAAGAATTAATGGCAACAGCTATCCACAAAGGTAGTTTACGTGGAAATAAACCATTAAAAATAATTAACTGTGGTGCATTTGCCGAGAGCTTAGTTGACTCAACTTTATTTGGTCATAAAAAGGGCGCTTTTACGGGGGCTGAAAAAGACCATCCAGGCTTATTTGAACAAGCTAATGGTGGAACATTGTTTTTAGATGAAGTGGGTGAACTTGCACCAGAAATTCAGGTAAAACTACTTAGAGCTTTGCAGCAAGGTGAAATTAATCGCTTGGGTGACACCAAAACTATCAATGTTGATGTCCGTATTATTGCAGCAACTCACCAAGATTTATTAAAATTAGTTAGCGAAGGCAAATTTAGAGAAGATTTATTTTATCGCTTAGCGGTTGGTATTATTCAAATGCCAGCATTACGTGACAGAGATGAAGATATATCAACTATTGTAAATCAACTTGTTGGTCAAATAAATAAAGCCGGTAGTAAACATCCTAGCTATATAAGTAAAAAAATTTCCGAAAAAGGAATGAAATTTATTTCAGCGCAAGCATGGCCTGGTAATATTAGAGAGCTTTGGAGTACATTAAATCGAGCTTTTTTATGGTCTGATTTACAAATAATTGATGAAAACGAACTACGTTGTGCGCTATTTAATCGACATCAAAGTAATGACTACGATACTGTTGTATTATCTTATAATGACAAAATAGATATAACTCAACTTACTGAAAAATACCAAAAAAGTTATGTGAAGGCGGCATTAAAGGCAAGCGGTAATGTTAAAAAACATGCAACGAAAATGCTGGGTTTAAAAGATCATCAAACATTAAGCAATTGGATGAAACGCTTAGGTATAGAATCTGATAAATAAATATATAAAAAGAGCACAAGTTAATTTTGGCACTGAGTTTGCCATAGAAGGAATAAGGAATTAATTAGGAATGAAGAAATCAATGAATTTTGAACATATTCAAAAAAAATGGCCTCAGTTACATCAGCTTGCTGCATTTGCAGAAGAATATGTTATTAATGATCCGCAAAGTGCGTTGGTAAAATTACGTTGCTTTGCTGAACAAGTTGTTGGTTATCTTTATAAAGAATTGCGCTTACCTGTTTTTCCTAATTCAACTATTTACGACAAATTAACCTCAGACGATTTCACCAGTGTTGTTCCCCAATTAATCACCGATAAATTGCACGCTATTCGTAAAAGTGGTAATCAGGCTGCCCACGAAGGCAAGGTTGAACAGCAACAAGCTATTTGGATACTCAAAGAAAGTTACTTTATTGCTTGTTACTTATTTATGGCTTATGACCAGGGTAAACAAGCTGATTGCCCCGAGTTTAAAGTACCTAAACAAAAACGACCACAAAACCAAAATGATGTAGAATTTGCTAAAAAGAATAGACAGCTTACACAAAAGCTTGCCGACAACGAAGCTCGTTTAAAACTGGCACTTGGAGAATTAGCGACAGCGGAAAAGGCAAATAAATTAGCACAAATTGAGGCAACTAAACTCAAACAAACCATTAACCAAACCAAGGTTAATGAAGTTAAAGACTTAAATAAAAAAATCACCTCAAGTTTTGATTTTAATGAAGCACAAACGCGCGCTCGCATTATTGATATGGATTTACGCGCGGCTGGTTGGAATGTATCACTTGATGAAAGCAGTACTGATGAGGTAGGTAAAGAAGTAGAAGTTAACAATCAGCCAACAAAAACGGGCATTGGCTATGTTGATTATGTACTGTGGGATGATGACGGTAAACCGCTGGCAGTAATAGAAGCTAAAGCGGCAAAACACTCTGCTGAAAAAGGTCGTCAGCAAGCTAAAATTTATGCTGATGCTTTACAAACCCAGTACGGACAACGCCCTGTTATTTTCTATTCAAACGGTTACGACATTAGAATGTTAGACGATGTTCAAGGTTATAATAGTCGCAAACTCTATGGTTATTACTCAAAAGATAGTCTGCAATATCTCATTAAACAGCGCACTTTAAAAAAAGATTTAAACCAAACACCCATTGATACAAATGTTGCTGGTCGCCTATACCAAATGGAAACCATTACCCGTGTATGTGAGCGCTTTAGTAATAAACATCGAAAAACACTTATTGTGCAAGCAACAGGTACAGGTAAAACTCGCGTGTCTATTGCATTAGCCAAACGCTTGCTGGATGCAGGTTGGGCAAAGCGCGTACTATTTTTATGTGATCGTAAAGAGCTACGTAAACAAGCCGCCAATGCTTTTAATGAACACACTAAAGAGCCTTTATATATTGTTGGTAAAAGCAAAAAAATATTGGCGAGCAGTGCTCGTGTTTTTATCGCGACTTATCCTGGCATGATGAGTATTTATCAAAAATATGATGTTGGCTATTTTGATTTAATTGTTGCCGATGAATCACATCGCTCTATCTACAATATTTATGGTGATATTTTTAAATATTTTGATGCCTTAGAAGTCGGGCTTACCGCAACGCCAGTTGAAATGGTTTCGCGTTCAACCTGCGAATTATTTGGTTGCGACTTTAAAATACCAACCGCTAACTACCCATTAGAGCAAGCCATTGCAGAAGAAAACTTAGTCCCTTATAAAATTGTTAGTTTTACCACTAAGTTTCTCCGTGACGGCATTAAAAAAGAGACCTTAACAGATGAACAAATAGCGCAACTTGAAGAACAAGGCATAGATCCAAATGAGTTAGATTTTGATGCTAAGCAAGTAGATGAAACCGTTAAAAATAAAGACACTAACAGGGTGATATTGCGAAATCTTATGGAAAAGGGCTTGCGTGATGTAGATGGCCAATTACCGGGAAAAACCATCGTTTTTGCTCGTAACATTGCTCATGCTGAATTAATGGCGCAGCTTTTCAGTGAAATGTACCCACAACTTGGTAGTAATTTTTGTCGCGTTATTCACTCAAAATATGAACGTGCTGAAGAGCTAATTGACGATTTTAAATCAAGTGATGAAAATAGCGTTCGTATTGCCGTATCAGTTGATATGCTCGATACTGGTATCGACGTACCAGAATGTGTAAATCTAGTATTTGCTAAGCCCATCAAATCAAAAGTAAAGTTTTGGCAGATGATCGGTCGTGGTACGCGTTTATGCAGTGATCTTTATGGAAAGGGTAAAGATAAAACTCATTTCCTTATTTTTGACCACTGGGGGAACTTTGATTATTTCGACATAGATCCCGAAGAAGAAGATGTTAAAATGCCTAAATCACTCATGCAAAAGTTATTTGAGTCGCGGTTAACATTAGCGGAAACGGTGCTTAAAAAAGCAGACATGCCAACATTTAATGAAGTGATCAAGCTAGTTCATCAAGATGTTAACGCCTTAGATATGAACACCATTGCCGTACGAGATAATTGGCAAGTAGTTGAAGCCTGTAAAGATGAGAAAATACTGAATCAATTTACCCCACAAACAAAAGCAAATTTAGTTGAACAAATTGCCCCATTAATGCAATGGCGTAATATCATGGGACAAAGTGATGCTTATAAATTTGATCATGAAATTGCCATCATTCAAACGTTAATTTACACCGATCCAAATAAAATTGATTTAGCCAAACAAAATATTATAAACAAGGTTGAAAGCTTGCAAATGCATCTTAACGAAGTACGAGCTAAAGCAAGTGATATCGCTCACATTCAAACAAAGGCTTATTGGCAAGATCTTACTCCATCAAAAGAAGGTTTTTCAGCACTCGAAAAAAGTCGTTTAGCACTGCGCAGCATTATTCATTTACGTGACAAAACAGAGCAACCTATATCGGTAGCATGGATCCTTGACATCAAAGAAGATCAACATGAATTTGAAGTAAATGACCGTCCAAGTAAAATCATTTCAATCGACTATCAAATTTTTCGCCAAGAAGTTGAAAAAACACTTATGCCGCTGTTTGAAAGCGACAGGGTATTAAAAAAAATACGTAATGGTGAATCTGTTAGCCAAGCCGACTTAGCGCAACTTAACGCACTAGTGCATACCCAAAACCCTAATGTAGACTTAAATACCTTAAAAGAATTTTTTCCTGAATCAACAACAAGTTTAGATAAAATTCTTCGCACTATAGTGGGTATGGATAAAACCACTATTGAGCAGATTTTTACTGATTTTGTTCAACAAATTCATACCCATGTAAATAGCAAACAATTACGCTTTATTAGTATGCTAAAAAACCATTTAATTCGTTATGGCTGTATTCAAATAGAACAACTGTATGATGCACCTTTTACGCAAATTCATGATATGGGCTTAGACGGTGTATTTAATGAAAAACAAGCCGATGTGATTGAGCAATTTATTAAACAGTTTGATGTAGAACTTGGTAGTAAATCTGCAAGTATAGTAAAAGAAATAAGGTTATAAAAATGGACGAAAATAGCATAGAAGTTTATCAAGCAGATGACGGTTCACTACAGCTAAAGGTAACATTACAAGATGAAAGTGTTTGGTTATCGCAAGCAAACATGAGTCAGTTATTTGATAAAAACAAACGAACAATTTCAGAGCATATTCGTAATGTTTTTAAAGATAATGAACTCAATGAGAGTCAAGTAGTCCGGAAATTCCGGACTACTGCCTCAGATGGAAAAAAGTATCTAATTAATCAATATAATCTTGATGTTATTATTTCTGTTGGCTATCGCGTTAAATCACCGCAAGGTGTTAAGTTTCGCCAATGGGCAACTAAAACCTTAAAGCAGCATTTATTACAAGGTTATAGCTTAAATCAGCAACGCTTAACCGAAAATGCGAACGAATTAGAAAAAGCACTACAGTTAGTTAAACGTGCCGCTGACTTACCGCAAAATAGTGAATTTGGCGCTGGGCTTGTTGATATTATTACTAGCTACACACAAACTTTTTTATGGTTACAACAATACGACGAAGGCCTATTAACCACACCAAACGGTGAGCAAGGCGGTAACTTAACGCCCTTAACTGATGCTAAACAAGCCATTAACCAATTAAAGACTAACTTAATGGCTAAAGGCGAAGCGAGCAATTTATTTGCTAATGAACGAGGTGACGGCCTAGCGGCAATTTGGGGAGCGCTTGAGCAAACCGTTTTTGGCGAACCCGCCTATCCAAGCATTGAAAGCAAAGCCGCACATCTATTATATTTTGTGGTTAAAAACCATACTTTTAGCGATGGTAATAAACGAACCGCAGCCTTTTTGTTTGTTGATTTTTTAAATCGAAACAACCGATTAATGAATAAAAACTACCAACCCATTATTAACGACACTGGCTTAGCGGCTATCACTTTGTTAGTGGCAGAATCAAAACCAACAGAAAAAGACATTATTATTCGCTTAATTGAAAACTTACTGAGCAACTAAATTTATAATCGGGTTTCAACCCGACAAAAAACAACAGGAAAGATAGAAAAGATGATCACAGGTTCACTAAAAAGTAAAATTGATAAACTTTGGGAAGAATTTTGGACGGGGGGGATCACCAACCCGTTAACGGTAATCGAGCAAATTACCTTTTTAATGTATGCCCGCATGCTCGATATGAACGAACAAGCGGACGAGAAGCGCAGCGCCCGTACTAAAAAGCCCTTTAACCGTCGTTTTAATGACCAACAACAACACCTGCGCTGGCAAAATATTCGCCATTTAGGGGCAGAAAAACTCTATAAAGTTGTTAAAGATGAACTGTTCCCATTTTTCGCATCAAGCTCAAATATGACCGTTAAAGAGGGCAGTGAAGGTTCATTATTTAGCGAGTTTATGAAAGACGCACAGTTGATGATCCAAAAACAAAGCTTGTTAGTAAAAGCCGTTGAAATGGTTAACGACTTACCGCTAGATAATACCGACACTAAAGGCGATTTATACGAATACCTATTAAGTAAACTCACCACCGCAGGGATCAATGGCCAGTTTCGCACGCCACGCCATATTATTCGCGCCATGGTAGAAATGCTATCGCCAAATAAAAACAGTCGCATTTGTGATCCAGCTTGTGGTACGGGTGGCTTTTTATCGATCACCTACGAATACTTACTTGAAAAATACACCTCAAAAGAAGGTATTGAACGTGAGCCAGTGTTTATTGAAACAGGTGATGGCTCTAATGAAGAACCGGGTAAACCGCTGTTAGATATTAACGGCAAGCAAGTTGAAAATGTACTCTATTCAGGGGACTTGATCACACCAGAAGATAGAGAACACATTGATACTGATATGTTCCACGGTTTTGACTTTGACGCCACCATGTTACGTGTTGCCGCAATGAATTTAGTGATGCACGGCATTAAAACCCCTGATATTCATTATCAAGACACACTTAGTCAACGATTCAGTGAAAACTTCCCCAAAGAGGCCAAAGAAGGCTTTGATATTATTCTTGCCAACCCACCTTTTAAAGGCAGTTTAGACGAAGAAGATGTATGCCCTGAAATACTGCGTAAAGTAAAAACAAAAAAAACAGAATTACTCTTTGTTGCCTTGATTGAACGCATGTTAAAAATTGGCGGTCAGTCAGCCACCATAGTGCCTGATGGTGTTTTATTTGGCTCATCAAAAGCCCATCAACAATTACGACAACTTCTTGTTGAAAATAACCAATTAGAAGCGGTTATTTCACTGCCCAGTGGTGTATTTAAACCTTACGCAGGCGTTTCCACCGCTATTTTAATTTTCACCAAAGGCGGCGCTGGCTCACAAGGAACGGATCATGTGTGGTTTTATGACGTGCAAGCCGATGGTTTTTCATTAGACGATAAACGCACACCAATAAAAGACAACGACTTACCTGACTTAGTGGCTGAATTTAAAGCGCGTGATAAAGCCCTAGCGACAAGTGATAACAACGATAAAACCCAAAAGGCCTTTTGGGTGAGTAAAGACGAGATTGTTAGTAATAAATATGACTTATCCATAAATCGCTATAAAGAAGTAGTGTATGAAGAAGAAAAATACGATCCGCCGAAAGAGATCTTAGGTAAGCTAGTTGAGTTAGAAAATGAAATTTTAGCTGATTTAAAAGCGTTGGAGAAAATGCTGTGACTAGCCAACAGTTAAACAAAAATAGCGATTATAAAAATTGGTTACAAACACTAAAACAATCGTTTGCCCAAGCGCAAATAAAAGCCGTGGTAAAAGTCAATTCCGAGCTATTAAACTTTTACTGGCAATTAGGCCAAGACATTGTTGAAAAACAACAAAACAGCACGTGGGGCAGTGGATTTTTAAAACAATTAAGTAAAGATTTAACGGCAGAGTTCCCTGATATAAAAGGTTTTTCTCATCGAAATTTAGAGCTGATCCGCCAGTGGTATCTCTTTTGGTCTGTTGATGGTTCAATTACGAAACAAGTTGTTTCGCAATTGAATAGCAAAGTTAATGGTGAAACTAGCAATTGTGGGATAGCTTGTTCCACAATTGTGCAACAAGCTGTTGCACAATTAATGCAAATACCTTGGGGACATAATTTAAAAATTATTGCTAAATGCCATAGCCAAACCGAAGCCTTGTTTTATGTTAAAAACACCCTTGAGCATGGCTGGAGCCGCAATGTACTGGTTCACCAAATTGAAAGTGGTTTATATCAGCGCGAAGGTAAAGCTATTAGCAACTTCGCGCAAACCTTGCCTACAGTACAATCAGACTTAGCCAAACAAACCTTAAAAGACCCTTATGTTTTCGACTTTTTAGCCTTAACCGAAAGCCACAACGAGCACGAGCTAGAACAGAGCTTGATAAAACACATTACCCAGTTTTTATTAGAGCTAGGCGCAGGCTTTGCTTATGTAGGTAAACAAGTGCATGTACCCGTTGGCAATGAAGATTGCCAACTTAGACTTGCTTTTTTATCATCTTAAATTACGCAGTTATGTAGTGGTAGAGCTAAAAACAGGCGCTTTTAAACCAGAGTATGCCGGTAAATTAAGTTTTTATTTAACCGCTGTTGATAAACAACTAAAAGCCGAACAAGACAACCCCACCATTGGTATTTTATTGTGTAAAGAAAAAAATAAATTAGTGGTTGAATATGCTTTAAACAACCTAAATAAACCTATTGGCGTTTCTGAATATCAACTTACTCAATCATTACCTGATAACTTAAAATCAAGCTTGCCGAGTATTGCAGAAATTGAGCAAGAGCTAGTGGGTGATTTGCTAAGTGATGGAGATGAGGTATGAGTTGGTCGATGGTTGAATTGGGAAAGCTTGTAGAAAAGGTAAGCTCGTGGAGTCCATTAAAATCTGATTCAGAAACTGAGTTTAATTACATTGATCTTGGCTCTGTTGATAAAAACAAAAAAGTAATAGATTCAAAACTAGTATCTAGTGTTGTGTCTAGTAAGGCACCAAGTAGAGCAAGGCAATTAGTTCAGCATGCTGATGTATTAGTAGCCACAGTTAGACCAAATTTAAATGGTGTCGCTTTAGTTTCTAATGATTTTGACGGTGCTACTGCTTCTACAGGCTATTGTGTATTGAGAGCAAAATGTGGTGAGTTAGATAGTTGCTATTTATTTTATTGGGTACAAACGAATTTATTTATTTCGGATATGATGTCTAACGCAACAGGAGCCAACTACCCAGCTATTTCTGATAAAATTATCAAGCAAAGTAAAATCCCTCTCCCGCTACTCGCAGAGCAAAAACGCATTGCCGCGATTTTAGATAAAGCCGATGCCATCCACCGCAAACGCCAACAAGCCATCAAACTCGCCGACGACTTCCTGCGCAGCGTCTTTCTAGATATGTTTGGCGATCCAGTGACCAACCCTAAGAGTTGGGATGTAGGAAGTTTTTCTGACATTAGTATACTTAACCCAAAAGCAGAAAAATATGATGATGAACTTTCAGTTTCGTTTGTTCCTATGCCAAGCGTGTCAACAAACTCTCGTATGCTAGATGCTTCTGATATTCGAGCATACTCTGATGTAAAAAAGGGATTCACTGCTTTTAAAGAAAATGATGTCTTATTCGCTAAAATCACTCCATGTATGGAAAATGGGAAAGCAGCTATAGCTACTCAGTTGGAAAATGGTATTGGTTTTGGATCAACCGAATTACATGTGTTTAGACCCCTCAATATATGTTATGGGCCTTTTATTTACAGTCTATTACATCTTCCATTGTTTAGAAAAATAGCTGCCAATAATTTTTCTGGTGCTGTTGGACATAAACGAGTCCCTAAAGACTTTTTAACAGACTTCAAACTTATCCTTCCACCTGAGGAGTTAATTTTCTACTTGTTAAAATCACCAATTACTGCGTTGTTTATTTTATAATGAGAACAACTAGTTATTAAAATAAATGCCTTGTTCTTGGCAATTTTTTCTACGTATAAAGTAGATCACTTAATTAATGAAACTGGTATTACATAGTTTCTTACATTTTTATTCACAAAGTTACCCACAGGTTTTGTGTGTAAGTTTTGTAATGGGCAATTGTTGTCGTCTAATAGTCGCTATTAAATAAAATACAGTCCATCGCTCTAGCAACTAAGCTATTGGTGTTAACAATTGGGGAATAAACTTTTTTATGTGCATTAAAAAGGCCACAGAATTCTCTACAGCCTTTAATGTGGCTCCCCACTCTTTGTTTGAAATACTGGCTCGAACCAGTGACACATGCTGATTTTAACAAGAGTACAGTCCATCGCTCTAGGCAACTGAGCTATTGGGGAATGATTTTTAACTAAATATTAAACAATAAAAAAGGCTGTAGATTTCTCTACAGCCTTTAATGTGGCTCCCCAAACTGGGCTCGAACCAGTGACACATGGATTAACAGTCCATCGCTCTACCAACTGAGCTATTGGGGAATAAACTTTCTAATTTCAATGCTTGTTAAGCATTCAAATAACCGCTTAAAATTAATTTCAAGCCATTATAAATAATATGGCTCCCCAAACTGGGCTCGAACCAGTGACACATGCTGATTGTGACAAGAGTACAGTCCATCGCTCTACCAACTGAGCTATTGAGGAATAAACTTTTTTAACTTCTGTTTATTAGTGAAGTAGAATGTGGCTCCCCAAACTGGGCTCGAACCAGTGACACATGGATTAACAGTCCATCGCTCTACCAACTGAGCTATTGGGGAATAAACTTTTTAATTCCTGATGAAGATACATGGATTAACAGTACTTCATTAGCTCTACCAACTGAGCTATTGGGGAATAAATCTTATTTTTTGCTGAACAACATGGATTAACAGTGCTTTCAACATCCAATACTCTATAAACAGAGCTATTGGGGAATAACTTTTAACTTTCGTAAATTAACTATAAAGCCAAAATTGTTAAGTTTTTGCTAAGCACCTTCTCAACGGGGCGGAATATTAAAGAGCTATAGAGAAACTGTCAACATTAAATTTATAAAAAAAGTAAATATTTTCCTGATTGATTATTTTGCATGCAAATATTTGCTTTTATATGCAAATTCAGCATGATATTCAACCAGTGTTATTTATCAAAAAGAGTACTATTGATGAAAGGCGCTAATGCTAAAATCAATGCCTGAGTATAAACACTTTCTCTACTTACATGATCAGCTGTTAATAACGCCATTGCACCGCCCTTTTGTTTTATATTTTCAGTGTTAAACAATCTATCCATAACATCTCCCAACTCTTCTCCTTGCTGTAACGCTTGATAAACGACATTAGGTAAAGGTAAGTTAGCGCTGCGCCCTATAGATTGTTGCTCATTTGTCGCAATTACAACATAAGCAAACGTAGCACTACCATATTCAAAATCATCAACGCCACCTTCTATCGCCACATAAAAATCAGCCTGAGAGTGTTGTTGACAATAGTTAACCCGATTAATTACACCGGCGCGTGTTTCTTCTTCGCTCATCGGTTGATCTGCAACTAGCGATGGTGCATGCATTCCTTGGCAAGAAATTTCAACATTAGGAAATACCGTAGAAATAGCCGATTTAGCGGCATTAATTTTTACCGGGTTATTTGAGCCAACTATTATAGAGAGTGGTTTATTATTCATAGCAGTTGATACTTGAAACATAAAAAAATAAGAATTCATGGATAATACTATAAATAGTTAAAAATAAAGAATAAATATTTTTTTGCGAAATGTTCTGTTTTTATCGGAGGCTAGCCCTTTGAATGTGGCGGTGAGATAGAGATTTGAACTCTACTCGAAGGTTTTATGCTACAAACCCTTGCCTTGTTATATTTCAATAACAAAAACTGTTTATTTAAAA
>NVTW01000066.1 GCA_002401725.1 Gammaproteobacteria bacterium
ATAAATATAATATTATTTATAAAAGATGAAAAAAACTATTGATTTATTTGATAAACAGTATAGATTATCTATCTCTAGTATTTTTGTCGGGGCATAGCGCAGCCCGGTAGCGCATCTGCTTTGGGAGCAGAGGGTCGGGAGTTCGAATCTCTCTGCCCCGACCAAATACTTTAAAGTCAAAGATTTCATATAAAAGCTCATGCAAAAAATTATTACTCGTTTCGCTCCATCTCCTACAGGCTACCTTCATATTGGTTCAGTTCGCACTGCAATATTTAATTATTTATTCGCTAAAGCTAATAATGGTAAATTTTTACTGCGCATTGAAGATACAGATCGCACAAGGTATAGTAAAGAGGCTGTAGATGTTATTTTAAACGGCCTTAAATGGCTAGGATTAGAATGGGATGATGATGCAATATTTCAATTCGATCGTGCCTCACGCCATAAAGAAATAGCATTAGAACTTCTTAACAAAGACAAAGCATATAAATGTTTTTTAAGTAAAGAAGAATTAGAAGTTTTACGCGAAGAAAGCATGAAAAATGGCAAGCCCATTCAAAGCAAGTGGAGAACTGCTGATCCTTCTAGTTATCCAGACTCACCCTATGTTATTAGAATAAAAGCTCCTAGAGAAGGAAGCACCACTATAGAAGATAAAGTTCAGGGAAGGGTGGTTACACAAAACCATACTCTTGATGACATGGTACTTTTGCGTTCAGATGGCACTCCTACTTATATGCTAGCGGTAGTAGTTGATGATCATGACATGGAAGTAACTCACATTATTCGTGGCGATGATCATTTAACAAATACTCCTCGTCAAGTTGTTATTTACGAAGCTATGGGCTGGAATATTCCAACATTTGTACATATTCCTCTAATTCATGGAGAAGATGGTAAAAAATTATCTAAACGCCATGGAGCTTTAGGAATTGATGCCTATAAAGATTTAGGCTATTTACCAGAAACTTTATGTAATTATTTGCTTAGACTTGGTTGGAGCCATGGAGATGATGAGTTTATTAACGCTGAACAAGCGATAGAATGGTTTAACTTAGAATCTATTGGAAAATCTCCATCAAGATTAGACTTTAAAAAACTCGATAATGTAAATAATCATTATATAAAATCTGCAGATAATCAATATCTACTAGAGATGATTGCTGAGGATAATATTAGTGCAGCTTCTAAGGAAAATATTTTAAATGGATTAGATTCTTTAAAACAAAGAGCTAAAACTATTTTAGAACTTAAAAAATCTGCTACTATCTATATAACAGAGAAATCTATAGAAATTCCAGAAGAATTACGTCTTCAAATTTTAACTYATGCTCAATTAATTCAAGAGTTTAAAAAYGAAGTAGWAAATATAAATTGGAATAAAGATGATTTAATGGCAGCTACAAAAGCTTTAGCTGAGAAGAAAGAAATGAAACTTGGTGAAATAGCAGGTATTTTAAGAGTAATCTTAACTGGCTCTAATGCATCACCAAGTGTATTTGAAATCTTAACCATTCTTGGCAAAGATAATAGCTTTAGGAGAATAAAGGATGTTTATAACTCATGATGAATTTAAACCTACAAACATAAAATATGGTTTTTATACGAAAAAAATCCCTGAATCTAAGCATAGATATATGCAACATCAAGAGAATCATGAAAATAATAATAAATTGATTTCTAATATCTTTGGGACAGAAAAAATAGCCGTTGTCGAACAAAAACACACTAATAAAGTAATTTATACCAAAGACTATAATGGTTATTGCATAGCAGATGGACAAGTCACTGACAAACCTGGAATTGCCTTAGGAGTTTTAACAGCTGATTGCGTGCCTATATTACTAATGGATAGTGATGCCGCGATTGTAGCATCAGTTCACGCAGGGTGGAAAGGCGCTAGAAGCAGCATTACAGATGAAGCAATAGAACAAATGAAATCATTAGGAGCTAAAAAAATCACCGCGATTATAGGGCCTTGTATAAAACAGCATTCATATGAAGTTGATAATGATTTTTATGATAATTTCATGCAAGAATCAGAGATTCATAAAGAATTATTCATTCCAAGCATTACTCAAAATCGTCATATGTTTGATTTACCTAAATATGTAAAAACTAAATTAGCTATAGCAGGTATTGATAACATCCTAGATATCAATCGTAACACTTATGAAGATGAAGAAAAATCCCATAAAAGCAGTAATGTATTTAAACGTGGTTTGGCGATGCTTTTTTTTGGTTTTTTAGCTGGATTTGCACGTGTAGGTATTACACTTATCGCAATTTTTCAATTTATTGCGTTATTGATTAATGAAAAACCCAATAAACCACTACAAGAATTTGGTGCAAGTTTGAATGATTATATTTTCCAAATTAATGAGTTTTTAACGGTTAATACTGAAAAATATCCATTTCCATTGTCAAGCTGGCCAACAGCAAGTAATCGTCATTTTGAATAATGAATCCTGAAATATAAAATTTATTGATCCGTTAAAAAATGTTGATAATTATCAGCACCAAAATAACGGATCGATTTTTTTTGCTTGATCATTTTGGCAATGAGTTGTTCTCCACAATAAATTCTCACCACTTGTTTATCGGTATTAGTATTGCTGTCGTAACTGTGAGCATTATTAAGTCTAAGATTATCAAACTCAGTTTTCATGATCAGTTTCATAGTTAATCCTGTTAACACTAATATATTTACGATTTAGCAAATAATTTTTTAATTACCGTAAAAAAATTGTCTTTAGTTTGAAATTCAGCCGGTGCTACATAAGTGTTTTCTAATGTCATTAACCGCAAAGACACGGTCGCACCATGTCCCCAAGGCCACCAAACGGCCAATAAGGTTGGTTTGTTTAAATTTGCTGGCGTGGTAAATAATTTTTGTTCTTTTGCTAGTTTAGCTAAATCGGCTAATTGTACTTGCAACTCTTTTGGCGCTTTTTTTATGTTTTTGGGGTGCCAAGCATCGTCAAAATGTTGTTCGAGTATCGCTAAAGTGCTGGCTACTTTATCACGCGAGAACTCTGCTAACCATGCACTACGCCGTTCTTCCCATTGCCAGTTATATTCTTGTCCTAACAATTCAAATAGCGCGCTGAAATACTCTTGAATGTTGTGTTTTTGTTCGTTTTTCGACATTTTTTATTCTTAATTATACCAGTTTCATTAATTAGGTGATCTACTTTATACGTAGGAAAAATTTCCAAATACAAGGCGTTTATTTCAATAACTAGTTGTTCTCATTATTAAATAAACAACGTAGTAATTGGTGATTTTAACAAGTAGAAATGATCACCTATTTAGTGAGATTGGTATTAATAGCATTTCCAAGTGATTATTTAACATGCCTATGCACTTAACTCAGGACGATTTTACAGGTGCATGAACTATTGCTAAATTTAACAATCGGTTAGGGATCTGTTTTTCGATAAATCGACGATTGAACCGATAACAGAACTCATCTAAGTATTCTTGCAGGTATTTTCCGGATACACCATGGAATGTGCCCAATAAAAATGTTTTTAAATTACTTATGGCTATATGTACCCACGGTAGCCATTCATCGACTAAATAACTCGGTGTTACCCTTGCTTCATAGTGTTGTGTTTGCTCAATTATATTCAATGCTGGCAATGCATCAGAATGAACTTTTTGACCTCGTTTTAAGTGCTTTTTGACAAACTCATTAACGCTGAAATGGCAAATACTATCGACCACTTCCATTGCAATAAATCCTGCCTTTTTATCTTTGCTTTCACAGGCTATTAGCACATTCTTTTTTCCTGCTGCACCACGACCTCGTTTACCTTTTTGCCTACCACCAACTAATGCATCATCAAGCTCTATTGTGCCACTCAATTGGTACAAACTATCTCTATGCCCCATTGCAGCTCTAAGTTTATTTAAAATCAACCTAGCGGTTCGCCAATGAACTTCTATCAATTTACTTAACCTCAACGCTGATATACTTCCTTTATCTGAGCCAAGAAAATAGATAGCCCAAAACCACTGAACCAAGGTGATACGATTACGATGAAAAAGTGTCCCTGCCGTGACTGATGTTTGCTTTTTACATTGCGTACATTCGTGCAAATGGCGGCTTTTAATTTCATAGCTATGCTCATTGCCACAGTTAGGGCAAATGAAGCCATTTGACCATTTCATTTTCTCTAAATACTTCAAGCAATCTTCTTCTGTACTAAACTGTTGTTGCCAAGCTAAAAAGCTTGCTTCTGGCATGTTCATGATAATGTCTACCTATACAGTGTGTTTATATATACAGTATAGTTCATTCCTGAGTTATCTGCATAGGCATGTTAAATAATATTTTTTGGTGAGTTAACAAGGTTGGGATAGTTTCTGTTTGTATAAGGGAAAGCAATTCTACAGGCATTGTGTTGTTTAGGTATGTGAGGGTTGTATTTTGATCATTGTGTTGTTTTTGTTTTTTAGTAGATAAAATTTACAATGTTCAAATAATGTTGTTAAGGAAATAGTACTGTTTTCACATAAAATATTGGCATGTTCAAGCGTCAGTGTTGGGCATGTTTCACTTAATTCGGTAATGTTTTTAGTGGTTTCTAAGGTGTTTTTACGTTGAGTTGAAAATATATTGTCAAGTAACTTGAAATTAAAGGATTTGTTCAAAGAAGAACGGTAGTTTTTAGGAATGTGGTGAGCTTCATCAAAAATATATAACGCATTGGTTGGATCAGGGAGTACGTTATTGTGGGTTATATCAGACCAAATCAGTGCATGGTTGGCTATGATGACATCTGCTTGTTTGATTTTGCTTCTTTCTTTTACAAACCCGCAATTTTTTTTATTTGGACAATTATTACATTTTTTACTTGTGCTATTTAAAGCGGAAATTAGTGGCCATACTTTTTCTTGTATTTGATTGCCCTCTTTTAAATCATCTTTTAGACCACTCCAATTTTTTGTGCTTACTGCGGTGAGTAATTCTTCAATAAAGACAGATTCTTTTAAGGGGGTGTTTGGTCTATTGAGTAAATTGAGTGCGTTAAAGGCGCAAAAATATCGGTTTTTTCCAGCGGCAAGTACGGTTAAATTGTAGACCTGCTTTGTT
>NVTW01000067.1 GCA_002401725.1 Gammaproteobacteria bacterium
GTCCTTTAGTAAAATGTCATTAGCTGATTTTAAATTAGTGATGGATGTTCATGTAATGGGCTCGGTTAACTGTACCAAAGCGGTATGGGAGATCATGAAAAATCAAAATTATGGTCGTATTGTGATGACCACCTCGTCAAGCGGAATGTATGGTAACTTTGGCCAAGCAAATTATGGTGCCGCTAAAATGGCCGTACTTGGGTTGATGAACACGCTTGTTATTGAAGGGGCAAAAAATAATATTCACATTAATGCACTAGCACCAACGGCGGGTACACGAATGACCGAAGATTTAATGCCTGAAGACATAGTTAAAGCATTCGCACCTGAGGCCGTAACGGCAGGAATGCTAACCTTATGTGATGACGATGCGCCGAACCGTTTTATTTTATGTGCGGGTGCCGGAGGTTATTCTAGTGCGAGTATTTTCGAAACCGAAGGTTGTTTTATCCCCAAAGCTTCACAAAACCCAGAAACTGTACGTGAGCATTGGCAAGACTTAACAGCACAAGCAAACCAAGCAGCTTTAACATCAGGTGCTAAGCAAGGTGAAAAATTTGTGCTAAAAGCGATGGCTTTCATGCAAGCGCAGCAAAAATAGTCTTTACTCTAGCAATGGCAATGGCAATGGCAATAACAATAGAATAGGAAAATAACGTGGAAAAAATTTGGCTTGAAAAGAGTTATCCGCCCGGCGTTGAGTTTGAAATAAATCCCGACACCTATAAATCCTTGGCTGATTTGTTTTTTAAATACACAAAATTATATAAAGATAATACTGCATTTATTAATATGGGGGCCAGTATTAGCTATCAGCAACTAGCTCAACAGGCCACTGATTTTGCTGCTTATTTACAACACGAGTTAGGTTTAGTGAAAGGCGATACATTCGCGATAATGATCCCCAATACTTTGCAATATCCTATTGCGCTATTTGGTGCGTTAATTTCAGGATTAACAGTGGTCAATGTTAACCCACTTTATACCGCTCGTGAATTAGAACATCAATTAAAAGACTCAGGTACTAAAGCCATCTTGGTACTTGAAAATTTTGCTCATGTTTTAGCAACGGTTATTGATAAAACAGAGGTTAAGCATGTTATTACCACGGGTGTTGGCGACCGCTTGGGTAAAATCAAAGGAACTTTAGTCAACAGCGTACTTAAATATGTTAAAAAACAAGTGCCTGCTTATAATTTGTCTAATACGGTTAAATTTAATAAAGCGCTGGCAATAGGCAGCAAGCTAAGTTTTACTTCGGTAGATGTTGTGGGCTCTGATCTGGCCTTTTTACAATATACTGGCGGCACTACAGGGCCAGCTAAAGGCGTGATGCTAACCCATCGCAACATGATTGCTAATCTACTGCAAACCAATGAAATGACCAGACATGTATTTTCAGCAGGTAAAGAATTAATGGTTACCGCTTTGCCGCTTTATCATGTGTATGCTTTAACCTCTAATTGTTTGTGTTTTATGGCCTACGGTGGCGTTAATTTGCTGATCACCAATCCGCGCGATATGGTTGGTTTTGTTAAAGAATTAAGTAAATATCCATTTACGGCGATCACTGGCGTGAACACCTTATTTAATGCGCTTTTACATACACCAGGATTCGATAAAATTGATTTTAGTGCATTAAAACTTGGTTTTGGTGGCGGCATGTCAGTGCAACGCCCCGTTGCGGAACTTTGGCAAAAAGTAACGGGTGTGCGCTTATTAGAAGGTTACGGCTTAACTGAATGTTCACCAACGGTGACGATGAATCCTTATGATCAAGCAAGTTATGACGGTACTATTGGCGTCCCTCTTTCATCAACCAATATTCGCTTACTTGATGATGATGGAAAAGAAGTTGCCATTGGAGAAACGGGTGAAATGTGGGTAAAAGGCCCGCAAGTGATGAAAGGCTATTACAATCGCCAAGAAGCTACTGACGAAGTGCTTAAAGACGGTTGGTTAGCAACAGGTGATATTGCCACTATGGATGAAAAAGGCCTGTTTAGAATTGTTGATCGTAAAAAAGACATGATCATCGTTTCTGGTTTTAACGTATTCCCTAATGAAATAGAAGAAGTGCTTGTTATGCATGACGGAGTGCTAGAGGCTGCTGCTATTGCTGTACCCTGTGAGGCAACGGGTGAAATGGTTAAAGTATTTATTGTCCGTAAAGATCCTGATTTAGTTGAACAAGATATCTTAGATCATTGCCGTGAGTTACTTACTAACTATAAGCGACCTAAAATTGTTGAATTTATGGATGAATTACCCAAATCAAATGTCGGTAAGGTTTTACGCAAAGAACTGCGCCAACGTAATAATTAAATATTACCCTTTAAATTAATTAACAGACAAAAATTGAGAAAGCTATGACAACTTATACTGCAATAAATTTAATTGCCCGTCCAACAGGGCCAGTAGGATCTGAATTATTTGAAATCGTGCAAAAAGACATGCCTAGTGTTGGTAAAGGGCAATTTTTAGTAAAACAAAACCATATGTCGCTCGATCCAGCCATGTTTGGTTGGATGAGTGCAGATACTGAAAGCTATATTCCACCGGTTGAATTAGGCACAGTTATGCGTAGTTCAGGCGTAGGTGAAATTGTTGAAAGTGATCATCCAGATTTTAGTGTGGGCGATCGCGTTATGGGAATGATGGGCTGGCAAGAATATTTTTTAAGTGATGGCACTGGCATGAATAAAGTGACCGCACCATTGCCTGATGAAGCCATTTTGTCAGTATTTGCCTTACCCGGTTTAACCGCAACTCAAGGGCTTTACAGTATTGGTAAACCGCAAAAAGGAGAAACCCTTGTCGTTTCGGGTGCCGCTGGCTCTGTTGGTTCAATAGTGGGGCAGTTGGCTAAAGCTGATGGCCTAACGGTCGTAGGTGTTGTTGGCAGTGATGAAAAAGCAGATTGGATCGTTAATGAATTAGGTTTTGATGGTGCAATTAATTATAAAACGGATGATTTAGCCGCTAAATTAGCAGAATTAACCCCACAAGGTATTGATGTTTATTTTGAAAATACAGGAGGCCCAATACAGCACCATGTTTTTGCGCGCATGAATGCTCATGGCCGTATTGCGGTTTGTGGCATGATCGCCGACTACCCAAAGGCAGAGCCCGATCTAGCACCTAATTGGATCCCGATCATTAAAAAGCGCTTAACCATACAAGGCTTTACCATGCCGGATCATTTTGGCGAAGTGCCAGCGCTTTTAGCCAAACTTACCCCGTATGTAATGAAAGGACAGATTAAACATCGAGCTCATGTTTTAAATGGGCTTGAGTCAGCCATGACGGGGTTGAATTTGTTTTTTACTGGGCAAAATAAAGGTAAGTTAATTGTTAAGCTTTAAGTTGGTTAATTGAATAAGCTTTTTAATGATAAAAATAGCACTTATAAAATGGAAATTAACATGATAATTGACCTAAATAACAAGCTAAAAATATTTACTACGGCGATGCTATTTTGTATTGCTTCATTATCCGTAAATGCAGAAACGGCTAAATCAGCACAAGCCAATGACAAAAGCGTTGCAGCGATTAAAAGTGTTGATGAAACTAATGCCCAAACAACGGCTCAAACTAAAGCTCAAATAAAAGCAATGAAAATTACTAACAAAAGTTTTAATTGCATGCGAGAAATGACCCCCGTACGCCATTTTTATGTTGATAACCTATTGGGTGATATTGACAGTACTCTTGCTGCTGCTAATGCTCCTAAAGGTGCGATTTATCCGGTAGGTTCAGTAGTACAACTGGTACCGACTGAAGTGATGGTTAAGCGTGAGTTAGGTACATCTCCGGCAACAGGAGACTGGGAATTTTTTGAATTAGCAGTAAATGAAAAAGGTTCTAAAATTGCTAAACGTGGTTTTGTTGATGTCAAAAACCGTTTTGGCGGTAATTGTTTCGCCTGTCATCTACCAGCAAAAAAAAATTGGGACTTTATTTGTGAATCAGGACACGGCTGCGATCCTATTCCCATCAATCATAAAATGACGGGCGCACTACAGCGCTCAGATCCCCGCTGTGGTGAAGAGGCACTTGAGTCAGGAGACAGCATGGCTTTATTTAAACTTAAAGCAATGGTTACCATTGGCTTAACTAAAAAATGGTTAGCAGAAACGTTCTGAACTAAGTAAGCAAATCAACTCAAGCTAAGCGCTATTTCAAGGGATAAAGAATACATGAGCGAAATTAAAACACATTATCGAAACTGTAATATTTGTGAAGCCATGTGTGGCTTGGAAATAAAATATCAAGACAAAGAAATCATCTCAATTAAAGGCGATCAAAAAGATCCCTTTAGTAAAGGTTATAATTGTCCCAAAGCTACGGCATTACAAGATTTTTACACTGATAAAGATCGCTTAAAAACCCCCATAAGACGTACAGCAACAGGTTGGGAAGATATTTCATGGGATGAAGCGTTTAGTGAAATTATTGAAAAATTTAAAAGCATCCAAAATGAACATGGCAAAAATGCTTTGGCTATTTATTTAGGTAATCCTAATGCCCATAGTCTTGGTAATGCGCTGTTCATGAGACCTTTTATGAAATCATTGGGCACTATTAATCGTTTTAGTTCTGCCTCTACCGATCAAATGCCACATCATGTAGCGGCTAATTTTATGTTTGGCGCGGGCATGTTAATTCCAGTACCTGATATTGATCGTACTGATTTTATGTTGATCATTGGCGGTAATCCGGTGGTTTCAAACGGTAGCATGATGACAGCTCCTAATGTAATTGGTCGCATGAAAGCTATCCAAAAACGTGGCGGTAAAATCGTTGTGATTGATCCTCGTCGTACGCGCACCGCTAAAATTGCCGATCAACATTTATTCATTCGCCCTGAAAAAGATGCTTTATTGCTTTTTGCCATGATCCACTGTGTATTTGCTCGTAATAGCGTTAATTTACGTCATTTAGAAACCATGGTTACAGGGCTTGATGATCTAACCGAAATTGCTAAAGCTTATTCGCCAGAAACTATTGCAGAATTTGTTGGTATTGATGCAGGAAGTATTCGCACTTTAGCTGATGACATGATGGCGGCAGATGCTGCTGTTTGTTATAGCCGTATGGGCGCGTCTACGCAAACCTTTGGCGGTTTGTGTCAATGGTTAACTAATGTACTCAATATAATTACCGGTAATTTTGACCGCGCTGGCGGCGCTATGTTTCCACAGCCGGCTTTTGATCTATTGAGAAATCATAAAAAAGGCCATAAAACATCTTTTCGTCAACATGAGACTCGGGTGAGAAAATTGCCATTTTTTAATGGCGAGTTTCCTGTTGTGGCCTTAGCAGAAGAGAT